>JAZQVO010000025.1:0-7917 GCA_045631905.1 Bacteroidaceae bacterium
GTCAAACCCTCGGGGTCGGCTACCTCGGTAGCACCGAACGAGAAGGCCTTGTCGTATGTGCCCGATACATAAACCGAACCATCGACTGACGCGGCGGTGTGCACGCCTTTAAGCTCAGAAGAGGCCGATACAGGCTCGAAAGAGGCTGTCCAATCAGCCTCGAACACCTGTGCAAACGATGTCAAAGCGACAACGCATGCTGTCAATGTGAGTAAAAATTTCTTCATAAATTTTCTTTTTTAAGTTATTAGTAAATTAAAGCTTCATTCAAAAAAACAGGCTGTTACTTTTCCCATAGTTCTATCTCGGGGTTAGCCTCGACAGCGTCTGTGGGGAAACGCATTGTGTAGTTTTCTGGCAAGAGAGTGAAGGTCTCGCCATCGTAGGTGCGTGTGAGAGCAGGCTGTGTTGTACGGCGCAGGTCGTACCAGCGGTGTCCCTCAAAAGCCAGCTCACGCGCACGTTCGTCGAGAATCTCATCAACAAGTTCCTCTTGTGTCATCGCATTCACAAGATTGAGGGTTGTTGTGTAGGCCGACTGGTTCAGACGTTTCTCCATGAGTGGTGTAAGGTAACCGATAGCCGATGTAAGCTCGTTCAAACGTGCCGAAGCCTCGGCGGCGGTGAGATACATCTCGGCCACGCGGAAAGTTGAAACAGACTCGTCGTTGCCTCCTTTCAACAAGGTATAGGAGGTTGTTGTGGCGCGTTTGTAATATTTTGTACGACGTTGGTCGCCCGAACGATACATATTTATAAACTGGTACGAAGGCATGTTTATGGCTGTATAGAGGTTACTGCTGAAACGCTCCAACGAAACGATGCTCTCTACCGACTTGTAGTTGTTGGGCAGAACCTTGCTACCGCCGGCAAGATCCTCCAAGGTGTTGTGAGTTTCGAGCACCGCTTTTGCCGCTTTCAAAGCCTCCTCCCAATTACCCATGTAGAGGTATACGCGAGCACGGAGGGCCTGTGCCGACACCTTGTTGAAACGGTAGTTCTTACCCTCTTCCCACTGCTCGACGTTCAAGTAATTTTCGGCCTCTTCAATATCGCTCAACACGCTCTCGTAAACCTTTTCTACACTACTGCTACGTGGTACGGCATTTACATCGGCCACCAACTGCACAGGCACACCGCGTGTCTCGGCAGGGTTGCAGTGAGTATATGGCTCGGCATAAAGGTTTACCAAAAGAAAGTGATTATAAGCTCTCAACATATAGGCCTCGCCTACCAGCTGGTCAATCTCCTCGGCTGTTGCCTCGGTAATTTCGGACTGATGCTCTATGATATAATTGGCTATGTATATTGTGTGATAATAGTTACGCCACGAGAAAAAACTTGTGGTGGGAGCCGGGTTCTCGTCTTTCCAACGCCACAAGTCGAGATAGGCATCTATGTCGGTGCTCGACGACTTTTTTGCGTCCATCATAATTTCATCGGTACGCAAAGTGGTCATATATCTGTCTTTATTGAAATTCTTGTACTCATACGAGAGTAAAGCTCGGTACTCTTCTCCGGTCTTGGCTATAACCTTTCCTGTGGGGGTTATATCGAGAAAATCGTCGCACGATGTCATTGTGAAGACAGCGATGATAGAAAGCAGAATAGTCTTTATTTTCATAGTTTATTATGTTATGAGGTTATTTCTATTGTAAGCGGTTCGCACCGCTTACAAGATTTAGAAATTCACATTAAGCCCGAAGATAAAACTCTGTGATATAGGTTGTGCATAGGGGTTACCCATGGTTTCGGGGTCGAGATAATTATCATAGTTGCTTGCTATGACAAACAAGTTTCGACCTTCGAACGACAAAGATGCCGAGGTTATACCCATAGGCTCAAGAACCTTTTTAGGTATGCGGTATCCCAGACGCAGGCTCTGCAAACGGCAGTAGTTCTGGTCGCGCACCCACATATCGAGCATGCTGTATGTGTTATATTCGGCAAAGTGAGTATACTCGTTTGCACGCTCGGTGCTTTTTACCATTAAGCCGGGGAGCTTGCCGTTTGTATTCTCGGGTGTCCAACGGTTCAAAATATCCTTGTTGGTGTTCAGGCCTCTGTCGAAATATGTGGGAGAGTAAGAGGGCTGTACACGCACCTTCATACCAAGGTTAAATACAAAATTCACATTCAACTGCCAGTTTTTCCACTCGATGGTGTTGTTGAAACCTCCCGAGCACTCAGGCTCCGAGCTACCGATATATGTGTAAAGATTACGTTGCTCCTCGGCTGTGAGGGTGCTGGCTCCAAAACGGTTGAGAGCAAAGAACTCGGCGGCAGTCTGCTTGGTGCCGTCTTTGGCAAGGAAGAGGGGATAACCCTCGCTGTCGAGACCGGCTGTCTTGTAGGCAAAGATTGCACCCACGGGGTAACCTTCGCGACCGGGATAGGTTGAGTTTTCGGCTACCGACTCGTTAAGTATCTTGTTGCTGTTGAAACCAAGATTCAAGGTGCTTGTCCATTTAAAATCTTTGGTTTTTATATTAACCGTGCTCAACATAACCTCCCAACCTTTGTTCTCCATAGAGGCCCAGTTGATGGTTGTGCTCGAGAAACCGGTCTCCAAGGGCAACTGGCGCGAGCTGATAAGGTCGGTACTGCGACGGAAATAATAATCGACGTTCAAAAGTACACGGTTTTTGAACAACGCCACATTAAGCCCCACGTTCACATTCTTTGTCTTTTCCCACTTTAAGTTGGGGTTGGGCGCATTCTCGGCGGCAATAATGTCTTCGATGTTGCCCGGGAGTATTGTGGTCTTGTCGAATGTACCTATGAGATAGGGTGAAGTATTCTTGTCGATATTACCTTGCAAGCCATACGAAGCACGCAAAGATAGTTCATCAACCCACCTTACATTGCGAAGGAACTGCTCCTCCTTGGCACGCCACATACCGCTCACCGAATACAAAGGCAAATAACGATATTTCTTTGCAACACCAAACACATCGCTACCATCGAAACGGATACTACCGCCCAAAGTATAGCGATAAAGGAGCGTGTAAGAACCTGTTGCAAACCATGAGGCATAGGCATTCTCGGTAAAATTCTCCTCGTATAGAGGGTAACGCTGTGCTATGCTCTCGCTGGGGAATATCACAGGCTGTGTGGTGAGTGTGCGGTTATCGTAACCATAAGCGGTAGATGTTTTAATACCTGTCTCGGTGTGACGAATCTCGGTACCTGCCATCATCTCAACATCGTGAATATAGTTGAAACGTCTGCTCCAATCGAGCATAGCCTTCCATGTCCACTGACTGGTGTGCCCCTCGGTATACTTCTTCATACCACCGTCGGGGAAGATTGACTTCATCTCGCCGTCTATCATATATGTGGCATACTCCTTCGCCTTACGCATTGCGTAGCTGTTGTGCCCTGCATAACGCTCCAAAGTGTAGTTGTCGTGTTGCAAGCCAAACTGCGAGGTCAGCTTCAAATCGTCGGTTATTTGGAGTGCTCCATCGAACAGAGCCATCACAGAACGGTCTACACGCTCTTTTGAGGTGTTGGTACGCTCCTCAAAGATATTAAAGTCGGGCACCTCACTCTCGCGTCCCTGCACATTCTTGTCGTAATTGTAATTACCGTTTGCATCGTAGGGCTCGAAGTAAGGGTTGGCCATGCGAGAATAGTAGACAGGGTTGGTAAAGCCACCTGCATCGGTCATGTAGCTCTCCTGACGACGCTGGTTGGCAAAAACCGAAGCACCCACGGTGAGTCTTTTGTTTACCTTGTAGTCGGTCTTCAAGGTTATGTTATAACGGTTGTTCTCGACACCTGTAACAGTACCCTGCTCGTTATAGTAACCTACCGAAGCATAGTAGTGTGCTCTGTCGGAACCACCGCTGAAGCTTATGTTATACTCTTGGTTGAAAACATCGCGGAAGAGTATATCGTTCCAGTCGGTATTAATTTTGCGCAAACGATTAATACGCTGTTGCGCATCGGGCGAAAGAGCCTCCCAACCACCATTACGATAGGCATCATACTCGCCTAACTCGTCGAGAATGTTGGCTACACCGCCTTTGTGAGAACGATAGTCGTAACCGCTACCCAGCAAATCGAGCTCCAAAGAGACCTTTTCATCGGCATTCAAGAGGTTCAAACGGTCTATGTCGGCCTTGGGAGAATAGGTCATCTTGGTTGAGAAGTTTACCACGGGACGGCCCTCTTTTCCCTTTTTGGTTGTGATGACGATAACACCGTTGGCAGCTCTGGCACCATATATGGCGGTAGCGGCCGCATCTTTCAGCACTGTGATATTCTCAATATCCGAGGGGTTCAAGCCTGCTATACTTGTTTGATAGATATCGTCTATCTCGTTCAAGTTGTCTATGGCAGGAATTTCGTTACCCTCCATGGGGATACCGTCGAGCACCCACAAAGGCTCCTGCACACCATTAATTGAGGAGGTTCCACGAATACGTATTTTGGTAGGAGCACCGGGTGCACCGCTCGATGTTACAGATGAAAGACCTGCAACCTGACCGGCCAACGCCTGGTCGATATTTTTCACGGCACCCACGTTCTCTTCCGATATATTAACGGTTGTCACCGCGGCTGTGAGCTTGCGACGGTCTATCTGCTGATAACCTGTCACCACAAACTCCTCGAGGCTCTGATTAACCGGCTGAAGGGTTATCGTGTAATTATTTACACCCGATTTAAGAATGATATTCTGTGTTTCATAACCCATATAACTCACTGTAATCACCTTGACCTCGGGCGATAGTGAAAGGAAGAATTTTCCCTCGCTATCGGTCATCGTTCCTTGTAATTTTTTACTTTTTTTCGATTCGTTCACGGTTACAGTAGCTCCCACGAGAGTACTGCCTTTGAACATACCGTCCATCACAATACCGGTAATACCACGCATTTGGGCAAATGTTCCCATGGCGCACATCACCATCAGTGTCAGAATGTAAATTCTTTTCATTATTAATATATTTAGTAAATCACTTCAAATTACTTCTCAAAGCCAAGTGCGGTTTGAATGCGCAATATAACATCGTCGTAGTGCATCTGTGTGCTCAAATCGCCACTTGTTCTGCGGTTTTTCAGCAGGCGCATAATGCGTATAAGTTCGGCACGTTTCACGCTCAAAGCATCGCTTGTTCGAGTTATCTGTGTCATGGTCATGTACATTGTACGAGGGGCGCTCGAACTACTCTGTTTCTCGTCGTTAAGGTTCTTGTTTATCTTCACGCCCTCGCTCTCGGCGGCGGCTGTGATGAGTGCATCTACAAAGCTCTTCTGCAAGCAACGCTCCATCACATTCAGCTTTTTACCTGCAATAGTCTTTTTAAATATCGAGTTGTGGAGCATGTCCAACATATCAACAGCTGTAAACGCTTTATCACCATTCAACCACTCGTTTTGATACATTCTTACGATGCGGTCGTTTGCAAGCATATCCCACAGGATATAATTCTGCTGGTTTTTCAACAACATTGCAGGCTCCTGCTCTATTGCGCCAAAGGGTGTGTTGCGAAGAGGGAATATCTGTGTCGAGAACTCCGAACCAAAGAGCCACTCGGGGAAACAAAGCACCTCGTCAAGCATAAACTGCACTGCCTCGCGCTGACGCTCTTTCTCGACAAACGTGTAGGCCTGTTTTTCGGGGTTACCTGCCCAATCGACCGTGGGACGGTCCATGTAAACACCGCCGATGTTTGCAAGCACGTGGTATTGATAGAGGTTCCACTGATGAAGCACAGCCGAATAGAGCCTTGCCGCCTCGTCGTAATTTTGACCGGGCTTGCCGTTGCGTGTCCACTCTACAAGGTTGGGTATTATGCGTTTAAGGTTCTCTATGCCCAAACGTGCCGACTTAACAGGGTCGTCGCCCAAGTCCTCGCTCATAGCTCTGGGATCTATCGCCGTACGTTGAGGTTGCGTCTCGCTGTAACGGTACTCTTTGCCTTTATATTTGGCCAAAAGTTCCTCCAAAGCCTTACCCTCGTCGGTACCGGCAGGGAACCAACGATAGCCCCACTCTATTGCCATATAGTCGTAGGGACCGATGTTGGGCGACATCACTTTTACACCATCGCCAGGCTGTGCCACATAATTAAAACGGGCATAATCCATTATACTTGCCGATGTTCCACCCATGCGCGATGTAAACGAGGCCGAACGCAACGAATCGGTGGAATAGGCGGCCGATGCCATCATATTATGGCGCAAACCAAGAGAGTGGCCCACCTCGTGACAAGCAACAAAACGCACAGCATCGCCTATGAGATCTATGGGCAATTCAAGCGAGCGTGCACGAGGGTCGATAGCACCTGTCTGCACCATAATCCACTCGCTTATAAGCGATTGCACATTGTGCCACCAAATTATATCGGCCTCTATAATCTCTCCCGTACGGGGGTCTACCGTCGATGGACCCATGGCGTTGGCAGTCTCCGATGCAGCGTAGGTCAATACCGAATAACGTATATCGTCGCCCTCGACATCTAAGGTGTCATCGGGGACAATAGCCTGTATAGCATTCTTGAAACCGGCCTTTTCAAACGCTTTGTTCCAGTCGAGTATACCTTTTACAATATATGGCACAAGATGCTCGGGAACAGTATTGCCGATGTAAAATTTTATGGGCTTGACAGGCTCTGTGAGCTCGCCACGCATATATGCAACAGTATCGGCAGGCTCCAAACGCCAACGTGTTATGTAACGTGCATGCTCCACGCGCTGTTGTACATCGTCGTAGATTGTTGAATGAGTCGCAAAGTATCCTACACGCCAATCTTCGCAGCGACGCGCCATAGGCACCTCGGGCAGGAGGGTTATAGAGGAGCTTACAACTACCGTTACATTTACTTTTGATATACCCTCGCGAATAGTTGTTGTAAGTTCCGACAGCGCAACCACGCTGTTATCATAAGCCTTTACACTTATTATGCGCGACAAATCGGTTACAGGGGCCGAACCCAGGTTTATATCGCTGAACACATCGTTCAGTACATTCTTTTTACCGTTGAAAAAATCGCTTACCTTAAAGATGACCGAGGTTGAGTCGGGTGCCATGCCTTCGACCTTCATCGTTGCGATTATAGGATCTATGTAGTTGTCGGCTACCGAACGTGCCAAACGAGAATCCTCGGGAACCTCGGGTGTTTGACGTTGCTGATACATTCTCACCACCTTTGCGCTCTTGTCCCACTCGAAACGAACCACCTGATGAGAATACTCCACACCCTTGCTTGCGCTTGCGCGATTTAACTCGACCGGTACCTTTTGCAACTTGTTCGACACAAGGAAGGGCTTGCCCAGCACCTTCACGGGAAGCTCCAAATATATCGTATCGGCTTTTTGAATGACGTTCATCACTCCGGACATTGCCAAGGAGTCGCGCCCTGTCATGGTTTTATAGGCAGAAGGAGCCTCTTTTTCCTTGGTTTTCTTCTTCTTGAAGAAAAGAAAACCTTTCTTGCCCTTCTCCTCATTTTTTACAACTTTTTCTACTCCACCAGACAATGTGGTTTCTGCCACCACGCTACTCACGCCTCCCAAAAAAGTTGCCATTAAAACCGCAACCAAAGTCCTCTTGTTCATATATTATATTTTACGCTTTTATTATTGTTAGTTATAAGAATTTGCAAAATTACTACAAAAACCGCTTTTAACAAAATTTTTGGTATAAAAACCTATTTTACACGTTCACTTTTAACAAATTACGTTATTATAAATATTTTTTTGTTAAAAAAGTGACAAAGTAACGCGCTACAGCTTGCTTGCGCTGTTATGCAACAAAAAAAAGCAGGAGAGGCATGTGCCTCCCCTGCTCGGTTATTGTGTAAGGAAAGAGTTATTTATTCCAAACATCGCCCCATTTGCCCTGCTGGCGGTTGCTCAACTGCTCGCTACCACCGTTGCCACTTTGGTCTATGCCGATGTTTCCATCGG
>JAZQVO010000026.1:0-25007 GCA_045631905.1 Bacteroidaceae bacterium
CTACCTCACCCGATGGAAACATCGGCATAGACCAAAGTGGCAACGGTGGTAGCGTGCAGTTGAGCAACCGCCAGCAGGGCAAATGGTGCGATGTTTGGAATAAATAACTCTTTCCTTACACAATAACCGAGCAGGGGAGGCATGTGCCTCCCCTGCTTTTTTTGTTGTGCAAACCATGGTTGTTGTTAGGCTCGCCGGCAAAAAGGTCTCGTGGGCTACGCGTTTGCCTCTTTGTCGCGCAAAGAAGAGCTCTCCACCTCTTGCGGGTGGTGCCTCTTTATCACAAGAAATAGGAGCACATATAAATATAGCGTGGCGCGATTCTTTTTATGTTTGTATACCATATGATACACGTGAGAATGCTACTACCGCTCTTTCTGCTCACAGACATGGCGTATTTACTACAAAAATAACAGGTTGCACCTAGGTGCAACCTGTTTAAATTATACACATTGATTTGTTCTATTTTTTAATTACTGCACTATCGGCCTTTACAGGGCAATTTACAGCTTTGGGGCACTTGCCTTTAAACTGACGGCCCTCTCCCTTCATCATGGGGCAACCGGGTTTAAATTTGGGGCACTTGCCTTTAAACTGCTGGCCCTCTCCCTTCATCATGGGGCAACCGGGCTTAAATTTGGGGCACTTGCCTTTAAACTGCTGGCCTTCTCCCTTCATCATGGGGCAACCGGGTTTAAATTTGGGGCATTTGCCTTGCCATGTGGCTTTGTTACCTTTCTTGAAGTTACCTTTTTTATTGCCGAACTGTGCTTTGGGCTTCTCCTTGCAGAATATCTGCTTCAACTGCTCGCCTGTGAGCACTGATGATAATTTCTTGTAGTACTTCTGCTCAACTTTGATAGCATTCTCTTGCATTTTCATGCGGTTGGCTATATTCTCCTTTATTTGTGCGTCGGTGGGGTTCTCACACGGCTTGTTTGCCACTTTGCACTCTGCTTTTGCTTTTAGGTACTCCTTGTAGATGGGGGCAAATTTCGTGGCAGTTGCATCGTCGAGATTGAGCTTCTTCTGCATGCGCTCTGTGCGTTTTTCTATTCTCTGCTCGGGTGTGAGCTGTTGTTTCTTCTCTTGTGCAAGCATTGTTCCACTCATCATGAGCACTGCCGTGAGGAGCATAAGGAATTTAGTCTTCATAATGTTTCTGTTTTATTGTTGTTATACGTTTCTTTCTATGCGGGTGGTAGCCCTTCATTCTTTTGATTATGAAATTTACAAAAGGTTTAATATGGGGCGACTTTTTTTTAGGTGCAAAATATTTTTTCGCTCATGCAGAATTTTTAATTTGGTTTTATACCGTTGAACCTCAATTGTTTGTAAATAATCCCCGAGGGGCAAAAACTCTTTCGGTGGGCAAATGAGGGATTATTATCACAGCACCCTTTGACCGTAAAGCCAAGGGGTACTACTGTGTTTAGTTAAGTAATAATGAATAGCAAAAACGATGAGGCCGAGTCAAAAATTTTGACTCGGCCTCATTTTATGGAGTTTAACGGTTTGTTACTTTACGATAGTTGCCTTACCGTTGATTATGTACATGCCGGGAGCGGTAATCTCTTTAACCTTACGGCCTTGGAGGTCGTAGATCTCTTCGATTAATGTTTCGTCGCTCTCAACACCTTCGATACCTGTGGTACCACCACCGATGCTGAATGAGAAGAACTTCACTTTGCTACCCTCAGGGATACAGAGGTATGCTTTGTTGGCGTTGTTCAAGAAAGCTGTGCCTTCTGCCTCTTCGAGCAAGGGTTGGTAGAGACCTACCTCGCTATTGTTGCCTACACCGAGTATGTAGTAGGTTTCGTTTGCTGCGGGTGTTATTACTTTGTTGTACAAAGTACCATCGAGCATGTTATCGGCCTCATCTACCTCGTTGTTTGTGTAGTAGAAGTTGTATGAGCCCTGGCCGGCCTCTATGATTACAGCTGTGTTTGCAGGTATGTAATCGGTGAGTTCGCTGAGCATTGCGCTGTTCTCTATGGTTTCGGAGATTGTATATGCTTTTACATTCTCGGGTATTACCACGGGGTAGCCGAGCTTCAATGTTGAGTAACCTACTCCCTGAACGGCAACTATGTGTTTGATTGTTTCTGGGTCGGTTATCTCCTCAAAGAAGTAGTGGTTTGAATCGGCAGTGTTGCCCCAACCTATTACAGTGTTGCTACTACCGTTGGCGTGAAGGCCTAAGTTGCCATCTATTGTAAATGTCATGGCTCCGTTTGCTTTGGTAGATTCTGCAATTATTACATCGGCACCTGTTTCTCCGAGTGCTACCTGTTGGCCGCTGACAATTGCTTGCACATAGTTTTGTGTGTGCATGCTCTTCATCTTGTATGTGCCTTGGGCGTTGCCTGCCTCGAACTGCCATACTGCACGGCTCGATGTCTTGTCGGTAGAGGGGTCGAACTGCATCTTGTTGTCGGCGTTGGTGTAGAGGTAGCGGTTTTCGTATTTGCAACGCAAGAGGTAGAATTTATCGGCTGAGGGCATTATTAGCTTTAAGTTCTCTTTTGCATGGCGCAAAGCTAAGTATGCTGCTTGGTATGTGCTCTCTACCGAATATTCGTCGGCAAGGGTGCTTACGGCTGTTTCGTATGCGTCGTTGTACTCTGTGCCGTCGGCATAGCTACCCACGGCTGTGCCTTCGGGTACTGTCTCAAAGGGTACGCGCTCCTTGTATGCGGAGAGTGTGTTTTCCCATATACCGCCCTCTTGCTCGATGCGTGCGAATGTGAAGAGTGAGCCTCCGTCGCTGCTGGGGCTACCACTCCAGAATCCCATCTTGTTGGTGTATCCACCGTTGTTGCTGAAATAGTTGCTACCGTCACCTGCTTTAATGTTGTAGGTGCCGTTGTCGCTGTTTACAACACTGATGGTCCACTCTTGGTGAGTCTCTTCGCCCTTAACTGCCGACCAAACGGCTGCGGGTGCATTGCTAGTGCTCTTTGCACTCAATACATCGCCACCGCCTACATAGGGGTGAATGTATACCTTACCGTCGGTAGAACCTTTGGTGAAGTACCATGCCTGGAACTTGTTACCATTGTAGTTGGCAACAGATATCATGTTGGTGTTAAGGAGGTCGTACTCCAAAACCGATTCAGCATAGTTGGCTCTGCCGATACCTATTTTATATATAAGGGGGTTGTTGGTATCGGTGGTAACAAGCACGGGAAGGCTACCGCTCTCTATCGCTGCTACAAGTTCGTCGTATGCAGTTTGCAATGCTTTGAGCGATGCATTATACTCGGCTGCTGTTTGTGTTGCATTCAAACTTGCTTGGGCGTTGGTTACTTCGGTTTTTGCTTTTTCAATGCTTGCAGGAACATTTACCGCGTTGGGGTAGTTGTTCACAGGCTCGGCTGTACGAGGTATAAAATCGAACTCGGCCATGTGGAAGAATATAAGTCCGTTTGCTGTCTTACCTGAGTTTGTGGCTGTTACAACGAAACGAATCTCCGAATAGCTGTTCTCGCTGTTTATAACGGGCGATTTGTAGTATTTTGTTTCGCTGCTGTTTCCAACGGGCAGGTCGGTAACGGTCTTTATAAGCTCATATTCGCCGTTGTGTTTTCCGTAAATCTCAATAGTCTTGGGGAAGTCTGTTTGTGCTTTACGGGTTGCATATTTAAATATGAACGACGATGTCTCGTTGTCGGTACCAAGGTTTACATCGATGCGGTGAGGCTCGGTGATCGCTGTAACGCCGTTGTTCCAGTTTGTGTGGAGGAATGTTTCGGGGTTACCGTCTACAAGGCCTGCAATACCTTGGCCGTCTTTGTTGCTGTTGTATGCATTGTGGTCGGCGTTGGTAGAGATGTAGTATGCGCCCTCGGGGTCTGTTGTTTGGAGGGCTACCTCTGTACCATAGTAATCCAAGCAGTTGTTAATGAGTTCCTCGGTCTCTGTAATGAGGGTTGCAAGAGCACTCTTGTCGCTCTGCACTGCATTAGAGAGGTCGATTACTATCTTGTCGCCTTTGTTCGAAGCTATCTGGTAACATTTGAGGTTGTTTACTGTCTTTTCTTCACCAATTGTTGTGGCTGTGCCGTTTACTGTTACGCTTGCTCCTGAGATGTTTGCGCACTTAACGTAGCAGGGCTGTCCTTCGTTGTTGATGATTGTTACCTTGCGTGCTTGGTTGCCTTCCCACATAATGTCTACGGTGAAGTTACCTATTGCTTTAAGGCCTTTGATGTGTCCTTTGCTCCACTCTGTGGGGAGGGCGGGGAGAATGTCTATCACGTCGGTGTGGCTCTGCAACAACATCTCGTTGATACCCGATGTTGCACCGAAGTTTCCATCAATCTGGAAGGGTGCGTGTGAGTCGAAGAGGTTGTAGTAGATACCGCCTCTGCTCTGGTCGGTGTCGTATGATGTTGAGTGCTTCAGGGCTTTGCGCAAGATGGCGTGTGAACGGTCGGCCATGAGGGCGCGTGCCCACAAGTTTATCTTCCAACCCATTGACCAACCTGTCGATTCGTCGCCACGCAACTTCATCGAGTTGATTGCGGGCTCAAAGAACTTGCTGGCGGGTGTGAGCTGACCGAAGGGGAAGAGTGCCATCAAGTGTGACATGTGACGGTGGGCTCTTTCGATATTCTTGCCGGTTGCGAATGTGCTTGTGTACTTCCACTCGCGTAGAATAGTATCTCCTGTGGCAACTCCGTTGTATGTATTGCCCCATTCGCCGTTATATACCTCTGTTGCAAGACCTTTGTCCATCTTCTCCAAACGGTCTTTTAGCAGGGCGTAGTCCTCGTCGGCGATAATACCTGCCTCAACGCCACCCAAAACATCGGCTGCTTTTATGGTGTTGTCGATGGCCTCCCATGCTATCTGCTGTGCGTGTGCTACACCGTCCTCGCTACCGGGGCCGTGCTCGGGAGAGTACTCGTTGGGGCACTCGTATGTGCCGTCGGTTGCAAGCTCCATGCGGTCGGCCCAGAAGAGTGCCGCGCCTTTCATTGCGGGGAAGGCTTTTGCGAGGTATTCTTTGTCGAGTGTGTAACGGTAGTGCTGCCACATGTGTGTTACGTACCATGCGTTGGCTATAACGTAGTTGGGTGCAAAACCGCTGATGCCACCGAAGATGTTGTTCTCGGTCAAGCAGGTCCAGCCGCGTGTCTCGCCGGCGATGGTTGCTCTGTTCTGCCACTCGGGCTGTGCAGCCTCGTTGATGATGTAGTTGAGGAAGGGCTCATACATCTCGCTGAGGTTACCTGCCGAAACGGGCCAGTAGTTCATCTGTACGTTGATGTTGGCGTGAATATCACTGTGCCAAGGGGGTGTACAGGTGTTGTTCCATATACCTTGGAGGTTGTTGGGGAGGTCTGCTCCGCGTGAAGATGCAATAGAGAGGTAGCGACCATAGTTGTAGTAGAGTTGCTCCAACATGAGGTTGCGTGTTCCGCTTGCTCTGTTGTACTCGTCGATAAGTTCGTTGGTGGGGAGGTTGTTCACGCTACCGTCGATCTCGAAGTTTACACGAGTGAAGAACTTTTGGTGGTCGGCTACGTGCTCGGCGTATACGGTGTTCCAGCCTCTCTTGTCGGCTGCATCTACTATTGCCTTGTTGTCGGTGGGGAGATATTCGGCACGACCGTTGATGTGTGATACTTGGTTACCAACAAAGTCGGTGCTTGCTGTAATGATTACTGTTACCTCGTCGGCCTCTTCAACTATGATGCCGTCGGCACCTGTAGATGTGTAACCGCCTGTTGCAACAACCTTCATGGTGGCGTTGTAGCTCAATGTCTGCAACTTACCGCTGAACTGTGCGTAGCCTTGGTTGTAGGTTGTTGTTGCGTTTACTGTGGGCTTGCCACTCTCCATAGAGATGCGGAAACTGAGCTTGCCGGGTTGCGATGCGGTAATTTTTGTCATCACCACATTGTCGGGGTTGCTTGCGATGTACTGGCGTGTGTACTTAACACCGTTGTTGTCCTCGTAGGTTACGGTACCGGTTGCGGTGTTGAGGTTGAGGTCGCGGTAGTAGTTCTTAACGGGTTTTGTGTCGTCGGTTGTGAAGTTACCGCTTATGTCGTCGATGTATACCGAACCGAAGGGGAGGTAGTAACCATACTCGTTGGGACCACCGCTCCATAAGGTCTTTTCATTTATAAGTATTTCGTCGCGAGCTACACCGCCGAAGAGCGATGCTCCAAGCTGTCCGTTACCCAAGGGGAGTGAGTACTCCATCCATGTGTTGCTTACACCTGTTGCTGTTGCAGGCTTGGTGTACCACATGGTGAGTTTCTCGGCAGGTGCTGTTGCGCCCGACTCTGCTATGCTGAACTCTGTGGGAATATATGCGTTTTGCACATCTTCCTCTTTAACAAATTGCAAGGGGTTACCGCTGTCGTTTGATGTGTAGAGGGCAATCTCTTTGTTTTTGCCTGCGCCACCGTTCATGTTGAATGCGGTGCTGCTCGATGAGAGGTGTTGTAACTCGAACATTCCGGCATAGTTGTTGTTGCCTGTCGCTACAATCTTGAAGCCTCGTTCGTCGGCTGTGGTGCTTGTCTTTATGCGACTGTCGGTATATATAAGGTAGTTGCCGTTTTTGTTTATTATCTGGCAGTTGTCCTTGGTACCTGTGAACTTCCACAACTGTGAAGCGGCCTCGGCTGTGATGCCTTTGGTGAGTACGTTGCTATCTACGCCCATGTCCTGGATTACGGCTTCGCCGTTACCGAACTGTATGAAGTAGTAGTACTCGCTGTCGGCTGTGCTGAATCTGGGGTAGGGGGGCTCGCTGATGAATTTTACGGGGTTACCGCCGTCTCCAACATTCCACTCGCTTATCTTCTTGTTTGCTCCTGCGCCTTGGTACATGTTCATGCACTGTGTAGCACCTTTGCGCTGTATCTCGTATGCTCCCGAGTAGTTGCTGTTGCCGGTTTTGAATGTGTTGAACATTGTTTTGTCGGCTGTGGCATCGGTTGTATAGTAGAAGATAGTGCCGTTCTCGGTTTTGTTGGCAAGGTAGTTGCCGTTTTTGCTCTTTATGTAGAACGCCTCGGGTGTTCCTACAAGTTGCCACAACTGGTCTGCACCATCGGCTTTTGCAGCGGTGAGAACATTGTTGCCGGCACCTTTGTCGGTGAGTGCCCAGCTACCGTTCTGGAATACTACTTGGTAGTATGCGGGTTCTTCTTCGGTTGAGAAGATGTCGGGGTCGACGGGTGCGGGTGTGAGGTCGTTGAATATTACTTGGTTGCCTGTGCCTTTTATTTTGGCGTCGGCTACCTCGTTACCTACCGAACGGCTTGCATTGAGTTCGCTCATGGATTTTTTTGCGCCTTTACGCATAATCTCCCAACTGCCTTTCACATTCTCTTTGAGTGTGAGGGCTGTTTTTTGAGCTTTGTCGCTTGTTGTTTTGTAACGGTTGTTTGTGGCATCGTATGCAAGGTAGTTGCCGAGTTTGCTCACAAGGTAGAACTGCTCTCTTGTACCAACGATGTTCCACATACATGCGTCGTTCTCCTCGGCTGTAACAGTTGTGACGTTGTTGTCGGCTCCGTTGTCGCGGAGTATGTTACCGCTGTTGCTGAATACGATGTTGTGCCATACGGGGCTTGCCTCGCTTGCATAGGTGGGAGGAAGTGCCGAAAGGGCATCGTATACGTTGGCGGGGAGGATATCTTTGAGTATCATAGGACGGTATACCATTGAGTAACCGCCGGGTGCCTCCTCGTAGAAGATACCGATGTTACCGTCGGGCAAAATGCACATTGATGAGTAGGCCGACTCTTTGTTGGAGATGGCTATCTTTGTCCAGCCATTTGAGAGCTTTGTGGGGGTGTAGTCGGCGGGGTCGTTGCTCAATACCTTGTAGAACACGGCTACGTCGCTACGGCTGTTGCCTGTGGGAACCGACTGGAAGAGTACGTTACCTATGCGCAAGGGCTCGCCGTTGGTGTCGTTTGATCCCCATTTGAGGTCGCCCACTGCGTCGGTCGATACTTCGCCTTCCCAGTAGCCTTCGCCTGTTGCCTGGTTTGTGTAACGGAACACGTTGAAGTAGCGTCCGTAACCTTTGCGACTGCTGAGGAGCACGCTACCATCGGGTAACTCCTCGCACTTGGGCTCGTTGCCATATTTTGCGGGGCAGTTGTCCCAACCGAGCTCACCAAGAACTTTCCAGCTTTCTCCGAAGTCGTCGCTGTATATTGCGTAGTTGTGGTAACGACTGCTTCCTGTTTGTACGGCCCATACTGCGCAATAGATGCGGTAGTGTGTACCTACTTTAATTTTGCTACTCTGTGCTATGCGGCCTGCGCCGATGAACATAGAACCTACATGGTGGTTGCCTTCGGCATCGTCGAAGATGGGGTAGATGTCATATGTAACCTCTTCGGGTGCGCCTGCAACCCACTGTTTTGTGTTTTCGTTGTATTTGATGCGTATGCGCGATACACGGTTAGGGTTTTCGGGGTTTTCCTCGGTTCCTGCGCCGTAGTTACCGTTCCAGCAGAGGCGGTTACCGCAAACGCTCATAACAAGAAGCTCGTTGTTCTCGCGGTCGGCTACTATTGCGGGGTCGCCGTAACCAACTTTCCAGGTCTCGCCGTTGGTGTGTGCCTGGTGACCTTCACCGTTGGCTATTGTAACCGACTCGGTCCATGAGTAGCCGTCCCATGCTTCGCCGGCGGCTGTGCTGTGACGCATCACAAGGTCTACATCGCCGTTACCTATGTCGCCACCGCAGGGGCGGAAGTCGTTTATCGCAAATACATAGCCGTTGGCTGTGGTTGCGATGGCGGGTATGCGGTAGGGGTGACCGTTGGGGCCGGGTGAGTAGTAGAGGTATTGGTAGAGATTGTTTCTATCGACTGCAATGTTTATATCTACTGTGAGACCACCTGCGGGCAGTGTCTGCTCGTTGATTGAGGTGGTTCCGTTGATATCCATTGTCCAGCCGTGGCACATGAAGCCTGTTGAGATGCCGAAAACTGCACCCTCGGGCAAGTAGCATACTTTTGATGCGGGTATGTTGCTCTTTTCGAGCATGGTTTTGCTCTGTGTGCCGTCGATGTTGATAGAGAGCTCGCCTATCTTGTAGTTTTGCTCGTATCCGCCCTCCAACTGTGTGTTGTAGTTGAGTGTCAGGGCTTTGTCGGTGGCAATCCTCTTGAACATCCATTTTGAACCGCCGTCGGTTATGTCGTACAACTTTATGTCATTGCCGTTACCACCGTGCATGTTAAAACTCTGAGCTGTGTTTGCGGTGGGGCAGATGCCGTAGCAGCCATCGTTGCTCTTTACAAGGCATAGCTCGGTGCCCTCGGCTGTAAGGGTTGCGGGAGAGTTCTGACCTGTGCCGGAAAGTGTTATGGCAAGGTTGTTGCCTGCTGTACGGCTGTACATCTTGAACGAGCTTTCATTACCTACAAGGTACCATATCTCGTTCTCGCTGTATGCGCTTACACCGCTGTTGATGGTTTTACCGCTGTAATTGCTTGCGCTGTTCATCTTAACGGTATAGCTCTTATCGCGGCTGTTGTATACCTTAACAGGAACGGGGTTTTCGAGGCTCTCAGAGAAGATGTCGAGTGCGAAACGTGCCTCGATGCTTGCACTCTCGTCGAGTGAGTTGATTGTGTAGCTTGTACCCAAGTTATCCTCGCCGTTGAAGAATCCCTCGAATTTGTAGGGGTTGCTTGTTGTTGCGGTGAGGGTGGTGGGGAGGGCGATGATATTTGCCCATGTTGTGTAGGGGAGTGTTACGGCTTTACCGTTTACTTTCAAAGTGCCTACACCTGCGATGTTGCCGGTAACTCTGAGGCTGTTGCCGCTGGGCTCGACATACTCAACAAATACATAGTCGGTGCACCAGTCGCTGCTGGTTTGGTTGTAGGTGCTTGTTGCTTGGTTGAAGCTTGTGCCATCGTTCTTTGTTACCAAATATCGTCCGGCGTTGTCCGACCATATGGTTGTTCCCTCGTGGTTGGCATTGGCCTTGCCAAGAGTGAAGTTATAGGCCGAACCTGCGAGTTCCTTATGTGCAAGGTACTTTGTGTTGTCACCTACATTCTGGAATGTGTACTTACCGTCGGTAACGGTACATGTCCACACATAATTGTCGCTTAACTCGTCGGCACTAGTGCTCAAAGCAAGCGTACCGTTGTTGTTGTAGAGATAGCGATTTACATACTGGCCACCTGAATAGGTGTCGGCATAGATGTAATACTTCTTGCCGTTTTCGGGCGTACCGGTTTTGGTGTCGCCCAGTGCGGGGAGCGACGGAAGCCCAGCCCACACGATTGTAATGCTTGTTATTATAGCAAGCATGTACAAAAACGATTTTTTAATTCTCATAGGGTTAAACATTAAAAGTTATATAAATTTAAGATATTTCCGCAATTTGCAAAGTAAGTAAAAATAAATGATATATAAAGCTTTTTTTCTTTTTATTTTATAATGTGTTTTCTCTTGTGCTTCAAATTCGATACAGGAGTGTTTTTTTTGTTCTTACTATATTTGTATTTGCTTTTGATTTTTGCTATCTTCGCACTATTGAATGGTTGCGGGTTGTTTCCGCATGTAAAATTGAAGATTATGAGTCAGATTATTTCGCCGTCGCTCCTGTCGGCCGATTTTGGAAATTTGAAAAAAGATTTGGATATGATTAACCGCAGTGAGGCCGACTGGCTTCACATTGATGTGATGGACGGTGTTTTTGTCCCGAATATATCGTTTGGCCCTCCCGTGCTGAAATATGTTGCGGAGTTGTGCGACAAACCGCTCGATGTGCATCTTATGGTGGTTAATCCCATGAACTATTTGGAGGCTGTGAAGGCTCTGAATGCGCGTATAATGAATATTCATTATGAGGCATGTACGCACTTGCATCGTGCTGTGACACAAATAAAAGATGCCGGTATGATGGCGGGTGTCACCTTGAACCCCTCTACTCCGGTGTGTATGCTCAAAGATATTATCGAGGAGCTCGACCTTGTTCTGCTCATGAGTGTGAACCCCGGCTTTGGCGGTCAGAGATTTATACCGCACACCGTGAAAAAGGTGCGTGAGTTGCGCGAACTTATCGATTCTACCGGTTCGAAGGCTGTGATAGAGGTCGACGGAGGCGTGAACACCGAGACGGGTGCGCTTTTGGCGGTGGCAGGTTCCGATGCTCTTGTGGCAGGTAATGCTGTGTTCAAGGCCGAAAATCCCGAGGGGGTTATCTCGGCTTTGCGTGCTTTGTAGTTTGCTCGGTTCTTCGCAAGCTTTTTGCTGTGCAAAATAGCGAATTTGACATAAACAGGTATCCTTTGCTGAAATTGGCGTTGCCGTTGGTGGCAGGGGTTATTATAGGGTGGCTGTGTGACATCGAGGTGTTGCACATTGCCACTCTTTTTGTTGTGTCGCTTGTCGTGCTGTCGGCCGGGCTCTTCCCGAGGGTTCCGCGTTGGCTGTTTGGTGTCGGTGTCACGGGGGTAATGCTTGCGGTGGGCCTGTTTGTGATGGGTTGTGACAAGCGGAACGAGGCGCCTGTCTGGGGCGGCGCGAAGGTTCCTTGTGAGGCTGTGCTCTTGGAGGTTCCTTACATGGGCGGAGTGACAACGTCGGTGTTGGCGCATGTTGCGGTAGACGATTCGGCGCGGAGAGAGGGGGTGCGCGGTGAGGGGCGTGTGAGGCTTTATATTGCAAATTGTGTCGAGGCCGAGGAGCTGCAGGTGGGCGAGAAGATAAGGTTCGATGCGGTGGTTAAAAACCCTGCAAACAGGGGTAACCCTGCCGAGTTTGATGTGGTGCATTATATGCGCGTGAAGGGGGTTACGGGAACGGTTTTTCTGCCTGTGGGTGCATGGCGCAGTGTCGGCTTTGCCGAAAAGGGTGTGGCTATGCTTGCTCTTGCTTTGCGTGCAAAGGTGGTGGCTATGTATGAAAAGCTTGGTTTCGAGGGTGATGAACTATCGCTTTTGTCGGCTTTTTCGGTGGGGGAGAGGCGTGGTTTTTCCGATACTCTGCGCGATGCTTATGCTAGTGCCGGGTTGAGCCACATTCTTGCTCTGTCGGGCTTGCATCTGGGCATCTTTTATATGGTGCTTCTTTTTGTATTCTCCTTCGCAGGTAATGCGCGTAGGGTGGTGGTTGTGCGTGAGCTTGTGGTTATTCTGCTTTTGTGGGCGTTTGCCTTTGTGGCAGGGTTGTCGTCATCGGTTGTGCGTGCGGCTATTTTGTTTACGCTTGTGTCGATAGGGCGTTGCTTGCGACGCGATGCTTCGTCGCTTAATTCGTTGGCTTTTGCCGGCGTTGTGATGTTGCTTTTCGAGCCTCGTCTGCTGTTTGATGTGGGCTTTCAGCTCTCCTTCTCGGCTGTGGCCGCGGTGCTTCTGTGGGTGCCTTGCGTACAGAGGTTGCTAAGGGTAGACGAGCATGGTGGTTTGTATGGTTTTTTCGCATCGCTGATGGCTGTCTCCTTGGTGGCTCAAATAGGTGTGTTGCCTTTTGTGTGGTATTATTTTGGAAGTTTCCCTGTCTACTTTTTGCTTGCCAATATTTTTGTGGTGCCTTTTGCGTCGGTGCTGATGTCGGCTGTGGTGCTTTTGTGGGTGCTCGCTTTTGCTCCCTTGTTGCAGATACCTGTTGCTTGGTTTCTCTCGATTGCGTTGAAAGGCATGAACGGCTTTGTTGAATTTGTTGCCTCGTTGCCGGGTTCTTCGCTTGTACTGCCCGAGATTGGTGTGCCCGGTGCCTGCTTGGTTGCCTTGTCGGTTGCCCTGCTTTTTATGTCGCTTGCGAGCCGTAAAGTGTGGGTGGCGGTGTTGGTTGCTTTTGTCTCGTGTCTGGTGTTTTTGTTGAATATTTTCGCAGTCGAAAAGGTGCGCGAGGATTATATTTTGCTATTTAACAACGATAAGTTGGCGGCGGTGCTTGCCGTTACAGAGGGTGGCGATAGTTACTGCCTCTCTTCGGTCCCGAAGCTCGATGCCGACTGCTCTTGGGTGGTGGAGCCTTTTGTGGCGCGTGAGCGTTTGTCGTCACCACGTTGGGTTGGCGATGGTTTTTCTTGTGAGGGTTTCTGCTACCGCGAGGGGTTGCTCTCGTTTGCCGGGGTGAGGTTGCAGTTGTTGGCCGATGACTGCTGGCGCGAGAATAGTGTGCAACGTTCCGTAGATGCGCTTTTGCTTTGTCGTGGCTACTTGGGTGCTGTCGAGGAGCTGTTGCAGGTGTTCCCGGCACGCTGTGTTATTCTCGATGGTTCTCTGTACGAGGGTAGTCGCAGGAGGTTGATACGTGAGTGTGGCAAGGTGGGTGTCCCGTGCCTGGATATTGCGAGCGAGGGCGCTTTAAAGATAGTTGCCGGAGATGGGGATTTTTCTATTCTTCCCATGCGAGGCAGGTGAAATTCCTTTTTTGTTGCCTTTATCTTGTGTGGCAGGTTGCAATTTAGTATCTTCGCATTTAAAAAGTCAAAATTATTATGCTCGATAGGCTTATCTCTGAATCGCAAATAGAGGATTTGCGAAAAATTATAGATGAAAACGGTACTTTTGTCGTGTTGGCACATAAAAACCCCGACGGTGATGCGGTGGGCTCTTCCTTGGGCTTTTTGCTCTATCTGCGCAGTTTGGGTAAAAAGGCCGACGTGGTGTTGCCCAACGCTTTTCCCGATTTTCTGGGGTGGTTGCCGGCAGTAGACGATGTTGTGGTTTACGAAAAGGCTCAAGAACGTGCCGAGGAACTTATTGCAGGGGCCGATGTTATTTTTTGTCTCGATTTTAATGCTGTTTCGCGCCTGGGTGCGATGGCCGATGCGGTAGATGCCTCAAAGGCTTCTCGTGTGCTCATAGACCATCACCTCTTCCCCGATGAGGGTTTTTTACTCTCGATATCGGTGCCCGAGGCCTGCTCGACATCGGAACTTGTGTTCCGCGCGATTTACAGGCTTTCATCGTGCGATGCGCTGACACTTGAGATGGCGCAGGCTATTTACACGGGTATGATGACCGACACGGGCTCTTTTGCCTATGCGTCGAACCGAAAGGATATTTATCTTATCGTGGCCGAACTTATAGCAAAAGGTGTTGATAAAGATGTTATATACAGGAAAGTGTTTTATAACTACTCTGAGTCGCGTTTGAGGCTCATGGGCTTTGTGCTGTATAAAAAGTTAAAGGTGTTTGGCAAGTTGAATGCTTCGCTCATCACCCTCACTCACGAGGAGCTTATGCGGTTCAATGTGTCGAAGGGCGATACCGAGGGGCTTGTGAACATGCCGTTACAAAAGAAGGGGTTGCGGTTCTCGTGTTTCTTGCGCGAGGAGCTGCCCGGCAAGATAAATGTGTCGTTGCGCAGTGTGGGCGATTTTCCCTGCAACGAGCTTGCCGCCGAGTTTTTTAATGGTGGTGGTCACAAGAACGCATCGGGTGGCGAGGTCCTTGGAACGATGGACGAAGCTGTGGAGCGTTTCGAAAAGGCCTTGAAGGCTTATAAAAAACAACTTACCTGCGTGTGAAGTTTTGTGTGCGAAAATAAATAATACTTAAACGATGTTCTTTTTTTAAAATTGTTTTGTATTTTCGTAACGAATTTGTATTTTTGAATGATTTTGAGGTTTTTACAACCCGTAAATTACGAACCGAACTAATAATGAAGATATTTTTGAGAATTTATCGCAGTGTGTTGCTTCTGCTTCTGACTATGTCGGCGGTGGGGCTTGTGTCGTGTAACGACGAGGTCTCTTATTCCGACATGAAAGAGAAGGAGGGGCATGCTATTGAGAATTTTATTCGCTCCGAAGGTATAAAAGTTATAACATATAAAACTTTCATAGAGAACGACTCGGTTACCAATTGTAGCGATAACGAGTATGTGAGAGTGGGCGATGTTTACATGCAGATAGTAAATAACCCGAAGGGGAAGCCCGCTGCAAAAAAACTTGAAAAAGGTATGGGGCTCGACCTGTTGGTTACATATACCGAGTACAATATAATGGACGCCGAAGAGGTTAGCAATAATCTATCCGAGGTGGAACCCGACGCGATGAATGTGAAAAACATTGATGGTACTTACGAGGCGGCCTTCATGAGCGGTGTGATGATGAATTTGTATAGCTCCACATTTGTGCCGACAGGTTGGCTCACAGTTATGCCGTATCTCTATTTTGTGCGTAACCAGTCGGAGCTTGCCGAGGTGAACCTTATTGTGCCACACTCGTCGGGAACAAGTATAGCGGCTACATATGTCTATCCTTGTTTCTATAATATTAAATTTCAGCCGGCACCTTAATTTATAGAAGATTAATCCACTAATTAATAATTATATGACACTAATTAAATCAATCTCGGGTATCAGAGGTACCATCGGTGGTAAGGCCGACGAGGGGCTTACTCCGCTTGACGTTGTGAAATTGACATCGGCGTATGCAGCGTTGATACGTAAAACAACAACTAAAACAACCAACAAGATTGTGGTTGGTCGCGACGCTCGTCTTTCGGGTGATATGGTAAACAAAATCGTTTGCGGTACTCTCATGGGTATGGGCTTCGATGTTGTGGACATAGGTCTTGCTTCTACTCCCACAACAGAGGTGGCTGTTACTATGGAGGAGGCTTGTGGCGGTATTATTCTTACTGCAAGTCACAACCCACGTCAGTGGAACGCTTTGAAACTTCTCAACGAGAAGGGTGAGTTCTTGAACGCTGCCGAGGGTAAAGAGGTTCTTCGTATAGCCGAGGCCGAGGAGTTTGACTATGCCGACGTTGAGACACTTGGTAAGTATCGTCTCGATGAGTCTTACAACGAAAAACACATCGATGCTGTGCTTGCTCTTCCCTTGGTCGATGTTGAGGCTATCAAGGCTGCCGGTTTCAAGGTGGCTATCGATTGTGTAAACTCGGTAGGTGGTGTTATTCTTCCGATGTTGTTCGAGAAGTTGGGCATAACAAAGGTAGACAAACTCTACTGCGAGCCCACAGGTGACTTCCAGCATAACCCCGAGCCTCTTGCAAAGAACCTTGGCGATATTATGGGCCTCATGGCAAAGGGTGGTAACGATGTTGCTTTTGTTGTGGACCCCGACGTGGACCGTCTTGCTATCATATGTGAGAACGGCGACATGTATGGCGAGGAGTATACTCTTGTTACCGTTGCCGACTATGTGTTGAAACATACTCCCGGAAACACTGTTTCGAACCTCAGCTCTACACGTGCTTTGCGCGACGTTACAAACGCTCATGGTTGCCAATATTCGGCATCGGCTGTGGGTGAGGTGAATGTTGTTACAAAGATGCGCGAGACAAACGCTGTAATCGGTGGTGAGGGTAACGGTGGTGTAATCTATCCCGCTTGTCACGCCGGTCGCGATGCTTTGGTTGGTATCTGCTTGTTCCTCAGCCACCTTGCACACGAGAAAAAGACCGTGAGCGAGTTGCGTGCTACTTACCCTGCTTACTTCATGGGCAAGAACCGCATCGATTTGAAACCCGGTTGCGATGTTGATGCCATCTTGGAGAAGATTAAGGCTACATACGCAGGCAAGGCCGAGATTAACACTGTTGATGGTGTGAAACTCGACTTCCCCGAGACTTGGGTACACTTGCGTAAGAGCAACACCGAGCCTATCGTTCGTATCTACTCAGAGGGCCCTACACAGGAGGCTGCCGATGCTATCGGTGAGGAGATTCTTGCTCTTGCCAACAGCTTGATGTAATAATAAATTTAATTTATACAAAAACGGCAGGCAATAAGTTGCCTGCCGTTTTTGTTATTGTGTGGTTTCGCGTGCAAGGGAAACCATGTTGCGTAGTGGGGGTGCTTTGCGTGGAGCGGTAATTATGCAAACGGGTCGGGATACTTGTTCGCGCCCCCCCCTTCTCGATATTAGTTGTTTTCTTTTTATACATATATAAATTCTCTTATCACCGCATCGCTCACAAAAATGCCCTTTTCGGTGAGCGAGAAGCGTCCGTCAGCGGTTTCGCGCAGGTTGCCTGCTGTTATCTCTTTGTGGACGGCTTTCATCATATAATTATATAATGTGGTGCCGAACTTTTCTTTTACCCACTCGGCAGGGAGCCCGTCTGCGGTGCGCAGGCGGGTGAGCATGGCATCGTTGTAGCGCTCCTCGCTGGTGAGCTCTTCGACCTCGAAACAGGGTGTTCCCTCTTTTATACCTTTTATATATTTGTTTATGTCGCTTGGATTCCAGCCACGGGAGGTGCCGTCGTAGGAGTGTGCTCCTGCTCCGAGGCCTATGTAGGGGGTGTCGTTCCAGTAACTGCTGTTGTGACGGCTCTCGTAGCCGGGACGGGCGAAATTCGATATCTCGTAGTGGCGGTAGCCTGCTTTCTTCAGCTCCTCGATGAGGGTGTTGAATTGTTGTACGTTATCTTCCTCGCTAAGCTCGGTTATTTTGCCACTTTGCAGGGCATAGTATAGGGGGGTGTCCTCTTCGTATGTGAGGTTGTAGGCCGATATATGCTCGGGGGCAAGGGCTATGGCCTCTTTGAGGCTCTGTTGCCACTCTTGCAGGGTCGAGGAGGGGAGGGCGAACATGAGGTCGATGCTTATGTTTCCGAAACCGGCCTTGCGAGCGTTTGCAACCGCCTCTTTTGCGCTTTGTGCCGTGTGTCTGCGACCGAGCCTTTCGAGTTGTGTGTCGCTGAGGCTCTGAACACCCATGCTTATGCGGTTGAACCCTCCCCTGCGGAGCATGGCGAGGTAGGAGGGTGTGAGGTCGTCGGGGTTGCACTCTATGGTTATTTCGGGGGTGGTGCTCACACTGAAATTTTTATGTATGGCGGTGAAGATTTTTTCTATCTGTTCGGCTGTGAGTAACGAGGGGGTTCCGCCACCTAAGTATATGGTCTCTATTGTTTCTCCTTTTATATATGTGTTGCGCATGGTCATCTCCCCACAGAGCATGTCGATATATTCGTCGCGCAGGCTGTGCAGGGTGGTCGAGTAGAAGGCGCAATAGTTGCATCTTTTCTTGCAAAAAGGTATGTGTAGGTATAGTCCTGCCATGGCTTTTATCAAAAAATGTTAAATAGGTTTGCGAAGATAAGTTTTTTCTCCCTTTTTGAAAAAACCTTTTAATTCTATTTGCTTTTCTTCCCGAAAATTCATACATTGCTACCGCTTTTTAAAAACATAAACTAACTAACCAAGCGAGATTGCTTTTGGGGAAACAGGGCGGGTAAAAACATTCCCGTATGGCTATGATTATCTGCCCGGTTTGTCTTTTTTTGCGGTCTTGTTAAAAAAACAACAAAAATAATATGAAAACTTATCAAACTAACGAAATCAAGAACATTGCGATTGTAGGCTGTTCAGGCTCTGGAAAAACCACTCTCACAGAGGCTATGCTCTTTGAGGGTGGTATCATAAAACGTAGAGGTACAGTAGAGGCAAAGAATACTGTAAGCGACTATTTCCCTGTTGAGCAGGAGTACGGTTACTCGGTATTTACTACCGTTTTCCAGGTGGAGCAGGCGAATAAAAAACTGAACCTCATAGATTGTCCGGGTTCAGATGACTTTGCAGGAGGTATGGTGTGTGCTCTTGAGGTATGTAACCTTGCCATGGTTGTTATCAACGGTCAGTATGGTGTTGAGGTGGGTACACAAAACTGCTTCCGTTATATTCAGAAATTGAAAAAACCTGCAATGTTCGTTGTGAACCAGCTTGATAATGATAAATGCGATTATGACAACGTGATAGAGCAGTTGCAATCGATATATGGTCCGAAGGTGGTTCCCGTGCAGTATCCTGTTGCAACAGGCCCCGGCTTTAACTCTATTATCGACGTTCTTTTGATGAAGAAACTTACCTGGACAGCCGAGGGACAGCCTCCTATGGTTGAGGATATTCCTGCCGACCAGGTTGAAAAGGCTAAATCGTTGCATATAGAGCTTGTTGAGAAGGCTGCCGAGAACGAAGAGGATTTGATGAATAAATTCTTTGATTCTGAGGATTTGTCTACCGACGATATTCGTATGGGTGCCCGTTTGGGTCTGTCGACAGGCAGTGTTTACCCCGTTCTTTGTTGTTCGGCTGCAACTGATGTTGCTGTGGGTCGTCTTTTGGAGTTCCTTGCCAACGTGGCTCCCGAGGTTGATGATGTGCCTCAGCCCGTAAATTCCGATGGTGTAACTGTTCCCTATGACAGCTCGGCTCCCACATCGTTGTTCTTCTACAAGACATCTGTTGAACCACATATTGGTGAGGTTAATTATTTTAAAGTTATCAGCGGTACCTTGAAGCCCGGTATGGATTTTGTAAATGCCGACAGAGGCTCAAAGGAGCGTATCGCGCAGATTTATTGCAGTGCCGGTGCCAATCGTACCGCCGTCGATGAAATTAAGGCCGGTGACTTGGGTTGTACCGTTAAGTTGAAAGATGTTCGCATAGGTAACACTCTCAACGATAAAGATGCAAATAACAAATTTTCTTTGGTTAAATATCCCGCATCTAAATATTCACGTGCTATCCGTCCTGCCAACGAGAGCGAGATGGAGAAACTTATGCAGGCGTTGAACCGCATGCACGAGGAGGATCCTACATGGCGTGTTGAGCAGTCGAAGGAGCTACGACAGACTATTGTCTATGGTCAGGGTGAGTTCCACTTGCGCACTCTTAAATGGCGTTTGGAGAATGTAGAGAAGATTCAGGTTGTTTACGAGGAGCCCAAGATACCTTATCGCGAGACTATTACAAAGGCCGCACGTGCCGACTATCGTCACAAGAAACAGTCGGGTGGTGCCGGACAATTTGGTGAGGTTCATCTCATCGTGGAGCCTTATGAGGAGGGTAAGCCTTTGCAAGAGGTTTATCGTTTCAACGGTCAGGAGTTTAAGATAAATGCCAAGGCTACCGAGGAGGTTACTCTTGAATGGGGTGGTAAGTTGGTGTTTGTAAACAGTATTGTGGGTGGTTCTATCGATGCTCGCTTTATGCCTGCTATTCTCAAAGGTATCATGGAGCGTATGGAGCGCGGTCCGCTTACAGGGTCTTATGCTCGCGACGTGCGCGTGATTGTGTACGATGGTAAGATGCACCCGGTCGATTCGAACGAGGTGTCGTTCATGCTTGCCGGCCGTAACGCTTTCAGCGAGGCGTTCCGCAATGCAGGTCCCAAACTCCTTGAACCTGTTTACGATGTCGAGGTCTTTGTTCCCTCGGACAAGATGGGTGATGTTATGAGTGATATTCAGGGTCGTCGCGGTATGATTATGGGTATGGAGAGCGAGAATGGTTATGAGAAACTGTCGGCAAAGGTACCTTTGAAAGAGATGGCTTCTTACTCAACTACTTTGAGCTCGCTCACAGGTGGTCGTGCTTCGTTCATCATGTCACCGTCGTCTTACGAACTTGTTCCTGCCGATGTTCAAGAGAAGTTGGTGAAGGAATTTGCTTCGAAAGAGGAAGAGTAATAGTTTTATTCTTAAAATATCGACCGGCTCCAAATATTTGGAGCCGGTTTTTTGTTAAAAAGCTCGCTGTTTTTGCACATAAAGAGCTGTTTGTGCTTTTTAAGTTGCTGATGTGTTAATTACAATTGTGATAAATGTTAATTAAAAGAAAAATTATATTAAAATGTACTTGTGAAGTGTACAATCTTCTATTCAAGTGATTATATTTGCGATATGAAGAAATTGACTATTTGGATAGTGGGGCTTGTGATGGCCGTTTGTTGTGTGGGCTTGCTTTATTTACAGCTTACATATATTGAGTCGATGGTGCAGATGAGGCGCGAACACTTTGAAGAGGGGGTGCGTCGAAGTCTCTATCAGGCGGCTTATAATTTGGAACTCGACGAGATGCGTCACTATCTGACCAAGGATATTCGCAAGGATATTCAGCGTGGCAGAATAAAAGATGGTTTCTTGGAGCTTGAACACAGCTATCTGGCATCGTCGGAGGGTGGTAACATTCTTTCGGCTTTCGAGTTAAAGACTGTGGTGAAGAACCCGTCGCAATCGCTCTCGCGTTTTAAGATAAATTCGAACAACGGTAATATGTCGGTGCGTGAGGCGCAACGCTTGTCGTTGGAGATTTTGAGCAAGCGTTACAAGTATCAGCGTGCCCTGCTCGACGAGGTTGTATATAACATGCTTTACAAGGCAAGCGAAAAACCTTTGCAGAGCAGAATAAATTTTGCAAAACTCGACCAAAATATAAAAAACGAGCTCGCAAACAATGGTATAGTGCTACCTTACCATTTTAGGGTGTTAAGCGGAGACGGTAAGGAGGTGTATCACTGCCCCGACTTTACTTATAGCAGTAACGATAATCGTTTTAAGGAGCTTATATTCAAGAATGACCCTCCTTCGCGCATGGGTGTGCTCGAAATAAACTTTCCGGCTTCGGTGCTGAACAAATATATTTATAGTTCGGTTAAATTTATGATTCCTTCGATACTCTTCACGTTTGTTTTGTTAATAACATTTGTGATTACGTTGTACATGGCTATAAGGCATAAAAAGATAACTGAGATGAAGAATGACTTCATAAATAATATGACGCATGAGTTCAAGACACCGATATCGACAATATCGCTGGCTGCGCAGATGTTGCAGGACCAGACGGTGGCAAAGTCTCCCGAGATGTTCGGTAAATTGTCGGGGGTTATAGCGAGCGAAACCAAACGTTTGCGCTTCCAGGTGGACAAGGTGTTGCAGATGTCTATGTTTGAGGACAGGAACAACGCGTCGCTCAAAATGAAGGAGCTCGATGCCAACGAACTTATACAGGGTATCGTAAATACCTTTGCGGTGAAGGTTGAACAGAATGGAGGTGTCATAACGTGGACACCCGAGGCGACCGACCCGTTTGTATATGTCGATGAGATGCACTTTACAAATGTGGTGTTTAATCTCATGGATAACGCAGTAAAATATCGTCGTCAGGAGATTCCTCTTGCCTTGGAGGTGCGTACATGGAACAGTAATGGTAATTTCATGCTTTCGATAAAGGATAATGGTATAGGTATCCGTAAGGAGGACCTTAAAAAGATATTTGACAAGTTTTATAGAGTGCACACCGGTAATGTACACGATGTAAAGGGCTTTGGCCTTGGTCTTGCCTATGTGAAACAGATTGTACAGGCTTTGAACGGAAATATTCGTGCCGAGAGTGAGCCGGGTGTGGGAACAACATTTATAATAGTATTACCTTTAAAATAAAAAATTATGGACGAGAAACAGAGAATTTTGCTATGTGAGGACGACGAGAACCTCGGTATGCTTCTAAGTGAATATTTGAAGGCGAAGGGTTATTATGCAGAATTATGCCCCGATGGTGATGTTGGTTACAAAACTTTTTTGAAGGGTAAGTTTGATATATGCGTGCTCGATGTGATGATGCCTGTTAAAGATGGCTTTACCTTGGCACAGGAGATTCGTGCCACAAATTCGGAGGTGCCCATAATATTCCTCACTGCAAAAACCTTGAACGAGGATATTTTGGAGGGTTTTAAAATTGGTGCCGACGATTATATAACAAAACCTTTCAGCATGGAGGTGCTTGTGTCGCGCATCGAGGCTATCTTGCGTCGCGTGTGTGGCAAGAAAAACAAGGAAAATACTCTTTACAAGATTGGTCGCTTCCAGTTTGACACACAAAAGCAGTTGCTCACCATAGACGACAACCAAACAAAGCTGACAACAAAAGAGTCGGAGCTGTTGAGCCTATTATGTGCTCATGCAAACGAGATTTTGCAACGTGACTTTGCTCTTAAAACGGTGTGGACCGACGATAACTACTTTAACGCTCGTAGCATGGACGTTTATATAACAAAGTTGCGCAAACACTTAAAGGCCGACGAGTCTATTGAGATTATAAATATTCATGGAAAGGGTTATAAACTCATAGCTCCCGAGGTGGAGGCGTGAGGCTATACATACAAAAAAAGGGCATTTCACATGAAATGCCCTTTTTTTGTATGTTCTTTAATTACTTGTTCTCTGATGCTTTTGAACTTATCTCCTGCAAAGCGGCTCTGCTTGCAAAAATGTAGGCGATAAGACCTATGATCATTAAAACATATGCACCTACGTTTACGCTGTTAATGTTGTTCCAACCCATAAAGTGGCTGAGGATAAGAACGACTGCTCCTACAAGAATGATAAAAAGACTCGCGTACTTGATTTTTGTTGCCATATTAGTATTTTTTAGTTATTGTTTTTCGTTATAAAGCATAATACTTTGCAAAGTAACACATAATTATTTAGAGAATGAAATTTTTTTTGTGAAAATTATATATATAATGTGTAATTTGAATGAATTGTACAGGGTGGTGGCGTTTGTTTTCTGTTCCGTTCTTTGAAAATAGCTCTGTTTGCAATGTGTAAAGCAAATAAATTTTATTTACTATCGCTTTCTAGGTTCATATAGATTGAATTTATCGATGCGCTGTAAATTAGCATGCCTAAAACTTTGGTATTTGAAAAATTATCTCTATCTTTGCACCCGCGTTTGAGTAAACGCATGTTTAATCACATTTATTAATTTATTTATTAACTAAAATGAATCAATACGAAACCGTTTTCATTTTAACTCCCGTTTTGTCTGACGCTCAGATGAAGGAAGCGGTAGAGAAGTTCAAGGGCATTCTCACTGCTGAAGGTGCTGAGATTGTCAATGAGGAGAATTGGGGCTTGAAGAAACTTGCTTACCCCATTGAGAAGAAATCAACAGGTTTTTATGTAATGTTTGAGTTCAAAGCCGAGCCCAAAGTTATATCTAAACTCGAGTTGCAGTATCGCCGTGACGAGCGCGTTATCCGCTCATTGGTAGTGAAATTGGACAAGTATGCCGTTGAGTATGCTGCCAAAAGAAGAAATCTTAAAGGTAATAAGGAGGATTAATTATGGCACAGACACCTTCAGAAATCAGATATTTGACACCTCCCACAGTTGATGTCAAGAAGAAAAAGTATTGCCGTTTCAAAAAGAATGGTATTAAGTATATCGATTACAAGGATCCCGAATTCTTGAAAAAATTCCTAAACGAGCAGGGTAAGTTGCTTCCCCGTCGCATCACAGGTACTTCTTTGAAGTTCCAGCGTCGTATTGCTCAGGCTGTTAAGCGTGCACGCCACTTGGCTTTGCTGCCTTTTGTAACTGATATGATGAAATAATAAGGAGGAATAATTATGGAGCTTATATTGAAAGAAGATGTAATCAACTTGGGTTACAAAGACGATATCGTTAAGGTAAAAGACGGTTATGGCCGTAATTATTTGATTCCTACCGGCAAGGCTGTTGTTGCAACTGAGTCGGCTAAGAAAGTGCTCGCAGAGAACCTTCGTCAGCGTGCTCACAAGCTCGCTCAGATTAAGGCTGCTGCCGAGGAGCTTGGTAATAAATTGGAGGCTGTTGCTCTCACAATCGCAGTTAAGGTTAGCGAGACAGGTACTGTTTTCGGTTCTGTAAGCGCAGCTCAGATTGCCGAGGAGCTTGGTAAGCTCGGCCACGAGGTAGACCGCAAGGTTATCTCTGTTGAGGCTGCAAAAGAGCTTGGCGAGTATGTTGCAACTATCCGTTTGCACAAAGAGGTTACCGTTAAAGTTCCCTACACACTCGTTGCTGAGACAGCTGAATAATTGAATTTATCAATTACGAGATAGAAAGGAGATGCAAAAGCATCTCCTTTTTTATGTTGAGAAAAATGGTCTCCTTGCGCAGAGGGCTTAGGAGTTAAAAGAAAAAATATTGTTTTTTCGAGATTTCACGTCGCTATCGCTCCATCGAAAAGACACCATCTTTTTACGTACTTTCTGCGCCGACAGAAAGTACCAAAGACCTCTGCACATGGGTCGCTTTCTTAACGAAAAACGTAGCTGATATTTTTGGGGTGTCCGGAACTCGCTTGGCGGCGCAAAATGGCAAGCCATTTTTCTTACCTGACGCTCAAACAGTCCTCCACTTTTCCCAAAAATACTGACGCTCGTTTTTCTAAAAGCTTTAATGCGCATCAATGAACAACCTCATGATTATAAAGAAGGTATTTACAAACAAAGGTAATCT
>JAZQVO010000027.1:0-77030 GCA_045631905.1 Bacteroidaceae bacterium
TCTCCCTTGTAGCGTGAACAAGGAGCGCAATCACAGTTGGCGTATTCAAGTTTATTAGGGTCGGGTATATAGTAACGCAACTCCCAAATCTTCTCTAAATCCTCTAAAAACCTGTTCGAGAAAATTTCGTTATGGGGTACTGAAACGGAGAAAGTTGAAAAACTCTCTCCGTTTTCTTTTTCAAAATTCAGAAACATTTTACCCCACCTCAACGTAAAACCAAAATTCTTTTACCCACCTAAACATTTGCAAGTGAGCCTTTGTTATATACACAACACCTTGTTAAAAGGCCAAACCAATAACCATTAAAAGCGAAAAGACATGGAAAAGTACAGATGCAAAGTATGCAAGTGGGTATACGACCCCGTATCAGGCGACCCCAAGAGCGGTATACAACCGGGAGTAACATTCGAAAAACTACCAAATGAATGGAGATGCCCCGTGTGCAGCGCAGGAAAGGAACACTTCGAAAAGTATTGAAAAAAACTTGTTCGATGGTTTATAAATGAGTAAAAAGAGCAGGTTACAAGCTTTGCAGAGCAAGAGCCTGCTTTTTATTCATTTTTTACAGACACACAAACATTAAATATATATCACCTTGTTGTAGAACAAACTGATAAATAACAGAACACCCGCAACCGTCATCACCACAATTTTACCGAGCCACGCAGGCTTCACAGTATAAAATAACATGGGGAAAAGAACAATCTCTACAATACCCAAGAGCTCGTTTACGCGCATGGCCACCACAGGCATCTCGTAAAGAGCAACCCATGCCGCGATTGACAGAATCTCAATCTTCAACAACAAATAAACATTCTTGTTATACTCGTAGACCAACGAGCTTTTCCACAGCAGGAAGAGTGTCATGGCAATCTTGGTGAGAAGAACAAGATTAAAAACATTTATCTCGTCCCACACACCTCCACCCGCCTGCAAAGCCTGATAGAGCCGAAGTTTTTCTTCGAAATAAGGTATAGGGATAGTTGTCAGCACGCTCACATGCAGAAAGTAGAGCACATAAGCCACCGGGATAATTGCCATATAAAAGTAATATTGCCACTTTTTGAACGGTTTCCCATCGAAGAAGGCAAAAGCAAACAAAATACAAGCCGTATAGTGAAACAACGTCGCAAAAAGAGCAAAAAGCAGATACCTGCGACGCTCCCCGTTACACAAATGGTAAAGAGCCAGCAGGAAGAAACCTGCCGACACACCCACACGTATCTGGTTCATACCGTGCAACAAATAGTAGTTCGACAGATATACAAGCAACGACAAGAACCATAGCGACGAAAGCCTCTTTACACCGGCAACATGAACACCCAAAGCAACAAGGGCATATATAAGAAACATATATACCACATTGTCAAAGAAAAGTTCCACAAACGACACGATAGCAATAAAAGTAATCTCCGTCGTGATTGAGAAACTTGTATTATACATCTCCACATAGGTCATATAGTCGTGGTCCACGTCATCGGGACGCAAGCCGGCCACAAAAGCCATAAACACACCTATTACGAGCAAAGCATTAAGCCTTGTCCGTTCGGTGAGGCGGTCCTCCAAAAAGGCAAGACAACACAGCACCGCAAACAGAGAAAATATAATAAGCGACACTTTACTCGGGCTCTACAATCTTCAAGACCTTGGCAGGTATGCCCGCCACAATAGAATAAGGGGGAACATCTTTGGTAACAACAGAATTTGCACCAATAACACTATGAGCACCAATAGTTACCCCGGGCATGATGGCACAATTCTCGCCAATAGTAGCACACTCGCCTATCACAACCTTACCCCTTGAAAACAAGGGGCGATGACGCGGAGGCATCTGCAAATGAGCATACGACGAAGCACCATGAAAATGGTCGGTAATATAAGTTCTTTCACCTATCGACACATAATCGCCTATAACCACCTCGTTAATGCAACCTATGTGACACAAAGGGTTTACAACTACGTTATTGCCAAGTCGCATCGAAGGTGTAAATTTTTCACCTCTCCACTCGTCGGTAGCCTCCAAACGGCAATCCTTACCAAGAATAACATTATCTCCAAGCTCGATATATTTACCACCGACCACCCAAAAAGGTATACCGAATGTATTGAGATTTGACGATTTTTTAAAGCGATGTCTCACAACAGACACATACATCTTCCACCTAAGAGAAGTCATAATCTGCGCAAAGCGTCCGCTCATCAACACGCCCAAAGGCCACAACAATATATCTATTAATTTTATTAAAAATTTACTCATAGTATATGTATTTTTTTCAATATAAATTCTCTTTCATATTTTGTCAATCCAAGCAAGAGGACCGATAGTGCAATTATAACGATAGTAGCAACTACCACGATAAAACTACCCAGCAGCGAACCTGTCAAATAACAGTGTAACACAAACGACGGCACAAGAGCCACAAAAGCAACCTTAACGATAGGAAGCAGTACTTGCGAAACAAACGAAGCAAACGACAAGCCAAACAACTTGCGACAGAAGAACATTCTGAGCACCTGAGCAACCAACGCCATAAACACCTGTGCCACGAAAGCCATCGCCGGATTGCCCGTAGCCCACACAAACAGCCAAGCCAAAGGCAAAGCACACAAGAGAGTGCAACCTATTACAATATGATAATTTTTAATTTTGCCCGTAGCCGCCACGCCTATCATCATTGAATTAGCAACCGCATCGACAAGGGTTACACACAGCAACAGACGAGTAAAATCAACAGCATATGGTGGAACATCGACCAACCACAATTCCAAGATTGTCGGCATCTCCAAAGAGAGAGGCAATGCTATAAAAAGCAACAAAAAGAACGAGAAGCGCGATGAGCGCAACACCAATTTATTCATCGCCTCCAACTCGCCACCTGCATAACTCTTTGTTATTTGAGGATTAATAGCTGTTTGGAAACTTGCAGTAAAGGCCGTCACACCTGTTTGAACCTGAAAAGCCGCTCCACGAGCAGCATTCAACAAAGCACCACCAAAAGCATTCAACAAAAGGTTCATACCCTGCACATTGCATGCAAGAGCAAAATTACCAAACATACTCCACCCCGCAAACTTCAACATCTCGCCATATAACGCTTTGGTTTTTACCCAAACAAAAGCTAAGCCTTTAAAGTTAAATTCACAATACAAGCTATAAACCAAGCGCACAAAGAAAGCCTCGGCGAGCATCATCACCGCATATGCCTTTAATTTATCGCCCGGGCAATATGCAAGAGAAAGCACGATGCCCAATTTTAGTAACACATCAAGAATAGTTATGGTCGCAAACGCCTTCATTTTCTCATATGCCACAATCGCTGAATTATAAGGCACGCTAAGCACTATACACACAGCCGACAACAACGAGCAATGATACACCCAAAGAGCCGCATCGAAACGCTCCACGGGAATAACCATGTGGTTATATATATACCAAAGCCCCACGGTCTCACCCAACACAAGTATTAAAATAGCAAGCAAAAAATGAATAACAAGGCTCACCGAATAGACACTCTTTAAATAGTCGGCATCACCTTTACCTATGGCAAATGTAATAAAACGCTGTGTACAATTAAGCATGGAGTTATTAAGGAACACCAAAATACCTATTGTGGCACCCACGACATCATATATGCCATAATCTTCAAAGCCAAGTTCCTTTATAACAGCTCGGGAGGTGTAGAAAAACACCGCCATCTGAAAAAGCATACGAAAGTACAGCACTATCGTATTCTTTGCCACCCTTCTATTATCAACAGCCGACTGCATTATTTTTGCTTTGTTGCTTGGTCCTTAATATATACATATGCCGAAGCACCCATCGCACCCATCATCATAAAGGCAAGCATTATGAACAAACGACGCGGAGCCGAAGCTTTCAAAGGAACCGACGCACACGACAGCACCGCGAAAGCAGGGGTATTCTCCTGTAATTTGGCACGTGTCAGTTGCAGTTGCTGCGAAGCCTGCGAATAATTTTGCTGTGCAAGCATCACATCGTTCTCCAAACGAGCCTTTTGCATTGCTACCGACTGCAACTGCGCCCCTTTATGCCTGTCGCTAAAAACAGCATACTCATTTTGTATCTTTATGTATTCGGCACGAGCATCGTTATACAAGAGTTCAAAATATTTAAGGTCGTTACGAACCTTACATGTACGATAATCAATAATATGCTCTTGCAATTTATCCTTTATCACATTTACCATAGTAGCCGAAATAAGCGGGTCCTGCGCTGTGTACTTCAATGTGATAACACCGGTTTTCTTATCGACAGCACAATTTATGGAAGAGCCTATTGCAATAGTCAAAGCGTTATCCGTTTTCGACAAATGAAAAGGGTTTACACTTGCTACGCCACCTCCGAGCGATGTTTTTTCCTCCCCTTTTATCTTTTTAACCAAATTCTTACCCCACACAACAGGATACATCCACCATGCAAATTTCTGGTGTTTAAGCTGATAATTGTACAAGGTTGTGTTTATAGTACCGTCGAGCGAAACAACCTCGGTGGGAAACAAATCGACAAGAAACTGCTTAGAGCCTATTAATTCGGGATAAATCTCGGGATAAATAGCATCGCCACCTGCACCATCTAAACCCAAACCGGCCATGTCGGCAAGAGCTCCGAAACCACCCCCAAGGCTTGTATTTGAAGCCTCCGGCGCAAGCGTAACGCTCGATGTGTAGGTACGAGGCACGCTAAACGCATAAACCACGGCAACAACAAGCATTATTGCACTCACTTTTATTATAAATTTACGCTTTGCCCATAGCAAGAGAGCAATTTCGGTAAAATCGATAGGTTTCTGTTTATTTTCGTTCATAAATTCTTAACGCTCAATATCGGTTTATATAAATATATTTATATAACTCTAAGTTTTACAAAATATTGCAAAATATCGATTAAATTTCTCACATACGAAGAGATTCTTGTGCAACATATGTGAGAAAGCCCAGCAGAACAGTGCTTTAAAGAACCTTTGCACCAAATACAAATAACATAAAAAACGGAAAATATTTTCCGTTTTTTATGTTATTTGTATTGAGATAAAATTTCATCTATTGTTCTGTCGTACTGTTCTATAATTCGTTTTAAATCAAAGTTATCCTCCATCAACTTACGCCCGTTACGGCCCAACTTTTCTCGTTCATGAGGGGTATTTTTCAACATTTTCTCCATAGCATCGGCAAGCGCTTCGGGGTTTTTGTCGGGGCAAAGATAACCATTATAACCATCTATCACCACTTCGCGACAACCCGGAACATCGGTAGCCACCAGCGGGAGCCCTTTTGCCGCCCCCTCCATCAGTGTAAAGGGAACGCCCTCACGATACGAAGGCAAAACCACACACGAAGAATTTTCCAAATAAGGAACCACATCGGGCACTTCACCTTCATACTCCACAATTCCCTCTTTCACCCACTCCTGCAACTGCTCTTTGCTTATTGTGGCAGGGTTACCCTCCCACACAGCACCCAAGAGGCGGAAAATAACATCGGGATATTTTTTCTTTAATATACGTGCCGCGGCAACAAACTCCCTGACACCTTTATCCATGAGCATTCTGCCCACAAGCAGAAAAACAAAAGGCTTCACCTCCCCCTTTTTATCGAGCATTTTAAAACGACAAAGGTCTATACCCTCGCCGGGCAGTTGCTGTATCTTCTCATCAGACACGATTGATTCGTGACGGAAGGTTTCAATATCATCTTTATTGAGAAACCACACATAACTTGCCCTCTTGAAGGCCCAACGATAAAGCATCTTTACAATAGTTGTAATATATGTTCTTTGTATAAACACATATCCAAGACCTGTTGTAATGGGGAGATAAGGGATTTTAAGCCAACGAGCAGCCAAACTGCCATAAATATTAGGCTTAATAGTATATGTAACGCTTAAATCGGGATTAAGGCGTTTCAATGTTTCATAATAGCGATATAAAAGTTTAGCATCGGAGATAGGGTTCACACCTTTGGGGTTCATAGGCATATCACAAACCTCACAACCTAAATCAACCAATTTGGGAGTGTACACTTCATCATAAGGAGCCAACACCGATATACGGAAACCTCGCTCAACCATGTGGCGAAGCAATTTCCCCCTAAAATTATACATTCCCCATGCCGTATTTCCGGAAAAAGCTATGTGTACAGCCATAATCCCCACTCTATTTTATATGCTATTTTAATTTAGTTTCTATGTTTCAGGCAATTATATACAAAAACCAAAAGATGCCTGCATCACTTTGTACATAAAAGCTTTTCGTTTTTAGGATAAAAAACCTTTGCAACATTAAATTTTATCCAAAACATTCTGCAAAAATCGTAAAAAAAAACAACATATGCAAATTTTAAAACATGTGTATTTTATTACGACCTTTGCTTTTAAGTTTAAACGCACAACCGCCTCTATTATTGTACCAAAACAGAAAAAAAAACACTTTTAAACAACAATATATTACCTTTTTTGGCGAGCACGGAATAATTTACGTACCATAACAGCAATAATCGAGTTCACATTGTCCTTTTCCCACCTCGACAAGCATAGAAAATACCCACCAAAAATTATAAAAGAGAAGGAGAATAACGTAGTCAATATTAAACGCAACATACTATTACACTCCGTTATGTAACTATCGAAAAGCATTGTTGCAAAAAATGTCACGGTAGCAAGTGTCACACAAGGCAATATTACCCCACAAGCATAAGGAGCTATTTGAACATTTGCATCTATTCTTGCTATAAGCACCCTAAGCAACAGACACACAACCTCCTCGGCTATAATGCAATACATTATCGCACCGGGTGAATAACCCATATTAAACAATATATAAGCGGCAGGCAAAGGCAACAAGTGCATAAAACCTACGATTATCTGTTGCAGTTTGATATTGCCCACACTCTCCAGCGCTATCTGCAAACCTATTGAGAGCTGACCGATGAGAGCTATCAACAAAAAGCCACGACAAAACTCCAACACCCCCTCAGGAATTTCCACAAGCCACATATCGAGCACATACTGCATATTGACATAGAGAGGAACAATAACAAGACTGAGCAAGATGAAAGAAATTTTCGAGGTCGTCGAAGCAAATTTAACCATTTGCTTATGAAGGCCCGCAGCCTCACTCTTTACAATTTGCGGACGCATGGGCCTCACCGAGGAGTTTGCAAAAAAGAGCAAAAAGCCGTTTAACTGTTGCGATATACCATAGGCCGCATTCACCGCAAGCCCGAAAAACTTATTTAACAGAATAGCCGCACCCTGATAACGAGCCAACGAGCAACCGGCACCAATTAGATTCCAACCGGCAAACCCCATCATGCTTTTCACCAACGAAGCATCTTTTATCTCGCCCCACTCAAAATGCGTCTCCACATAATGTTTTCTGCAATATCCCTTTTTCAGCCAAAAAACCATTATGCCGGAACACATCACCAGCATCGCATATATAATTAGTTGGTTATCGGTCACGTAAAGCACCACCACCGAGGCCAGGAACTTAAAAACAGCATCAACAATGTTTATGCCTGCAATAACCACAATATCCTCCTTTGCATTCATCATGCCCTCGTAAGGAACAGCTACCACAATAAACACAACGCTCACAACCATGCAAAGAAGCACTATAAGCGACTCGGTCCTTATCTCCTGCGGAATCTTCAACCAGCACTCCACAGCCGGAACACCTGCAACAAATATTATGAGTGCCAGAAGGGTGGCGATACAGATATGTATTACAACATTATTGTAAAAGACCTCCTTAACCTTTTCTGTATCGTTGGAACCTAAGGCATATGACAAATATCGTTGGGTTGCAACCGACATCGCCACATTTATAAAAGAGAACATGGCAACAATGTTGGCAATAAGTGTATATGCACCATACTGTGTGCTACCTAATGCCTGCAACACAAAACGTGTTGCGAGCAGGGCCACACCCATGGTTACCACCATGTTTGTGTACAATGCAATACTATTCATTGCGACTCTGTTAGCGGCTCTCATAAGTCTGTATACCTATTTTTTTTTCATACTCCTCCAACAAGGCTCGATCCTCGGGCGACATATTATCGACACCTAAACATTTTTTATCCTTCAGCACACCGGCAAACAGCTCTTGCAACTCACCGGCACTCAATCTCTCCTCTTTGGGGTAAAGTATCTCTTCGTGTTTAATTATTTGCTCCATGGAAAAACGCGCCGCTATAACCTTTGCAGGCGAGCCCGCCACCACGGCATAAGGAGGAACAGGCTTTGTGACCACACTGCCTGCCGCCACCACAGCACCGCGACCTATGCGACTGCGCGAAAGAAGAATACACTCAGCACCAACCCAAGCATCTTCCTCAATGACAACCGTTGCCTTAATATCATTAATATGCAAAGTGCTTAAAAACTGCGGAAGCCCCACTGTGGGCACATGCTCGCTGGCTATGATGGTTGTACCGGCTCCCACCGCCGAATATTTTTTTACGACCAATTTACCACCTGCATTTATAACCCTCACACCGGGTTGCAAACGGGTATAATCGTCGAGCTCCACACTCATAGGGTCCAGGCTCAACGGGCCGAAGAGCTGAGAGTTCTCGCCCCATTTGGCATAATTTTTCTTTTTGGTATTTTTAAAATTCACAAGATAAGGTGCCAGATAACGAGCTCTGGTAACATCGGAAAATATCTTTCTAAAAAATTTCTTAACCATATCACCCCTTGTTTAAATTACCATTTTCTAAAATAATATACCCTGTCGGTGGTCGAAAGCACCATATTATCCTTGTCGAGCCTTTCAACGTCGAACACCTCACCCGACACATTAAATATGAAAAAACTATTTAAAGCCCCCTCATCGCAAATATCGGCACTCCCAGGATACTCCTTAAAACCACTCATGGTTATTTTGCCGGACTCATGTGCAAAATTCCCCATATACAGAAACGGCATACCCTCCTCGTAATATCGGCCGAACATCACTATATGTCGTTGAAACGAATAATATATACGTTCGGGACAAAACTCCATGCCATCACAAGTAACCCTCTCCAAACGCCACATACCATCGAGGTCACCATTGACAAAAGCCTTGTCACATGCCGACAAAGTTAATAATATTATAAATATAACAAACAATTTTTTAATCATTTGATTTACTATTTAAAAATTAACAACCTGCTCAACGTAAACATAACACCCATGTTATCCCCAATAAAGTTACTCTTGTCGTAGGCAAAAGAGAGCGAACCCGCCCATTTACTGCCCAAAGGAGCATAAACAACATCGGCAAGCAGAGAGGTCGTATACCTCTTCTCGTCAAAGGGGTTGAGATAGGTACCCCAATGCTCGCTATAAGTATATTGCAGGCGATAAGCAAGCAAGAATCGTGTACCGAGAGAGCCGTTCACACCCACATTATGCGCCACAAACCTATTGCTCGCAAAGCGCAAACTACCATTCTTGTTATATACAGGCGAAAAGGCCAAGGGAGAGCCTATGCCCCACCCACCGTGATGCCACCCCGGATAGATGCTATGGTTAAAATAATTATCGGCACCGTCCATCTGCTCCTTGAAGAAAGGGCCCGGGTCGTTATACCCCGCACCACTCTGGTTATATGTAGAGACATATTCATACTGCACGTTAGAGATAAAAGATAATACCCCCGACTTGTTTGCCACCGAAACACCCACCAGAATATCCTTCCACGGGTAATATATGAGATTCCTCTCCCCCGAAGCGTCGGACTGATACTCCAAGAAAAAGAGTTGAGAAAAATCCTCGAACATATGCTCGGCATACAGCCTTACATCGAAAGGCTTTGTGTGCAAAGTGAGAGCCGCGTGCCAACTGCCAATATTATTACCCGAAATATTAGTCTGCTCATACTCGGGCGTGTCACCACTGCCACTCATGGGAATAAAAGCCTTGAAAAAGTCGGCAACCCCCGACGGCATCGACAGCACCTTGCCCTCGTTGTGCGTGTAAACATTGCCACCAAACTGAGTGTGCATCTCCAAGCCCCCCTCAAAGGTCAGAGGGAACACCTGCGGTTTACCCACCTCGATAAACATCGATTTACTATGATACAAAAGATTATCGGCATAACGAGCACCCTCGTTACCCCTTGTAAACTTCTCCTGAAAAGAGGCATCGGCAAAGAAACCATAAGCAATGTGAGCTTTAACCCTCAGCCACTCATCTGTTCCCGGGAACGACACATATTCGGGCAGGGCAAGCCTCACTTGTGGTATCGGCCGGCTGTTACCGCTATACACAAGACCTCCGCTTCCAAGTTCCGAGAGAGCGTTGCGATAAAGATTAGGAAACAGCACATTCACCCTATTAGCCTCGAAAGGAGCACCGACAGAGGCAAACCCCTTCATGCAGGCAGGATACTCCTTACTACCGATAGTGAGCGACAAACCGCGCCACGACAACTCGGCATAAGCCTGTTGCAAGCCAAGCCTCTTCTCGCGGTTATACCCCGCAATAACATCGGCCACAAAATCGTATCCCCAATCACTGTCCTCTTTAACCCTTCCGCCAACATTAACAGCATACCTGGCATACCCGTTTGAGGCATCTGCCGACGGCACCCCGTGTCGCCTTGCTGTGAGCCAAAAAGGGGCAAAGTCGCCCTTAGAAGCAACAGCACCAAACTGCGCACAACTCCTGACATACAGGTTCTCTTGCGCATACAAACAAGCAGGTACAAGCACCAGGGCTAAAAGAGATATTTTACAAAACCTTTTAATATCAAAAAGTTCCATATAGAACCACTATCAATTTTCACAATTAAACATCACACATTTTACACCCTCTCACATAGCCAAACATTGTGAGGAGCACCAACATACCCGTTGAAGACAACAACAGAGGATTAGTGCCCGCAATAACCAAATACACAATATAAGTTATGGCCACCACCAAAGCCTCATCGTTTTTGAGCGACAAGCGCAACAGCGATGCCAACGGGCGCAAGAAAGCATACAATATAAACAACGAAAAAAGGCCGAAATTACGCACAAGTTCCACATAACTCCACTCCGTCTTTAAAGACATCTTCTGGAAACCTGCTGTGTAAAAAGCCGTTCCGGGCCCTTGCCCCACAAGAAGAAAAAGAGGATTATCGGCAAACAACTCTTTGTACGATTGCAGATGCGCATATTTAACCATGTTCGAATGTTCGCCCACCTCCATGAGCAACATTGCGAGCAAAAACAAAAAAGCGACAAAAGCAATCAATGCCGAAGGGTACATAATATAATTAAGATACCTTTTGTTCCTGTAAAAAAGAAAGAAAATAACAACTGCAAGAAAAACAGGCAAAACAATAGTACTTCTTGTTCCGCTTATGAGAAACAGATGCACAAAAAGCAACACACACGCAACCACCTTCGCGTTGCGAAGCGATGGCGTGTATAGCCTGTAAAGCACCCATGCAAACACGGGCAAAAAAGCGACAGTAGATTTACAATACATACCAAAGAGAGAGAAGCCCAGGAAAGCCCTCCTCGACAGCATTATCGTGTGGTCGTGCTCACACATATAGAGGTATATCACACCCTCCATGCGGGGAACAAAAATCACAAGCCAATAAAGGAAAAGCACAATACAGACCACCGCACACACCGGAACAACCGAGAGCCTCAACACATTATAACGATATATCCACGGCAACAGCACCATAGGAGCAAGCGCAGTAAGCACAGCCTTAACCTCATCGCCTGCAATAATCTCACCCCTCAACGTCGCAAAAAGCCACGAAAAGAGAACAGCCACAAGGCACAACGCAAAATAGCGCAACTGAGCCCACTCGGCTCTAAAAAAAAGCAAATTATACCCGACAAGAAGAGCAAAAGCAACCATTTTCAGCCCGAAAACAGTATTTGTCGGGTCGGCCACAAAAAGAAAGATAAGCAACATGAACAAGCCGTTGCCCACATATTGTCTCAGGCCCTCTTTGCCCATATTTTCTCTTTTATACAGGAATATGTTATTTTAACGGTTGCAACCACAAACGCCACGAACACAAAAAGCACAACTGTTGAAAGAAGAGACAAAGCCTCGGGCTTCTGCGGGACATAGGTCGATTGAATCACATTATAAACAGGAGTAGCCTCCTGCAACTTCACCAACGCCATCTGCACTTGCGCCGCCATCTGGTTATATGTAGCATAGGCAAGTTCAGTCTCTCCCTCGAGAAAGTCGCGTTGCGCCTTATACGTAGCACTGTTAGAGGAACTGTTTTTCTCTAAAAATTCGGTATACCTCCTTTGAGCCTCTTGGTAACGCACCTTCGCGCTATCGCATATTTGCGAAAGAGCCATGTAGTCGGCACGCGTCTTACCTGTACGATAATCCTGAATAAACGCATTCAGGCCGGCTGTAACCGAGTCGGCAAGAGCCTTACACACCAGCGGGTTCTCATCGTAAGCAGTGATATTTATCAGCCCCTGCAACTTATTCACCTGGCAATTAATATTACTCCTTATGCGGTAGACCACCTCGGCCGGGACATCATCGGCATCGACAATAACATCAGCTTTGTCGGCACCAAAAAGGCTCTTCACCCAATCGACCGAACGCCCCCACCATGTAGTCTCGGGCGCAGTGAGCAGGTATGTTGCATAATTACAATCGATGCCCTCTTCTTCTATCCTCACAGGCATCATGGCCAGACGCGACACAAAATCTTTCGACGAAATTATGGTAGGGTACAAATCGACCGAATAGGCATCTTCCGACAAAAAGCCCAAGTTAATACCGGCCATACCTGCAAGGCTCATAACAGCCGCGTTGTAACCTGTTTGTCGCGGTTCCATGGCAAGTATCGTCGTGGTTGAATATATCCTCGGCACACTGAATGCCACAACCACAGCAAGCACCACCGCAACAAGCGAATATTTAATGAAGACCGCTTTTTTGCTCCAAAGGAGAGCCAAATAACGCTTTAACGAATGTAAATCCTCGCGCAACTCGTCTATTCTGGAAGTTCCCATAGCCAAATACTTTTACTATTTAAGCAGGTTTATAATAGCCACAATCATGGTAGCAATAGAGGCCGTAGATGTACCGATGGTTGCCATCTCGACAGGTGTTAAACCACTGTTACTGCTCTTACGAGGAACAACAATCTCGCAACCGGGCTCAACAACCTTTTCCGACGACTTCGACGCATTCAACACATCACCATTCATGTAAATTACATACACACCTTTTTTACGTGCCCTGTCGGTGTAACCACCTGCATGCTTCACATAATACTTAATATTTTTACCCTTTTCATAGTTTAGCGTAAGCGGGTGACGCACCTCACCACTTACACGAACGGTATAAGAGAGTTCGGGAACATTAAGCACATCGCCGTCGCGCAACACCAAGTCGCTTTGCGAACCGGGGTTTTTAACAGCCTCTTCAAGGTTTATCGCCACGGTATACACCTCGTCGATGTTTAGTTTAATGTTCATCAAAGAGTCGTACACAGCTACATTAATCTCATTATCCGAATCGCGCATCTTCTCTTCGAGCAGTTGTATGCGAGAGTTCATCATAACCAACTCGCGTTGCTTGCGCTCATCGTCGCTCATTTTACGCGAGAGGCTGGCACCTTTTATGTAAGCCCTCTTGGTAAAGCCACCCGCATTCTTCACAAGGTCGCTCAAACGATAGTTGTTGCACGACATCACGTAAGCACCCGAATACATCAAACAACCCTCGGCCTTTACCGACTTCATGGGGGTATAAGATGGAGCACGACGCACAACAACATAGTCAAAGGGTTCAAGAGTAAAGTTCTCGCCACCGTTCACCAAAAAACCATCTTTCAAAGAGAATGTCATCATCTTTGAAATTTCATCGTTATACTCCTCGCTGGCAGGGTCTATCACATGCCTGTAAACATCTATTTTCATTAAAGAGGCCGCACGTGTGAGACCACCGGCCTGCAAAATCAAATCCTCGATGGTTGTATTTTTTGCAAACCTATACTTGCCGGGGAGATTAACCTCTCCCTCGATGTTAAAGTACTGCTCTCCCTGCATAGCCGTGTTTGCAGGCACAAACAACAAATCATTGTTTTTCAACACCACATCGGGTGAGGTGCCGGCAAGAATACCTTTAAGGTCTACGGCCTCGGTCTCTATTGTATTGTCGAAATTACGATGTTGCAAAACCGCACGATTCAAAAAGGCCTCCTCATGCACACCACCTGCCATCTCAACCAGCTGGCGCACCGTTTTCACCTTTGAACCAAGTTCAAATTTTCCGGGATAAAAAACAGCACCCTCTACCTCAACCATATTCGAATATCTGTCAAGCATAGCCTGCACCTCCAACGCATCACCATCTTTAAGGGTAAACGTAGCAGCCTCGGCCTTGCTCACTGTGTGCATCGAATATTCGCGACCGTTCTTTCTTGTTACATTTAGGTTTTCGGTATAAGCATCGCCTGTAAAGCCACCTGCATACGATATTACATCTAACAAGGTCTCATTCTCTTTCACCTCATATTTCATGGGACGCTTCACCTTGCCCGATACCTCGGCAATAGCCACATACGCACCGACGCTTATAACATCGTTGTCCTGCAAGCGCACATTGCTCTTGTTATCACCATTCAGGATACAATCATATACATCAATTACGGCAACCTCCTTACCGTTTCTGAATACTTTTATGTCGCGCAGAGTTCCAATCTCGTTTATACCCCCCGACGAATACAAAGCATTAAATACAGTAGAGAAGGCACTCAGGGTGTATGTTCCGGGGGTAACAACCTCACCCATCACCTGCACCTGAATAGAACGTGCCTTACCAAGAGAGAGAGCTACCTGAGAACCGCCATACACATCGCTCAGCGACTCTTTCAACCGTTTTTCGGCCTGTGCAACCGACAAACCTGCAAGGTGTACAAGACCTGCACCATCGATAAAGATACTGCCGTCGGGCGATATTGTCTCATTTATATTAAGTTGCGAAGCACCCCAAATATCAATTATAACATCGTCGCCGGCACCCAGAATATAATTGGTCGGGGTAGGAATATTTACCGAAGGCTCAAAAGTGAGTAGTTCGTTATTAAAGATATTACGGCCAAATACGGGAGCCTCCTCTTCGACATTTATAGACTTTTCTTTCCCTTTCTCATCGTCCTCGTCTTCTTCGACAAATTTCAACTCCTTCTCAAGCTTTTTTGCATCGAGCTCGAGCTTCATCTTATTCCTGTTGCGGTCTATCTCTTCTTCGTCGTCATAACTTTTTGTAAAAGAGCCCTTTTTCTCACTTTCAACCCTCTGCTTGATGCGTTTCAACTGCTCCATCGTAACGCCCTTTTTCACAAGCTCGGTAGCAATCTCCTGCTGCGACAGCCCCTTCTCCTGCTCGGTTTTTATTAGTTTCAGCACATCGTTATCCGACATTGTTTGAGCAGTAACAACACCGAACATAAACGTAAGAAGCGCAAGAAAGACAAATCGTTTCATCATATCTTATTTTATATTTTTTTTCCTCTTAATATATAGAATACCGTTATAAACAATATTCTTAAATCGTACAGCAAGCTCCTGTGCTGTAAATAATCAAGGTCCATATCGAGGCGTTTGAGCATCTTCTCCATGGTATCAGTATATCCATTATAAACCGATGCCGGCGAGGTGAGGCCCGGACGCATCAGATAAACATATTTATAGTCGGGATTTTCAGCCATTATCTTATCGATAAAATACTGACGTTCGGGGCGAGGGCCCACAAAAGACATCTCCCCACGCAACACGTTCAACAACTGTGGTAACTCGTCAAAGTGTCTTTCGCGCAAAAAACGGCCAAAAGGGGTAAGTCGCTCATCGTCTTTACATGTAAGTGATGCCTCCTCGTCGCCACTATCGACCTTCATGGTGCGATATTTTAGAATGTAGAAAGGCTTGCCGTTATAACCGATGCGCTCCTGTTTGAAAATAACAGGCCCATCATTTTGAAAACGCAGTTTAATGTATATGCACAGATAAACGGGAGACAGAAGCAACATACCCAACAAAGAAAAAACAATATCGAACAAGCGTTTTACAGCTCGTTGCAATACATTCATGCCATCGCGATATTCTTTATTGTTTTGTATTTTATTCATTTTATCAAACCCCACTTACTTAAGTATAACTAAAAATTATACTTTTTATTGTGTACCTGCATCACAAAAGCATGCAGTTTAAAGATTATAAGAAACAATCTGGAAGTTTCTTAAATTAAATAAATCCCTGCAAATTTATAAAAATATATTGTCGAGTACAATTTTCAACGATAAATAGTAAGATAAAGAGAAGAATCACACCTCTTCGAGTGTCGCTCCGGGATAATAATGTCGCAAAATCTCTTCGTGTGAAAAACCCCTTTCGCCCATAACAGCCGCACCTATCTGACAGAGCCCCACGCCATGCCCCCAACCGGCACCTTTAAGCACAAAGCGCACCACGCCCGTCACCTCATCGACAAATTTATCGACCACAAAAGCCGAACTGTAAAGATGCGAGCGCGATAGCAAACGACGAATTTCCAGCTCTTTACCCACCACCTGCACAGCCTTGCTACCAACGATGCGCAACCTAACCAAACGACCCGACGCACCCCTTTCCACAGGTTGCAACTCCTCTATCAGCCCAAAATCCAAGCCCGAACGCTCGGCCACGATAGCCGAAAGTTCCTCCTGCGTATACTCTACCCTCCAACGATAAAAGTCGTTGGTCTCCTGGTCATATTTATTCAAAACCTGCGACAGCACATCTTTTTCGGGCGAAGAACAAAAAGCGTCGGGTGCACTCTCGATAAAACGACGCGCACCCTCCTCGGTGGTAAGAGAAGGCAAAGGCCCTTTGTTTTCGTTATCAGCAAAGGCATCGAGATAGGGATAATCCACATTCTCCCAACAAGCCGAGAAGCGTTCGGTAACACCACCGCAACACTTGCTGAAACGTGCATCGCACACCTCGCCATCATATTTAAGCACAATATTTTCGGTAGCCTTCACCGCAGCCGACACATTAGGGTTCAGCGCACGCGTCAGCCCCTGATAACGCTGGCAGTGATCGTCGGCACATAGGTCGAAGAGTGTGTGGTCTTCGCGAGCATACCACCTTATTCTCTCTTCGCCATTATCCCAACCAAGAACAGCATTCTGCACCTTCTCCTTACGCAACAACTGAGCATAGAGCCAGCTACGCGATATTATGGTGTGAGCCTTTAAAAATTCGGGCGAACTTGTAGCCGACATCTCCGACGATATAACACTCACCAGATAATCCTCGATTAAAAGGCGATTTATTGCACGCACACCATCGCCTTCGGGAATAAAAACAAGCTCCCCTTTGAAGGTTTGGTCCTCGGTGCGCTCCCAGTGAAAATTTACACCGATAACCACATCGTGCAACACGAAACGGCACGAATCGCATGCCGGGACAAAATGCAACTTATCGCACACCTGCCCCCTCCACAAAAGCCTGCCTCCGACAGCCGACACAGCATCTTCACCTTTACAAGTGAGGCCGTTACACAAAAAGTCGCCCGACAGCTCAAACCTTATACGCTCCGAGAGCAAAATGCCCACATTAACACTCCTCATCGTCCCCTACAATAACATCGCACACCCCTATTGCAGTCTCCAGGTCCAAAGCCACCTCACAAAGAATATCCGTGGCCTCTTTTGCCGTAACAGCATCGAAGTCGCACCTGCGCGGTGTAATGAGCAGACCTGCCATGTCAAGAGTACCGGGGCTCACAAGACGCTGCTCCGCCGTTTCGCAACCATAGCACTGCGGACGATGCCCGCTGCGCGGTATAACATAAACAACATACCCCTCACACCTATCATAATAAGAGATAACATTCATGCGAGGCTCCTCTTCGTTGCCCACAACAGGCAAAGCACCCACGAGAAGTTCCATAAGCACCACTGCATCGGCAACAGACCTTGCCGAAATTTTAAACAACGGCACCACATACCCCGTAACCAGATATAAAAGACTGCCAGGCAAGAGATGCACAGGGGTAGCAGTCTCTTCGATAACCTCGCTCCAAGCATCGCCCAAGAGAGGGATATCGGGCACATTAACCGCCTGCAAATGAGCGTGGTCGGGAGCCGAAGCACCACATTTGGCACCATTATAAAAGAGAGCCATACCTTGCCACCCTCTTGCCATATGCAACATGTCGGCAAACATACCCTTCAACAACTGCGGTGCATGCACCTTCGAAGCTATCGTAAAATGCGAAGGCAAGATGGGGAAAGGATTAACAAGGACCTCAAAAGAGCCCATCGACTCCAAGAAACCCTGCTCGGCAGGGCGGTTCTCAGCACAGAGGAAACAGGGACGCTCGGCAAGAGCCTGTGCATCGACCTTTGCACCTGTGGAAACAGCACGAGCACTGTTATATTGCAACAACAAGCCATTATCCAAGGTGCGCACCTCAACACCCTTCAAAGCATCGTAGCGCGAAGCGGCAGCGGGCCACACGCTCAACTGCTTTTCAAAAAAAGCCTTCAGCTCCTCTATCGATGGCACCTGCATACTCTTCATAAGCTCCACACGCGCCTTTAACTCGGCGGTGCGCAAAGAATCTTTGTAAAAATTATGAGCGTTCACCTTCTCGTGCGACAGAGCCGCGTCGGAGTTTCCTCCCCACCTGCGACAGAGATAAAGCACATCGTAAATGCGCCCTATGCGATAGTTACGCGACACCTGCAAGCCCACGGCATAATCCTCGCCATAGCTCACATTCGGGAAACCAATCTCACGAATAACCGGCGTGTAAAAAGCACGCGGAGCACCAAGACCATTTATGCGCAAAGCATTATTACGCCCATTCTCCTCGCTCCACTCACGATGGTCTATCACCCCGGGAGGCAACGTGTTAAGCTCAAAATCACATATACGATAAGTACCCACCATCATAGCACACTGCTGTTTGTAGAACTCATCTACAATACGTTGCAAGGTCGAAGGCGAGCTGTAAAGGTCGTCGCTGTCGAGTTGCACCGCAAAACGACCGCAAGCCGGGCTGTTCACAGCCTCGTTCCAACAACCACCTATGCCAAGATCGGTACGTTCGGGAATAATATGCACCACCCTTTCATCGGCAAAAGCATCTATAATATCCTGCGTACCATCGGTCGAGTGATTATCAACCACAATTATATTAAACGAGAAAGATGTCTCCTGTTCAAGCACCGACCTCACCGCATCACCTATGGTCGATACACGGTTGAGCACCGGAATAATAACAGAAGCCTCCACAGGGAAAGAACCTGCCGACAGGTCGATACCGCGATACTTGCATGCCGGCAAGCAACCACCTATGGCAGAAAGGTGCGCCGTACACACCTTCTCCATCTCCACCTGCACCTCACGTTGAGCAGGGTTCACATAATCAAACTGTTTCTCGCCACTCTTTCTCTTGTCCTCTTCAGGTTCGGCATACAAGAACTCGTTATAGTGAAAGAGAGAGCCCACACGGCTCAGCGCAAGCCTCAACTGATACAAACCGGCATATTTAAACATCTCTTTTGTAGAAGAGAGATACTCCTTTAAAGCTGTTGTTCTAAACAACAACACAGAACCGAAGTCAAAATCGTTTCTTAGGCTACCCTCCTGATAATCAATAGTGGGTGCAGGAGTTCTCACACCATCTACAATTTTGTAATAATCGGCATACGCCATAGAAGCCGTGTCGGGAACGGCACCACAAAAAGCTTCCACAGCCGAAAGAGCTATCTCGGGCACACCTTTTGAGAAAAAAAGCACATAATCGGCAGTAGCCTCTTCGGCAACACGCAAAAAAGTCTCGGTAGCCGTGAGCGACCCCACCGCCAAACGTCTCAATTTAGGGTGCGAAGGAAGTTGAGCCTCCTCCCTGCCCATAACATATATATTATTCACCAAATGCGAACCTGCAAAATCACTCACCCACGAAAAAGAAAAATCCTCGTTCAATTGGGGCAAAAAGAGATCAATAATCATTTTCATATAAAAAAGTTTGAACGCGAAAATAATAAAAAGCCCATTATTACACAAAAACGGAAGAATAAAAAAAGCGGCGCGCAAATAATATTATAAATAATATATAGTAATAGAAAATTATTGCCTATTTTTGCGATAAAGAATAGTAGCGTGGGAGCAGAACCCACAGAAAAAAGAGAAGAATGAGCAACAAAAGATATTTATTGGGAATGACACTCGGCGAGCTGAAAGAGGCTGTGCGAGAGGCCGGCATGCCGGCCTTCACTGCAAAGCAGATAGCCGATTGGGTGTACAAAAAAAGAGTAAACAGCATCGACGAGATGTCAAATATATCGCTCAAAAACCGCGAAAAGCTCAGTGAGTTGTTCGAGGTCGGTCTTTCGGCACCGGCCGACGAAGCACGCTCGTGCGACGGAACCGTAAAATATCTATATGCGGTAGAAAACAACCACTATGTAGAGGCTGTTTATATACCCGACGGGGAGCGAGCCACCCTGTGTGTATCGTGTCAGGTAGGTTGCAAGATGAACTGCCTCTTCTGCATGACAGGCAAGCAAAAGTACACAGCAGGCCTCACCACCAACGAAATTCTGAACCAGATTTTCGCCCTTCCCGAACACGACAAACTCACAAACATAGTATTCATGGGCATGGGAGAGCCATGCGACAACCTCGACAACATATTAAAAACGATAGAGGTTCTCACCGCCGACTACGGCCTTGCATGGAGTCCGCACCGTATCACCGTCTCCTCGGTAGGAGTGCGCAAAGGACTCAAACGCCTGCTCGACTCGGGCGACTACCATATAGCCATAAGCCTGCACCACCCCATACCCGAAAAACGTAGCGAGATAATGCCTGCCGAACGAGGTTACTCGATAACAGAGATTGTAGAACTATTAAAAGAATACGACTTCAGCCATCAACGTCGCCTCACATTCGAATACATAGTGTTCAAAGGCATAAACGAGACACAATCGCATGCCCGCAAACTGCTCAGGTTACTCAACGGGCTCGACTGTCGCATAAACCTCATTCGCTACCACGCAATACCGGGAGTACCACTCGAAGGAGTAAACGAAGAGGGCATGACCGCCCTTCGCGACTACCTCACAAAGAACGGGCTCTTCACCACCATACGCGCTTCGCGTGGCGAAGATATTTTTGCAGCCTGTGGCATGCTATCGACATTAAAGAACGAAAATAAAAAACAATAAAAATACCATTATGAAAAAACTAATCATCATTATTGCGACAGCAATCATGGCAATATCATGTGCCAACGAAAACAACATGTTCCTGCCATCATCGAGTGGCCTACCCTACGAAGTACTTGTGGTATGCGACGAAGACACATGGACAGCCCCTGCCGGTCGTGCCCTTTACGATGTGCTCGACACCGATATTCCGGCCCTTCCCCAGTCGGAACGTTCGTTCCGCATGTCACACACCATGCCCACCGCGTTCAGCCGTCTGTTAAAAACCTTCCGCAACGTCATCGAAGTAAAAATAGACAAGACACAATACACACAGACCAAGTTCAAGTACACCGAAAACAAGTACGCCGAGCCCCAAATGATAATGACCATACAATCGCCAAGCCGCGAGGAGTTCCAAGAATATGTTACAAAGAACGCACAGGTCATCATCGACTTCTTCACATCGGCCGAGATGAACCGCGAGTTGCGCGACCTTAAAAAGAAACACAACAAAGCTTTCCTCGACTCGACCAGAGCAAAATTTGGTTGCGAGCTACTCATACCTCAAAACATTACCGGCATAAAAGGCGGTGAAGACTTTTTGTGGGCATCGGATATATCGAACCATAACAGCAGTATCATGAACTTCGTAATGTACAGCTACCCCTATACCAGCACCGAAAACTTCTCGCGCGAAAACTTCATACACATGCGCGACTCCATACTCAAAGTAAACATACCCGGCAACCGCCCCGACCGCTACATGGCAACCGACACCATGTTTGTCGATGTATACGACACAGAGTTCCGCGAGCGTTACATGCAGATAGCCAGAGGCCTCTGGCAGATGGAGAACGACATGATGGGTGGCCCGTTTGTTTCGCACCAGCTTGTCGACGAGAAAAACGGCAAGGTAATTGTTGTAGAGGCATTTATATATGCCCCCAACCAAAAGAAGGGTAGCCTCATGAGAAAACTCGAAGCGACACTCTTCTCTCTCAAAATGCCTGCCGACAAAGATATCGAGAACAGCATACACATACCCGAAGTTATAGTTGAGAACAACATAGAAGAGAACAACACAAAAGAATAACCTATGAGCGATAAAAGAAAAATACGCGTTGGTATAACCCAAGGCGACATAAACGGAATAGGATACGAAGTTATATTCAAGACCTTTGCAGTGCCCGAGATGTTCGATATCTGCACCCCTGTGGTCTACGGCTCTCCCAAAGCCGCCGCATACCATCGCAAGGCACTCGAAACAGAGATAAGCTACAACGCCGTGGAGAACGACAACGACATACAGGACGGCAAGCTCAACCTCATAAACTGCAACAGCGACGAACTTCACATAGAGCTCGGTTGCACCACACAGGAAGCAGGCCAAGCAGCCTTCGAGGCGTTGGAGAGAGCCGTGAAAGACTACCACGAAGGCAAGATAGATGTTCTTGTAACAGCACCTATAAACAAAAGCACAATACAGAACGAGAATTTTAATTTCCCCGGCCACACAGAATACCTGCAGGAACGCTGTGGTGGCGAAGGAGAAAAATCGCTCATGTTACTATGTAGCGGCGACCTACGTGTTGCGGTTGCCACCTCGCACCTCCCTTTGAGCAAAGTACCCGCCGCCATAACAGAAGAACTTCTCGAGGAGAAACTCACAATACTGAACAGAAGCCTCATCGAGGACTTCAATATCGACGCACCCAAGATAGCAGTGCTCTCTCTCAACCCCCACGCCGGCGACAACGGCCTGCTGGGCAACGAAGAGATAGAGACCATAACCCCCACCATACGCAAGATGAACGATAGCGGAATATTCTGCTACGGTCCTTTTGCAGCCGATGGATTCTTCGGTAGCGGGAAGTACGACTCTTTCGACGCGATACTCGCCATGTATCACGACCAAGGACTTGCACCCCTGAAAGCTCTGGGCATGGACGACGGGATAAACTTCACCGCCGGCCTACCCGTAGTGCGCACCTCACCCGCCCATGGTGTAGCATACGATATAGCCGGCAAAGGCATCGCCGACGAGAACTCTTTCCGTCAGGCCATCTATTCGGCAATAGACATATACCGTAACCGCACCATGTACAACGAAGCACGTCGTCACCCCTTGCGCAAGCTCTACTTCGAAAAGCGCGACGACAGCAACCGTTTGAACTTGCAACAGAACGACAACGAATAAGATGAAATTTGCAATAATAGCGGCAGGCGAAGGCTCACGCCTCGCAAACGAGGGAGTAAAATACCCCAAGCCACTCGTACCCCTGCAAGGCGTTCCTCTCATAGAACGCCTTGCAGGGGTGTTTGCACGTCATGGAGCAAGTTCAATAAGCATCATCATAAACAAACAACAACCCGAAACACTTGTCCACCTGCAACAACTAAGAGAGAGATACCCCATAAACATAGTTGTAGAGGACACCCCAAGTAGCATGCACAGCATGCACGCACTCATGCCATGGCTCGAAGGAGATGAGAAATTTTGCCTCACCACGGTAGACACCATCTTTCGCGAAGAGGAGTTTACACGCTACCTCGCCGAGTTTGAAAAGAGCGACAGCGACGGGCTCATGGCAGTAACCCCCTTTGTCGATGACGAAAAACCCCTTTACGTGGCAACAAACGAACAGCTCGACATAACAGCCTTTTGCGACAAGGCGGGCAACGACACACAATACGTTTCGGGAGGAATATACGGCCTCACCCCCAAGGCCCTGCTCACCCTGCGACGTTGCATGGAGCAAGGAGTATCGCGCATGAGAAATTTTCAACGCGCACTCATAGCCGACGGCCTTCAACTACGCGCCTTCCCCTTTGAAAAGATTATAGACATCGACCATGCCGACGATATTATAAAAGCCCAGCAGTTCCTCGACACATTATGAAAGTAACAACCATAGCCCGCAACCCCGCAAACTCGCCCGGCATGACCAACAGCGACGAAGCCATACTCGCACTCGTCGAGAAAGAGCTTGCAAGCATGGGGCACACCGTGGAACGCATCGGCGAAGAGCAGATACCGAGCGAAGATACCACTATAGTATGCCACATGTCACGCAACCTCGCGACACTTAAAACACTGAAAGAGGCCGAAGCAAAAGGTTGCATCGTACTCAACACCCCCACATCGGTAGAGCACTGTTCAAGGCTCGAGCAGATGTTAAAATTACAAGAAAACGAGATACTTCAACCACCTTTCAGCATCATCGCAAACGAGAAAGAGCTGTTGAACGCACCTTTCCCCGGTTGGTTAAAGAAAAGCGCAGGCTGGGTTCAACACAAAGAAGAGGTAAGCTATGTCGCCGGTTACGACGAAGCAAGCAAGGCACTCAAAAAAATAAAAGAGTATGGGTGCGAGGGCGCAATATTCAGTAAACACATCGAGGGCGACATAATAAAATTTTATGGCATCGAGGGAGGTTATTTCACCTACAGCTACCCCAACCCCGAAAAAAGCAAATTCGGGCTCGAAAAAATAAACGGTACCCCCAAAGGATACATGTTCAACAAAGAGGAGCTACGCCAAAAAGCCTTCGAAGCCGCCAAGTGCCTCGGCCTTTCAATATTTGGTGGCGATTGCATAGTAACTCAAAAAGGAGAGATATACTTTATAGACATAAACGACTTTCCAAGCTTCGCGGCAGTGCGCGAAACAGCCGCACACCACATAGCAAAACTCATAGTTTCAAAAAAGAGAGAATAAGAGATGACCGAAGAAGACAAAAAAATTTACGCAACATCAATGAAGTCACAAGACACCGAGGAGTTCCTCGACTTGTGGTTCTACCGCCCGTTAGGTTTCCGTTGCGCACTGTTTTTCCGCAACCGCGGTATACACCCCAACGTAATAACAATAATATCCATCTTTTTAGGCATAGGAGCAGGGATAGGGTTCTACCAAGACAGCCTTCGCTGGAACATTCTTGGCATACTACTCCTAATGTGGGCAAACCTCTACGACAGCACCGACGGACAACTTGCACGCATCACAGGGCAAAAGACACGCTGGGGGCGCATACTCGACGGCTTTGCCGGCGACTGCTGGTTCTTCTGCATCTACTTTGCCATAGCCGCCCGCGAAACCTTCGAGCCCATACCCTTTGCACCCGAATATCAATGGGGAGCAATCATCTGGGTGCTATGCTCCTTCTGCGGTTTCTGGGCACACGGTTCACAATGCCAACTTGCCGACTACTACCGCAACATACACCTCTACTTTATAAAAGAGGAGAACGGACACGAATTTCATAACTCAGCCACCCAACGCAAAGAGTACAACCAAACACCATGGAGCGACTTTTTCTGGAAAATCTTCCTTAACGCCTACGTTGCCTACGTCAAGAACCAAGAACGCATGACACCCAAATTTCAACGCTTCATCGCAACGGTACACAAACACTATGGCACCGACATACCCACAAAGCTACGCGAAGAGTTCCGCAAAGGCAGTCTGCCACTCATGAAATACACCAACATACTCACATTCAACTCACGCGCCATAACGCTCTGTTTCACCATGCTCACAGGCGAGCTATGGCTATATTTCATCTTCGAGCTTATGGTACTCATGCTCATATTCATATACATGAGATACAAACACGAAAAATTGTGTAGCAAGCTAACCGAAAAAATAGAGAACGGCCATGAATTCAATTAAAGGAATAATATTCGACTACGGAGGCACCATAGACACCAACGGCACACACTGGGGCGAAGTTATATGGGACGCCTACCAAGCCACAGGAGTAAATGTCAGCAAAGAGCTCTTCCGCGAAGCCTACATACACGGCGAACGCACCCTTGCCAAAGAGCCCATAATAAAACCCGAGGACACCTTCCACACCCTGCTGAAAAAAAAGACAGCCATACAGGCCGTATATCTTCGCGACAAAGAGATTGACATAACCGCCTGCCACCAAGAAGCCATAACCAAAAACTGTTACAACAAAGTACTGCAAACCCTGCAAACCACATGTAGCATAGTTGAGAAACTATCGCAACACTACCCCATGGTGCTAGTAACAAATTTCTACGGCAACATGAACGTGGTACTCGACGAGTTCAAGCTCAAGCGTTTCTTCCCCAACATCGTAGAATCGTCGGTAGTAGGAATAAGAAAACCCTCGCCGGCACTCTTTGCCCTCGGAGTAGAAGCCCTCGATATCCCGGCCCCCAACATTATGGTAATAGGCGACTCCTACCGCAAAGACATATACCCCGCACTATCACTCGGTTGCAAAGCCGTGTGGCTCAAAAACCGTTGTTGGGCCGACGAGGAGATAATACCCGGCTACGAACCCACAGCCATAATAGACACACTCGACAAAATAGGCAACATTCTCCCGATGTAAAAACGAACCATAAGAAGATAGAATATGTTTTATAGTGGTAAACCATAAAAAAACCATCTATGAGACGTATACCTGTAACCCTTATCGCCATGCTGACAGCTATCATGCTGACAGCACAGATAACCCCCGTAAACTACAACGTCGAGCACAAAGACAGCAGTTGGTACGTAACCCTCGGCTACGAGATAGATAAACTGCCAAGCAAAGACGGCATGTTGCTCATATCGCACATATGCAACCCCGACACCTGCATAAGCACCTCGGCGCGACACTTTCAAGGCAAAAAGTTCGCAAAAAGACATGTAAAAAAGTATGGCTACACACCCCAACTGCAAAGCGAAGGAGAAAACAGTTGCACGATAGCAGTACCCGAACACCATGCATGCGACACCCTTTGGGGAGTAACATATTGCGAATACCACAAAGGCGACGAAGTAATCTACTCGCTCGACACCATGGCAATACCCATGCCCTGCACCCCATCTTTGAGTTGTCACAGAGTAGCCGATGCCCTCACCCCCACCGACCACATTGCAAAAACCCACCCCTACGTGCGCCACATACGCCACTACACCCCATTAAACGAAGATAGCGAAGCCTCGCCACAGAGCAAGCAAATTGTGCGTTACTACACCAACAGCCCCCTGCTCAACCTCGACTACATGAAAAACGCCACCACCATCGACGAGCTCATGGGAGTGATAAACAGCATTATGGCCGACAGCAGTACCACCGTGGAGAGCGTGCAGATAGTAGGCTACGTCTCACCCGACAAGGGCGAAAGAAACAGCAAGCAACTTGGCTATGAACGCGCCCTTGCCCTGCGCGACCACATACGCAGACACCACCACCTGCCCGACTCTGTTTTCGAGATAGCCGATGCCGGACACAACTGGCAACTAATATACAAGGATATTGCCATGTTAGGAGCACCCGGCGGCGACAGCCTCATAAACATACTGCAACGCGAGCCCTCCTCAAAAAGAAGAGAGATAATACTGCGCAACTACGACAACGGCACAATATTCAACGAGCTTGCACAGACAGCATTTGCCAAGCAACGCGGTGCATCTATAAACGCAATATACTACGACACCCACCCCGACAGCGCAGCCATGGCAATAAACCAAGTAGTAAACGAGCTTATAAACAACCCCCACCCCAACTATCACGCCCTGTCGCAACAACTTAAAGCATACAAAAACGACGCACGCGCCATAAACCTGCAAGGTGTTATAGACTACCGTCGCCACCGCCGCCATGCCGCCGAAAAGGAGTTTGCCACAGCCGCAGCCATGGGCGACGAGCAAGCAAGAACCAACCTGAATATTATTATGGCCGAAAAAGAGCGCTGACAAACAAAACCACACACCGTATATAAACAAATAGGTCGGAGGGTTTCAACGCCCTCCGACCTATTTGTTTATAAAATCAACAGACTATCAATTAACAAACACGTTCGAGAAGTACTCATCAAAGATAGCCTTTGCCTCGTCAAGCTGTTCGGGAGTATTCTCCTTAACCCCCTTCAACTTATACTCCATGCCCATAGCCTCGTACTTGTGTACGCCCAGAGTGTGATAAGGAAGAACCTCAACACGCTGAATCATCTTGTACTTGCCCATAGCCTCGCCCAGCGCACGAATATCGCTCTCTATGGCACTATACCCCTGCACATACACATAACGCAACCAGAAAGGTTTGTTATTCTCTTCGAGCCATGCGGCTGTGCGAAGCGTCTGTTCGTTGCTACGCTCCGTAAGCACCTTGTGTCTTTCGGGGTTAAACTGCTTAATATCGAGCAATACCAAATCGACAAGACCAAACAACTCCTCAACGTCTTTGTTCCAGATACTACCGTTGGTATCTATGCACACATTAATATCCTGCTCCTTCAAGCGTTTAACAAGAGGTATGAGCTCGGCCGCCTGGAAAGTAGGCTCACCGCCACTAAACGTAACACCACCTTTTTTGCCAAAGAAGGCTCTTTCGTTCATGGCCAAGCGCATAATCTCCTCGACCGTTGTCTCTTCGCTCTCCCCTTTTACGTCTATCGTGTCGGGGTTGGCACAATAAAGGCAACGGAAGTTACAACCCTGCAAGAAAATAACAAGACGCAAACCAGGGCCGTCGAATGTGCCCATCGACTCATATGAATGTACTCTTAACATCGATATACTATATTTAAGCGACATAGGCCGGCTCGCAAGCCGGCCTATGCACCATTATGAATATTCAAATTACATACGCTCGTGGAAAGAACGAGAGATTACCTCCAACTGGTGCTCACGGCTCAACTTAATAAAGTTTACAGCATAACCCGATACACGGATTGTGAGCTGAGGATATTTCTCGGGGTGCTCCATGGCATCGAGCAACATCTCGCGGTTGAGGACGTTCACGTTCAAGTGGTGTGCACCCTTGATGAAGTATCCGTCCATCATGGTCACAAGGTTCTCGATACGTGTCTCGTTATCTACACCAAGTGATTTAGGTATAATAGAGAATGTGTTACTGATACCGTCCTGTGAGTCACGATAACGCAATTTAGCAACCGAGCTCAACGAAGCAACAGCACCCTTCTTGTCGCGACCGTGCATGGGGTTCGCACCGGGAGCAAAAGCCACACCTTTGGCACGTCCGTCGGGAGTTGCACCGGTCTTCTTACCATACATAACGTTCGATGTAATGGTGAGAAGCGACAATGTAGCCTGAGCGTTCTTGTAGATAGGACGTTTCTTCAACTCCTCGCTGAAGAAGTATACGAGGTCCACACCAAGGTGGTCTACACGGTCGTCGTCGTTACCGAAGCAGGGGAAGTCCTTCTCAATCTCAAAGCCCTCTGTAAGACCAAGCTCGTTACGCTTAACGGTAACCTTACCATACTTGATAGCCGACAGAGAGTCGAGCACGATTGAAAGACCTGCAACACCATATGCAAGGTTAATTGTGGGGTTGGTGTCGATAAGCGCCATCTGCGATTTCTCGTAGTAGTACTTGTCGTGCATGTAGTGAATGATGTTCATTGCATCGTTGTATACACGTGCAATCTCCATGAGCACCTTCTTATAGTTCGAAAGCACCTCCTCGTAGTTGAGCAACTCGCCCGAAAGAACGGGGATATCCTTAACGATGAGAGTACCTGTGTTCTCGCAACGTCCACCGTTGATTGCAAGCAAAAGAGCCTTTGCAAAGTTACAACGTGCACCAAAGAACTGTATCTGCTTACCGATAGCCTGGTAAGATACGCAACATGCGATACCGTAGTCGTCGCACTTACGAACCTCACGCATCAAAGTATCGTTCTCATACTGTATAGAAGAGGTGTCGATAGAAACCTTTGCACAGTACTCTTTGAATCCCTCGGGAAGTTCGGGGCTCCACAGAACAGTCATGTTAGGCTCGGGCGAAGGACCGAGGTTGTAAAGTGTCTGCAAGAAGCGGAACGATGTTTTTGTAACCTTTGTGCGACCATCGTTGAAACGACCACCGATAGCCTCGGTAATCCATGTGGGGTCTCCTGCAAAGATATCGTTGTACGACTGCATACGCAAGTGGCGAACCATACGCAATTTAATTACAAACTGGTCGATGAGCTCCTGTGCGAATGTCTCGTCGATGTTGCCATGGTCGAGGTCGTACTGAATATAGATATCGAGGAATGTAGAAACGTTACCAAGTGACATAGCGGCACCATCGAGCTCCTTAACCGAAGCAAGATAAGCCATGTATACCCACTGAACAGCCTCTTGTGCAGTTGTAGCGGGACGGCTGAGGTCGAGACCATAGTACTCACCCATAACCTTCATGTCGTTAAGAGCCTTTATCTGCTCCGATACCTCCTCGCGCAAACGGATAGTAGCATCGGTCATAGGGCTCAAAAGGCCTTTAAGGTCGGCTTTCTTTGCCTCGATAAGGCGGTCTACACCATAAAGTGCCAAACGACGATAGTCACCGATTATACGACCACGAGCATAGTTGTCGGGCAAACCGGTAAGGAAGCCCAAAGAGCGATACATACGAATCTCGTCGGTGTAAGCATCGAACACACCATCGTTGTGAGTCTTGCGGTAGTGATAGAAAATCTCTTTTACCTTGTCGTCTACCTCAACACCATTCTCACGACAAGCCTTCTCAACAACCTTGATACCACCGAAGGGCTTGATTGCACGTTTCAAAAGCTCGTCTGTCTGCAAACCAACGATAAGCTCGTTCTCCTTGTCAATATATCCGGCCTTGTGTGATGTTATAGTCGAAACTGTAACATTGTCGAGTGAACGCACACCGTTGTTGGCACGCTCCTCGGCAAGTGCCTCCAAACATTTATCCCAAATCTTCTTGGTTCTTTCTGTGGGACCTACCAAGAAAGAAGCGTCACCTTCGTAAGGAGTTATGTTCTCATGTACAAAGTCCGAAACATTAATTTCCTTGCTCCAAAGGCCATCTTTAAACATCTGATTCAATTCCATATCAATTAATTTTAGATTAAACCAATAATTCGACATATACTGAACGACAACTTTACATAGCTGAAAAGTTACACCGTTCTGTTTTCGAGTGCAAAGATAATAAAATATTATCTTACCACCATAAAAAGTGTAGATATTTTAGCAAATAAATTTTATTGGCTACATTTTTGCAATCATTACAAAAGCGTAATAATATATAAAACAGCAAAATTTCTCAAAATTGTTACCCAAACAGCATTTATCTTAGCACATTGCTCCATAAAGCGGGAAAATCGGTTATCACAGCATCAATCTCACTATTTATCGTTTTTGAAGAGGGCACACCATAAGTCCACACCTTAACACCTTTGCCTGCGCTCTTTACACCTTTCGCCACCCTTCTACAAAAAAAGCTCTTGTGAAAATTAAACGAAGAAACATGCGCATATTTGCCGTATGAAAAGCAACGCAAAGAACCGTCGAAAAGCAACGGCAAAAGCGGAACTTTAAAATAGAGCAGTTTCTCCAAAGGAAAAGGCGCACCAAGTTCGACAAACCTGCCAAGAACCGCATCGCTGAACGACTGCACCGACACCCACCCGACAGCATCGCAAGCCACTATATCCCCAAGCACAGCCTCCTCGGCACCTTTCACATCGCCTTTAACCTCTATGAGCACGGCGCACCGCCCCGCCACAAGCCCCAACACCTCGCGCAAAGTGGGGATAGTCTCCCCCGTACAAAGCCCCTCACTATCCACAACGCAAAAGGAACGAACATCGGCAAGAGACAACCTATCTATGCGCCCCTTCCCGCAAGTAGTCCTTTTTATATCCCTATCGTGACAAACCACCATATGCCCGTCGGCAGTCATGCGCACATCAACCTCTATAATATCGGCACCCGAAGCAACACCTCTTTCAATACACGACAAAGTATTCTCGACCCCATGCCCGGCACCACCTCGGTGCGCCACAATCAAAGGAGGCCCACCTGCAAAGAGCGATAAAACAGAGCCACAAACCAAGTATAAAAGAAGAAAGAGCCTGCGCATAAGAACAAATTTATAGGTCGTTAATATACAACAATTAAGCCGAAGCAAAGCATACAATCCCACAAAAGACACAAAGAACCTTTTAAATGAAAAAACATAGTGAAAAAGAAAAAAGTTGTACATTTGCAAACAACATAAAACCATGAGCAAAGAACTTACGATACACACCGGCAACAAGGAGGATAAATACCAACTGCTCTACAAGCAAATATCCGAGGTTACAGCCGATGAAAAAGATACCATAGCCAACATGGCAAATATCGCAGCCATGATACACGAAACCTTCAACTTCTGGTGGACAGGTTTCTACCGCGTGTGTGGCAACGAGCTTGTGTTAGGACCATTCCAAGGACCCCTCGCATGCAGTCGCATAAAGCATGGGAAGGGGGTATGTGGCACCGCATGGAAAGAGCGCAAGACACAAATTGTACCCGACGTGGACAAATATCCCGGGCACATAGCATGTAGCAGCATGTCGCGTAGCGAGATTGTGATACCTTTATATAAAGATGAAGAGATTTTTGCCGTACTCGACATCGACAGCGAGCAGCTCGCAACCTTCGACAACACCGATGCCCTGTGGCTCGAAAAGATAGTTAAATTAATAAATCCCTAAAAGGCCGGCCTTTTAGGGATTTATTAATTATATCAGCACATTCTGTCGCGATAATCCTCGTAGCCATAGACACGCAACAACTGCAACTCGCCCGTCTCACGCAAAAAAGCTATCGAAGGGTGTGAAATACCGTTGAACATATTAGTCTTTACGGTTGTGTAGTGAATCATATCCTCAAATACAACCTTGTCGCCCACCTTCAAAGGCTCGGGGAAACGCCAGCTACCCATATAGTCACCACTCAAACAGCTGTTACCACCCAAACGGTAAATATTCTCGCCGAAAGGCGCACCCTTTACAGCGTCGGCATCGAGCGACTCGGCACCTGTTACCTTTGGCTGATAGGGCATCTCCAGGCAATCGGGCATGTGGCATGTAAAGCTTACATTAAGTATTGCGGTGCGTACCCCCCTGCTCTCAACAATATCCACCACGGTAGAGACAAGCGAACCTGTCTGCCAAGCAAAAGCCGAACCCGGCTCCAAAATAACATGAAGATTAGGATAGCGCGAACGTAACCCCTTCAAAAGAGCAATAAGATGTTCCACATCATAATCCTTACGTGTCATCAGGTGACCACCACCAAGGTTAAGCCACTTAACCTTGTGCAACCACTTGCCAAATTTTCCCTCTATATGCTCCAAGGTGTGTTCAAGAGCAAACGAGTCCGACTCGCAATGACAGTGACAGTGAAAGCCCTCTATACCTTCGGGCAGGTCGTCGGGCAACATGTCGGCAGTAACACCGAAACGGCTTCCCGGCGCACAAGGGTTATATAGCTCGGTCTCAATCTCCGAATATTCGGGATTTATTCTAATACCGCAAGATATAGTATGGTCGGCAGCGAGAGTCAATTTATAGAAACGCTCAAACTGCGAAAGCGAATTAAACGATATATGACTGCTACAACGCATCATCTCGCCAAACTCCTCTTCGGTGTATGCAGGCGAGAAAGCATGTACCCTGCTACCAAACTCCTCGTAGCCCAAGCGAGCCTCATAGATAGAACTTGCCGTCACCGAGCCTATATATTCGCGAAACACAGGAAAAGTTTTCCAAAGAGCAAAAGCCTTGAAAGCAAGAATTATCTCCACACCGCTCTCACGCGCCACACGTCCGATGAGCGACAAATTTCTTCGCAACAGAGCCTCCTCCATCACATAGCATGGCGAGGGCACCTTTTTTATATCCTCAATATTCATTATCCTATTATTTTTAATTTAGCAAATTTAAGCAACAATGTTTTCACGCCCGCATTACGGAATTTTATGGTAGCCTTTGCGTTCTCGCCACCACCCTCGGTACTCTGCACCTCGCCCACACCGAACCTCTCGTGTTGCACCACCATGCCCACACTCAACGGAGCATGATTACTCTTTGGGGCCGAAGAATCGCGTTCGACATCGGATAGACGTTGCAGGCGTGGCCGGCTATTGAAAGAAGAGGCATCTATAACCCTCTTGGCAGGCTGTGAAGGCTCCACGGCGGGGCGACTTGCGACAGAGCCGTAACCCCCTCTTCGTGGCTCCACGCCTTGCGCGACAACACCCGACACCCGTCGGTTGGTCCCTGCAAAAAGCCCGCCACGCGCAGCTTGAGCAGGTTCAACACCCGACGAGAAGCAAGCACGGTCAATCTCACTTATAAAACGGCTGGGTTCATGATAATCGGTTGTCCCATAGTGGTAACGCGTCTTCGAGTGCAACAAAATACAACGGTCCATAGCCCTTGTCATCGCCACATAGAAGAGACGACGCTCCTCCTCCATCTCTCGTGGCGAGGTTTGTGCCGATTGATTGGGGAAGAGATCCTCCTCCAAACCCACAATAAACACCGTATTAAACTCCAAACCCTTTGCCGAGTGAACGGTCATGAGGGTTATGTGGTCGTCACCCACCTCGGAGTCAGAGTCCTGGTCGGACATCAGCGACACCTCAGCAAGAAAATCGGGCAAGCGGTTATAACCGTTACCCTCCTCCATGCGAGTAGTCACAAAATCCTTTATACCATTTAACAACTCCTCGAGATTCTCCTGACGCGCCTTACCCTCAACGCTGTTATCGCGCGAAATATCGGCAAGCACACCACTCTCACGCACCACCACCTTTGCCGTCTCGTAGGCATCTTTTTCCACGGCAACCTCCTTGAACGCCTCTATCAGCCCCGTAAAACCGAGTAATTTAGCTTGCGTTCCTTTATTTATATTAAGCCCATGAGCAAGAGGCTCTTTAAGCACCTCCCACATGCTCACACCCGCCTCGGTTGCCACCGTCTTTATCTTCTGCAAAGTAGTATCGCCTATCCCACGTGCCGGATAATTTATTATTCGTTTCATAGCCTCCTCGTCGTGACTATTGCTTATCAAACGAAAATATGCTATCACATCTTTAACCTCCTTACGCTGGTAGAACGACAAACCACCATAAATTCTATATGGGAACGAGCGTTTACGAAAAGCCTCCTCAAATATACGCGATTGAGCATTCGTGCGATAAAGTATTGCAAAATCCTTATATTCCAAGCCTTTACTACGACGAAGTTCCCTGATTTTGTTGGCAACTATCTCACCCTCTTCAAAGTCGGAATATGCCGAACAGAGAACTATCGGCTCGCCCACACCACGTTGCGAACAGACCTGTTTTTCTATCTGGTTTACATTATTTTTTATAAGGCTGTTAGCTGCATCTACAATTTTCTTTGTCGAACGATAATTCTGCTCGAGCTTAAATATTCGGGCCCCCTTGTAACGCTCGGTAAAGCCCAGAATATTACCGATGTTTGCACCACGAAACGCATATATACTCTGCGCATCGTCGCCCACCACGCACACCGCCTGACGCTCCTGAGTAAGTTGCCACACTATTGCCGCCTGCAAGGAGTTTGTATCCTGATACTCATCAACAAGCAGATAGCGAAACTTGCGCACATACTTCTCACGCACCTCGGGAAACTCGTTGAACAGACGATAAGTGTTCAGCAAAAGGTCGTCAAAATCCATGGCGTTTGCCTGGAAACAACGCTCACAATAACGGCTGTATATATAGTGTAGGCTCGGAATACGCGAACGCATATCATCATTCACAAGACCGCCGTCGCGAGCATACTCCCCGGGCAATATAAGACTGCTCTTTGCACTCGATATACGCTCGCCCACCAAAGCCGGTTTATAAACCTTCTCATCGAGTTGCATCTCCTTTACGATGCTTTTTATGAGACTGCGCGAGTCGGTTTGGTCATATATGGTAAATTGCGGAGTATACCCAAGCAGATGAGCCTCCTTGCGCAAAATCTTAGAAAAGACCGAGTGAAACGTACCAGCCCAAATAGCCGACGCATCGGCCTTGCCCACACTTGTGGCAATGCGCTCCTTCATCTCCTTTGCAGCCTTGTTTGTAAATGTCAGCGCAAGAATAGACCACGGCTCATAGCCCATCTGCAAGAGATAGGCTATTTTATATGTCAGCACCCTTGTCTTGCCCGAACCGGCACCGGCAATCACCAACGAGGGACCATCGTTGTAACAAACAGCCTCGAGCTGCGCCTCATTAAGCTCCTTTTCAAAATTTATATCCATTCTTTAACGTCAATTACAAGCAACTGCAAATTTTATGCGAAGGTATGCAAAAAATAGCATAAAAGCGAACATAACAGCGCAAACCTTGTTTAATAAACTGAACAAAAAACAAAAACATATATGAGTACAATAGTAAAAAACAACATCACAGGTTTTCAACTGCCTACCCTTCTCTACCCCGCCGGGGCACTCGCTCCCGTAATAAGCCGAAGCACCATAGAATATCACTACGGCAAGCACTTGCAGGCATACATAAACAAACTCAACGAGCTTATAGCCGACAGCGAATTTAGCGAGAGAACATTGCGCGAGATTGTGGAACAAGCACCCGAGGGGCCACTGCTCAACAACGCCGGGCAAGTACTCAACCACATGCTCTACTTTGAACAATTCACCCCGACAGCTCCCGCCAACAACCACCCCACGGGAGCGTTGCAAAGCTCCATACGCTTCGACTTTGGCAACTTCGACACACTGAAAAAGAAGATGGAAGAGGCCTCTATCGCACTCTTCGGCTCGGGTTGGGTGTGGCTTGCGCAAGACGAGACAGGCAAGCTCAATATAATAAACTGCCACAACGGCGACAACCCCATACGCTACCACATGACACCTCTCTTGGGCATAGATGTTTGGGAACACGCCTACTACCTCGACTACCAGAACCGCCGTGCCGACCATATGAAGCAACTATGGCAAATAATAGACTGGGAGATGGTAGAGAGCCGTCTGAACATGTAAAAAAAAGAGGTGCCCCGGGGCACCTCTTTACCTATCCTATTTAACCTCTTTCACCAGATATATTATTACAGGCAAGTGGTCGCTGTAACCATTCAGCCACACACCGCCGGCATGTGTACGCTTTGGCGAGCCTTTATATTTCCCATCAACTTGGAACATATATGTTCGAGAGAAAATTTCGGGCTTGTAATATTTCAAGGAACTTCTATCCTTACCCACAAGATTAGCAGTAAACACCACTTGGTCAAACAGGTTCCAGCTACCCTTATATTTGAGAGTACCCAAACCATCTTCGCGAAGAATTTTCCACCAAGGGTTAAAGAGATCCGAAGGTTGCTTCAAATCCTTGCGGTCACGCATCGCGCCAAGACAGGTTTTCATACTCTTATCATCGGGGTCGTCGTTCATATCTCCCATAATTATAACCTTAGCCTCAGGGTCGGCATTCATGATAGAATCCTTCAACTCACGCACCTGAACACCCGCACGCTCACGTGCCGGCGACTTTGCATAGCGCGAAGGCCAGTGATTCACAATCATGTGCACACGCTCGCCACTCATCATACCGCTCACTATGAGGAAACCACGTGTTTTGTACTCGTCGCTACCATTCTCCAGGAGATAAGGAGCCAACTTATAAGCATAAGGCTGATAAAGTGCCGGGTTATAAAGCAAAGCACAATCGACACCACGCTTGTCGGGCCCCTCGACATGAATAAATTTCCAACCACGCGGTGCAAGTTTCTCCGACTCCACAAGAGCCTGCAACACATTACTATTCTCTATCTCCGAAACACCGACAGCAGCCATGCCCACAGGCATCATATCGGTAGCCATCTCAGACAACACCTCCGACATGTTTTTCACCTTGTTCACATACTTCATCGTGCCCCACTTGTTACTACCGTCGGGCAGATACTCGTAGTCATTCTTACCTGTGTCGTGAATTGTATCGAACAAGTTTTCAAGGTTGTAAAAACCCACGGCATACATCTCGAAGCGTTTTTGCTGAGCCTTCGCGGGCAACACCATCACTGCAAAAAGCAACAGCGATGTAAAAAACAAAACGATTTTTCTCATATCATTCAAAAAAAATACAAATTGCAAAACAAGCACACAATCGTGCGAATATGTAAAAGTACTAAGATTTATCAAAAAACAGAAATAATAGACAAAATAAATTTAGCAAAACAGACTTATAACACATTACAAGCAGAAAAATAGTATATAAAATTTCTATAATAAATTTAAATTTATGATATTTGCGATAATTTGCGACAAACAAGGTGTCGGCCGTAAAACACAGCACTCCTTGCCCCCTCGCATACAGGTGTGAACACCACACCCCACACGTGATAAAAATTAAATATTAACACATAATACACATGAAACACATTTTAAAAATCGCAATGCTCTTTTTTGTCGGCCTTGCATGTAGCTATGCTCATGCATTTACCGACGAGAAAGACCCCATTCAAGTCGTTTTTCGATTTGTAAAAGGGAATGACATGTTCTACGTACCTTGGAACGGTAACGAAACAAGCCTCGAAGCACTTTGCAATGCAATCAAAGAGAACTCAAACGGTTCTGTTTATGTCGATGGATACAGCGACACAAAAAACATATCGATGCTTCGTTGTAACCGAGTAAAGTCGGAAATTATTTTGCGCACAGGCGTAACAGAAAGTACCTTTGTAACAACCAACAACACAGGCGAGCACAACGGACAAAAAGATGTAGTAGTAGTTACCGTTGTAGTGCCCAAAGAGAAAGAGGTTACCTTTATAGAAAAAGAACCCACATTTTCAAGCGAAGTTGTCGCAGTAACTCCGGCACGCCCAACCACAGCCGTCACAGCGAGCAAGCAACTTGCAAGCAAAGACACCGTCGCTAACGGAACAATAACCATGGTGACACCCGCTTTTGTAACCGAAGGCATCGACAAAGACCAATTTACCTTCACCGAAAACATGCTCGACGAAGACGAAGATGTTATTCAAGGAGCATCAGCAATGACTACATCGAGCGACGACTACTTCCTCTCCGAGGTTGGTTACCGTTGGAGCGCCATGCGTTTCAAGGTGCGTGGCTACGACTCGCAATACAACAACGTATATGCCAACGGAGTATTGCTCAACGATGCCGAGCGCGGTACATTCAGCTATGGCATGATTGGAGGTCTCAACGATGCGACACGCAACCAAGAGAGCAGTACATACCTCGAAAACAGCAATTTCGGATTCAGCAGTGTAGGTGGAGCAAGCAACATAAACATGCGTGCAAGCCAATATGCAGCAGGCCACAAGATGTCCTTCGTAGCCTGTAACCGCAACTACCTTGCCCGCCTCATGTACACCTACTCAACAGGCCTCATGAACAACGGTTGGGCATTCACCCTGTCGGCATCATATCGTTGGGCCAACGAAGGAGTTATCGAAGGCACCTTCTACAACTCACTCGGCTACTATTTGAGCGCACAAAAAGTCATCAACGAGAAGCACAGCATCTCAATAGCCACATGGGGTTCTCCCACAGAGCGCGGACAACAAGGTGCCGCCACCGAAGAGGCCTACTGGCTCGCCAACAGCCACTACTACAACCCCAACTGGGGATACCAAAACGGCGAAAAGCGTAACGCCCGCGTAGTTACATCGTTCGAGCCCACAGCTCTCTTCACATGGGACTACAAGATTGACCGCGAAACAAAGCTCACCACATCGGCAGCAGTAAAATACAGCATATATGGCACAACAGCCCTCGGCTGGAACGGCAACGCGGCCGACCCACGCCCCAATTACTACAAGAAACTACCCAGCTCGGCCTACAACGTATGGGACCTCACATACTACGACGACCCCTCAAATGCAGCCGAAAAAGAGGACAACATAGCATCGTGGTGGCAACTCTACAACAACTGGAAAGAGAGCAAAGCCAACCGCCAGCTCGACTGGGACTACATGTACTATGCCAACCGCCAGGCAAATGCCACAGGTGGCGAGTGCCTCTATTATGTAGAGAGACGTCACAACGACCAACTCATGTTCAGTGCCGGTTCGGTTCTCGACCACGAGTTCAACAAACACCACAAAGCAAACATCGGTATTAACATAAACAGCACCAAAGGCATGCACTACAAGAAGATGGACGACCTTTTGGGTGCAAACAAATATATCGACATCGACAAATTCTCGGTAGGCGACCACGGAACAAACAGCCTCATCATTCAAAACGATGTAGACAACCCCAACCGTCGCATATACCAAGGCGACAAGTTCGGTTACGACTACGATATATATGTAAACAAGGTAAACCTCTTTACACAATACCAGTACGACAAGAACAACATACACTTCTATGCCGGAGCAAACGTAGAGGGAACCACCATGCAACGCGACGGTCACATGCGTAACGGCCGTGCCACATACTTCGACGAAAACGGTGTTATGCACGACATATCAAAAGGCAAGAGCAAAACAGCAAAATTCCTCGGTGGCGGTGCCAAAGCATCATTTATCTGGGACATCAACGGTAACAACAAATTCATGATAGGAGGAGGATATTCACGCATAGCACCCCTCGCCTACAACTCATTCATAGCACCCCGTATACGCGAAGATTTTGTTGCCGGCCTCAAAACCGAAGGTATACTCAACGGCGAAGTCTCATATGCAGTAAAATATGGCCCCTTCGCAAGCAAAGTAAGTGCATTCTACACACAGACCAACGATGCAGTTAAGCAGAGTGCATTCTACAACGACTCCGAAGGCAAGTTCACCTACCTCACCATGACAGGTGTCGATAGAGCACAGTACGGAGTAGAAGCCTCAATGGTATACAACGTAACATCGGCACTCTCGTTCAACATACTTGCATCACTCACAGAGTCAGAATACACAAGCAACACACGTGGCTCACTCATGACCGAGGACCAGCAACAGCTCAGCAACAACCAGGCGATAGTTTACATGGACGGTGCAAAAGTAGGCGGTTCGCCCCTCACAGCAGTGAGCTTTGGAGTAGACTATAATGTAAACGGCTGGTATTTGAGCGCAAACCTCAACTACTACGACCGCATATATGTGAGCCCCTCGCTCTATGCACGCTTGGAAAACATAGCCAAGGTCGATGGAGGTTACGACGCAAACGGCAACCCCACATCGAAGCTGAACATACCCTCACAATTTAAGGGCGACGGCGGTTTCATGCTCGATGCCTCTATCGGCAAGAGCATAAACCTCAAAGGAGGCAAATGCCTTAACATCAACCTAAGCCTAAGCAACATACTCAACAACGAGGATATGGTTACAGGCGGTTACGAGCAAAACCGTGGCGACCTCAACGAGGACAACGAAAAGAGAACCTATGTATTCTCAAAGAACCCGTTCCTATATTATGCTAACGCATTCAACGCATACCTGAACATAGGACTACGTTTCTAAAAACAAAGGAGGAAGATTATTATGAAAACAATAAAAAACATATTTTTAATGGGCTTGGCACTATTCACCTTTGCATCGTGCATGAACGAATTTGATGCCCCCTATTTTGAGAACCCTCCTTATGGAAACAACACCATAGGAGAGGCCAACATGACCATTACCGAGTTTAAAGAAAAATACAAAAAAGAACTTTTAGCATCGGCACCTACCGAGATCACCGAAAATATAATATTAAAAGGTGTAGTGGTAGCCAACGACGAAACAGGTAACGTCTACAAACAATTAGTAATTAACGACGGCAACGATGCCATAATCCTTGGTGTAAACACATCGGGCCTCTACGCCACCCTGCCCATAGGCCAAATGATATTAATAGACTGCAAAGGCCTTGCCATGGGAGGCTACTGCTACCTGCCACAGATAGGCGTGCCCTACAACACACAAAAGTACGGCATACAGATAGGTCGCATGAGCGAAAAAACATTCAAGGAACACATCAAAATCGTAGGCGAGCCCAACCCTTATTACAGCGACCTTGTACCCATGGAGCTCACAGCAGAGTACCTTGCCGACAACAAAAACAAAGACCTCTGCCCCACCTATGTAATAATGAGAGGCGTTGAGTTCAAAGAGGCCGACGGCAAAGCGATATATGTTCCTGGCGACGACATCGAAGAGAGACACGTCAATTTAGGCGGTAAAGAGATAATCTTCCGCCTTAGCAACTACGCCGACTTTGCCAAGGAGGTCATGCCCACAGGCAAGCTCGACATAAAAGGCGTTCTCACACGCTACAAAACCAATTCAAAAGACGTTTGGCAGTTCATGCTCAGCTCCACCGCCGACATAACCCCTGCCGAATAAATAAAGAAAAGACAAACAAAGAATAATAACACAAAAAAAATAAAACAATGAAAAATTTAAAGTATCTATTCATTGCAACATTGTCACTGTTCTGTTTCAGTGCATGTGAAGATGTGCCCGAGCCCTACACCATTCCGGGCATGCAAGGAGGCGCCGGAGGCAGCCAAGAAGGTATAATTTACGAAGAAAACTTTGCAAGCAGTTTGGGAAGTTTCACCCAAAGCACAAACGAGCAAAACGTAAATTGGATTATTGATTACAACAGTGCATGTATATCGGGTTACGACAAGGAAAGCAGCACACGACACGCTGCCGAAAACTACCTTATATCACCCGCGATAGACCTCACAGGCAAAGACGCGGTATACCTTTCGGTAAACTACGCCATAGGTTACATGGTAACAAATGTAGCTAACGAATGCCACAAAATCTTTGTAAGTAGCGACTACGCCGGCGATGTAAGCAAAGCCACATGGACCGAGTTGGCGTTCACCCCCCAAGGAAACACAAGCGGAAGCTTCGTTTTTGTTGAAGATAACATAGACCTCCCCGCAAGCGTACTTGGCAAAAGCAAGGTACACGTTGCCTTCCGTTACAAATCTACCACAACAGAAGCCAGCACATGGGAAATTAAATCCATGTCTGTGAACGAAGGCACCGCGCCCGAAAAAGAAGAGGTAGAAGCAAAAGAGATAACCGTAGCACAAGCCATAGCCTCAAACTCAGGTCTGGCCATCGTAAAAGGATATATAGTTGGATTTATCGACGGCAAGAGCATCGATGGAGCACAATTCAGCAGTGCCGCCACAGTAGAGACAAACATCATCATCGCCGACAACCCCGACGAGAGCGATATCTCCAAATGTTTGCCCGTTCAGCTACCAAGTGGCGATGTTCGTAACAAAGTAAACCTCAAAAGCAACCCCGGCAACTACAAGAAACTAGTATTCCTCACCGGAAACTTAGAGAAATACTTTGGTGCTGCAGGTTTGAAGAGCGTTACAAAAGCCATGTTCGAAGGTGAAGAAGAAGGCGAAGGCAACACAGGCGAAGGCGATAAAGAGGAGCCCACAGGCAAAATCTACCTCAACGAAACATTTGCCAACGACCTCGGCTCTTTCACAACCGCACAGATTGTAGACGACTACGCTTGGAAGCACGAAGTATACCAAAACAAAGCCTACGCCAAGGTTTCGGGCTATGCCAACAACGCAAGCCAAGAGGCAGAGAGCTGGCTCATCTCACCCTCTATCGATCTAAGCAACGAAACATCGGCAGTCATCACATTCGACTATGTAATTAACAAAGGCGAAGCAAGCCTTGCGGCAACCAACCACCAGTTGATGATTACCGACAACTACACAGGCGATTTCTTCATCACAGAGTGGAAAGCCATCGACTTTGGTGCAACCAACGACAACACATGGAACTTCCGTAGCGCAAAAGCCACAATCCCCGCAGAGATGATGGGCAAGAGCAATGTTGTAATAGCATTCAAATACACATCTACAACAAGCGCATCGAGCACATGGGAGCTGAACAACGTAGTTGTTGCAGGTAGCGAAGGCGGTGAAGGCGGTAACACAGGCAACGAAGGCGAAGGCGGTAACGACGATAACGAAGGCGACACACCCTCGCAAGAAGAAGAAGTCCTGACAGTAGCCCAGCTCATTGCAGCCTACAACAACGGCACAACAGGTGCCACAAAGGTAACAGGCTACATCGTCGGAACATCAGAGGTTAATAAGCCGGCATACACACCCATCTTTGGTACCGACAAAGCTTCGAACACCAACATTTTGCTTGCCGACAGCCCCAACGAGACAGACGGCAATAAATGTATCCCCGTTCAGTTGCCCCAAGGTAGCATCAGATCAGATTTGAATATACAGGCCCACCCCGAAAATATCGGAAAGAAAGTTACCTTGACCGGCGAAATACTTAAATACTACAAAATGGCAGGATTAAAGAATACATCAGCATACGTGTTCGAGTAATAACCAGCCACATATAATCACAAATAGGCGTTGCTTTGCAAAGCAACGCCTATTTGTATATAAACCGTCACCGATAGATAAAAGGAGCAAGAAAAGAGAATAATTTCCTATTGAAAATTGGCTATATATCGCACAAAGAGCTATCTTCGCACAAAAGAATCACAAAAAGCAAGAACATGAAAATATTAGAAGGTAAAGTCGCACTTGTCACAGGTGCCACACGAGGTATAGGCCGTGCAATAGCAGTAAAATTTGCCGAGTCGGGAGCAAACGTAGCGTTCACCTACCGACAGATAAACAACAACGCGCAAGAGCTCATAGACGAGCTCACAGCCATGGGAGTAACATGCAAGGGCTATGCAGCCGATGCGTCGGACTACACCGCAACAGAAGAGACCGTGAAACAAGTGCTCGCCGATTTTGGCAGAATAGATATTTTGGTAAACAACGCCGGCATAACAAAAGACGGCATGCTCATGCGCATGAGCGAAGAGCAGTGGGACAGCGTAATAAACGTGAACCTTAAATCGGCCTTCAACTTCACACGCGCCGTAGTACCCGCCATGGCCAAACAACGTGCAGGCAGCATCATATACATGACCTCTATCGTGGGCGAGCATGGCAATGCAGGCCAGTGCAACTATTCGGCATCAAAAGCCGGAGTTATAGGCCTCGCAAAATCGGTAGCAAAAGAGATGGGCCCCCGTGGAATAAGAGCCAACTGCATTGCACCCGGTTTCATACTCACAGACATGACCTCGGCCATACCCGAAGAGATGCGCGAAGCATGGGCAAAGAACATACCCCTGCGTCGTGCGGGCCAGCCCGAAGATGTTGCAAACGTAGCACTCTTCCTCGCCGGCGACCTCTCATCATATGTCAGTGGTCAGGTTATCAACTGCTGTGGTGCCATGAGTTGCTGATAAGGCATAGCTTTAATAAACGCCAAGCGGGGTTCCTTGCAAGGAACACCGCTTGGCGTTTATATGTAAATAGATTACTCTTTATTAGCTATTACATGCTTTACAAACTCCATAACAAGAGGAGAGGGATGCAACACAGTGCTCGAATACTGAGGCTCGTAAATAACACCCACGTACCAATCGCAAGAGGGGGACTCAACAATATCCACAAGGCCCGACTCGGGGTGAATACCTGTACATTTGAGACCTGCGTTCTCAAGCTCCTCTCGATACTCGATATTCAACTCGTAACGGTGATAGTGACGCTCCGTAACCTTCTCCACGCCATAAGCCACATGAGCCTTGGAGCCTGCCACAATTTCAGTATCATAACCACCGCGACGCATTGTACCAAAGGGGTTGCCAACGCTCTTCAAATCCTCCATAATATCCACAATCTTGTGAGAGGTCTTGTCGTCCATCTCATAACTGCTTGCATCTTTATAGCCCAAGAGAGTGCGAGCACACTCAATAGCCATCACCTGCATACCCAAACCAATACCGAGAGTAATTTTGTTATTCTCGCGACAATATTTTGCCGCAACAACCTTACCCTCGAAACCGCGAGGACCTACACCGGGACATATAATGTAACCGTCCATGCCTTTCAACATTTCGGCAACATTCTCCTCGTTAATCTTCTCGCTGTTTATAAAGTGAGGTTTTATTTTGCAGTCGTTGTAAGCACCACACTGCGAAAGACTCTCGTGGATACTCTTATAAGCATCTTGCAAGTCATACTTACCTACAAGACCTATATTTATTATTCTCTTCGCATTCTTTCTGCGCTCAACAAACGAACGCCAAGGAGCCAAAGCAGGTGTCTCGCCCACCTCTTCGCCTGTAAGGGTAAGGATAGCAGTGTCCAAGCCCTGCTCCTGCATCTTGATGGGTACCTCATAGATAGAGGGAACATCTAAGCTCTGCACCACGCAGTCGGGGCGCACATTACAGAAACTTGCAACCTTTTTGCACAAACCCTGACTTAACTTATGCTCGGCACGGAGAACAAGACAGTCGGGCTGAATACCAAGGCTCTGCAACTGCTTCACAGAGTGCTGTGTAGGCTTTGTTTTCAACTCGCCCGCAGCCGACAAATAGGGAACATATGTAAGATGCACGCACACAGCCTTGTTACCAAGTTCCCATTTAAGCTGGCGCATAGCCTCCAAGAAGGGAAGGCCCTCAATATCGCCCACAGTACCACCAATCTCGGTAATCACAAAATCGTACTTATCCTTTGTGCTCATACGTTTCATTTTGCGCTTTATCTCGTCGGTAATATGAGGTATCACCTGCACGGTTTTTCCAAGATACTCGCCACGACGCTCCTTCTCTATCACCTCGCTATAAATGCGACCTGTGGTGAAGGTGTTCCAACGAGTGGTTTTAATATCGGTAAAACGCTCATAGTGACCAAGGTCGAGGTCGGCCTCGTGACCATCTATGGTAATATAGCACTCACCATGCTCCTGCGGGTTAAGTGTTCCTGGAGAAACATTGATGTAAGGATCGAATTTCTGGATTGTGATTTTATACCCTCTTGCCTGCAAAAGTTTACCAAGCGAAGCAGAGATTATACCTTTACCGAGAGATGAGGCAACGCCACCGGTAACAAAGATGAATTTAGTTTCAGCCATATAAGAAGTTTGTATTAAATTATCAAAATTATTGTCCAAACCCCGGCTCTGCTTACACAAAGCCACATATGCTCGGTTCCCTCGCTTACCTATGGCTTTGGACATACAAAGATAGTGCAAGACAAGAGCAATACAAAATAAATTTATATTTTTTAGAAAATAAAAATTCAAAAGAGCCTGTTGTCAAAAAGCACGGCACAAGGCCCATTCTCCAAAATAATTGAGGAGCAACAAGTTAAAGAAAGAGGCAACAAAACCTGTTTTTTTATGGTTGTTCCTCTATTAAAACTATTTTTAAATCACCATGGCACCGGATAAAAAACAGAGGCCGACTTTATCAAAAGCCGACCTCCGAAAAACATAAGTTATAAAGAAAAAAATTATTTCACTATCACCTTGTTGTTATCGACAACATAAATACCCGAAGGCAAAGAGAACGTATAAGCACCATCAACAAAAGCCTTGGCCACCCTGCGCCCCACAATATCATAAACAACAACATCGGCAGGCGCAGACACCGATACCACGATGCCACCTTCAACACCCTCTACATGGGCACCCTTCTTCTCGAACATATTCACAATACCCACTGTGCCAAGAGTATTCTCCATACCCTCTTTCTGGTACACGCGCACCCAATCGAAGAGCGTCTCGTAGGTGTGAGTAACATCGGCAGGTTTCGCCCATGAGCCATTACCTACACTCTGGTTTAGAATTATGTGAAAATGGTCGTCGAAAGGCCACTGACCATTAGCAAGCGCATCGGCCGATGTCGATTTTTTGTACTCACCCACCTGCTTGCCATCGAGGAACCAACGTATATAATTGACGTCCCATTCGAGTGTAAACACATGATAGCGGTCGAGAGGAGCATACTCGTTGAAGCTCGAACGAGGATTGTTTTTGTAACCAAGCACATATGTCCATTTTGAATGTACTGTGTGGTAAGCATACTCTTGAGCGTCTATAACCTCCCAGATATCGATCTCGCCATCATTAGGCCAACCGCCGGATTGGTCCTCGGGCATCATCCAAAAAGCGGGGAAGTTACCTGTCCAGCCATGAGTCTTTATACGACCCTCGATGCGTCCGTATGTAAAGCCGAACTTACCACGGCTCCAGATACCACCTGTAATCATAGGAACATTATCGACAGAGGTATCGGGGTTAGGTATTGCACGTGTAACCAGCTTGCCATCTTCTATGTAAACAACCTCTTCGCTGTCGCTGAGCCAACGGTTCCATGTAGCACCCTGACGCTGACAACGTACCCACCAATCACTCGAAGGCTGTGTACCGTCGGGAGCATTAAACTCTTCGGCAAACACAACGTTCCATTTACAATCCGCGCCCTTTTCAAAGTCGGCCGAGATGCGAACATCGCCATATACATAATCGCCGTCGAGAACCATGGTACCACTTGTTGCAGGAATAACAAGTTCACCCCACTGCTTGTTACCATTTATATATTGCTCGCCGTCGATATTTATACCATAGCGCACAACAACCTCCTTCGCCTCAAAGCCGGGGGCACCGGGCATGAGCTCGAATTTTATATCGGTAAAAGGAGTAGCCCAAACAGGCAACGCCGAATAATTCTCTCCGTTGATGCTACCATTAACAGTATTAAGCTCGAGCTTCTTGGCACCTTCGTGTAGGAAAGAGACAATAAAATCGGCTACAGCACCACCCTCTGAAAGAATATTCTCGGAACCGGCAGGGTTATAATTATCGACATCGGCCTTTAAACGTACACGATAAACACCCTCCTTTACATAGTCGGGGAAAGTGTATGCAAGCCCTTTTGTAGATGTAGCTGTTGCCACATGCTCGTTAGAGTACAACACCTCACCGTTAGGATTTTGCAACGCGCTGAATTTGCCATCGTTGTTAAAGTCGATGTACATATAGTAATTTAGCTTATCGTTGCTATCGTCGATGTTTACAGTAAGGGGGTTCGAGCCATAGAGAACAACAGGCTCGGCAGTTGCATTGAGGTAAGCGCAATTTTCAACAGACATCTCATAGCTTCTATCGCCGGCAACAATGCTTATATTACCATTATATAGGCCCTCGGCTTCGCTGTCGAAAGAGATAGCATAACCCTCACCGTCGGCACCTTCGAGTTCCTGTACAAAAACAGGCTCAACAACAACATCGCCATCTACCAACAAACCATTTATATTTACGATATCGCCCTCCATAAAAGATGAAGAGATTATATCCTCGGCATGCTGTGCAACACCATGTACAAGAGCCTCGTCATTCAAATTATAGCCATGACGCACCTTCACGTGGTCGAGAACATAACCCTCGGCGGGAGTAATCTTTATCTTAAAATCCTGACCAAAAGGAACCTCGGCAGGGAGAGCAGAGCCATCGATAGCAGAAACCGAACCATTCTCGGCTATTACAGAAAGGGAGCTGTTATCGCCATGAATATTAATGCGAATATCGCACACGGCACCACCGTTCTTAATTATTCCGTTACCATCTTCGGGGCGACCGGCAGGGTCTATCGATGCCCAATCGACTTTGTAACGCATGAGATAATACCCGTTGGGAATATTGGCAGGAATCTTAAATGCAGGGGGATTCAACACGTTGGGGTTTGATACCTGTACACCGTTACTATTGTAACCTGCGCTCGAACCGGGTGTAGGCTCGGCATACGAAAAGGCCATAATATCGCCATCTTTTGCAAAAGAGCCGTTGGCATTTAATGTGGCATCAAAATTTCCGTCTTGTCCAAAATCTATATACACAAAACCGTTCATCCATGTACCGGTGAAGCCAAACACAGGTGTAACCGTTTCGCCGGCCTTTGCTGTAAAATAGGTGTTTGTGATGTTACTGTAAATTTTCAGAGGGGTAGGCAGGTTTGCCGACTGGTTGCCATCGACCGAGCCGTTCAACGACACGCTATTCAAGCGACGTGAGGCATGAGCGTAATTCAGCGTCTTGTCGAACACAACCGGATAATCCTCGGCCATCACCAAGCAAGGCAACAAAGCCAACAGACAACAGTTAAATAGAAATTTTCTCATAAACAATTATTTAGATTTCACATTTTACTCCTTAAAACGCACGTAACTATTCACAGTCTCTACGCTACCATCGGAACCACATGTCCCCAGGCATAGAGTGTCGGCATTTACGTTGTATATGTAAACAGCCTGCTCGACAGCACCATTCTTATGCTCAAATGTCACATTGAGCGAGGAGCCCTGCTCCCACTTTATACGGCTGTGCAAAGTGTCGGCAACAAAAACAAACCCTGTTTTGTCCTCGTTAAACATAATTTCGCACTTGCTCTCTGTTGCTGGTTCTTGTTGCACCCAAAGCCCCAACACAGGGCTTTTAACCTTAACAGCCTGAACCTGTTCCTGCTTTTTACCACCACATGCAACAAGCATCGCAAGTAAAGATACTGCAAATATTATATTTTTCATAATTTAACTGTGTCTTTCGGCAAGTTCACGTTCAATATCTTCGAGCGAGAATCCCATCTGCTCGTTAAGCACCAACAGGTGATATATGAGGTCCGAAGCCTCGTACAAGTAACGCTCTTTGTTGGCATCTATAGCCTCTATAACTGTCTCCACCGCCTCTTCGCCCACCTTTTGAGCAATTTTATTCACACCTTTCTTAAAAAGCATGGTGGTGTAAGAGCCCTCGGGCATCTCGGCATGACGACCCTGAATAACCTTTTCGAGTTTGCGCACAAAGCCCTCGTTCTCGGGTGTGTCGAAACAACTTGTTGTGCCACGGTGACAAGCAGGACCATAAGGCTTACCCATAATGAGCAGTGTGTCGTTGTCGCAGTCGGGGTACATCTTTACCACCTCTATGTAGTTACCGCTTGTTTCGCCTTTTGTCCACAAAGCATTGCGCGAACGGCTGTAAAAGGTTGCTTTACCTGTCTCCACGGTCTTCTCATACGCCTCTTTGTTCATATAAGCAACCATGAGAACCTTTAATGTGGCATAATCCTGCACAACAACGGGCAACAAGCCGTCGCTGTTTTTCGATAAATCAAATTCTGAAAAATTCATATCTTTATATTTTTATAATCTTACTTTAATATTCTGTGCACGTAACTCCTTTTTAAGCTCCTCCACGGTTATCTCTCCGTAGTGGAAGATGCTTGCCGCAAGCGCGGCATCGGCCTTGCCTTTCGATAGGACATCGGCAATATCTTTGACACCGCCAGCACCACCCGATGCAATTATGGGTATTGAAAGCCTGTCGGCAAGTGCCGAAAAAGTGTCGCAGGGGTAACCGTTGCGCGTACCGTCGTGATCCATAGATGTAAACAACAACTCACCCGCACCACGTTCCTGCGCCTCATAGGCCCAGCTGAACAACTCCTTCTCGGTTAATTGGCGACCACCATGTGTAGTAATGCGCCACACCCCATCAATGAGCTTTGCATCGGCGGCAAGCACCACAAACTGCGAACCATATTTCGAAGCAATCTCATCTATGATAGCCGGGTTGCACACCGCCGCACTATTAATTGATATTTTGTCGGCACCGGCATCGAGCAGACGTGCTGCATCATCTATCGTGGAAATTCCGCCACCAACCGTAAAGGGGATATTTATATTCTGAGCTATGCGTTCCACAAGAGAGGTAAATGTGCTACGCCCCTCATGTGTTGCGCTTATATCGAGATATACAAGTTCATCGGCACCCTGCTCGGCATACATGCGACCAAGCTCCACCGCATCACCCACATCTTTCAACCCTACAAAATTTATACCCTTCACAGTGCGCCCCTCTTTCACGTCGAGGCAGGGTATTATTCTCTTTGCAACCATTCTTCCAACTCTTTAAGGGTTATTTTTCCTTCGTATATAGCCTTACCTATGATTACGCTGTGCAGACCAAGCTCATGTGCCTTACGAATATCGGCCATAGAGCTCACTCCCCCACTAAGTGTAGTATCCACGGTGGGATATTTATCCTTCAACTCCACATATAGCGGGAAGTTGGGGCCCTGCAACATACCATCTTTCGAAATATCGGTACAGATAAGTTGTTTGAGCCCATAAGGTAGAAACTGCTCTATAATAGCGTCGATGCTCACCTCCGACTCTTTGAGCCAGCCGTGAGTAGCCACATTGCGACCACGCACATCGGCACCAAGGATAACATGCTCGGCACCATACTCTTGCAACCACGATGCAAAAAGCTCGCTGTTATCGACAGCCACACTGCCACAAATAACACGGTTGGCCCCGGCATTAATAGCCATGCGCAAAGCATCGGTGCTTTTTATACCGCCTCCCCACTCAATATCGAGTGTGGTTTTTGAGGCAAGCTCCTCGAGCACTCTTAAATTGCAAGGCTCCTTTGCCTTTGCACCATCGAGGTCCACCACATGCAGACGCCTTATCCCGCAGTCGGCATACCTTTTTGCCATGTCGAGCGGGCTTTGGTCGTAAACCTTTTTAATATCATAATCGCCCTGTGTAAGACGTACACATCGGCCGTCAATCAAATCTATTGCAGGTATCAGTTCCATCATAGCTCTACAAAGTTTTTCAATAGTAATTCACCTACCGCACCACTCTTTTCGGGGTGAAACTGCGCACCATAAAAATTATCCTTATTGATTGCCGCGGCAAATTCACGTCCGTTGGCCGACACCGCTATTGTACCATCGCAAATATCGGGAGCAAACGAGTGAACAAAATAGAAGAAAGCACCCTCGTCGATACCTTTGAAAAGAGGCGACTTCAAACCACGCACCTCGTTCCAGCCCATGTGGGGCACCTTAACGCCCTCGGCTGCACAAGGCTCAAATTTACGAACCGTGGTATCGAAGATACCCAAACATGTGGCATTACCCTCTTCACTGCTTTTACACATGAGTTGCAGACCTATACATATACCCAAGACCGGCTGTTTAAGCCCCTTGATAACATCGCACAAGCCACGCTCGCTCAACTTCTGCATAGCCGACGAAGCCTCGCCCACCCCGGGCAACAGCACTTTGTCGGCACCTTTAATTATTTCGTGGTTATCGGTAACACAATATTCGGCACCGATGCGCTCCAACGCATTGCACACCGAACGCAAGTTACCGGTATCGTAATCAACTATTGCAATCATAATACACCTTTACTGCTTGGAAGTTCATAACTGAAAGGCTCACGCTTCACAGCCATACGCAGGGCACGGGCAAAAGCCTTGAACACCCCTTCGGCTATGTGATGGTTATTTTCGCCCTTTGCCTCTATGTGAAGGTTACAATTCATGGCGGCAGCCAGAGCCTTGAAAAAATGGCTGAACATCTCGGTGGGAACATCGCCCACATATTCGCGGGTAAACACAACATTCCAGCAAAAATCTATTCTGCCACCAAAATCGACAAGCACCATGGCGCGACTCTCGTCCATGGGCAACACAAAACCGTAACGACCTATGCCACGTTTGTTCCCGAGGGCTTTTATTATGGCACCGCCAAGAACTATGGCAATATCCTCCATGGTGTGATGCTCGTCGACCGCAAGGTCACCTTTTGCCTCTACCACAAGCGACACACCTGCATGATGCACTATCTGGTCGAGCATGTGGTCGAGGAATTTCAGCCCTGTGTCGATGTGTGAAACACCTTTACCGTCGAGGTCAATCTCCACCTTTATATCGGTCTCCTTTGTAGTGCGTGAAATTTTTGCCACACGCTCCTCGCAACGCAAGAACTCTGCAATCTCGGCCCAACTTTCGGTCGCAAGCACACAAACATCGGCATAGGGTAATTGTCTCATCTCCTCCACACGTTCCTTGTCGGCTGTGTAGAGAATAGCCTTTGCACCAAGATTATGAGCAAGCTCGACATCGGTGAGGCGATCGCCTATCACAAAGCACTGCGCAAGGTCATAATCACCCTGCATATATTTACCAAACATGCCTGTGCCCGGCTTGCGTGTAGGCTTGTTATCGCTCTTGTATGTAACATCTATCAGTTGGTCGTCAAAAACAACCCCCTCTCCTTGTAGCACCTCCAACATTTTGTTGTGCACAACATCGAACTGCTCCTGCGGGTACGAGGGTGTTCCCAAACCATCTTGATTGCTTGCAATAACAAGTTCGAAGCCCGTCTCCGATATTTTACCGAGAGCACCTATAACTCCCGGCATGAAGACCAGCTGTTCGAGCGTATCCACCTGTTCTGTCACAGGCGGTTCCCATATAATAGTACCGTCACGGTCTATGAATAAAGCCTTTTTCATTATTATCTCCATTTTGCTACCACAGAGAGCATTCTGTCGTTCTCGGCAGGTGTTCCTATGGTAATTCTCAAACACTCGGCACACCCCTTAACCTTTGAGCGGTCGCGCACGATAACCTGCTCTGCTATAAGAGCCTCGTACAGCGCACGCGCATTGCTCACCTGCACCAACAAGAAGTTGGCATCGGAGGGGTACACTCTCTTAACGCAAGCCATCGACTGCAAAGCCACAGCCACGCGTTCACGCTCACTCTTTATAAGTTCAATCTCGCTCTTCACATCACGGGCAAGTAACTCTTTTGCACGCTCCATACCCGCAAGATTTATATTATAGGGATACTTCACATTTGCAAAAAGAGCCATCACCGCACTGTCGGCAAAAGCCAGGCCCAGACGCAAGCCTGCAAGACCATAAGCCTTAGACAAAGTCTGCAACACAACAAGATTCTTATACTCGCCCAATAATGTTGTGAGGCTGGGTTGCGATGCAAAATCTATATAAGCCTCATCGACCACCAACAAGCCCTTGAAATTATCGAGCAGATAGCGCATATCCTCAACCGAATATATATTACCCGACGGGTTGTTTGGCGAGCAGACAAACATAAGCTTTGTGTGCTCATCGCAAGCAGAGAGTAGTTCTTCTTTCGGCAAAGAAAAACCCTCACCCAACTGCACCTCGCGCACCTCCACATCGTTTATGTCGGCCGACACGCGATACATACCATAGCTGGGAGCTATTGCCACCACGTTATCTATGCGTGGTTCGCAAAATATGCGAAAACAGAGGTCGATAGCCTCGTCACTACCGTTACCTATAAACATCTGCTCCACGACAACCCCCTTCATGGGAGCTATCATAGCTTTAAGTTCCGCCTGACGAGGGTCGGGATAACGGTTATACCCGTTGGCAAAAGGGTTTTCGTTGGCATCGAGAAAGACACCGAGAGCCCCTTTATACTCGTCGCGAGCCGTTGAATAGGGAGCAAGAGCTCTTATATTCTTGCGGACAAGCAACATTATATCATCAATCTTCATCATAGTAATCAAATTTCTTTTCCCATGCGCAACAGAGCCGCGGCCGCATGAGCGTCCAACCCCTCGGCTTTTGCCATGGTAACTATGGTATCTCCAAGTTCGTTAATACCCTCCTTTGTAAGTTCCTGATAGGTAATCTTACGCACAAAGCTGTCGAGGTTCACACCGCTGCACGACCTTGCCCAGCCACTTGTGGGAAGCGTGTGGTTTGTACCCGAAGCATAGTCGCCTGCGCTTTCGGGCGAATAGTTGCCTATAAACACGCTACCCGAGGATGTAATCTCCTCGGCCACCTGCCACGGGTTATCCATGGAAATTATAAGATGCTCGGGAGCATAAGCATTTACAAAGGCCACTTGCTCCTCAACGCTATCGAGCACCACCAGCCTGCTATTCTCCAAAGCCTTAGCCGCCATCTCTTTGCGAGGTAGCTTTGCAAGCTGTTCGGCAACACAGGCATCTACCGCATCGGCAACAGCACAACTGCCACACACCAGCACAGCTTGCGAATCGACACCATGCTCGGCTTGTGAGAGCAGGTCGCTTGCCACAAAAGCAGGGTTTGCAGTATCGTCGGCCATGACAAGCACCTCCGACGGACCTGCCGGCATGTCTATTGAAACCCTCTTTGTAACACGCTCTTTGGCCTTTGTCACATAACGGTTACCCGGACCGAAAATTTTATCGACCGCCGGGACACTCTCGGTTCCATAGGCCATGGCGGCAACAGCCTGAGCCCCGCCCACCTTATATATGTGGTCCACACCACACACCAAGGCGGCCGATAGCACCGCAGGGGCCACCTTACCCTCTTTATTCATGGGGGTACAAAGCACTATCTCTTTACAGCCTGCCACCTTTGCAGGTATCGCAAGCATAAGCACGGTGGAGAAGAGAGGAGCTGTACCTCCCGGGACATAAAGACCAACCCTTTGAATGGGCACCGCACGTTGCACACACTTTACACCGGGCGATGTAATCACCTCAATATCGTCGAAGCGTTGCGCCATGTGGAAACGGGTAATATTACGTGCTGCCTTTGCGATAGCATCTTTCAGCTCCTGTGGAACAAGAGCAAACGCCTCGCGTTTCTCCTCCTCGCTCACCTCGATAGCAACAAGCTCCACCCCATCAATCTCACGTGCCAGCTCACGCAAAGCCTTGTCGCCATCGCGTCGCACACGCTCAATTATAGCATCTACCCTGCCGGCAATTACAGCATCGTCGGTAACCACACGTTCACACAACGCGCCCCACTCGTCTCTTGCAGGGTTTATATATCTGTTTATCATCTTATAAAACTATTTTTTCGAGAGCCAGCACCAGAATATCCTCGGCACCTATGGCTTTGAGTTTCTCAATAACATTCCACAACTGCTTCTCATCTACCACCGTCTGCAAAGAGCACCAATCCTTCTGAGCAAGAGGAATTACGGTCGGACTGCGCATGGCAGGCAAAATCTTCACAGCCTCATCGAGTGCCGATGTGGGAATATTCAACAAAAGATACTTCTTTCCCGCCCCTTTGAGCACCGACTCAAAGCGAGCCATAAGCTGACGCGCAATAGCCATCTTCTCCTCCGAAAGGCCGGGGGTGCCTATGAGCACAGCCTCAGAGTGCAACACCTGTTCCACCTCCACAAGACCGTTTGTTATGAGAGTGCCACCCGACGACACAATATCGAAGATTGCGTCGGCAAGGCCGGCGGCAGGAGCAATCTCCACCGAGCCTGTAATTGTGTGTATCTCGGCATTTATACCATTCTCCTCAAAGAATTTAGACAACACATTGGGGTAAGATGTTGCTATGCGCTTTCCGTTAAAGTAGCTCAACCCCTCGTAAGTATCGTTTTTGGGGACAGCAAGCGAGATGCGACAGCCGCCAAAGCCAAGCTTCTGCAAAACCTCCACCTCATAGCCACGTTCAGCCACCTCATTGTAACCGACAAAGCCCAGGTCGGCGGCACCCATCGACACCGTCTGCGGAATATCATCGTCGCGCAAGAATAGTATCTCGACAGGAAAATCCGAAGCACGCATTAAAAATTTTCTCTTCTCCTCTTTTATTGTAACACCGGCATCACGCAACAGTTGCATGCTCTGCTCGTTCAATCGCCCTTTTGTTTGTACTGCAATTCTTAACATATCTTTTATATTTTATCTTCTTAAACAAAAAAAGAGCCCACCATTCAGGTAAGCTCATAAATTATCGTGTTACAGCCATCACACACATCACTTACCCACTCTCTTTGGAGAAAGGCAATGATGATGGTATGTATTCTGTGTAAACATTTCTCTATTATACTCTATTTTTGTTACCCTTAAAGCCCCTTTGCTCACATTTTGCAACCAAACAGGCTATCATTACATCGCGAAGATAGTAAAATTTATTTTAAAACGAATATATCGTATATATTTTTTTATCAATTATAACAAAATAAACTTATTACGTGTTATCGAGCAACAAAAAGCACCGGTTTTGCCATACTGTAACAAGCTACTTTCTCTGCACAATCTGCGCACCGGCAGGCACATGGTCGGTAACCCAAATATTACCACCTATGACAGCCCCTTTACCCACCGTGATGCGACCAAGAATAGTAGAGTTACTATACACAATTACATTATCCTCCAAAATAGGGTGACGAGGTATACCCTTTATGGGGTTACCATTTTCGTCGAGCGGGAAGCTCTTTGCACCAAGCGTAACACCCTGATAAAGTTTCACGTTGTTACCAATAATACAAGTCTCCCCAATTACAATACCCGTTCCGTGGTCTATTGTAAAATACTCACCAATCTGTGCACCGGGGTGAATATCTATACCGGTTTCGCTATGCGCAATCTCCGAAATTATACGAGGTATAAGAGGAACACCAAGTTCCAAAAGACGATGCGCCATACGATAGTTACTCACAGCCTTCACGCCCGGATAACAACTTATAACCTCGCCAAAGCCCGTTGCGGCAGGGTCGCCATTATAAGTAGCCTCAACATCTTTGGCAAGTTTGGCACGCAAGGTAGGGAGATACGATATAAATTCGAGAGCCATCTTTTGCGAAGCCTCCATAGCCTCCTTCTGCTCCATCTCGGGGTTACCGTAGCACAGACCGGCATAAATTTGTTCACACAACAACTTGTAGAGCCTATCGACATTCATACCTGTCTTGTATAGCAAAGTGTGCGACTCTTGCACCGACTCACCAAAGTAGCCGGGAAAAACAATTGCACGTACAAGATTTACAGCCTCGCTAATTACTCTCCACGAAGGCATAGGCTCACCGTCGCGACGGTGATGAAACATATCTTTCTCGCCATCATTCTCCACCAGCCCCTTTACGACCGATGTAAACGAAGTGGCAATTTTATCATTATTCATAACAGACTTTTTCTTAATCAATTAATTTTATTTAAAGAGGTCGGTCGAGAGGTAACGTTCGCCACAGTCGGGCAAAAGCACCACAATATTCTTACCCGCATATTCGGGACGACGCAAAAGTTCGGTCGCAGCCCATAGAGCCGCACCCGACGAATAACCCACAAGCAACCCTTCGGTAGCAACCAATTTGCGAGCAGTCTCAATCGCATCTTCGTTCTCCACAGCAACCACCTCATCGACTACCGACGCATCATATATTGCCGGCACAAAACCCGCGCCTATACCCTGCAATTTGTGAGGCCCTCTTTCGCCACCCGACAACACAGGCGAGGAGGCCGGTTCCACCGCCACCACCTTTATTCCGGGGTTCTTCTCCTTCAACCAACGAGCAGTACCCGTGATGGTACCTCCCGTGCCCACGCCGGCCACAAAAACATCGACCTCGCCACATGTATCGCGCCAAATTTCTTCGGCAGTCGATTTGTGTGCCACAGGGTTCGCCCCATTCTCAAATTGTTGCAAAATAACACTCCCCTCGATACTTTCGGCAAGCTCCTGCGCCTTTTTAATAGCACCGGCCATAGCCTCGGCACCGGGTGTGAGCACAAGTTCCGCACCATAGGCACGCAACAAGTTCATACGTTCGGCACTCATGGTGTCGGGCATGGTAAGCACCAGTTTATACCCCTTCACAGCCGACACAAGAGCAAGCCCCACACCGGTATTCCCGCTTGTGGGTTCAATTATTGTAGCTCCGGGGCGCAGAACACCCTTAGCCTCGGCATCTTCCACCATGGAAAGAGCGGTGCGGTCCTTCACGCTCCCGGCAGGGTTAAAGTACTCTATTTTAACGATAGGCGTACACTGCAAACCCACAGCACTCGCAAAGCGCGAAACACGCATGAGGGGAGTGTTACCTATCAGAGCTATTATATTTTCGGCAATTTTCATTTATGGTATCAATTTAAGTTCGTTATACAACCTTTGCACAGGCAGGCCCATCACATTAAAATAGGAGCCATCGATACCCGAAATTCCTATGTATCCTATCCACTCCTGCACACCATATGAGCCGGCTTTGTCCATGGGAGAATACCTATTTATATAGTACTCAACCTCCTCGTCGGTAAGTTGCGAAAAGGTAACCTTTGAGCAAGCGACAAAGCTACGCTGTACCTCCTTTGTTGTAATAGTAACACCTGTGAATACCGAATGTGTTTTGCCCGACATAAATTTGAGCATACGATGAGCATCGTCTCTGTCGGCAGGCTTGCCGAGAGCTTTGCCCTCGAGCCACACTATGGTGTCGGCAGTTATCACCAGCTCATCATCGGCCATAAGGGAGCGATAAGCGTCGGCCTTCTTCTTCGATATAAACAGAGGAATATCGCCACCCTGCAAATCATCGGGGTAAGACTCATCGACATCGGGCAACGTACGCACCTCGAACGACACATCGAGCCCCGACAGCAACTCCCTGCGTCTGGGCGATGCCGATGCCAGAATAACCTTGTATTTATCTAAATTTTCGAGCATAATCACCAACCAAAAGCATTAGATTCGTCCATCCACTTGCCCTGTGCACGCATAACCTGCTCAATGACATCGCGACCGCAGCCCTCGCCTCCACGTTTGGGAGAGATGTATCGCGAAATCTCCTTAATCTCCACAGCCGCATCGGCAGGACAACAAGGAAGCCCGCACATCTGCATCACCTCGTAGTCGGGTATATCATCGCCCATATACATAATCTCCTCGGGGTTGAGCTCATACATAGTCATCAACTCCTCGAAACAATCGCGCTTAACCGATGCACCGACATAAATATCGGTAATACCAAGACCACGGTAGCGCACCTTCACCGCCTCGGTCTTTGCACCCGTGATTATCGCCACGCGATAGCCGGCTTTCACCGCAAGTTGCAGAGCATAGCCATCTTTTATGTTCACGGTGCGCATGGGCTCGCCACCCGGATACATGGTAATAGTTTCACGGCTCAACACACCATCTACATCGAAGACGAGTGCTTTTATTTTTTTAAGGTCGTAGTTTATCATAAATTCTAATACTTTTCTTAATTACTTCTTGCGGGCCTCTGCTGTAATATAATTACTCATGATCGCATAAATATCTTTCAACTCCCCATCGAGCATAGCCAAATGAGCCTCCATCACCGCCTTGTCACCACGACGCGCCGGCCCTGTCTGCGCTACACGAGGGTGAAGAGAGTGAACCTTCATCGCAGTCTCATCGACAAGAGGCAACATAGCATCGAAAGAGAGCCCCTTCTCCTCCAACAAAGAGGCCGCCATGCAATATGTAGCATTTGCAAAATTACAAGCAAACACAGCCGCAACATGCAGACACTTGCGTTGCTCGCTTGTTGCATGCACCACCTTGTCGGTTACACAACGGGCAAGCCTCTCCAAATGAGCCTCAATACCCCCACAACACCCCTCGACAAATATCGTAACCGCCGAAAAATCGACCTCACGCTGTTTGCTGAATGTTTGCATAGGGTAAAAGACACCATAATTAACAGCACCTGCCTCTCCCAACAACTGCATGGGAACAGAGCCTGCCGTGTGCGCTATTATGGCCGACGGAAATTTTGCGACCACCTCACGTGCAACGGCCTCCAAAGCACTGTCGGCCACCGATATAATTACAATATCGGCATCGGGCATCTCTTTAATTTCGGTAAAAAAAGGCGAAGAGAGCCTCTCGGCAAGCATCTGTGCCGACTCTTTGGTACGGCTCCACACAGCAACAGGATTCACTCCGGCTTTGACCAGAGCCACGCCCAGCGAGGTTGCCAAATTACCGGCACCCACAAGTGCAACCCTCTTATTTTCCACCGAACTCACCTATATGAACCTTCTCCCACTGCATGCGTTCTTCGTCGAAAGGCTTTGCCTCACGCGCCTTGTGACCAACAGCCACGATAGAGAGAACCGCATAATTTTCGGGGATATTCAAGAGCCTCTTCACATTATCCTCGGCCGATACACCCTCGGCATCGAAACGACGACGAATCTGCACCCAGCACGAGCCCAGGCCAAGTTCCTGTGCCGCAAGCTGAATTATTATTGTTGCAATAGAGCAATCCTCAATCCACACATCGGTCTTGTTCGTGTCGCCAATCACCACCACGGCCATAGCCGCACCTTCGAGCAGAGCAGAGCCCTGCGCCTTTGATACCGAAAGAGCCTTCAAAGTCTCTTTATCCTCGACAAGAATAAATTCCCACGGGTTATATCTGTGCCCCGACGGCGACATAAGTGCCGCCTTCATGAGCTTGCACACATCTTCTTTATCCACAGGCTCTCCTGTAAACAGCCTGCAACTGCGTCGGTTCTTCAACAAATCGAAATAACTATTCATAATCTATCATTTAACGCTTTATAGCATAAAACATGCGAAGATATAACATAATAGTTAAAACTCAAAACGCAAAAGAGTGTAAAAAGAGTAAAAAGAGCCGAAGAAAACAAAAAAACAGGAAAACAGAACAGCAACAACGAGAAACTTTATAAGCACATTACTTGTTACAATTTAAAACCTTTTTGACATGAATAACAAGTTAGAAAACAAAGCATTAAAATACCACGAAGAGGGCAAGCCCGGAAAAACCGAGACACTGCCCACAAAGCCCTGCTCCACACCCGAGGAGATCTCACTCGCCTACACGCCCGGGGTAGCATCACCCGTCGAAGCCATAAACAAAGAGCGGTGGAAAGCCTACCGATACACCAACAAAGGCAACCTCGTGGCAGTAATATCAAACGGTAGTGCCGTGCTTGGTTTAGGCAATGTGGGAGCACAAGCAGCCAAGCCTGTTATGGAGGGTAAAGCCATGCTTTTCAAAATTTATGCCGACATCGACGCTTTCGACATCGAGCTTGCCGAAAACAACCCCGACCAACTAATTACCACCATACAAGAACTATCGCCCACATTCGGAGGCATAAACCTCGAAGATATTAAAGCCCCCGACTGTTTCTACATAGAAGAACGGTTACGCAGACTGCTCGACATACCCGTGATGCACGACGACCAGCACGGAGCCGCCGTCACCATCACAGCCGCTCTGTTAAACGCTTCGGAGATTGCAGGCAAAGAGCCCGAAAGCCTTAAAATAGTTATATGCGGAGCAGGAGCCGCCGCAATATCCACCGCACGCATGCTTGTAGACACGGGTATCATGCGCCAACAAATAACCATGGTCGACAGCCAAGGAGTCATCAACACCGCACGCAACAAATTAAACCCACAAAAAGCACTCTTTGCCATAGATGATGCAAAGACCACCACCCTTGCACAAGCCATGAAAGACTGCGACGCATTTATAGGGCTATCGACAGGCAACATACTCACAAAAGAGATGTTGCGCAGCATGGCCGACACACCCATAATATTTGCTCTTGCCAACCCCACACCCGAGATAGACTACCACACAGCAATTGAGACGCGCCCCGACGCCATCGTGGCAACAGGACGCTCCGACACCCTCAACCAAATAAACAACGCCATAGCCTTCCCGTACATCTTTCGCGGTGCACTCGACACGCTTGCCACCAACATCAACCGCAACATGCTCACAGCCGCCGTTCATGCAATATCCAAGCTTGCCCACGAACCCGTGCCCGACGAGATAAAGAAGATATACGCATGCGACCTTAAATTCGGCAAAGAGTACATAATACCCAAGATAGGCGACAGCAGGTTACTCTACGACGTTTCGTCGGCAGTAGCGCGGGCCGCCATGGAGAGCGGTATTGCACGTCGCCACATTGCATCGTGGCCCGAATACAAAGAGGCTCTACTATGCCGTGTGGAGCAGGTAACCCAACACACGCACCACATGATACACAGCAGTAACAAAGAGCTCCACAAAAGATACAGCAAAAGCATGAACGAACTTTAAGAGTTTCTCTTTAATTATATCGCCCCATAAGATTATTTGAATTTAAACAACCCCTAACAACCTTGCAATTATGAGAACAACATCATATATTACAAATAGCAAGCCCCCCATCTTTGCTTACACAAAGAGCAACGGAGAGGCATGCACCCTTGCCGACCCCTACACCGACATAGACGAAGAAGATTACGACGACTATAACACCGACGAGCCTACCCCCATAGACGAAGAACCCGACTACGACACCGACGAGGAGGCATACCTCCTGCATAGCGACACCATTTTAAAAAAAATGAATTAACAGACACTTGACACAAACTTTAAAAACATTATCTTTGCGGTGCTGTTAAAAAAACAGCCCCCTTTCACCACGCATCAGCGTATAAAAAAACAAAATCATTAAAAACACGAATAATCATATGACACAAAGTTGGTTCGAGTGCAAAGTCACTTATGAGCGTGCAGGCGAGAAAGGCCTCAACACCAAAGTAAACGAAGTATACCTTGTACAAGGCTTCACCTTCACCGAGATAGAAAAACGCCTCACCATGGAGTTACAACCATCGGTAACAGGCGATTTTATCATCAACGAGATGAAACGCACAAAATACGGCGAGTTGGTAGACAGCACCAGCGAAACAGCCGACAAGTGGTTCAAGTGCAAAATAGTACTTGTTACTATTGATGAGGTCAGCGCAAAAGAGAAAAAGACCTCGGTGGTTATACTTGTAAAAGCCGAAGATTGTGCAGGAGCCGTTACCGCGCTCAACAAGCACATGGAAGACTCGGTGATGACATACGACCTTGCATCGGTAAACGAAAGCTCAATCGTGGATATATTCCATTATGAAGCCATCTGATACCATAGCACAGAGAATAGAAGGCATACGCGCTACCCTCTCCCCGGGGGTAACGCTTATAGCCGTGTCCAAATACCACCCCATCGAAGCCATACAGGAGGCCTACGACGCCGGGCAACGCCATTTTGGAGAGAGCAAAGCACAAGACCTTGTAAAAAAACAGGAAGCACTCCCCCGAGACATCTGCTGGCACTTCATCGGGCACCTGCAAAGCAACAAAATAAAATACATAGCCCCGTTCATACACCTCATACACAGCATCGACAGCCTACGTCTGTTGCAAGAGGTAAACAAACAGGGTGCAAAAAACGGGCGCAAGATATCGTGCCTGTTGCAAATACACATAGCCCAAGAAGAGAGCAAATTTGGTTTCACCCCACAAGAATGTATCCAAATGCTCGATAGCAACGAGTGGCGCACCCTCGAACATATTGAGATACGAGGCCTCATGTGCATGGCAAGCAACACCGAAGACACCAACCAAATAAGCAACGAGTTTGCAAGCGTAAAAGCCCTCTTCGACACAATAAAAGCCAAGCACTTTGCCACCGACGAACGCTTCTCCATACTCTCGGCAGGTATGAGCGACGACTACCCCATCGCCATGTCACACGGCAGTAACCATGTGCGCGTAGGCTCGGCAATCTTCATAGGGTAAAAACGCAAAACAATATATCGAGCCCAAACAAATCGCCAAAGGAGTAAATATTTGTTCAATAAATACAACAACCAGGCACAAATTAGCACATTTTGAAACAACTTTGTACCTTTTTTGCCTTTTTATATTAAATAATATATTTTTGTAATTATCTTTGTGGTATAATACAAAATCCGTAACATATAATGGCAAACGAAAGAAGTTTTATAGGGTTATACGAAAAAAGTTTCAAAGAAAATTGGAATTGCTATGCCCTTACCGATTATCGTAGTAACAGTATAAAATACCGCGACCTTGCAATACAGATAGCCAAACTTCACATATTCTTTGCAGAAAGCGGAATAAAAAAAGGCGACAAGATAGCCATCTGTGGTAAAAACTGCTCACATTGGGGAGTAGCCTTCCTCTCTATATTTACATACGGAGCCGTGGCCGTTCCCATACTCAACGATTTTCGTGAGGACAACATACACCACATAGTAAACGACTCCGACTCTCGCATGCTCTTTGTAGGAGCATCGAACCTAAACAAGCTGAGCACCGAAGAGATGCCCGCACTCGAATGCATAATACGCCTCGAAGATTTCTCTATCGCCCTCAGCCGTAGCGAAGAGGCCACATCGGCACACGAAAAGATTGAAGAAAATTTTGTTGCCAAATACCCCGGCGGCTACAACCCCGACAACATCGACTATCACAAGGACAGCCCCGGAGAGCTCGCAATAATAAACTACACATCGGGTACCAGCGGTTTCTCAAAAGGCGTGCTCATACCATACCGAGCACTATACAGCAACATGGAATTTGCCAAAAAAGCAGTACCTCTGGAAGCTGGCGACAACGTACTCTCCATTCTGCCCATGGCCCACATGTACGGTATGTCGTTTGAGTTCCTTTACGAGCTCACACAAGGTGTGCAGGTATTCTTCCTCACCCGCACCCCCAGCCCCCGTATAATATTCGACGCATTCAGCAAGGTTAAACCAGCCATAATAGTAGCCGTTCCCCTTGTAATAGAAAAGGTTATACGCAAGAGCGTGCTCCCCAAGCTCTCAAAGTGGCCCATGCGCATTGCAACCAGAATACCCCTGCTCAACAAATTCATCTATGCAAAAATACGCAAGCAGATGATACAGGCGTTCGGAGGCAAATTCAAGGAGATAATAATAGGCGGTGCAGCATTCAGCCCCGACATCGACCGTTTCCTCCACAAAATAAAATTCCCCTACACCGTAGGTTATGGAGCAACAGAGTGTGCCCCCATCATCTGTTACAGCGACTGGAAAGAGGCCAAAGTGGGCAGTTGCGGTAAACCCGTAATAAACATGGTAGTAAAAATAATGAGCGACAACCCCACACAAAAAGCAGGAGAAATTCTATGCAAGGGCGATAACGTCATGCTCGGCTACTACAAAAACCCAACAGCCACAGCCGAAACACTCGACAGCGAAGGGTGGTACCACACAGGCGACCTCGGTATCTTCGACAAAGAAGGGTTCCTGTACATCAAAGGCCGTTGCAAGAGCATGCTTCTTGGAGCCAACGGGCAAAACATATACCCCGAAGAGATTGAAGCACGCATAAACAACCTGCCATACGTTGCCGAATCTCTTGTAATTCAAGATGGTGAAAAAATAGTAGCACTAATATACCCCGATTACGATGCCATAAAGGAAGACGGTCACAACTACTCCGAGGTTGAAATTCTCATGGAACAGAACCGCGTAGAGGTAAACGACCAACTACCCGCATACTCACGAATATCATCGGTACGCATACAAGAGACCGAGTTCGAAAAGACACCCAAGAGAAGCATCAAGCGCTACCTCTATCAATAAAAAGAAAATTCAATATCAGAAAACATTCACACACACCGGTAGAAGAATATCTTCTGCCGGCCAGTGTGGTACATACAAAAGAGATAGCGGGACACCGCCTACACCCTCCCAATCGACACACCTCACCTTCTCGAAACACGGCGGGCCAAAATCGAACGAGCGACCATAAAGCATCACCGCCCCCCTGTTTACATCAATTTGCCACAGGCCCCCACCATAAGGGCAAGAATCGCCCCTGCCCAGAAGATCGCGATGCAAATAAACATTACCAAACTTCAACACCCCGTCGCCATCTATTATAAACTTATTATACATATCACAAACTATCTTTTACCCTCGGCGTAGTGCATTAACAACACAAACAAAAAAGGCAATAAATACATAACATCAGCCACCACGGCAAGCTCCTCGACCGACACACCAACCATGGAGAACAGGCCCGAAAACTCGACACATGGCAAGATACCCGTTGCCGGCAACACTGCCAACAAAGCAGGAGCGAAAAAAGAGAAACCCTCGCCCATGGAAAGAGCAACATCAACCACGCTACGATAATTGCCATAAATAAAGCCGTACACAGAAAAGACCAACACCCCGCCCGCAAAAAAGAGAAAAACAGCCCCTTGCATTAACGGCGACGCATTAAAATTTCCTGTCACGCCAAGCAAGACACTCCATGGCGCAAGAGTACCAAGCAACAACAAAGCACCAAAGACAAGAGCAGTTACAAAAGCAAAAAGCCACGCCCTACGCTCATTAGGCATAAGCACCTTACCCACACTCAACGCCCTGATACTTTTCGTAACACCGGCACCCATGACAAGCCCGGCAAGCGAGACACCCGACACAATCACCCCCCACGGAGCCGAGGTCAGCGACAGCGAAGCACCCCTCACAGCCCAACGCACCCCCTCTGCACTCAGCAAAGAGCTCACCACATCACCGCCACCTGTCAGCAACTCGGCAATATCCACAACCCACGACAGCAACCACACAAGCAACAGCAACGATGCGTATGCAACAGCCGGGTAATATAATCGACGACGGTTATTCATCGGGCTCAAGATTTTCGACATCAATAATATGCAACTCAATAGCACGCACCACAAGACGCGTAACATTTATACCCCTCTGCTCATCTTCGGGGAAAAGACGGGATACAAGGTCGGCCTGACGCTTTTCGAGCGATTTTACGCCAAAAGGCATCGTTTTTAGACCTGCAATCATATCCTTTGTGTAACCAAGCGCAAGATGTCGCAAAAAGCACTCGTCGTAACGGTCAATATCATACTCAATGAGCGACTTTTGCCGTGTTGCATCGCGCAACACCGCGTTGCGGAACCTCTCCACAATCTTCGATAAGATAGGCGAATTAAAAACAGGTCTCTTACCCTGCATAACCCCAAGTACCTCGTGCTTTGTGAGTAGCTCACCGGTCTTTAAAGCAATGCCATCGGCACCGGCATCGAGCACATCAACCCACAATTTTTCATCGAGAAGTTCACCGGTAAACACAAGAATCTTCACCTGCGGATACTCACTCTTCACCTTCTTACAAATTGAGACACCCACGGTGGTAGAACCACCCAGCCCAAGGTCGAGCAACAAGAGCGAGGGCAACTCCTTTTCGAGCAAATGATAAAGCTCCTGCTCGTTCATGGCAACCCCAATAACCTTTGCCTGTGGAATTTCGGAACGGAAAATCTCCTCCGTACCCTTTAACTCCAACCTCGCATCTTCAACAATTATAACACTAAATTCACTATTCATCACTCACAGCTTTAAGTAAAGTAAACATAATAACCGTCCCCTCGTCTCTATCCTCGGCCACCACACGCAAACCATGCTTTTGCAGGCAATCTTCGTGCAGACGCACAATCTCCTTAACAACTAAAAACTCCATGCCACGAAGCCCCTCTTTTGCAAGATTATCCTTCGATGGTACAAACAAACATTGCAAAAGCTCCTTATTTATACAGCGACGCACATCAACCAGCTCCACACGCACAGCATCGCCACAATCTACCGCACGCAACAACAAATTGCCGTCGCCATAGCCCATAAAAGCAGTCACGAGCGACTCAAACAAGAAGAGCAACAGGTCGCGGTCGCCACAAACACTTAGCGCAGTAGGTTCACAAGTAAGCCCCAGAGCCACAGAAGCCCTCTTTGCCTTACGCGCCACAAACATACGCACCTCGGCAAACAACTCCTCCAAAGCAATATCCGTCTGTTTAAAGCTCATATCATCGAGCTGTTTCACAGCACAATTACCAAGGGTTGAAAAGACCGAATTATAATAATCCATAAGCTCGCGCATAGCATCAACAAGCGTAGCGCGTTCACCTGCACCTGTGGCAACAGACTGTTCCACGAGAGCACGCACACGACCGGGATAATAAATTGTCTCGTGCTTAATCATCGACAAACAATTATCCATAACCATATTCTGCACATGCAAACGGTTCTCCTCAAACATCACCCTTTCGGCCTCCTCCTCAACCATCGCAAGCTCACGATAATGCTCGGCCATGCGCACCATAGAGTGATAGGCCACCGATGCGACATAACGCACAATAAGCTCAATGTTCATCACCTCGTTCTCGCTCAAAGGCCTCTCCGACACAAGCCCGACAGCACCAATACATAGCTCCTCGCCCTGTTGTACAACACACAAAGGCAGGACATACAGCAACTCGTTGTCGGCAAAGAACGCTTCGCCACTCTCCGTCACGCTGTGCATATAGACAGCCAGAACCCCTTTCTCTTCGTCAGGAAGGTGCACAATACTTTCACCATCGGCGTTCTTTAAGAGAACCGAGACCCTATCGATACACATAGGAGCCGCCACCGCCATATAAATCTCACTTGCAACACGTTGAGCAAGCTCTTCCCCCGACAAACGCTCGTCACCACCTGTCACGGCAAGCAAACGGCCGTTAAGCTCGAGCACCATACGACTGTTCATACGTTCTATCACACTATGACGCACGTAGTACACAACATACACCAGAACAAGCACCAGCAACAAGAATATCAACAACGCCACGGCAGCCCTTCTGTGGTTGGCCAGCTGTTGCATCTGCTCATAATGCTTCTCGAGCCCTTTATCCTCGTGCACAAGACGATAAAGCGATGCGTAAATATTGTTATTATAACGATAATCGTGCCAATTACGTGTAGCAAGAGCAGCCACGGCAAGCTCGTTGCGCACATCAAGAATATTAAAAAATATATCCTCGTTAAGAGCAGGCGGAAAGAGAGCACTGCGCCACCACTCAATCTCGGAGGCGGCACCATCGACAAGCGACAGAGTATCGCAACCACCAACATTCTCTTTGTAAAAATCATTCAACCCTGCAATAGCCTTCGACGCATAATAATAGGCCGAGTCGTGCTTGCCGTTCACATTACACAAGAAAACAGAGTCGGCATAAGCACCCACACGCGTCAGAGTATCGACAGCCCCGATAGTCGAAGGCAAAAACAGAGAGAGCAACAGCACGATGCAACGCGCCACACCCTTTGGCAGACGGAAAGAGAAACGACTCCCCTCCCCCTTCACGCTACTTATATTCATCTCGCACACCGAGAAGAGCGAGTCGGTTTTTCGATACTTCTCAATAATACCCTTACAATTCATAAGCCCGAAACCACCGCCCTTATTCGCATTATATTTCCCGTTCTCCTTGCCTATGAGCGAAGCATCGTACACCTTCTCGTGAAGGATATGCTCAATATCGTCCTGCGACAGCCCTATCCCACTATCCTCGACAGCAATCTCGACATAATCATCATGCTCCACAGCCTCCACGGCCACACGCCCGCCCTGCGGGGTAAATTTACCGGCATTATCAACCAAAGTATTTATCATGAACAGCGTCAAGGCCTTATCGGCTTTAACCACAGCATCAGCGGTTTTAATATCCAGCTTTATGCCACGCGAATCAAAAAGAGGCTTGCTCTTTGCTATAATATCAAAAACCTCGCGAACCGAAAAACGCTCCACCTGCAAACAGAGCTCACCGCTACGCATCTTAATCCACCGTTCAAGAATCACATTAAAGTCGTCGAGTATCTCTGTAAGCTCTGCTACATAATGCAAACGCCTTTCAACCACATCATCAGCATCACTGCCACGCAAGCTGCGAAGTTCGTTCATTATGCGGTCTATATAGGGGCGCATGCCATGCAACACCGACACCGACACCCTCTTCAAAACATTTTCTCTCTTATGCTCGGCAAGATACAACGCATGTGCCATACGTTGCTCATCGACCCTCAACTGCTCGTCGCTCAAATTGGCAATTCTCAACCCCTCCTCGACAGCCACGGCAATATAAGGCAAGGCTATATTAATGAGCGACAATTTATCTTCGGAGCACTCCTCGGTCGCAACCATATATAGAGTATAGAGACGCGCACCACCAACAAGCGGTAAAGGGAATTTATAAACAAACGGTCTCTCGTCGCACACTTCAAAAGGAGCCAGAAGCGAAAAATCCACTTTACCCGAAAAGCCTGCAAGCACCTGCTTTACTATGTCACACACAGCGTTGCACACCTCCTCCTCGCTACTCATCTCGGCCGGAAGCGACGACATGAGCCTCCTGCACAGAGCAAGGGTTAATTTCAGGTTCTGAGAATATACCGCATCGCGACGGCGACTGCGACGAACAACCACAAACAGCACTCCGGTTAAACCGAGCAGAACAAGCACGACAAACAACACACCCCAATAGAGCCTTACCGCACTATCTGTTGCTATCTGCACGCGACTCTCCATCTGCCTGTTCATGCGAGTGCTACGCAAAAGTTCCAAATAAGCCTCCCTGTTTATATCAGAAAGATACTTGTTCCCCAAGCCGGCATAGGCACAACTAGCCTCTCTTCTTATACTCAAAAGGCACTCCCACACATTCTTTACAGAATCGTTATAGAGAGCCGGCATCTCGCTATCGATATCAAAATAAACAGAGTCGAGCGCAAGAGGAGCAAACGAGGGATTAACCCTTTCGTAATAAGTATTTACATCGCAAAGAGCAGTATCGAGAACAGCTATCGCCCCTTCATAATCGCCCATTTGAGTGAGACACGAAGCAACAACAGCAAGAGCCTCCACCTTCATATATGTATCGCCATAATTTTCAAAGCCATCGACGGCGCTCCTTGCCTGCTCCAAAGCTAGAACATCGAGCGAGGCATCATCGGCAACAAAAGGCCTCACGACAGCAGGAATATCATACTGCATGCTCTTTTGCAGGGGGACGCTACGCAGGTTGATAGCCATGAGCAGTCGATAGTTGGCAAGCAACCATGTGTAACCATACCTTTCGGCAACACTCGCACCAACCACATAAGCCTCCAAACGTTTCAACGCATCGGGCTCCAGACCGGCAAGAATCATACGAGCATAAATGCGCAAACCCGTATCATCAAAATTCTCCATCTCCTGCGAGAGAAACTCCGCAGCCCCGCGACACTCCTCCTGCAAACCAATATTCGAAAAATAACATATCGACACGACTGCAAACTCGGCCTTTGCACGCTCAAAACGCTCCCTCTCGTGGGCAGGCAACCAAGCCTCCTCCTCAGTAATACGATTTATGCGATGCAGAGCCTCGGTACGATAGTCGAAAAACTCCCTGTTTGCGCTCACACGATAGCATAACGTCATCAAGCCCACATCGGCCACCAAACGCTCAATCTCACATCGTGAGCCCAAAACAACCTGCTTATACAACCTCTCGGCCTCCGAGTAATCCATCTTCATCAAAGCCGAATAACCCAGAGCATTAAGAGCGGTCATCTTGTCCTCCTCCGCACCACTATGCAACAAACCCGAAGCAACAACAGCCACACTGTCGATACTCTTGTAACGCATCTCGGTAAAGAGCGCCGACGTGCGATAGTCGTCGTGCACACCTGCCCCACAACCCAAGCAAACAACAAGGGCCGAGAGCAAAGAGAAACAACAGATAAAATTTCGTAACACGCTCATACTAATGCGAAGATACACATTATTATCGAATGACAAAAGAGATACAAGGCATAAAAAACATATCGGTGGCACCGACAAGCAGAGCCACCGATACTATGACACAAAAGTATCACTCATTAAGCAGAGTAACCTCGTAAGTGTCGGGATTAATACATTGTAAAGTATTAGGAACCGACGAATAATTACCCAAAGAAACAAGGTAAACATAGCCGTTTTCCGAAGCCAGAATATTGGAAGGGTTAGTTGCCACCTCAATCTTCTTAATTTCTGTAAACGAAGGAATATCAACAACCGACACAGTCTTGTCGTAACCCACCTCGGTGTTATAATCAAGACCACCAGAGTTAGCAACAAACAACTTTCGGCCCACAGCGCATAACTGTTCGGGGTTGCGACCAACAGGGATAGTAGCATCGACACACATGGCAAGAGTATCTATTCGTGCCACATGACCATTGAAAAGGGTTGCAAACACACTACCCTCGGCTGTGGCAAAGTAACGAGGCTTGCCGGCCGTTTCAATCTTTTTCAATATACGCGCACTCTTGTCGGTAACCCAGATAACATTCTCTTCGGCCACGGCAATATACATTTTACTACCATAAAGACATATATCGTTGGCAGTGTCGCCTATCCCCTTATCGTTAGCCTTCATAAAACAATCCTTCACAACCGAAGCATCATCAACATTATATCTTGTGAGCGACGAGTTATTTGCATTATACAACCCCTCGTTAAGAATATAAATAAAATTATCGACCGTCACAGCACGACGAGGCCCTATACCTGCCGAAAAACTATCGTACAGCCTGCCATCGGGTGTAAAAAGATAAACATCGCCATCGTTCACATAATCCGACGCACTAAGACATATATAATCGCCCGCCGACATAAGTTTATAGGGCGACGAAACGACCGTACCATCGGTTACCCATGGAGCCTGTACATCGCCTGTAAAAGTATTGTAAGCCGAATGAACAATAATTCTGTTCCACGCCTCGTCATACTGCGAGAGAAAGCCATACAACACCCCATCTTTACAACAAAACTCGGTCATGTTCACCGCCGAAGAGGGAGGAGGCGGAGCCATAGGACCATCATTATCATCACTACAAGCCCCCAAAACAAAGGCCGACACCAGCGTTAATAAAAAAGCAATTTTTTTCATAATATAATTTTAAAAAGTAACATTCACAGAAAGACGCCACGACACACCCGGCATAGGATAATATCGAATAACCTCGTAACCCTTATCGGTAAAATTAAGGAGCTCGCCCTGCACACGCACCACAGCCCCACTCAACTCAAAATCCCTGTTTGCCGACAGGCTGTGTTCCACATACGAAGGCATCTTATTGGCAACGCTGTTTTGTGGCAACATATATCGCTCCCCAACCACCGACAGCAAATATGTCACATTAAGAAGGGGGGTATTTAAAGTAAACGAAAAGCTACCTGTGTGTCGCGGAGTATAAGGTATCTGATGACCATAATTCTTTGAAAGGCTGTTTGTTTTGTCCACCGCATCGCAGAAACTGTAAGCAACATCGGCAAGCAACCCCATACCACAAGGCAAATCCCTCGAAAGCGAGGCTGTCACATCAACACCCTTCACATCTACCCTGCCATAATTCTGCATGCGCCATATATACATGGTTGGCAACGCAACAATCTTGTCCTTAACCCTGTTATAATAACCATCGACCGACAAAGCAAGAGCCACACGACCAACCCTCCCCGAGTATACCGCACCCGCATTAAACTGCGATGCACGCTCCGGTTTAAGCCCCACATTACCCATGCGCAAGTAGTAAAGGTCGGCAAAAGTAGGTACACGCAAAATATCCTTATACGAAGCACGAAGACGCAAAGGCAAAGAGCGCAAAGGTTGCCACGACAAAGCCACAGCAGGCGACAAACGCCTTTTGTCGGCCGGTGAGGCATACCCCCCCTTCAATCTGTCTGCAATAAAAGTAGCGAGAAGGCTTGCCGTTGCCGTGAAAGAGCGAGAGGCATATTTTGTAGCCAGCACACTCTGCGAGCTGAAACGCTCCGGCTCCTTTGAATTTACAAAATTATTCTTCAAAGAGGAGTAAGAAAAATCACTTGTCAAAGCAAACGACCAGCACGACGCAACATCATAAACAGCACCCAAAGAGGCATAATATTCATTCTGCGTGTTACAATCCTTCTGTACTCCATGCGAATATCCCGAGTTCCTGTCGGTATAACGCGAAAAAGCATAATTATACTTTATAATCGTTCGCAAGGCCGGCCCACCATCAAACGACACATTATACACCGCCTGAGCCATAAAATTATTATCCCACAAACGCTCACGATTATCTTTATTATAGAGATTGACAGCCCCGGGGAGCCCACGTTCCGAGTCGAAATAATATAGTTTCACCGCAATATCGCCAACACGGCCCAAAGTACCAAAAACATTACCCTCGGCAACAACGGTTTTTATATCCCCATCGGCACGCCTTTGCTCGCTATGCTCGCTACCGTTTACCAAAGTAAAAGGATAATCCCCGTCGGCACGTTGCATGGCAAGCGATGCCGAATAACTCCAACTATCGCCAAGCACCCTCTCGCGCAAAAGCGACAAACCGGCCTGACCAAAAGAGCCCCCTTTCAGCTTAAGGGCTAGTGTTGAATTTAAAGGCCTCTTTGTAACAATATTTATAGCCCCCGCCGAAGCATAAGAACGTGCCGGCAAAAAAATCTCCTCGCCCTGCCCCATCACAAGCGAGAGGCTCGACACATTATCGAGATTAAAACGCCCCACATCGACCATACCGCTCTGCACATCACTAACAGCCACCCCGTCGTAACACACAGCAGTATGCTTTGCGCCAAGACCTCGCAGGGAGACGGTTTTCAAGCCACCCAACCCACCATAATCCTGAACCTGCACACCCGCCATACGCTTAACCCCGTCGGCAACATTTTCGAGCCCCAACCTTGCAATATCATCACCCGACATCACCTGCACCGGCACAACCTGCAACGAGCTACCCGACAAAGCATCATCTATCACCTCAAGCTCCACGAGATTATGCACACGAGGCAAAGTGTCGCTATGCTGTGCATGCAACCGCAAAAACGTAAAGAAGCACATACACAATGTGCACACCCAAAAAAAGATAAATTTATTTGGCATAAAAATGTTTATCAAGCCCACACCCGAGGCATTGTTAATACTCAAAAACAATAAGGCAGGTTTTCTGGCTTGTTCGTCTTTGGCGCCTTCCCACCCAGCAATGAGCAGTGGCAACAGATTACCAAGACATTAATGAACTTACAGCTACGGGTATAGCTCCCGACTCTAACGGGATTCCCTTTTACTAACGCCACCGAAAAGCGATGGCAGTTACACCTTATCGGCTACAAATATATATGGTTAAACAATAATATGCAACCTTTTCATTGTTTTTCATAAAAAAGAGGGCAACCCCGCGTATCACTACGGAGGGTTGCCGAGGGGAATTGAATGATTAAGAAAAAGTTTCTATAAATTCTCGTTACTGCTGTTTACTAATAGAACACAGCTATTAAAAAAAAGTTCACATCAAACAAAAAAAAGTTTGATGTGAACTACGAAGTTGCACAGAGCAATACCTTGGTGCTTTCTGTCGGCGCAGAAAGTACGTTAAAAAAAGTGTCTTTTCGATGTCGTGTTTGCGACGAGAAATCTCGAAAAAACAATATTTTTTCTTTTAACTCCTCGGTGTTGTTCCTCGGTTGTTCTCACTATAAAGCAAAATTTATATGTTCTTTGTCGCGCAAAGAACCAAACGCTCGGCACACGAGAAAAAGCAGTCGTAACACCCTTTGTTCGCAAGTTGCGAGCAACGTTCATCAGTCGGCTGTTACTTGTCGCTCCGCTCTTGTCGTTAATTATTAGGTGCTCCGGAACTCGCTCGGTGTTGCGTTATGGGGTAAATATAACGGCACACCTCGCTCTGCATGTCCTCGCTTTCTCCTAATAATTAACGGAGCTGTGCTCTGCTTTTTACGGTGCCGGTGGTTTTTTGAAGATTACCTTTGTTTGTAAATACCTTCTTTATAATCATGAGGTTGTTCATTGATGCGCATTAAAGCTTTTAGAAAAACGAGCGTCAGTATTTTTGGGAAAAGTGGAGGACTGTTTGAGCGTCAGGTAAGAAAAATGGCTTG
>JAZQVO010000028.1:0-277249 GCA_045631905.1 Bacteroidaceae bacterium
TTGTGGGTTCTTCTCATCGTAAAAGTCATTCAATACATTTTCCCTAAATGCGAACTGATGAGCACGTGCCTTTGCTTTAAACTCATCATCGTAGCGATATGTTTTGCCTTTTGTCATTTTTAATTCGTGATTTTGCTCTCCGTTATGCATAGGCGGGTACTCGGTTTTGCCTGCGGCGAACTTGCTTGGGCTCGGCATAATACAAGCACGCTTGTCTTCTGCACTCGCTGAACCGCAACTTTGTTTATGTTCGTTATGTATTGGTGTTTCGGTGGTCATTGGTTCTGTTGATTAATGAGGTTTACAACTACTTTTACCATTATATCTTTCTCTTCGGTTCGGCTCTCGGCAATCATTAGTGTGAGGGCAACAAGGGTGTTGTCGGCAATTCGTTTGCTGCCGTCGGTGCGGTAGAGTATGCCGTTGCGTTCCATAAACCAAAGGAACAACATTGCTGCTATGCGTTTGTTGCCGTCGCTGAATGAGTGGTTCTTGGTAACAAGGTAGAGTAGCATTGCTGCCTTTTCCTCAACACTTGGGTATAGTTCTACACCACCGAATGTCTGGTATATCTGCCCGATAGAACTTTTGAATGAGTTGTCCTTTTCGTTTGCAAACAGATTGCTCTCGCCAAATTTCTCTTTGAGGCTCAAAATTGCTTCCATCGCATTCTCATATGTTGCGTGGAATCGCTCCTCTTTGGTGGTATTTTCAATTGTCAGTTGCTGATAGTCGTAGCGGTCGAGTGTGTCAAGAGCATAAACATAATCGGTAACAACAGACAATAATCCCGCCGATTGTTCATCACTCAACTTTTCTTGTGAATGAACTGTGTTCGCAAGCAAACGGACAACATCTTTAAGCTCGTTGTAATGCTCAATTCTAATCTTGTCGTTAATGGCGTATCCTTTTACAATATAGTCTTTGAGAACACGGTTTGCCCATTGACGGAAGCGAGTTCCATTAATGGATTTTACGCGATAACCAACTGATATAATAACATCAAGGTTGTAATATTCTGTATAAACAGTTTGCGTACGTCCTTCCCAGCGACCAAGTTTTTCGGTATGTGCAATTTTTGCACATACCAATTCCTTTTGCAATTCTCCCTCTTTGAAAACGTTGTTGATGTGTCTGCCGATAACAGTTCTATCTTTATCAAAAAGCAAACTCATCTGTGCTTGCGAAAGCCACACGGTTTCATTCTCCAACTTTACATCAAGCGAAATGGTGTTGTCATCGCTCGTGTATATAGCTATTGGTGATGTGTCAAACTCTCCGCTATGCATAGGCGGGTACTCCGCGTTGCCTTCGGCGAACTTGCTGTCGCTCGGCATAATGCAAGCAGGCTTGCCTTCTGCGCTCGCTAAACCGCAATTTTGTTCATGGTCGTTTAATTGTGGTGTTTCCATTGATTATTGGTTCTGTTGGTTAATGAGTAATATGCAAAATGTACATGTAAATTGTTCCGACAGCAAAAATACACCCGATTGTTGGTGTGTGCAAATTTTGTATATACCGATATTGTTAAGAGCATCAGTTGTCGCAATTTGCGACAACTGATATTTATTTTGCTCGTTCCAACAACACAAAGAATTTGTTTAGTTTAATTATAGGTTTTCCCAAGTATGTCGATGTGTTATATCCATTGTTCTTTGCATAATCGACGATTGAATTGCGCACGTCGGTCGGGTAGTATACAGAGAGAATCTTTTTTTCTAAAAGTTCGTGCCAGGCTATGGGTGTATTCAATTTCGCAATATCATCAATTTTTCCAATCCCCAATGCAAGGGCTACAGGACTTGTGTAAAAATCACCGAGTTCAGCAACAGGCTCAACGCCGAATACCTGTTTCACTTTGTCGATAAACTTTTTCACTAGCAACAGGTCTTCAAACAGATTCAATTCTACAATATAATCCAATTCTGTTTTTACCAATATTGTTATTAAGTCGTTCGGGGTTCCATAAAGTTTTTTGATTCCCCAGTTTGTTTGGAAAACTAATGAATCGACCATTGCTTTCTGTTTTGCATTTGTGTTTTGCAGATGTTTCTTTTTCATATAAGTATCTTTTATATAATATAATACGATTACTTGTCAATGATTTGCTTATAAAGCAGACGTTGGTGTGCATAAACTATGCATACCTATATGGAAAAATAAAATTCAGAATAATTATTGCTGATGTGCAATGTTTTTGCATAGGCGTTCATTATATTTGTGGCATACTTCGAATATAAGATATGATAAGCAAGACATTTAACCGTTACATTTGGCTTTTGAATACGCTCCTTCAACAAAAGCAACTTACGTTTGAAGAAATAAGCGATTTGTGGAAAAACAGCTCATTGACCGATGGTAAGCCATTGCCGTTGCGTACATTTCACCAACATAGGAGTGCTGTTGAAGAACTATTCGGTGTTGAAATAAAATGCAATGCTTCAAACGGGTACAGATATTATATATCAACTCCCGAAACGTTGAAAAACGATAGTGTCCGTAAATGGCTCTTGAATTCGTTTACCCTCTCCAATATGATAACGGCTGGGCACAATATGAATGGGCGGATATTGTTTGAAGAGATACCTTGTGGAACAGAATATCTGCAAACAGTTATTGAGGCAATGCAAAAGTCAAAGGAGCTGACAGTGGATTACCAACCATTCTACGGGCATAGGGAAACATTCAATATTCAGCCCTATGCAATGAAGGTTTATCGCCAACGGTGGTATGTGGTGGGTTATATTGAGGAACTCGGAGGTATTAGGAATATTGCACTCGACCGTGCTCTTGAAATGAATTTGTCTGGCACGTCATTCACATTGCCGAAGAATTTTAACGCAGAGAAGTATTATGCCAATACTATTGGAATATATGTAAACGAGGAACTAAAACCTGTAAAAGTGAAGATAAAGGCCTATGGCAGGCAGATAGAATACTTGCGCTCCCTGCCGCTTCACCGTTCACAAAAAGAGGGCGCGTCGAAATATGGCGAGTTCTGTGAATTTGAATACCGATTATGCTTGACATCTGAACTCTCAACCCACATACTCGCAATGGGCGAAAATGTTGAGGTGCTGGAACCCGTTGTATTGAGAGAGGAGATAAAGAGAAGATTAGAAGAATGTTTAACTAAATATAATTGATGTTATGAGTGAAAATAAATATGCGGAGATAGATTCTCCCGAAAAGGCTCTCGATTATGCTATACGAGATTGTGAGTGCAAGGAAAAGTCTATTGAATGTGGATACAAGATTGCAGATAGTGAACCATATTGGAATTATCTGTCCAACGATGCTTGGGAAGAATTTCTAAAATCAATGTCGCCATTGCATCGTGCGCAATATAATGATGCTGATGGTGGTGAGTTGAAAGAGAAGAAAGGTCGATGGGGGATATGTCCGCCCAAGATGGCATCTTTTGGCTCGTCCAGTCGTTTTCTTTATAATCTTTCAAAAGATATTGAAGGTTTTCAGTTTGAGAAACTAATGCCAACAAGGGTTGGGGGCAGTGCAAATCTTGATGGCTACATAATGCGTGGTGACGTTGATGTTTTTATTGAGGCTAAGTGTAGGGAAATATATAGTTCGCACAAAACAATAGAGGTGTCCAATGTCTATAAAGAGATATTTGAAAAACTAAAAGCCAAGTATTCTAAATTGTCTTTTAATTGGAGCGCGAAAGATGATGATGACAAGCATTTTAAGTGTACCTTCAATTTCAATGACAAAGAGATTGTACATTTTGATATCAAACAGTTGATATGTCATTTTCTTGCAATTTCTGCAAATATAATTGAAAATGAAAATGTTAATACCGATATAAAATTCGTGTATCTTATATTCAACCCCCAAAAAGATACCTGTTTTGACAATAAAAAAGTATCAGCGTATCAAGAAAGAATTCTCAAAATATATAAAGATATAAATAATGAAAATGAAATTAGAAAATTTGATATGGAACAACTATTTTATTCAATATTTAAAATACAAGCTGAAAGATTAGGTTCAAAAGGGAAAAAATATTCTTCTTTTGAGTTCCGCCTTGCCGACCAAGAAGACTATAAGGAAAAAATACAGTGATGTAAAACACAAAGGTGTGCAGTGTTCTTGCACACCTTTTGAAACATAATGCCCAAAGTGCAACTCCTTTTCGTATATATTATATAGAACCCTTAAAATTTGGTAATATATGAAAAGGAGAAAAACAAAAGTGTGCGAGAATGAACTGTATCTCTCTGTTGAAGATGAAATACAACTTATAAATGATATAAAATCGGGAGGGATTGAAAGAATATCTGCAATTAAAAAGCTTGACTATTCAAAATTACGCATTGTCGTTGCTGTTGCCAGATTATTCAAAGGGTGTGGTTTTTCAATGGAAGAACTTATAAGTGCAGGAAACGAAGGTTTGATATTGGCTGCCGAAAATTATGATGAGAGGCGAGGTGTTAGGTTTATGAGTTACGCAGTGTGGTGGATAAGGCAAAGCATTATGCAGAAGATACAATAATATAACTTGTAGAATAACCGACAACCACGCTATAATGCATCGATAATATGCGTTATAGCGTGGTTTTTTATTTGTGATACCTCAAACTCTCCTTTATGCATAGGCGGGTACTCTTGCTAGCCTTCGACGAAATTGTTCTAGCTTTGCATAATGCAAGCAAACTTGCTTTCTGCTCTCGCTTGCCCGCAATTTTGTTTATGGTCGTTTAATTGTGGAGTTTCCATTATAGGTGCTTGGTTATAAAATATGTATATATTTATAATTGTAGTATTTGTGAGAATACTATAATAATTTCTTTGTAATATGCTTGTCAAACTTATTCATATAATATGCAATTGCAATATCCATGAGCAGAACAATTGTTACCGCAATTAGTGTTGATGTTATATGTAAGTCATTAGTAATTATATATATCGGAATATATTGTATTATAAACATCTCTAATGAGATGGAACTTATAAAGTTTACAATTTTATTTTGTTTGACATTACCAATAATATACATTACAAGAAAAAATATTGTTGAGTAATATAGAGGTGGAAGGCATTGAAAGGTCCAACGAAATGGGTATAGGAATACCAATATCAAAATAGCAATCAATACTTGCCATACAACAAAAGATTCTTTAATTTTATTGTCAAACAAAGCAAAAAACATGCCTATACAGAATGCCGGACATCTGTTATATCGCCATGATTCTATTCCAATTTTTGGAGCAATAAAGTAGTATGCAAAAACAAGCATACAGACAAGTGTTACTTTGATGATATTGCTCGATTTGATATATTTGAATACTACATAATAAAATATATATAGGTATGATAGAACATATATATACCATGAAGTTGGTACAAAAGAATACAAACCATTAGTTCTTAAAAGTTCTACATTGTCAATATCATTAACGTAACGATATGTAACAAACAATATCATTGCAATAAAATATGGTACAAATAGTTTTACCAAGGACCTCCCTAAAAATTTCTTTATATATGTTTTGTCTTTAAGATATGAAGTTACTAATCCGTATCCAGACATTGCAAAGAACAGATACATCACGATATCCCCTAATGCACCAATTTTTTGAATTCCTTGAAATCCTTCGTTAGCTAAATGGTGAATTATAATAAGTATTGGTAGAATAGATTTTAGTAGTGCTACCTTGTTTTTGTCGTATGCATGTAATTGGCTTTTCATAGTATGTGGTCTTATTATATATCTTTACAAAGATAGTTTGTTTTTGATGTATGGTCGTTTAATTGTGGAGTTTCTATTATTGGTTTTGTTGGCTTATAAGTGACGAGTACAAAAGTAGTTCTGTTTCCTGGTGTGTGCAAATTTTGTATATACCTATATTATTATCTATATCGGTTATCGTTAATTTGCGACAACTGATGCTCTTATCTTGCCGACCAAGGAAAATTATAAAGGTAAGTATCGATATAGTATTAAGGATATTTAAACTAAAACAGACAACCGCGGTTATCTGTTTTAGTTTGTGTTTTTGAATATAAAATTCAGCTATCCGGTCCTGTTAATTTTCTCCTTTACCGGCACCGTTGTTCTTGTCTCTTCTTGTCCCGCGGTGGTAGCGACGGTTTTGAGGTTTTTTCTTTCCTTCTCCTTGCTCGGGGGTGCTTGTTGCTGTTTGTGCTGTGGGTGTGGTGCCTTCGGTTTTGGGCTTGCCACCTTCGCGACGGCTCTTGTCTCTCCTTCCGTGTCCACGACCACCATGCTCGTTGCGGTTGCCTCTGCGGTTTTTGCTACCACCTTTACCGCTTTTCTTGGGCGAATATTCGGGTGCCTCGCCAAGCTCGTCGGGTAGGGGTATCTTGGTTACCTCCTGCTCCATGAACTCTTCTATGCGTTTAAAGTAGTCTTGGTCCTCTACCGACACAAATGTTATTGCGCGTCCTTTGGTGTTTGCGCGTGCGGTACGGCCTACGCGATGAATATAATCGTCGCAGTCGCGTGGCACATCGTAGTTAATTACAATGCGAATATCGTCGATGTCGATACCTCGTGCAAGAATATCTGTGGCAACTATAATATCTATTTTACGGCTTTTGTAGCGGAACATAATCTCGTCGCGCTCGGCTTGTCCGAGGTCGCTATGCATCTCGCCTACATTAAACCCTCTCTTTTTAAGTGCAATAGATATATCTTTTACCTTGCTTTTGCGCGAAGCAAAGAGGATTACTCTCTCGGTGCTTTCCTTCTCGAATATGCTTTTTATTATTCCCATCTTTTGCCCCTCGTGGCATATGTATGCCTCTTGTGTTATGCCGTCGGCCGGTTTGGCAAGCGACAGGGTTACTTGTAGAGGGTCGGTGAGGATATTTGAGGCCAATTTGCGTATCTCTTGTGGCATGGTGGCCGAGAAGAGCATGGTTTGTCGCTCCTTGGGCAGTTTCTTGGCAATAGTCATAATGTCGTTGTAGAAACCCATGTCGAGCATGCGGTCGGCTTCGTCAAGTATAAAGAACGACACGCGTGAGAGGTCTATGTTGCCTAAGTTAATGTGGCTTATGAGTCGGCCGGGAGTAGCTACAATTATGTCGGCACCTTTTGCCATGCCACGTAGTTCCTGCTCGTATCGTTGTCCGTCGTTACCGCCATATACGGCTACGCTCGAAAAGGGCATGAAGTAGGTGAAACCCTCGAGCTGACGGTCTATCTGTTGTGCCAGCTCGCGTGTAGGTGCCATCACCACGCAGTTTATTGCATCGTCGGGATAACCGCCTTTGCATAGTTTGTTGAGCACGGGTAACAGATAGGCGGCGGTTTTTCCTGTTCCTGTCTGTGCCACACCTATAAGGTCGCGCCCGTCCATCAAAGGTTGAATCGTCTGCTCCTGTATGGGTGTACAGGTTTCGAAGCGCATGGCATCGAGCGCGTCAAGAACCTCGTCCTCAAAATCAAAATCGGTAAAATACATTTGTTTGTGTTATTTTGGTGCTTTCCTATATAAATATAGTGCTATAAAACTAAATATTATGTTCGGCAACCACACAGCAAGTGCCACGGGCATTTGCTCGGCAAAAGCCGATGAGATTGTTTGAAAAAGTATGTACGAGAAGCTTAATCCAAGGCCTATACCAAGTGAGAGCCCCATGCCTCCCTTTGTCTTTTTCGACGAGAGCGAGGCACCGATAATAGTCAGTATAAATGCCGCAAAAGACATCGCTATTCGTTTGTGATATTCAACCTCAAAGGCTTTGATATTTGCCATGCCTCGTGCCTTTTGCTTGTCGATATATTCGCTAAGTTCGGGGCTTGTCATGGTCTCATGCTGTCCCTCGCTGACAAGAAAGTCACTCGGCTCAATCTTTATTATAGTGTCGAGCACCTCGTGATTGCTCGACCTTATAACCTCTTTGTCGCCTGCAAGTTCGCGAATCATCCAGTTGCGAGCACTCCATCTATATTTTTCGTCGGGGTGATACTGAATGCTCTTTGCTGTCATGTGCGACACCAATTTCTTGTCGTCGAACTTGTCGAGCGAGAAGCGGAACCCCATGTTGTTCCTTGTTTCGTATCGCCCTATGTATGCAACCGTGTTTTCATCTACCTGTAACTGAATGTTGTAGGCCGACTTTGTCTCTTTTTTTCTGTTGTGCTTAATCTCGAAAGCTATGCGGGTTTCGTTGCCCACGGGTATTATAAATGCGCTCAGCACATATGTCATTATGGCAATAAAGCCTGCCGAAATCATATATGGTCGCAACAATCTTTTAAAGCTTACTCCTGACGCGAACATTGCTATAATCTCGGAGTTTTCGGCAAGTTTCGATGTGAAATATATAACCGATATAAAGACAAACAACGCACTGAAAGTGTTTGCGTAGTATGGTGCCAGGTTCAGATAATAATCTATCAACACCTCCGACACCGTTGCGTTCGATGTTGCAAATTTGTCAATCTTCTCGTTGTAGTCGAAAACCACTATCACCGTGATTATAAGTGCCAACGAAAAGAAGTATGTACCAAGGAATTTCCCTATGATGTAACGGTCAAGACGTTTTAGCTTAAAGGCTTCTATCCACTTTTTCATAGCATCTGTTTTTTATAGTCGGCGTGTTACTTGTTCGAGCATCGTTTTTTTCCACTGTGCAAAATCCCCTGCAAGAATGTGTTTGCGTGCCTCTTGTGTGAGCCACACATAGAAAGCGAGGTTGTGGAGCGATGCTATTTGCAACGCAAGGTACTCTTGCGACACAAAGAGGTGTCGCAGGTAGGCACGGCTGTATTGCCTGTCTACATACGACTCGCCATCTTCCTCTATGGGGTTGAAGTCGTATTTCCACTTTTCGTTTCTCATGTTCATTATTCCTTGCTTTGTAAAGAGCATCGCATTGCGCCCGTTACGCGTGGGCATAACACAATCGAACATGTCTACACCGCGTTCTATGGCTTCGAGAATATTTGCAGGGGTGCCCACTCCCATGAGGTAACGGGGTTTGTCGGTGGGCAGAATCTCGTTTACCACCTCAATCATCTCGTACATCTTTTCGGCAGGTTCTCCCACGGCAAGGCCACCTATGGCGTTGCCGGCACACTCCTTCGATGCAATATATTCGGCCGATTGACGGCGAAGTTCGGGGTATACACAACCTTGAACGATGGGGAAGAGCTGTTGCTCGTACCCATACTTGGCCTTTGTCTCCGAAAGGCGGGCTACACAGCGGTCGAGCCAGCGGTGTGTGCGTTCCATCGACTTTTTGGCATAGTTGAAGTCGGCTGTTCCGGGGGTACACTCGTCAAAGGCCATAATTATGTCGGCGCCTATACTGCGCTCTATGTCCATAACCCTTTCGGGCGAGAAAAAGTGCTTCGAGCCATCGATGTGTGAGCGGAACTCCACACCCTCTTCGCTCATCTTGCGTATATCCTTCAACGAGAACACCTGGAAACCACCGCTGTCGGTGAGGATAGGGCGTTGCCAACTGTTGAATTTGTGCAGACCACCGGCTTTTTCCAGAACATCGAGCCCGGGGCGAAGGTATAAGTGGTATGTGTTGCCCAATATTATTTGTGCTTTTACGTCGGTAACAAGGTCGGGCACCTGTACTGCTTTTACAGAGCCCACAGTGCCAACAGGCATGAAGATAGGTGTTTGTATATCTCCATGCTCTGTGCTTAGCACGCCTGCTCGTGCTTTGCTGTTGCTGTCGGTATGTAGTAATTGGAATTTCACCTGTTGTAGTTTTTTATGTTTCTAACAATTTGTGTCATCTTTCCGTTAAAGGAACTCTACGGGGGTTGTAACCTTTTCGTCGAGCAGTGCTATGTCGAGCACCTCCTTAATATCCTCGACAAAGTGGAAGGTGAGTCCTTTTATGTACATGGCGGGTATGGCATCTATGTTGCGCTTGTTTTCTTTACACAAAATAATCTCTTTGATACCGGCACGTTTGGCCGCAAGAATCTTCTCTTTTATACCGCCAACAGGCAGAACCTTGCCACGCAGGGTAATTTCTCCTGTCATAGCCAGGTTGGGTTTTACCTTGCGTTGTGTTAGTGCCGATGCGAGTGCTGTTGTCATGGTGATACCGGCCGAGGGACCATCTTTGGGTATTGCTCCTTCGGGTACATGCAGGTGAATATTCCACTTTTCGAAAATCTCATAAGGGATATTCAAATAATCGGCATGCGACTTTATGTATTCGAGTGCCAGCATAGCCGACTCCTTCATTACATCGCCCAGGTTACCTGTGATGGTTATTCTCTCTCCTTTGCCTTTGCTCAGGCTTGTTTCGATGAAAAGAATCTCACCGCCCACGGCTGTCCAGGCAAGCCCCACAACAACACCGGCATAGTCGTTGCCTTGGTAGCTGTCGCGCGAGAACTCAATAGGCCCTAAAAGGGTGGGGAGGTCGTTTACTTTAACTGTCGATATCTTAAATTTTCCGGTGCTTGCTTTTTGGCATGCCAGCTTGCGGAAGATTTTACCAATTTTTTTCTCCAGGTTTCTCACACCCGATTCGCGAGTGTAGTTCTCTATAATGTGCTCTATCGCTCCCTGGCTTATTGTAACCTTTTCATCGCCTATACCGTTTGCCTCCTTCTCTTTGGGTAGCAGGTGGCGTTTGGCAATTTCAACTTTTTCTTCGGCGAGGTATCCACTCACCTCTATAAGCTCCATGCGGTCGAGTAGCGGGCCCGGGATACTGCTCAGGTTGTTGGCTGTGGCAATGAACATCACCTTCGATAGGTCGTAGTCTATGTCGAGGAAGTTGTCGTGGAACGTGCTGTTCTGCTCGGGGTCCAGCACTTCGAGCAGTGCCGACGAGGGGTCGCCGTGCATAGATGCCTGTCCCACTTTGTCAATCTCGTCAAGTATGAATACAGGGTTGTCGCTACCGGCTTTCACAAGGCCTTTGAGTATGCGACCGGGCATGGCTCCTATGTATGTTTTGCGGTGACCGCGAATCTCCGATTCGTCGTGTACGCCACCAAGCGACATGCGCACATATTTACGTTGCATGGCCTCGGCTATCGACTTGCCAAGCGATGTTTTTCCCACCCCCGGAGGGCCATAAAGGCATATTATGGGCGATTTTAGGTCGCCACGCATTTTTATCACAGCCAGGTGCTCCAATATTCTCTCTTTCACTTTGTCGAGCCCGTAGTGGTCCCTGTCGAGCACTTCGCGTGCGTTTTTCATGTCGAGGCTGTCGGCGGTGCAATTACCCCACGGCAGGCTGACAAACATCTGCAAGTAGTTAAGTTGCACATGGTAGTCGGGTGTCTGCGGGTTTATTCGCTCGAGTTTCGCAAGCTCTCTTTTGAATACCTCCTCTGTCTCTTCGTTCCAGTTTTTCTCATCGGCTTTTTTGCGCAACTCGTTGCTGTCCTGCTCTTGAACGCCACCGCCAAGTTCCTCTTGAATACTTTTTATCTGCTGTTGCAGGTAGTACTCTTTTTGTTGTTGGTCGAGCTCCTGGTTTGTGCGTTTTTGAATTTTTTTCATTAATTTGGCATAGTGCAACTCCCGGTTGAGGAATTTTAAAAGAGAGTATGCACGAGCGGTGTAGTCGATAGAGTATAGCATCTCCATCTTGTCGCTGACACTTCCTTTTGTGTTCACACAAAGGAAATTTATGAGCAACGCTTCGTTCTTTATGTTTTTTATGGTGAAACTTGCCTCGGGCTCAACTTCGCTGGTTTTCAATACTTTGAAAGCTTTTTCTCGGCACTCGTCTACAATCATTTTAAATTCTTCGTTGTCGTAGTCGGGTGTCGGTTCTATGTCATCATCTACATCTGCAATAATGAAAGGCGATATTTGCGTAATGAAGTTGAGCGATATTCTTTGCATGCCCTGCAAAATTATGGTTGTCGTTTGGTCGGGCATTTCAAATACTTTCAAAATTCTTGCTGCTGTTCCTTGGTGGTACAGGTCATGAAAACCCGGTTCTTCGTTGGCAGGGTCTTTCTGGCAAAAAACTCCGATAAGTCCTTTTGAGGCAACTGCGCTTTTAACAAGCTCTAACGAAGATTCTCTGCCAATAGTTACAGGCAACACAACGGTGGGGAAGAGTACCATGTTACGCAGGGGTAATATGGGTAATTCCGCGTCTATGCTTGCAACGAATGAAGATGGGTCTTCGATGTTCTCGTAATTGGTTATAAGGGAAAAACTACCTTCTTCTTCCTTTTTGCCTTGATTATTTAAATTCTCTTTATTTTCTGTTCCCATTATTTTTTAGAGTTTATCTGTGTCGCAAATTACAATTCGCCTGTTTGGAATATGTAGCTTGCTGTTGCTTTTGTTATTAATATGCGAAGATACTACCTTTTGTCGATTTGCCGAAATATTTTTTATTTAATATTTATAATTTATACGTATAACGATATTAAAACCTCTTCAATGCCTGTTTTGTTGTTGTATAAGCTCGCTTGTGGCAAGAATCTTTGTTTGTTTTGTCTCGCGCGATTGTTTTGCGTAAACAAAGAGGGCTTGTTTGTGAAAAACATTGAAGTAAACTTCGTGTTTCTCGCTCGTTTGTATGTATATTTGCAGAAATTTTTTTTCAGTGAGTAAGAAGAGAGACATATTGTTCTTGATTAACCCAAAATCGGGTGTAGGTGCTAAGGGTATGCTCCCTCAGCAGATAAAGAAACTTGTCGATAAGCGCAAATTTAATGTGTTTGTCGAGGAGACCCGGTATGTTGCTCATGCTTGTGAACTTGCACGTGAAGCGTCGCAAAGAGGTGTCGATGTTGTCGTGGCTGTCGGTGGCGATGGTACGGTAAACGAGGTTGCACGCGCTATTGCAGGTACCGATACGGCTCTTGGTATAATACCATGTGGCTCGGGTAATGGTTTTGCCCGCCATCTGGGAATACCTATCGATGTGAAGAGGTCGATACAATTTCTAAACAAAGCTGTTCCTGTGTCGGTCGATTATGGAAAAATAAACGGTGTGCCCTTTTTCTGTACATGCGGTGTGGGGTTCGATGCGTTTGTAAGCAACAGCTTTGCACATGGTACCCGAAGAGGTTTTGTGGGTTATATGCACCAAACGCTTGTCGATTGGGTGAACTATAAACCCGAGGTGTATGATATTGAGACCGAGTCTTCGAAAAAAACTTACAAAGCTGTTGTCGTGGCATGTGGTAATGCCTCTCAATATGGGAATAATGCTTATATCGCTCCAAATGCCTCTATGCGCGATGGTATGTTGAGTGTAACCATACTCGAACCCTTTCCCGCGGTAGATGTCCCGTTGGTTTTGGGGCAACTTTTTGGTCGTTCTTTAACAAGGAACGGACACATAAAAACACTTGAATCCAAATGGGTGCGCATAAAGCGTAAGCATGCAGGTCCTGCGCATTTTGATGGCGAACCTATTGATATGGAGGCCGAAATTTTTATAGAGATAGTACCGGCCGGTATAAACGTGATGGCTATGCCGGGTTGGAACGGGCAGGCTGCCATGGTGCCGTTTTATAAACAGGTTGCCGATATGATAAGCGGTTCGTTGCCCGAGGTTAATTTCAGTTTCCCTAAAATAGATTTGTCTTTCCCGATGTTACCTTTGCGGGTCGATTTTTTTAAAAAGAATCTTAAAAAAGGTAACCCTCATATAGATAAAAAGGAAAATTCTTGATAGAAAAATATTTACAAATTATTCTATTTTGAGATAAAAGTCGCGGAGTAGATTTTTTGCCTCATGGCTGTAGGTGCCCGGAGAATCCTCGAGAATAATCTCGCTGTCTATGCGCGTGTTTTTTTCTTTGCCAAACTCAATTAATATTCTCTTTGCCGTTTTTCGTGGGGTGGTGCGCACCTTTGTTGTGCGTGTAATGTGGAAACCTTTGAACAACGCTTCGCACTCCCATTCGTTGAAAGAATCTGTTGGAATTATTATCGAAATTTTCCCTTTCTCGCTTAACAACTCTTGCGCTTTGCCGAAAAAGAGAGCCGGTGTCAGGCTGTCGTTGTGCCTTGCGAGGGTACGGCTGTCGTTGTCACACTTTAAACTATTGGCAAAAAAAGGCGGGTTGCTCACAATTGTTTCGAATTTCTCTTTGGTGGCGTACTCTTTTAAATCGATGTTTATAATTTCGATTCTTTCGCCCCACGGAGATTTTTCGGCATTTTCTTTCGCCTTTATCGATGCACGCTCCTCAATCTCTATGCCTGTTATTTGGGCTTTACTGCGTTGCGCAGCCATAATCGATATAAGCCCGGTTCCGCAACCTATGTCAAGTATTCTGTTGCCCGTCGATGTGTCGAACCATGCGCCCAAAAGGCAACCATCGGTGCCTACCTTCATGGCACAACCCTCCTGCTCTATGGTAAATTGCTTGAACTTGAAATAACTGTTCGACATTATCGCTTTAAAAATAAAAAGCCGAGTCTCCTCGGCCGGTCTCTTATGAGCCAAATTCGGGACTCGAACCCGAGACCTACGCATTACGAATGCGTTGCTCTACCAACTGAGCTAATTTGGCGTTTATTTACTCTGTTTTGGCGATATTCCCCCGCTGTTGTTATCTGCAAAAAGAAAATCCGATGCAAAGATAACCATAAAATAAAATGTGCAAAATAATAGCGTGAAAAAAAGTATAAAATATGATGTAAATAACATCTCCTACCGCTTGTTACTATTAAATTATTTATATACCTTTGCATGAGTTTACACGGGCGTCGGCGCGCTTGCGCTGTATGTGCCTCTTGTCAAATAAAACCTGCTGTTTATGGATAATATTTGTAAAGACATAAAACAAATGCTTGTAACAAGTTGCCAGAATGGGACTTGTTCAAATAATTGTCTTTCAGCCATGCAGTCTGTTGTTTTTATTTGTTGATATTTGTTTATGGTCGTTTCGTGGAAACGGCTTTTTTTGTATATTTACGTCGTCTGTTTGGCGCGCGTGGGAATGAATATTTTTTGAAAAGAATTTATATATTAAAACTATGGAACCGTTACTACATGAATGTGGTGTTGCGATGATTCGCTTGCGTAAACCCTTGAACTATTACAAAGAAAAGTATGGAACTTGGGCCTATGGTATGAATAAGCTCTTTTTGCTTATGAATAAACAGTATAATCGTGGTCAGCAGGGCGCAGGTATCTCCTGTGTGAAGTTGAAGGCTTCACCCGGTGAAGATTACATGTCGCGTGAGCGTGCCGAGGGTTCCGGCGCAATCTCTGAGGTTTTTGCTGCGGCCAACAAAGATATAATCTCTCACCCCAAAGATATGAAAGGCAATGCCGAATATGCATATCGTAATTTTGCATTTGCCGGTGAACTTTATATGGGACACTTGCGCTACTCGGCAACCGGGAAAACCGGCATGCAGTATGTGCACCCCTTCCTGCGTCGTAACAACTGGCGTGCCAAAAACCTTGCTTTGTGCGGAAACTTCCACATAACAAATGTCGATGATGTTTTTCACGAACTTGTATCACATGGTCAGCACCCCCGAGTGCACGCCGATACATATATAATGCTCGAGCTCATGGGGCACCGTCTCGACCGCGAGGTAGAGCGCATCTTCAAGGAGTGTGAGCAAGAGGGCTTGGAGGGTATGGATATAACAAACTCAATAGAGGAGCGTGTCGATATAGCCAACGTGTTGCGCACCTCGACTCCCATGCTCGACGGTGGTTACGTGTTCTGCGGAATAACAGGAAGCGGTGAGATGTTTACTATGCGCGACCCATGGGGAGTGCGCACCGCATATTGGTATGCCGACGATGAGGTGTTTGTTGTGGCAAGCGAGAGAGCCGCTTTGCAAACAGCCATGAATCTGAAAGCCGATGAGGTTATAGAGATGCAACCCGGTGAAGCCCTGATAATGAACAAGCGCGGAGACCTGCGTCGCGAAATAATTATACCTCAAAAAGCATTCCTTCCCTGCTCGTTCGAGAGAATATATTTTAGTCGCGGTAACGACGGCGATATATATAAGGAGCGCAAAATGCTTGGCTCCAACCTCAAAGAGCAGATACTAAAATCGATAAACTACGACCTCGACAATACCGTCTTTTCATTTATCCCTAACACCGCCGAGATGGCATTCTATGGCATGGTAGAGGGTATGGAAGTGTATCTCAATGCTTGGAAGATGAAAGAGCTTACATCGGGTAAGGAGCTGTCGGTCGAAGAGATAGAGAATATTGTAACCAAAAAGGTGCGTCAGGAAAAGGTCGCCAACAAAGATATAAAGATGCGTACTTTTATATCGACAGGCGACAAACGTAACGACCTTGCGGCACACGTTTACGATATCACATACGGCACAATAAAACCCAAAGTCGATAACCTTGTAGTCATCGACGACAGCATTGTGCGCGGAACAACACTCAAACAGAGCATCTTGAATATCCTCGACCGTTTGGAGCCCAAAAAGATTATTGTAGTATCTTCCTCGCCCCAAATTCGTTATCCCGACTACTATGGTATCGACATGGAGAAATTCGACCACTTTGTAGCATTTAAAGCAGCTTTGGAGTTGCTGTATGAGCGTGGTAAGAGAGCCATAATCGAGCAGACATACAAAGCTTGTCTCGATGAGCTCAAAAAGCCCGACACCGAGCAGGTAAACTGTACAAGAGCAATATACAAACCTTTTACACCCGACGAAATTTCGGTTAAGATAGGAGAGTTGCTCAAACCGGTAGACCTTAAAGCCGACCTCGAACTTGTGTTCCAAAGCCTTGAGGGACTTCATTCGGCTTGCCCCAACCACTTGGGCGACTGGTATTTCAGCGGAATATATCCCACCCCCGGTGGAAACAGGCTTGTAAACGAGGCCTTTGTAGAATATTACGAGACATATTTATACAGATAAAACCAAATATAATAAAGATATGAAGGAAAAACTTAAAAAAGTATTGCTGTTAGGTTCAGGTGCGTTGCGCATCGGTCAAGCCGGAGAGTTTGACTACTCAGGCTCGCAAGCATTGAAAGCATTGCGCGAAGAGGGTATACAATCGGTGCTTATCAACCCTAACGTAGCAACTATACAGACATCGGAAGGTATAGCCGATAAGGTGTACTTCCTCCCCGTAGATGTCCGTAATGTCGAAGAGATTATAAAGAAGGAGCGTCCCGACGGAATTTTGCTCGCGTTCGGTGGTCAGACAGCACTTAACTGCGGAACAGAGCTCTACCAGAAAGGAATACTCGAAAAGTACGGAGTAAAAGTACTTGGAACATCGGTAGAGGCAATTATGTACACCGAGGACCGCGACCTCTTTGTAAAGAAGCTCGATGAGATACCCATGAAGACACCCGTCAGCCAAGCAGTTGAAAGCATGGAAGATGCCCTTAAAGCGGCTCACGAGATAGGCTTCCCCGTGATGGTACGTTCGGCCTATGCACTTGGCGGTCTCGGTAGCGGTATCTGTCGCGACGAAGAGAGCTTTGTGAAACTCGCCGAGAGTGCCTTCACATTCTCGAGCCAGATACTTGTTGAGGAGTCTTTGAAAGGCTGGAAAGAGATAGAGTTTGAGGTTATCCGCGATGCCAACGACCACTGTTTCACCGTGGCAAGCATGGAGAACTTCGACCCCCTCGGCATACACACAGGTGAGTCGATAGTGGTTGCTCCCACATGCTCGCTCAGCGAAGAACAAGTTAAATATTTGCAGGAAATTTCGGTAAAAGCAATCCGCCATCTTGGTATCGTGGGTGAGTGTAACATACAGTATGCATTCAATGCTGAAACAAACGACTACCGCGTAATTGAGGTTAATGCTCGTTTGAGCCGTTCATCGGCACTTGCATCAAAAGCAACAGGTTACCCCCTTGCATTTGTGGCAGCAAAGATAGCACTTGGTTACACACTTGACCAGATAGGCGAGATGGGTACTCCCAACTCGGCATACAAAGCCCCCGAGCTCGACTATTTGATATGTAAAATACCTCGTTGGGACTTGACAAAGTTTGCCGGAGTATCACGCCAGATTGGTTCGAGCATGAAGTCGGTGGGCGAAATTATGTCCATCGGTCGCAGTTTCGAGGAGGTAATCCAGAAAGGATTGCGTATGATAGGCCAGGGTATGCACGGTTTTGTGGGCAACGAACATACACACTTCGACAACCTCGACGAAGAGCTTGCCAACCCCACCGATATGCGCATCTTCTCCATCGCATCGGCTTTGGAGCAAGGTTACACAGTAGAGCGCATCAGCGAACTCACAAAGATAGATCCTTGGTTCCTCGGCAAGTTGAAAAATATTGTCGATTATAAAGAGGTGCTCTCATCGTATAACACCTTGGAGGAATTGCCCGAGGAGGTTCTTCGTCAAGCAAAAGTACTTGGCTTCTCCGACTTCCAGATAGCTCGTTTTGTGTTGAAAGACGAGAAAAACATGGAGACAGGCAACCTTGCAGTGCGTGCACGTCGTAAAGAACTAAATATACTCCCCGCTGTCAAGCGCATTAACACCGTAGCATCGGAACACCCCGAACTTACCAACTACCTATACATGACCTATGGTGCAAAGGGATACGATGTAAACTACTACAAGACCGACAAAGCAGTTGTAGTGCTCGGTTCAGGTGCCTACCGCATCGGTTCATCGGTTGAGTTCGACTGGTGCTCGGTAAACGCAGTGCAGACAGCCCGTAAGCTTGGTTACAAATCTATAATGATAAACTATAACCCCGAAACAGTATCTACCGACTATGATATGTGCGACCGTCTCTACTTCGACGAGCTCTCGTTTGAGCGCGTACTCGACGTTATAGACTTGGAGCAACCCGGCGGTGTTATAGTATCGGTTGGCGGCCAGATACCCAACAACCTCGCGATGAAATTACATCGTCAGTCGGTGCCCATTCTTGGAACATCGCCCCTCTCAATCGACCGTGCCGAGAACCGTCACAAGTTCTCAGCTATGCTCGACCAGCTCGGTATCGACCAGCCCGCATGGAAAGAGCTTACCAGCATCGAGGACATGGAGGCTTTTGTGGCAAAAGTAGGTTACCCCGTGCTTGTACGTCCCTCGTACGTGCTATCGGGTGCAGCCATGAATGTGTGCTACAACGAAGAGGAGTTGCGTGAGTTCCTCAAAATGGCGGCCGACGTTTCGAAAGAGTTCCCCGTTGTTGTTTCTCAATTTATGATAGACACCAAGGAGATAGAGTTCGACGCGGTAGCACAGAACGGCGAGGTAGTGGAGTATGCAATATCAGAGCATGTAGAATTTGCCGGAGTTCACTCGGGCGATGCCACACTTGTGTTCCCTGCACAGAAGATTTATTTCGAAACAGCCCGTCGCATAAAGAAGATAAGCCGTCGCATTGCAAAAGAGCTCAACATCTCGGGCCCCTTCAATATTCAGTTCCTTGCAAAGAACAACGAGGTAAAAGTTATCGAGTGTAACCTTCGCGCTTCGCGTTCGTTCCCCTTCGTGTCGAAGATACTAAAACGTAACTTCATCGAGACAGCCACACGCATCATGCTTGGTGCTCCTTACAGCCGTCCCGACAAGTCGGCCTTCGACATCGACTGGATAGGAGTTAAGGCTTCACAGTTCTCGTTCTCTCGTTTGCACAAGGCCGACCCTGTGCTCGGTGTCGATATGTCATCGACCGGTGAGGTAGGTTGCATAGGCGACGACTTTGAGGAGGCATTGCTCAACGCTATGATAGCAGTAGGCTACAATGTACCCGAGAAGAATGTAATGGTATCTTCGGGTGCCTCAAAATCGAAAGTCGACCTGCTTGAATCCACAGCAGTGCTTGCGCAAAAGGGCTACAATATCTATGCAACGATGGGAACAGCAAAATTCCTTAACGAGAACGGAATTAATGCAACACCCGTTATGTGGCCCGACGAGAACCCCGATGCCGAGAATAATGTTATGCAGATGATTGCCGACCATCGTTTCGACCTCATAATAAATATCCCGAAGAACCACACCAAGCGTGAGCTTACCAACGGATACAGAATACGTCGTGCGGCAATCGACCACAATATCCCTCTTATCACAAACGCTCGTCTTGCAAGTGCCTTCATACGTGCATTCTGCAAAATAGATGTAAACGAGCTCCCCGTGAAGAGCTGGGACGAATTTAAGTAAACTCTACATACCTTATTATATTAAAGCAGGTGGCATATGCCACCTGCTTTTTTTGTCCAATCACCACGAAATCTTGTATTCCGGTGTAAAAGGTATGTATGATTATAAATGAATAAAAGCATCCGAAAAACAGAAAATATTGCAAACTGAAAATATTTTTCATTTAATCTATTGCATGTTTGAAAAAAAGTTTATACCTTTGCATCGCTTTTGAGGTTAAAACCTCGGCTAAATGGTGGTTATAGTTCAGTTGGTTAGAGCGTCAGATTGTGGTTCTGAATGTCGTGGGTTCGAGTCCCACTATCCACCCCAAAGAGAGAAGTTACAACTTCTCTCTTTTTTTGTTTATTGTCACCTATAATTTGTTTCTTAATGTGCTAATAACTATATTCGCAATATAAAACGAATGTGTTATTATGAAGAGGCTTTTAATTTGTGTTATAATATCAATCTTCGCGGTAAGCATGCATGCAAATGTAACCGGTGAGCTTCAATCGCAGATAAAGAAAAAACAGGCAACAAAAGACGTTGTAGTCATGCCACAATATCCCGGTGGTCACGAAAAAATGATAGATTATCTGTTCGTTGAAACCGACTATCCTCAGGAGGCATACGACAATCACGAGGTGGGCGAGGTACTTGTGGGTTTCACTGTGGAAGCCGATGGTTACATCTCCATGGCACAAGTGCTGAAAGGCGTCTCCCCATCGCTCGATGCCGAAGCGGTGCGCGTAGTTAAAAGTATGCCCAAGTGGATACCGGGAACGCGTAACGGTCGTCCTGTGCGTGCAGAACTTACAATACCAATAAATTTCAAACTCATTCAGAAAAACCATTATTACAATGCAAAAAGAATGGAGAATGGGATAACCAAAATGAAAGCTCGTGAAAAACGTAAGGCCGCAAAATGGTGGTCGGGAGAGTAAAAATATGAAGAAGAACGAAATAAAAAAAAGAGTAGAGGCACTTCGCGCATATATGCGCAGGAGAGGCCTCTCGGCATTTATAGTAGTGAGCAGTGACGCTCATTGCAGTGAATATGTGGCCGATTGCTGGAAGTCGCGTGAGTGGCTCACAGGTTTCGATGGCTCGGCAGGTACAGCGGTTGTAACCCTCAGCGAAGCCGCTTTGTGGACCGACTCGCGTTATTGGCTTGCCGGAGAGCAGGCCTTGCAATCGACAGGTATTGAGCTTATGAAAGCCGGTCACCCGGAGACACCCACCATCGTGTCGTGGCTGTGCGAAAAGCTTAGTGCCGGCGACAAGGTTGGTGTAGATGGCACAGTGTGTTCGATAATTGAAACAGACGATTGGGCCGAGGGACTCGAAAGTTGCGGAATAGCACTCGACGCATCGCACACACCCTTTGAGGAGATTTGGGAAGGTCGCCCCAGTATGCCACAAGGTAAAATAAGCATAATGCCCCTTGAGCTGTGTGGTGAGAGCGTGTCGGATAAACTTAAACGTCTGCGTGAGAGCCTTGCCGAAAAAGGTGCCGAAGCTATGCTCGTGACAATGCTCGACGAGGTTGCATGGCTTGCCAACATACGCGGTAACGACGTTGAGTATAACCCCGTGGCTGTGGCATACATGTATGTCACACAGCGCGAAGCAACCCTTTTCACCCTTCCCGAGAAACTTACACCCGAGGTCTCAGCGCATCTTGCATCGGCCGGTATATCAACCGCGCATTATAACGATATTTGGGCAAAACTATCCTCTGCAACCGAAAAGAGCATTTTATTGCAACCCGATCGTTGCAACTGTGCAGTGCTTGTGCATCTGAGCGGAGAGTGCACCCCGGTTTATGCCGCCTCGCCCATAGCCGCCATGAAGGCCGTGAAAAACGAGGTCGAGATAAAAGGTTTCAAGCGTGCGATGCTCTCCGAAGGGGTTGCCATGGTGAAGCTCCTGCATTGGTTGAAAGGGGCTGTAAAAGAGGGTGGTGTAACGGAAATTATGGTAGACCGAAAGCTCACGAGTTATCGCAGTGCCGATGCCGAGTACACCGGTCTCAGTTTCTCCACAATAGCAGCCTATGGCCCCAACGCCGCCATAGTGCATTACGAGCCCACCGAGGAGAATCATGCAACACTCCAACCACGAGGCTTTCTTCTGCTCGACTGCGGGGGACAGTATCGTTGCGGTACCACCGACATAACCCGTACCATACCACTTGGTCCTTTGTCCGACGAGGAGCGTCGCGATTATACTTTGGTTCTTCGCGGTCACATATCGCTTGCTATGGCACGTTTCCCGCTTGGCACCTGCGGTACACAACTCGACGTGCTTGCCCGTCAGTGGTTGTGGCAGGAGGGAGAGAACTATCTCCATGGCACAGGGCACGGAGTAGGGCACTTTCTCAATGTACACGAAGGTCCGCACCAGATACGCATGAATAATATGCCCGCACCGCTCATTCCCGGTGCCACAGTAACAAACGAGCCGGGGCTCTATAAGGCCGGTCGCCATGGAATACGCATAGAAAACACCATGCTGGTAACATCTTTTGCTACCACCGAGTTTGGTGAGTTTTGTGCTTTGGAACCACTCACATTATGCCCCATAGATACAACAGCCATAGTGCCCGAGCTCTTGGGAAAAGAGGCAACAGAGTATCTTAATACCTACCATGCAAAGGTGTACGAAAAACTATCGCCCTTTCTCGAAGGTGAGGAGCTGAATTTCCTTAAAAAAGCCTGTGAGGCAATATGATGAGATACATATATTCTATATTGCTTTCACTCTCACTCTTGTTTGTCGCTTGTGACAGCAGGGTAGACAGCTACCCCTCCATCGACATTATCGCTCATGCCGGAGGCGTGGCTCATGGGTGTTTGGGGACAAATTCCCGTGAGGCTTTGGAGCACTCTCTCCTCGAAGAGTATCGTTTTGTAGAGTTCGACTTTCTATTTACAGCCGACAGCGTTCTTGTTGCTGTTCACGATTGGGAGAGCTTTAACAAACGCACCGGTCACGAACATAAAGGCGATTCGGCACCCACCTATAAAGAGTTCAAGTCACGGCTCATCGACGAAGTTTTTACACCTCTCTCAGCCGCCGAGATAAACGAGGTTTTTGAGCAAGATACAACCCTCTGCCTTGTTACCGATAAAATATCTTCGCCTCGCGTGTTGGAGAGATATTTCCCCAATATAAAAGAGCGCATGGTGGTAGAGGCTTTCAGCTACGACGATTATATGGCTTTGCAGGAGCTCGGATATTACAGAGTGCTCTATTCGTGCATGGCAAGCGACCTGTACCAAGCGGTCTTTAAGCATCTTCTCTTTCATCGACTGTTTGCCGGCCCCAAAATAGAGTGGATAACAATGTATAGCGGCGAACTCGACAACCTCTTTTTTCGCATAATGGAGGTCCTGTCGGCATTTAAGATGGCTGTCTTCACGATTAATGACTACTCCGAAATTCCGCACAATTTATTGCCGAAGGTCGGTATGGTTTATAGCGATATTTTGGGCCCCGTGTGGGATTATTCGTGCGATTACTTTAAAGCCGGGAACCGGCGCAACAAGCGTTGAAGATAGAAACAGAAAAGCGAGCAATTATGCTCGCTTTTTCTGTTTACTAAACCTCTCACGCAACACGTAGTACAAAAAAATATGTTTTCTACGCTTTTGTGTTATATGGTGTTTCTTGTTTTACTCCTCTTCGTCGGGGGTGTGTAGTATAAGTGTTGTTGCTCCAAGCGTTATTATCGCGCCGGCCTCTATGCGTTGGCGTTCTCTGTTGCCGAGTATGCGGTTCATGACAAATGTGCCTGTAACACTCTGGTTGTCGCGAATAGTATAAATAATTTCGTCACCGTAACCGCGTTTTACGTTTATTATACAATGACGACGGTCCATGCTGGGGTCGGTTGTTTCAATAGGCAGTGAAACAACTGTTCCTTTGTTGTATCGGCCAATAAGGTTGTCGCCCTCGGCAAGTGGAAGCACCTGTTTAAAACAGAAACGGTTTTCTATTACAACCAAGTATCCGAGGTCTTCGGTTTCAATCTCTTCATCTTCTCCTATGCGCACCGTGAAGCTTTTTCTACACTGCTCACACTCAAACACGAGTGATTGTCCCTCTTTATAACCCGAGGGATCGAAGTCGATAACATGGTCGCACTTAGGGCAAATAATTTTCTTCATTATCGAACGTTTGTTTGGAGAACCCAAGCGTCGGGGAAAGTGCTTTTAATCTCGTTGAGAGCCTCGACAGCCTCTTTGTTGGAGCTGTACTCACCAATTGATATGCGGTGTCTGCCACCACCTTTAACCACATGATAATCGGCCACTTTTTTTGCCGAAAGCTCCTCTATGGCGAGTTTCGCATTATCTTCGTTGGGTGAACTTGCAACAATTATATGGAACACCTTTGTGGGTTTTTCGACCATCGCAACCTCTTGTGTGTGCTCGGTTATTACGGGTGCAGGTGCCTCAATCACCGCCTCTTTAACAGGCTCGACAGGTGCTGTTGCAATAATATTGCCTTTTGAGTCTATGGGAGCAATTTCGCACTCTTGTGCTATGGCTTCAACCTTTTTGGGTGCCGGCGTACCAACCTGTTGCATCATCGAAATCTGCTCGTTCGATGCAAAGCTTGTTATAGATGCCTGCATGCCACGCTTGAATGCGCTGTCGCTTATGGGTGTGACAAATATAAATGTGAGTATTACCGCAGCTACAGTAGCAACGAACTTTCCTATATCACGACGTTTGATAACAATCTTTTTATCTTCGCAATCGCGCAAAAGAGGAAAGGCAAAGGGCTCGAAACCGAAATTTGCAGGGTCCTCTATGCCGTTTGCATCGACCTCAAAGGAAATTTCACCTTTTATGTTCATATAAAAAGTGCCTAATGTACTGAAACGTACAACACTCTCCTTGCTCAAATTGTGATGCAGTTTTTCGATGTCTTTGTTCATCTCGGCTGTTGCCTCATCGTAGGGCAATTGTTTGTCGTTTATATATTCCGAAAGGAGTAAAGCATCGTCGGCCTTTACATTAGGGTTGAAACGCATGGTGCGATAAGGGGGGGTGAAAACACGCTCCTTCATATTGTAGTGCGCAGGCTCTTCACCGGCCAAGAATGCACCTGTACCGGGGATTATAACGCAATTATGTCGCGCTACAAGGTATGTTATGTATTTTATCAAATTTTCCACGAAACAAAAATAGTAAAAAAAACTATTATGGCAATGTGATTTTAATAAAAAAAGCCAATAAAAATAATTTTGCGTAATTGGCTGTGACAGGCACCGAAAAAGCACTATCTTTGCTATAAATTATTGCAAAATATATACTTTAAAACCATGAAAAACGAAAGCGCACCACGCAAAATAGAACTTTTATCTCCGGCACGTAATCTGGAAACAGGAATTTCCGCCATTAACAGCGGGGCAGATGCCGTGTACATAGGAGCGTCGCAGTTTGGTGCGCGTCAGGCGGCCGGTAATTCGGTCGAGGATATTGCAAAACTTGTGAATTACGCCCATGTTTTTGGTGTCAAGGTATATGTTACGCTCAATACCATTCTCTACGACGAAGAGATTAAACCGGCCGAAGAACTTATAACCCGGCTCTACGATATTGGTGTCGATGCCCTCATCGTGCAGGACATGTCGATAACAAAGATGAATATTCCGCCCATACCTTTGCATTGCAGTACACAGATGGATAACTGCACCGTGGAGAAGGCAACATTCTTGTCGCGTTTGGGCTTTCCTCGTGTTGTGCTTGCCCGCGAACTCACCCTGCAACAGATAAAGGAGATACACCATGCAGTGCCCGCAACCGAGTTGGAGGTTTTTGTTCATGGAGCCTTGTGCGTTAGTTACAGCGGTCGTTGCTATGCCTCGCAACACTGTTTCGGACGTAGTGCCAACCGAGGTGCTTGTGCCCAATTTTGCCGTTTAGCCTTCGACCTCGTCGATGCCGACGGAACAACCGTTTGCGCAGGAAAACACCTCCTTTCGTTGAAGGATATGAATCGTAGCGACATGTTGCACGATATGCTCGTGGCCGGTGTCTCCTCTCTTAAAATAGAGGGCCGTTTGAAGGATAGCTCCTATGTGAAGAACATTACCGCATATTACAGGCAGAGATTAGACGAAATTTTTGCATGCGACAAACGCTTTGTTCGTGCATCGTTCGGCCGTGTCACTCCTCAATTTATTCCTAATCCCTCGAAAAGCTTCAACCGTGGTTTTACCGACTACTTTTTAAAAGGAACGCGGGGTGACATAACATCGTTCGATACCCCAAAATCGAAAGGCGAGTATGTAGGGCGAGTAAAGGTGGCTGCCCGCAACTTTTTCACGCTCGACGGTGCTACTCTGAATAATGGCGATGGTGTCTGCTTTATTGCCAACGGCAAACTTACAGGCTTCCACATAAACAAGGTGGAGAACGGCAGGGTTTTCCCGCAAAAGATGCCACAATTATATCGTGGTGCCGAGCTTTATCGCAACTACGATTGCGAGTTTGAACGTGCTCTCTCGCGTCCCGACAACCCTCGCAAGCTCTCACTCTTTTTGTCTTTTGCCTCTTCGCCCACAGGCTTTGTGCTCACAGCTGTTACAGAAAGCGGTATATCATGCAAAGTAGAGCGTTCATTTGAAAAACAAGAGGCAAAAACACCTCAACGCGACAACATCGTGTCACAGTTGAGTAAATGGGGAAACACCCCGTTCGAGGCAACGTCGGTAAACGTCGATATGCAGAGTGAGTGGTTTGTGCCCTCTTCGTTACTATCCGACATGCGTCGTCACTTGTGCGATGCAATCATTGAGCAGTTGCAAAAAACCTGCGAACGCGAAACAATGCCTCTATTGGATAGAACCGTTCCTTTACCTTGGGAAGAACTTGGCTACACAGCAAATATATCAAACAGCCTTTCCCGTGAGTTTTACACCGAACATGGTGCAAAACATATATCTCCTGCATATGAGATAAAAGAGGAGCAAGGCGTGCCACTTATGTACTGCAAGCATTGTATAAAGAATGCAATGGGGTGGTGCACCAAGAGTGGTTCTAAGTCGCCATATAAAGAACCTTTTTATCTTGTATCGGGCGATGGCCGTCGTTTCTCATTGCATTTTAATTGCAAGGAGTGTATGATGACCGTTGTTGCAGAAAAATAAAAGCTGTACTCTTAGGGGAGGAGAATACAGCTTTTAATTCCGAGTAAACGCTTTTACCCGTTCGGGTGTCGGCTTTCACAAGTGGACACTACCGTGATATTACTATGAAAAACACATATATATAACATGTGTCTTTGTTATAAAGTTTCGCTTTAAAGGTTAAAAAACATTAACGCCCACAATTCGATTTATATTCACAATAAACACATCTCTCTTTTTTGTCGGTAGGTTCAAAAGGAGTTTTGCTATCAAATATATTGTGCAATGTTTTGTCGAGGAAAGAGATATAATCGTCGGCAATCTCATTAATATCTTCTATTGGCGCACCGCCATATTTGATAATAAAATCTTCCCTTTTGGCATTTGCCTTTTTGTGAATATACAAGAGTGTGGGCACAATCTTTTTAATATCCATGGCTTTAATCTTTTCTATCCACGACAAATCCTTGTCGTCGGTAAAATCCTTGCCACTCTCAATCAATTTTTTAATTGCGATAGAGTACAAGAAGGCCTGCAAACGATAACCCGAGTCTTTTCCGTTGTGAGAAAAAATATCTTCGAGCGAGTTTTTGCTCTCTTTGTCGTCACCACCTGTTTTGTAGTCGATAATATTTAGCGTGTCGCCCTTTGCATCTACTCGGTCAATCGTTCCTCCTATGTTAATATTTATCTTTCTATCGTTACAGTCGATGGTGTAGGGGAAACGAATCTTAATCTCTCCCCCCACATATCTTAAAGGAGCATACCCCATGTCCATGGTAACGAGTCGTTGCATGAGGCGATATATCACATCGCGGTTAATAAGTTGCTTGCCGTTATAAACAGCCTTGTTCCCGCTTTTGAAGAAAGCCTTTATAAATGCATCGTTTATAAGCTTGTACAACAATAAAGGGTTCTTTTTATACGGCTCGAGGTCACTTTCTGTGATGGTCCCTTTGCAATTTGTAGCAAGCTCCTTGTACATAGCATCGGCCGTTTCGTGGAATATTGTACCAAACTCGTTTGCTTTGAGTTCGGTATCAACCTCTTCGTACTTTTTGAGGCCGAGAATATAATAGTAGAAGAATTTAAGCCCGCAATCTATGAATTTGTTTATACCCGATGGAGATAAAGGGTAGGCTGTGTCGCTGTTCGATGTGTCGAATAAGCTGTATAGCTTCTCCATCACCTCGGGAGATTTTTCAATTGTTTTCAGCTCTCTTTCATGGTCGGTCTGTTTTGCTTCGAGCTTTATACGTTTGATGTTTTTATAGAGCCGGCTACCCAAAATTTGCAAGAGATACCTTGAACATTCACCTTTATTCTTGCTCTCGGTCGAACCGTTATACACAACTGTTATCTTCTCGGCACGTTGTAGCAAACGATAAAAATAGTAAGCATATATCGCATCGCGGTGTTCGCTCATAGTCAGCCCGAAGGCGCGTCGCAAGTTATATGGTATGAATGAGTTGTCGTTGCTATGTTTGGGCATGTTACCTTCGTTGGCGGCAAGAACTATTATGTTTTTAAAGTCGAGGTTACGCGTCTCCAACAAACCCATAATCTGCAAGCCGATTACAGGCTCTCCGTGGAAGGGCATGCTCAAACCCGACAGCATGCGCATGAGCAAATTGCCGAGTGCGTTTTGTTGCATCTGGACCTCCCCTTTTTCGAGCAGGCTGAGCAGTCTTTGCAGTTGGCAGTGTGCTTTGAGCAGGGCCTCGCAAAAAAGTTCCTCGTAGAGGTCGGTTGTGATATCTGTGGGCATTGTGCTTTTCCTTGCGATAGCATAAATAACCTCGGCGATGTTTTTTATCCACTCACTACTATTTTCGTATCGTGTGAAAATTTGTGTGAGAATCTCATCGCAACAAAGTTCTTCGTTGCTTGGGAAAAACCTCTTGTGGTTTAAAAGATGGTTGCGCAACCTCACAGCGTTGTCGCTACATCTTATAATGTAAGGGTGTTTAAGAATATTCTCAACAGCCGACAGCGTGTAGCTGTTTTGGTTCTTGTCATATCCGCGCGTCTGTAAATCGACGAGCTGTTTAACAAGGCTGAATACAGGTGTGTGCGAGATGGGGAATCCCATGGTCACGTTCAGGTGTTCAAGTTTTTTTTCTCCGACCTTCTCTGGTAGCGTATGCAGAACCGACTCCAACATGGTTTCGTCGCACAGAACGATAGCAGTTTCAATCTCCTTCTCGCTTATATTCTCTTTTACCCATGTCGATACATAGCGTGTTTGTATATTATCGGTGTCGGCAGAAACAAAAGTTACATCTTTGTTGTTGCTGTTCATGTTGTTGAACATCTTTTTGTCGAGCGCGTTAGGGAAACGTTCGAGGTTCGCACGCATAAAGTGTCCGGCTTCGTTGAAGGTATTATCAACATAATGTTTGTCGTAATCCCAGTAAAAGAGTGCTTTCCCCATCTTGTTGAGATGGTCGAACAACTTGCTTTCAACACCATTTAGAGCGTTAAACCCGACAAAAACATATTTATCATACATAAACTGCATGTTGTCGATATTCTCCACCATCTCGCGATAGAGCATACCCTCGTAGGCAAGCCCATCGTTGCTCAGGTTCTCTCTGAACTTGTTATATATATCGTGCAGAACGTTCCACACAGCTGTGAATTTTGTTTTAATATCGGTACTCTTGTCGGCATCGAAATTAACAAAAAAACGCTGTATCGATTTTCTCTGCTCTTCGCTCAGTGTATCTTTTGCTGTTCCTAAATCGTGTAGCTCCTTTATGTTGGCAAACAGCTGTTTGGCATTTGCCATGTTCTTGTCCACATCGTCAAAGTCCTTTACAAGCATCTCGCCCCAATAATAAAAGTTATCGAGGCTTTCGTTGCTACCCGTACACTCGTTATATATCTTGTGCAACCTGCTTACCAACAGCACCGGGTCGCCTACAACATATTCAGAGCACTGTTCAAAAAGCTCGTTTATAGTAAGGTAGGCAGGGCTCCATATAGCTTTCTCCTCAATCTTTTCAAGCAGATGCTCGTTGAAAAAGAGGCCGGCGCGTTTGTTGGGGAATACTATGGTTACCCTCTCGAAGTTTCCTTTCAGGCGAGAGTACAAATCATCAGTTACTAATTTTAGAAAAGGTGTCATACTTTCTCAATTTTATTTTTATCAACATACCACACATAGCCCTTTATGCTTGAATATCCTATCATCTTCAAAAGGCTCATATAATCTCTCACTTGCTCTTTGTGTTCCTCTTTTGGTCTTGCAAATTTATAATCGACCACGATAACCTCTCCGTCGTTAATCATCACGCGGTCGGGGCGGAAGCTGTTCTTGTCGGGTTTAAACTCCTTTTTCAATATAGAACACTCGTTGAAGAGCCTATATTTACCACCGAACCACTCTTGTGCCAAGGGGTCGGCAAGAGCTTTCCTTAATATCGCCTGTATATTCGCCATCTCCTGCGGTGTGGATATAAGCCCCTCTATAAGCATCTTGTTTAGTTGCTTGTCGAGCTCCTCGGCTTTGCCTATCTTTGCCAGAACAGCATGCATAAGCTCTCCTCGTGCCACGGCATCGTATCCTCTCTTTTCTCTCTCGTCGGTAGCAAGGAAACGTGCAAGCTCGCGCGATTGCTTGAATGTCAGCCTGTTGTCAAAGTATACAAAGTCCTGCACTGTGCAATCCTCATCTTCAATTATAAAGGGATTGTCGTTCTTCTCTTTCTCCTTCTTTACAACAGCCTTAGGTTTGTCTCCATATACAAATATACCCAAATTCTTGTCATATGTTGAGCCCTCGATTTTTGCAAGTTCATCTATAATGTGATTAAACAACATAGGCATAGACTTGGGCTCTTCCTTTTTATTTACAGAATCGGTGAAGATGAGCAGGTTGTTTTTTGCACGTGTGGTAGCAACATAAAGGATATTTAGGTTATCCACAATCTGGTAAAGATAGTCCTTTGTATAATCCTTCTCATATATAGAGTTTAACATCGCCTTTTTACTGTTCACAGGGAGCAGGTTCAGAATGTTATATGGCTCTATGTCGGGTGTTTCGCACCACAAAGTGTTATTGGCATGGCCTGTCACCTCCCAGTTACAGAAGGGTATTATCACCGTGCCAAACTCCAACCCTTTCGAACTATGAATAGTCATCACCGTTACACAGTCTTTTCCTGTTGCTGTGATAGTTTCGTTGCATAAACTCTCCTCCCACAATTTCAAGAAGCCCCCGATGTCCGATGCTTTGTTGTTTATACATTGCGATGCGTGGTCGAGGAACGAGAATATATATGCCTCTTCTCCCTTTATCTCTGTTATGCGCAGGGTAGACACTATTCTCTCTATAAGTTCATATATGGGCAACCCTTTCATCGAAGGAATCTCATCTATATACTCTTCGGGCAGGAATTTTATGTGATTCTCTTTTTCTATGAGCTCCCCGGTGGCACACTCTCTTTTGTTTATGAACTTATTGTATAGAGTAACAAGGTTCAGTAGGTTAATGTCGTCTTCGGGTATGGCAATATGCCTCATAGCGGCTATAATAAGTTGTACCGCGATAGACGTAGATAGCTTGTATGCCTCGTTCGATACAATCTTCATGCCCGGGAACCTCTTTTTGAACTCCTCAACAATATCGGTGATAGATGTGTTGAAGCGCACAAGAATAGCAATCTCTTTTGGCGGAATATTATATTTGTTCATCAGCTCATCGAGGCTGTCCATGAGTTGCTGTAAACAAATATCCGAAATTTTATCCTCTTTATTTTTTTTCTTTATAATTCTGACCTCGGTATATCCCTCATCTTCCCTCTTTTTGGGTACAGCCTGCTCAACATCTTTATATGCAGTGATGAGCTTGCTTATATCCTTACCCATGCTCTCTTTGAAATTGTCTTCGATGCACTTTGTCGCAGCCCTGTATAGGTGGTTGTTGAAGTTCACTATGCGACGGCAACTGCGGAAGTTGGTCGAAGAATACACTTTGCCCTCTTCGTCGGTAACCTCCTGCGATGCTATGCTGGTTGCATTTGGCTGGTAGCTGCCAATATTGTTCATTATATTCCAGTCGCTGTTTCTCCAACGATAAATAGACTGCTTGACATCGCCCACAATAAGGTTATATTGGCCGTTTGCAATAGTTTCGTCGAGCATGAATTTAAAACAGTTCCATTGCAGTTTAGATGTGTCCTGAAACTCATCTATGAATATATGAGTAATTTCGGTGCCGGTCTTTTCAAATATGAAAGTGGTGTTGTCCAAAATCATTTGGCTCAAGCAGTAAGTTGTTTCGGCAAGCAGAAAACGGTTTTCGCGCTCGTTCTCCTCCTTAATTGTTTTTGCTATCGAATTAAGCAGACCGAGTTGGTGATACATCTCTAGCGACATGTTGCAACTGTTAAGTTTGAACATCTCATTTTGGAAAAGCTCTTTAACTCTGTTCAATAAAACAGCAATTTCATTGCATAATTGTGGCTTGCCCGGCGCGAGCTTTGTTATATCGTTATTCAGAGCCTTGTTGGCATTCTTGGAAATTTCGGGGAACGCCTGCTCGGTTATTGTTGTGAAGTCTCTTAATTTCTCAAAGTAGCTCCATAAACCTTTACTTTTTCCCAAAAAGTCGTTCATGTTGCAACCGTTGGCTATGACAAAGAAACTGTTTCCAATCTCTTTCAGCTCTTTGTCGATAATTTTCACGCACTCCTCCTTTATTTTGCTTACCTCCGTGTTAAACCTTTTGAGGGCTTCACCACCGTTTTTGTCGATAGCCTCACGCAACTCCTTACCGCGCTCCTGATACTCCTCTTTCAGCAGGTTCCTTGCAAAATTCTTAATTGTGTATGTGACGTCCCATTTTTTGTTGTTATTGAGATTGTTTTCCACAAACTCAATAACTTGTTTTATCCCCTCCGACTTTTCGTTGAGCCTTCTCAGGAACAAATCGACAGCCTCGTCGAGCAATTCATCACCATCGAGAGTAAATTCAACATCACCGTTAAGCTCGAGCTCTCTTGCCAGACTGCGTAGTACCGACTGAAAAAAAGAGTCGATAGTTTGTATGCGAAAGTGCCCATAATCGTGCAGAATATGGTTCAGAGCTATTGTGGCTCGGTGGCTTATATCTTCTCGACTATTGCCGGGGAAAGCCTCCAACATCTTGTCCATGTAGTCGCTCGACGAGGGCAGGTCGTAGGCAATACCATAAAGCTGGCTCAAGATGCGCTCTTTCATCTCACCGGTTGCTTTGTTGGTAAATGTTACGGCTACAATATGTCTGTAAGCATCGGGGTTTTCTACGAGCAGAGTAATGTATTTAACGGCAAGCGTAAATGTCTTGCCCGAACCTGCCGATGCTCTGAATACTTCGAGAAATTTTTTCATTGTGTGTTATTAGTATATAAAGTACTTTTTTACAGGTATGTAAAATGGTTCAAATTTTATTATCCCTTGTTACATATCTGTTTAATTACCATTTTATATTTAAACGGCTTTTTCCCTCTTGTTCTTTTATAACTTCAACCTTCACAGGGATACGTTCTATCATCTCTTGCAGGTGTGATATCACTCCCACCTTTCTGCCCTGTATATGTAGCTTTTCGAGAACCTCCATGGCTGTTGTCAGCGTCTCGTTGTCGAGTGAGCCGAAGCCCTCGTCGATGAAGAGCGACTCTATGTTCATCTTGCTCGATGAAAGAGAGGAGAGTGCAAGAGCAAGAGCTAGCGAAACTAGGAAAGTCTCTCCGCCCGACAAGCAATATACAGAGCGTTCCTCTTCGAGCATATCTCTGTCTATTATTTTAATCGCAAGTGAGTCGGTGTTTGCACGTCTCAGCCTGTAACGGTTCGAAATCTCTTTCAAGTGGAGATTTGCATACCCAAGCAGAGTGTCGAGCGTGTAACCTTGTGCTATCACTTTGAACTTGTTGCCATCGGAAGCTCCGAAGGTATCGTTCAGAATTTTCCATTTATTGCATACAGTCGTTTTTTCTGCATGAATTTCAATGAAATTTGCCAAACTTTTTTTGCTCTCTTCGTTCTTTTTTAATGTGCTGTCTCTGTCGCTCAACTTGTCGAAAAGCTCTTTTCTTTCCTTCTCGGTTTCATTGAGCATAACTTGCAATGTGGCTATGCTTTCGTGCTCCATAGCTCTGTTCTCGGCTTCGCAGTGCTCTTTTAAAGCAGTCTCTCGCTCTTTAAGTGTGGCGTGAGCCATGAAAAGGCTTTTTTGCAATGTTTCAATCTTCTTGCGCAACGTAGCAATCTTGTTGCTGTCGGTTGTTACGATAGATCGCAGTTCCTCTATCGTCATATTATCCTGTCGCGCTTTTAAAAACTCCTCAGTCGCTTTTCGTTCCTTGTCGATAGTGCTTTGTAGTTGAACAATATCATTCTCAATCTTGTCGACGATTCCTTTTATCTTCTCGAGCTTGGCATTTATATCACCTCGTTTCTCTATGCTTTTTCTCACAGCCTCGTTGGCTGTTGATATTTTTGTAGAGAATGCCTCTTCGAGCTCTTTTGCACTTTTATTCGTCCCAATCAGTTGCTCTATCTGCTTGATTCTTTTTTCAATCTCCTTTTCAGCGTTAGCGATGCGTGTTTCGAGTTCCGCTTCGGCCTTCTGCTTCTCCTCGATGCGCAAGGAGAGAGCCTTTTCTCTCTCTCTGTTTAAAGCCTCGCCCGATGCAGTCTCGGCAAGTTTGGTCTGTAAATCTGTCCACTTTTTGGCAATCTTTTGCAACTCTTTGGCAAAGTCCGGGCCGGGTATGCCGTTTCCCTCGTCAAAAGGTTTTAAAAGCCTGCCCACTCGTTCCCTTGCCACATTCACACTATCTTGTATAGCCTTTATTAATCCTTTGTGTATGTTTATGGTGCTTTTAGCCTCCTCAATACTATTCTCTAAATGTTCTATTCTGCTTTTTACCTCAGCTTTTGCTTTTGCAAGTGCACTCTCTTTTAAAGTAGCTTGAATGCTCTTTTCCACATTGTGGTGTATACTCCCGCATACAGGGCAGGGCTCTCCCTCAATAAGGCTGTTGCGCAGAATAACTATCTCCTCGGGCAAGAGGGAGTTTAATCTTTCAGCCTCTTTCTTTTCGTTTTGCAGGCTCTTTTCATTGTTGGCCAACAGCTCTTCAGCCTTTTTTAGAATCTCGGTTTTTGTTCCCAAGAGTTTCTCCTCATCGGCAATCTCTGTTATTCCGGCTACAATTATTTCGCTTTTTTCAACAATCTCACTATATCTCTCATGCTTTTCGAACCACTCTGTAATTTGCGCCTTTTCTTGCAGTTGTTGCTTGATAGCTTTCAAAAGTGCGCTCGCCTCTTTTTCAAATTCCTCTCTCTCTTTCCTGTGCTTATACAGCTCCTCGGCTATCTCTCTCTTGCGTTGTGCAATATTGCGACACTCGTTCTCAATTTCCAGAGCATTCTCAATCTTGGGGCGTGCCTCGGCCCACATTTTGCCAAGTTCTTCTTGTTCTTCAATTTTCTTCTCTGTCTCTTTTTCGGTCTCTTCAAATTCCTTTGCGTAAAGAGTGGCAGCTGTGCGGTTTTTAAGCAGATGCTCCCTTTCGGTAACAATCTGTTTTTCGGCTGTAATCAGTGCCATATATGTGTCGCGTATATCCTGTACGCTATCGGCACGTTCAATAAATAGCATATCGCCCTTAGATTCTGCGATATTCAGTTGTGCCGTTTCAACCATTTTTTGTGCCTCTTGAAGGTAGCCCCTCAAAACAGCCTCTCTCTCGCACCACGATATTTTTTTCTCTATGGTTTTTATTAAGAGTTCTTTCTCTTTTATAACCCCTTCGAGTTCGGCTTTCTCCTTTTGTATCTTTTCAACATCTTCTTCGTTGAGAAGATGCAAGTCCTGCATCTTTTCTTCAATTATTTTAAGTTCCGAAGATATTTGTTTATGCTTTTCGAATATCCTTTCCGATATCTTCGAATAGATTTCGGTACCTGTAAGTTTTTCAAGAATTTCGGCTTTATCTTTTTCGTTTGCCTTCAAAAATGTTGCAAAGTCGCCCTGTGCAAGTAGTACCGCTCTTGTAAATTGGTCGAATGTGAGCCCTACGAGCTCCGAAATTTTATCCCGCACCTCATCTTTGTCACCTTCGAATCTGTTGTTCGAAACAAGGTCGTAAAGTGCATGCTCGCTTTTTTGCAGTTTGCCGTTGCCCTTGTCACGTGCGCGGCGCACACTCCATCTTGCGCGGTAGGTGTGGCCGTCGAGCCCAATAAAATCCACCTCGGCGTATCCGTTGCCAGCTCCTCTTCTTAGAATGTTGCGTGTATCACGCTCCTTTATTGTATAATTGTCGGTGTCTATAATGTCGCAGTTGGTGCCGGCCTTCTTAATACGTGGCGATGTGGCATATAATGCTACACACATAGCATCGAGTATGGTCGATTTGCCGGCACCCGTTGGGCCGGTTATTGCAAATATTCCCGCATCGGAAAGCGGGGGAGTGGTAAAATCAATTTCAAATTCCTCTTCAAGTGATGCGAGGTTTTTACCTCTTATAACCAAAATCTTCATGCTTCAACCTCCTTTATTACTTCCATGAGCAACTCTTCTAAATCTTGTGGCATCTCGGCGTTGTCATATTTCTGCTTGTAAGCAATTTTTGCAAGTTCCAAAGGTGCTATGCTCTTAAATTCGTCGTAAGTAATTATCTCGTTCTCTGTTTCGCTTTTGTTTGCCGACACGGCAACTATTCTGGCGAGCCTCACTGCACGCCCCTCAACAGCTTTTTCAATCTGTTGCCGACGTGTAGGGTCGGGGCCCTTCGTGAGTACCTTCACCTCGAGAAAGGGTGTGAACTTGTCGTTCTCGCCGGCCGGTATCTTCTTAATCTCTTCTAAAACCTCCTCTATAGGCTGTGCAACTTGCGGTATCGACAAGAGCTTTACAGGTGCTTCAAAAGGTATCTTTTTAATATCTGCATCATTGCCGTTTATAGTCAATAATGTTACACTCTGTTTGTTGTCCCTCTCGGCAAACGACATGGGTAATGGTGCACCTGAATATCTCATGTTTTCTCTGCCACAAACCCGTTGGGCTTTATGCAGGTGCCCCAACGCTGTATAAACTATGTTCTTGTGAGAGAAAAAGGGCGTTACCTGGTCGAGCCCGCCTATGGTGGTGCGTTCCGAACGGTCGTCGGTCGATGTCAATGCTCCCGATGCTTGCAGGTGCCCCATGGCTATCACAAATTTGTATTTTTCAATAGCTATATTGTAAAGCGTGTGATAAAAGTTCTTAACCCCTTCGCTATGGCTTTCGGCGGTAGGGTAGTCTCCTTGCCTCAGGTAGGGTACGGCAAGGCAACAGCCCCCCTCTTTTATGGGTATAATGAGTTTCTCATAATCGTATGTCCCATCGGCTGTACGGCTTACAACTCCTCTTACCGTAACATTATAGTTTTCGAGCAGGGGCCCGGGTGCTTCGAGCCTTGCCGCCGAGTCGTGGTTTCCGGCAGTTATAATAATTTGTAACTCGGGGTTTTGCGATGTTACCTCCTTTATGAAATTAAAATAAATCTTTTGCGATTCGGCCGAGGGGTTGTGACTATCAAATGTGTCACCAGACAAAAGCAATAAATCGGCTTTCTCGCTCTTTATGACACCAAGCAACCAATCGAGGAAATTTTTATGTTCGTGTCCCCTCTCATGTCCGAAAAAAGTTTGCCCCAAGTGCCAGTCCGATGTATGTATAATCTTCATTATCTCAAATTAAAATACTATTGCTAATTTACAAAAAAAAAGAGCTGTCAAGCAAATAACTCACACACTTTATTACAGCTGTTTACCTCTTTATGTCATATTTATGCAAATTATTACCATAATCAATAAATTTAGGTTACCTTTGTAGCCAAATTAATTAAAGTAATTTAAAAGTAAAAAGAGTATGTCGAAATATATTGTTGAAGATCCGCGTAAGGTAACAACCCATCGCTTTATTGAGATGAAACGTAAGGGTGAGAAAATTGCGATGCTTACAGCCTATGACTACACAACCGCAATGCTTATAGATGGTGCAGGTGTCGATGCTATACTTGTTGGCGATTCGGCATCGAATGTAATGGCCGGTAACGTAACAACCCTTCCCATAACCCTCGACCAGATGATTTACCATGCAAAATCGGTGGTTCGCGGTGTAAAACGTGCTCTTGTGGTTGTTGATATGCCTTTTGGTACATATCAGGTAAATGCCGACGAAGCGGTGAAAAATGCTATACGCATAATGAAAGAGAGCCATGCCGACGCTCTTAAATTAGAGGGTGGTGAAGAGATACTCCCTTCGGTACGCAAGATTCTCGATGCCGGTATCCCCATCATGGGTCACCTTGGGCTCACCCCTCAAAGCATTAACAAATTTGGAACATATAGCGTGCGTGCCAAGGACGAGGCCGAGGCCGAGAAGTTATGTCGCGATGCGCTTCTCCTGCAAGAGGCAGGCTGTTTTGCACTTGTTCTCGAGAAAATTCCTGCAAACTTAGGTACAAAGGTTGCATCTGAGTTAGATATACCCGTTATAGGAATAGGTGCAGGTGGCAATGTCGATGGTCAGGTGCTTGTATATGCCGATATGCTTGGCATGACAGCCGATTTTACTCCTCGTTTCCTCCGTCGCTATGCCGACCTGCATACCGTTATAACCGATGCTGTGGGTAATTATGTGGGCGATGTAAAGGCTTGCGATTTTCCTAACGAAAAAGAGCAATATTAATTGCAGGTAGTATACACCTTTGGTATTTATAGGTGCAAAAAAAGAGAGGCTTTCAGTGAAGCCTCTCTTTTTTTGATGCTGTAAAATATGTTTATTCAACAGTTTCGTCATTAATCATATTGTTCATCTCGAGCTCCAGCTCCTGCATTTCGTAATCGTCGGGTGCGCCGGAGTAGTTGCGTTCTTGTGAAACCTCGTACAAAATTTCAAATAACGGGTTATTGTCGGCATCTTTATTCTCTTCGGGAACCTCAGCCATCAGTCTGCTCAACTCGCTATTATCGAATATGTCGATAAAACGTACAAGAAAGAACAAACCTGCCATGTTTTCAATATTCTTCTCAACTACACTTTTTGTATAAGTCGTAGCATCGTACATAGCCATGTAGCTTTTGTTCTCAAGCTCGGCTTTTTGCTTTTCGCTCATAGTGGAGTCTTGTAATAATGCCTCTTGATAGGTCATTATTTGAGCGAAATAACTTTGCAGTGAGTCTTCGATAGCAGTGTTTATGTCGTTTGTGGCAGTTCCTGTTATACGATAGCTCTCGGTTGTAAATTCTGCATTAATATTGCCCGGCTCCAAGAAAAACATTGCATATAAAGGTGTTACGTCGGTATCGTCTACCCGGTAATCATACTTTATATAAAATATTTTGCAACCATCTTGCTTGCCGTGAAAAGCAAATTTCCCGTCTTTAATAACACTCCTTTCTGTTACTATAAAATCCATACCATCGTTGGAGTATCCAAGCTCGACAGTGTCACCGTCGGCAACACCTTCAATGGTGCCGTTTATGCGATATTCGGGAGTGTTACACGCACAAAAAAACAATATGGTCGATAAAACTATAAGTAACTGTCTCATACAAACAAAACGTATCAGCAGATATATTGTTTACTGATAGATTGGTTGTTGAGAACGCACTCGATAGCCTCGGCGAAGATGCGTGCAATAGACAACTGCTTTACCTTGGGGCAACCGCGGTCGTAGGGGATACTGTTTGTAAATACAATCTCTTCCATAGAAGACTCGCGTACGCGCTCCGATGCGTTACCCGACATGATGCAGTGTGATGCTATGGCACGAACCGATTTTGCACCATTCTCAATCATGAGGTTTGCAGCTTTTGAGATAGTACCTGCGGTGTCTACGATATCATCGACAAGTACAACATTCTTGTCTTTTACATCGCCGATAATCTGCATGCTCTCAACAACATTTGCTTTGGCGCGTGTCTTGTGGCAAAGTACCAGGGGCACACCAAGGCATTTAGAGTATGCGCTGGCACGTTTAGAACCTCCAACATCGGGTGTTGCTATTACAAGGTCGTCGAGTTTCAATGAGTTGATATAAGGGATAAACACCATAGAAGCGTAGAGGTGGTCTACGGGGATATCAAAGAAACCTTGAATTTGGTCTGCATGAAGGTCCATGGTGATGATACGGCTTACACCGGCAACGCTCAAAAGGTCGGCAACAAGCTTTGCACCGATAGATACACGAGGCTTGTCCTTACGGTCCTGACGTGCCCAGCCAAAATAGGGCATAACTGCAACGATGCTTTTGGCCGAAGCGCGTTTTGCGGCATCAACCATGAGCAACAATTCCATCAAGTTGTCGGAATTGGGGAATGTCGATTGAACAAGGAAAACGTGCTTTCCACGAATAGATTCCTCGTACGATACTGCAAATTCACCGTCGGCAAAATAGGTGGTGTTCATCTGACCGAGTTCGCAACCCAACTCTTTGCAAATCTCTTCTGCCATGTAACGCGATTTTGTACCGGCAAACACCATGTAGGGAGTATTGTTCATAATATAGCTAATTTATTGTTTTTGTTCTTTTTTTTATTTTTACAAGGTGACAAAATTTATCTGTCATAATTTATCGACAACTTTTTTCAAGTGTTTGAAACGGTCTATGAGGTCGGTGTAGTCGGTCGAACGGCAAGGGTCGAAATTTGCCCATAGTTGTTCGTCGAGTATAATACCTCCAAAACCATAGGCCGGCAGACGCTTCATATTTGCCTCGTCAATGTTACCGAAAGCCCATGTCTTTTTGTTTATCATTTTTTTGCCAATCTCGTTGAGCTCGGTACTTTGGTAGAATGTGCGACCAAGGGGGCCGAAACATACAATATCGTATGTTTCTCTAAGTTCCTTTAACTCTTTGAGATTGTGAGCATATCCCACGAATTTACCCTGCTCGTTACCCATGGGCGGGTTCGACGACAAGGAGAAAAGTGTTCCGGCAAGGTTGTATTCTTGCATCAGACGGCCACTACACGAGAATATACGTTTGTGATATTTTTTTGGAATAAGACTGAGCAATCTCTCAATGAATTGAGGGTGTGGGTACGATTTGTAGAGGAATAAATAATCGAGCCCCTCTTCAAAAAGACGGGTTATGATTTTATCTTCCTCAACAAAAAAAGTTGGTTTTGTGGCTACTGCCAGTTTCATATTTATCTGTGGTATTTTGTGTTTATTTCTCAATGCTCTGCAAAATTAATAATTTTATTATAAAGCATACGAATAACTATAACAATTATTTAAGATTTTCTATAAATTCTGTTGTTTTTAGTTGTTTTTCTCATGCACTTGCTATTCTTCTTGTGCTTTTTTCAACTTCGTCGTTTAAAACAAAATGGTTGTTGCGCTTGTTTTTTTACTTCGGAAACCGTAAAAAAATATTCGATTATGGCAAAAGAAAGTATTTTGATATTACGACAACGTATAGAATTACCTCGTTTGCTCGACCAGTTAAATGCCGCGTTGAGCGAAGAGTGGTTGTCTTTTTATCAGTATTGGGTTGCAAGTTTAGTTGTAGAAGGTGCCATGCGTGCCGATGTGCAACGTGAGTTCGAAGAGCATGCTATGGAGGAGTTTAACCATGCAAAGTTGCTTGCCGACAGGATTATTCAGTTGGAAGGTGAGCCTGTTCTCGACCCTTCTCAATGGTTTGTTCTTGCAAGGTGTAAATATAAAGCACCCATAAAGAACGATGTGATAAACTTGTTGCGCGATAATATTGCAGCAGAGCGTTGTGCTGTAATACGCTACGAGGAGATTGCCTCCTTTACAAACAATATCGATTTTACAACCTGTGACATAGTTAAACGCATAATGGCCGAGGAAGAGGAGCATGAGCAGGACTTGCAGGATTGTTTGCGCGATATTGAATGGATTATGCAGTCGGTAACCGTAAAGTGCTGATAAACAACAAACGGGCGATTAAAAATCGCCCGTTTGTTGTTTATTCTTCATCGAGAAAGCGTTTGGTTATAGGGTGGTACTCTTCGATGCGTCTGTCGCGCAAGAAAGGCCACCATTGACGCACCTCCTCGCTACGTTTGAGGCTTACCTCCACAACCTCTATCTGCTCCTTTTCGCCAAAGTGGGCAATGAACTCTCCTTGCGGGCCGGCCACGAAACTATGTCCCCAGAATTTTATTCCGCGTGTCATGCCCGAAGGGTCGGGCTCGTGTCCGCAACGGTTTACTGCGATTACAGGCAGACCGTTTGCTACTGCGTGTCCGCGCTGTACAGTTTGCCATGCACCCAGCTGGCGCTCCTGCTCCTCCTTTGTGTCGCTGCTTTCCCAGCCTATTGCGGTGGGGTATATCAAGAGGTCGGCACCGCGCAGAGCCATGAGACGTGCACCCTCGGGGTACCACTGATCCCAGCAGACCTGTACGCCCAGGGTTCCTATGCTTGTTTTTATGGGGCGGAACCCTATGTCGCCGGGTGTAAAATAGAACTTTTCGTAATATGCGGGGTCGTCGGGTATGTGCATCTTGCGATATTTACCCGCGATACTGCCATCGCTGTCAAAAACAACGGCTGTGTTGTGGTAAAGCCCTTTTGCGCGAGCTTCGAAGAGTGATGTTACAAGCACAACTCCGCATTCAGAGGCTACCTTGCCATAAAAATCGGTCGAAGGACCGGGGATAGGTTCGGCATATGAGAAATTTTCTGTCGATTCAACCTGGCAGAAGTATGGCGAGTTGTGCAACTCTTGTAACACAACAAGTTGTGCACCTTTTTTTGCGGTTTCTCTTATGGCATCGGCAAGTTTTGCCTTGTTCTGCTCAATATCGGTGCCTATGCTTAATTGTATTATTCCTATTTTAATATTGCTGTTACTCATGGTCACTCTTTTATTGTTTCGGGGTACTGCATGGTTACACAATGTAGTGAACCATGTTGTTTAATTAATGCTCGGCAGTCTATGCCTATTATTTCATACCCGGGGAAGGCCTCTTGCAACACCTCGCCGGCTTTGCTGTCGTTTTCGGGTTGTGCATATGTGGGGTAGAGCACAGCACCATTTATTATAAGGAAGTTTGCGTATGTTGCCGGTAGGCGCATACCGCATTCGTCGTAGATGGGCTCGGGCGATGGTACTGCCAGCAGACGATAAGGCTTGTCATCGGCTGTGCGGAATGTTTTTAACTGCTCCTCCATCATCTTTAAGTCGCTGTATTGCTCGTTGTCGTTTTCGTCGGCCTGCATATATATAATGGTGTCGTTGGGGGCAAAACGGGCTATTGTATCTATGTGTCCGTCGGTGTCGTCGCCAACGAGGTTCCCGTGGTCGAGCCAAAGCATACGTTTGCAATGTAGTTGAGCGCACAAAACCGATTCAAGATCGCAACGGTCCATGTCGTTCCTGTTGGGAGCCATGAGGCATTGCGATGTGGTGAGAACCGTGCCTTTGCCGTCGCTCTCTATTGAGCCACCTTCGAGAACCCACCTCATTAAATCGTAATATTCGCCCTTTACCACGCCCAATTTATGTAGCTTTGCATTTATAGCGTTATCGAGGTATGAGCAATATTTTTTACCCCAACCATTGAAACAATAGTCGAGGTAATGTGCCTCCTTGTCGTCTTGTGTAAGCAAGGTTATAAAACCGTGGTCGCGCGCCCATGTGTCGTCGGTTTCTGCCGAAATTACAGAAATATTATTCATGTTGGCCTTGTAGCTTCTTAGAGTATTCTCCACATCTTGTTTTTCGGGAGTAACTATAATAAGCTTTTGGCGTTCGCTTATTGCTATGGCAATATCAATGAAGCACGATTCAACCTCGTCGAGCATGTACCCCCAATCGGTGTCTATGTGGGGCCATGTGAGTTGAACAAATTCTTGTTTGTGCCACTCGGCGGGGAAGTAGAGGTCGGTTCTGTTTGTCAGCTCTTTCATACTTTTCTTTTGCGGTCGAAGAAGGGGTTTTTAGATGATGCACTCACAGGTATTGCAATAATGTAGTTGCAACCTTCCATCCAACCGAGCTTGTGAGCTGCATATCCTGCCGAGTACATAACTCGGGTGTCGAGGCGCAAGTCGGACGCTGTTGCGCAAGCCGAGCCTATCGCTATACCTACATCGATGGTGTTCATGGCGCAAGGTATGCCGGCAGGACGGCTGTCGCATGTGGGACAACCGCAGTAGGCGCAATTCAAGCCCATAGGCTCCTCGCGTGAACCGATAAGTACAATAGCCTCTGCCGAAAGAATGTTGCCGGCATCGCGCAAAAGACCGCCACGGCCAAGCTCCTCACCTATTGAGTATAGCTTGTCGCTTAAAACCTTTATATCCTCGTCTGTAACAAGTGCTACCTCTATAATATCCACACCTTTTGCCTTGGGCGCGGTGCGTGCGGCTGTCATCATCTGCATGGCCGCTTCTATTACATGTTTGTGACGAATGTCACGTTCGTTATATATCATAATTGTCAAATTTATTAAACTATCGGCGAAGATAACTAAAAAAGCCGAATAAAAATCATTTGTAGTCGCTTTTGAATACAAAAACCACAAATATTGTTTAATGTAAAGGGTAAGTATACTTAAAACCGCTAAAATGGAATATAATGGAGATGAAAAAACTTTTTCGCAGTTGCTTTTTTTTGTACCTTCGCAACTGTTTTATACAAAAACGGCAATAATGTTAAATATCAAATATATATACCCGGCAATAATAGCTCTTTTCTTTTTTTCGTGCCGTAGTTTCGAAGCTGTGGAACGTGCAGGTGAGGTGCGCTCCGATGTTGCCTTCAAGCGTTACCTTGCAAAGGAAAATATTGATGTCACGGCAGGTAACGAAGTAAAAATACTAAACGGAGCACACGAGAAATTTGACGATTTGTTTTTGGCGATAGATAGCGCAAAACACCATGTCCATCTCGAATATTTTAATTTTCGTAACGACTCTATAAATAGCGAACTCATTGATTTGCTTGCAAAAAAAGCGAAAGAAGGGGTGGAGGTGCGTGCCTTGTTCGATGCCTTTGGCAACATGTCCAACAACAAACCTTTGAAAAGGGAACACATCGAAGATATACGTGCAAGGGGTATAGAACTTGTAAAGTTCGACCCTATAACATTCCCGTGGATAAACCACTCATGTTCGCGCGACCACAGAAAAATAGTTGTCATCGATGGTAAAACAGCATATACAGGAGGTATAAATGTTGCCGATTACTATCTCAATGGTCTCGAAGGCATAGGAAAGTGGCGCGATGTTCACGCCCGTGTCGAGGGCGAGGCGGTTGCCGATTTACAAGATATTTTTCTTGCCATGTGGAACCGTGAGACGGGGCAACAGATTGGTGGAGAAGAGTATTACCCATCTTCATCGAACAACGGAAAGGCTGAGATTGCCGTGGTCGATCGTTGGCCGTTGCGCAACCCCAAGCAGATGCGTCACGTGTATGCCAACGCGATAAATTCGGCAAAAGACAGTGTTGTGATAGTAAACCCCTATTTTCTCCCTTTGAAGGTGGTGCGCAAAGCGATAAAAAAAGCCATAGACGATGGTGTGAAGGTCGATATTATGCTCACCGCAAAGGGCGATATACCTTTTGTTCCCGACGGAGTGTGGCGTTTAGGGTACAAGCTAATGAAACGTGGTGCAAATGTCTATATGTACGACGGGGGCTTCAACCATTCAAAAGTGATGTGTGTAGATGGTAAGTATATGACCGTAGGTTCTACAAATCTTAATAGTCGCAGCCTTCGTTACGACTATGAAACAAACCTCTTTGTCTTTGGGAAAGAGGATACACGCGAACTATACGATGTTATAGAAGCCGATAAAAAAGAGAGCTTTTTGCTTACGAAAGAAATTTACAAAGAACGTTCGTGGTGGCGTCGCTTCTGTGGTTTCTTTGTGGTGCTTCTCACACCCATAATGTAAACCGAGAGTGTTCCTCTATAATACCAAACAATAGCGACGGCTTGCAAGCCGTCGCTATTGTTTGGTATGGCATCGAAAATATTATTCAAAAATCATCTCGCCAAAAAATTCGGGGCGGTGGAAACTTGGCTCTTTCCACTCTATGGGAGCCCACGATATAAAATGGGGTGTAGGTAACAAATCGCCACATTTGTAGAAGTTGGCTTTCATCTTTTTACTCTCCCAACTATCTATGCCACTGCGAAATAGAGCCGATGCGGGTATTACCTCTATCACGCTCCAGCTGTGCTCGCCCTCGCGCAAAGGAAAGCACTCCGTGCCCAGCGAAGGTGTGCGCTTTACGCTGTCGATAACACTCATGGGAGCCGCCTCTTTGGGCTCGCCGTCGGGGTGCCATGCAAGCAGTAATTTACCTGTGCATGTGCACTCAAAATTATAGTAATCCATGTTGCCTTCGGGCGATACAAAGAACTCGACACACGGGTCGGTCCATGTTTTTCCTTGGTCCTCGGCTACGTTGGCCTGAATATCTTTCTCCGTTACACTGAACTTGATGTATAGGTTCTCTCCGTTGTGAAAAACTTTTACATTAACTTTGGGCGTGTAGGGGAACTCATCAGGCCAGTTACAGCAGTCGATAACCTCGTCGTTCAAGGTTGCAAACACTTTTTCCAAATTCTCGACATTGTTGTCGGCCGGCACTATTTTGGGAACGAAAATCTTTTTCATTGTTCTTTTTGTGAGTTTAGTTATACATAATGGCGAAGATAGGTATTTATTTGAAAAAAAACACCCGTGTGGCATAAAATTTAGGAGTTGTTTAAGTTATATCGCAAAGTTTTATATCGAGCTGATATAAACAGACATTTTGGAACACAAAAAAGGTCTAAAATATCAGCATCGATAAAAAATATTTCAGGGAATTTAACCAGCTTATAAAATAGGCTTTACTTTTTTTGTCTGTAAACACCTTAATTTACTATCTTTGAGGTAAAATAAAAACAGTTTAAGTTTAGCAACATGCCCATAGTAGAAATAACATCGCTTGCCCAGCCCGGAGTAGAACTATTTTCAGCACTCACCGAAGCGCAGTTGCGCAAAAGTTCCGGAAACGAACAAGGTCTTTTTATTGCAGAAAGCCCCAAGGTGATAGAACGTGCACTCGATGCCGGGTATGAACCTGTGGCACTGCTTTGCGAACGCAGGCACATAGAGGGCGATGCGGCCGAAATTATAGAAAGTTGTGGCAATATACCTATTTATACAGGAGAACGCGAGTTGCTCGCTTCGCTTACAGGCTACACCCTCACCCGCGGAGTGTTGTGTGCCATGCGTCGCAAGCCTAAATGCTGTGTCGAGGAGGTGTGTGAAGGGGCACGAAGGGTGGTTGTGATAGATGGCGTGGTAGATACCACAAACATCGGGGCGATATTTCGTTCGGCGGCAGCGTTGGGCATAGATGCCGTGTTGCTCACCCCCACATCGTGCGACCCCCTTAATCGTCGTGCGGTGCGTGTCTCCATGGGTTCGGTTTTTCTTGTGCCATGGACATGGTTGAATACTCCTGTCGCTTCGCTCAAAAAACTTGGATTCAGCACCGTAGCCATGGCTCTTACCGATAATTCGGTTTCAATAGACGATGAGAAACTCAACTCCGAAGAACGCCTGGCAATAATCATGGGAACCGAGGGCGACGGTCTTGCCCCCGAGGTCATTAAAGAGGCCGATTATGTAGCGCGTATCCCTATGGCTCATAATGTAGACTCTCTGAATGTGGCTGCGGCTGCGGCTGTGGCATTTTGGGAGTTTCGTGTTCGGGAGTAATTGGGAAATCTTTTTCTTCTCGTAATAAAAAAATAATTTCTATAAACTCGTTGGTTCCTAACGGTTTAAAAAGTTTATCGCACTATCTCTTTATTTTTTTTCGGTGAGTGTTGTAACAAAATCGTTTATTTTTCGTCATATAGTCAGAAAATCATTGCGGACAAAAACATAAAGTTCGCTTTGCCACGAATAACGATGACACACACAGAATTTAAAAAACGGTTCCTGCCTCTGCAACAGATGTTATACAAAGAGGCATACAGGATACTCTGCGACAAGTTCGAAGCAGAGGACGCCGTGCAGAATCTCTATCTTCGTTTGTGGCAAGAAAAAGATAAACTTGCAACATTGCAAACCCCCGAAGCATACGCTCGCACAATGTTGCATAACATCTGCATCGACCGTTGGAGGCTTCTCAGGGAGGAGAAAAAGAACGAAGATGTTTCAACCCTTCAAGTGGTAAGTGAGCATAAGAATGCTTTTGAAGTTGAAGATGAACGAGAATATATAAACCTGTATCTGAAAGAGTTACCCCCGTTACAGCGCAAGGTTGTGCAGTTGCGCATGAGCGGGCTGGGTTACGAAGAGATAGAGCGTATAACAGGCCTCTCGGCGGTAAATATAAGAGTTATAATATCGCGCTTGAGAAAAAAATTCAGAGAATATTACAATAAAAGATAAAGAACCTTTGATTATGGACGTAAGAAACAGAATAGAGCAATTTTTTGCAGGAACACTCTCCCTGGAAGAGGAGCAGGAACTCTATTGCTATCTGTGCAATAACAAGGTTCCCGTCGAGATGCAACGCGACAAAGAGGCAGTAATAGCATTGTGCGAAGATATTGCCGATTACACCCTCCCCGAGGGTGCCGAGAAACGTCTCGAAGCCATGCTCGACGAGCTCGAAAGGCAAACCATCACAGCAAGCAATAACGAAAGCACGGTAGAACAACCCTTCCGGAAAACAAGAAAAATACCGATACCCGTTTGGTGGGGTGTGGCGGTAGCCGCCTCTGTTGCAATAGCTGTCATAATCTCCCTTCCTCGTGAGAAAGGCATAACAGCCGACAAATATACAAAGTACGAAACCGACACTTATAGAACGGTTGCAGAGGCCTCGCCCTCGGCCAATCGCATGATGCGAACACTTACGCTGGCAATGAATAATGCCGATAAAAATTTAGAACAGATAAGCGAAAACTTTTCTCTTGCCATCGATGAACAAAAGAAAAACAAGAGAAAATAAAACGAAAAGATATGAAACGTAGAATAACCATAATTTTAATGTTGTTTGCTATGTCGGTAGCAGCGTTTGCCACCCCCGTCGGACAACAAGAAAAAAGGAGCAAGAGCGAGGCCTTTATTCTTGAACTTGCACAAAAAGAGCTACCGCAAACCACCTACTCATATTTCTCATTCAAAATGCTTGGGCAGATATTTAAACCCTTCTTCGACCATGTTGGCAAGTTCAGCGAGATATCGTCAAACATAAAAAACATAAGAAATATTGAGACAACGGGTACCGAGGGTTATCTTGCCATGAAGAAAGAACTTTCACTCTTCATGCAAGAGCAAGAAGAGGTCATGGGCTTAAAGGTTATTTCGTACAGCCGTAGCGACAGCCTTGTATCGGTAATATATGGCAATGATAAGAATATACTTGTAATAAACGACGAGGTTGAAAGCTCAGGCGAGAAAAAAATCTCCTTGGTATTTATAAATGGTCTTTCATCGATGAATTTCAATATTCTCTTGGAAGAAGGGTTTGATTTTAATTTTAAAATAGAATAACAAAAGATATGAAAACTAAATTACTATTTATTTTGGTTGCCTTACTCGGCTTTCAGCAGTTAGCAACAGCGCAATCAACTTTTGACGAAAAGAGGCTCGACGCATTCTTCAACGAGATAAAAAATGTAGGTAAAAAACATGTTAAGGTTCGTTATTACGATGTCGATTCTATAAAAAACGACCTTATATCGCAAGTTCGTTCACAGCTCGAAACTCCATTTTCACACGAGGAACTTGCCCAAAAGCTCAAACTCAAACTCAAAAAAGCACCATACGCCGTTTCACTCGACGAGGAGGGTTACAAAGCCATTAAACGCATTTTTTTAAGCTACATCAACGGTGTTGATGAGTTTGCAGGCCTACCCATGACTGCAAATACAAAAAACACCCACGAAAATGCGGTAGTGTTTTCCGATGATTATAACTTTTTTATGTTCAAAGACAGCCTATCTATCGACAAGTGCGACGTTGCATATATGGATTATAACCCCATAAAACTGCTTTCACAGCTCATGCAGATGCAGTTTGGCGAGCAAATGAACAAATTTAAATTCATAGAGGTTGTTAGCGAGGATAACGATGAAAAGGTTACAGAACCCACGCTTGTTAAAAACTCCGAATGGCAGTACTACGTGGCAATACCCGAAGGAACAGGAAAAGAGGGTGGTGTCTTCGAGTGGATAAATACAGTGTTCTTTGGCAAGGTAAACGAACACGACAGCGGTCAAAGAGGCTTCATTCACACCCCCGAAAATATATTGTTGGAATATATGAAGCAGAGCCTTCCAACCGATAGATGGTTGCTGAAAAAAGATGTAGCAATGGAGCAATTTGCATCGGAGTATTACGATGGTGGCACTCCCTGCTACCTTGTTCGCGAGTCGGTCAATGAAAAGGGTTACGAAGATATGATAAAAGACATAGACTGTATATTCGGGCCCTGCAAAGGCGGAGACTTTTCAGGTATGGAGGTTACCGACTATTACGATGGTGCCGATGGTACAAGATACAGACAACTATACAACGACAAAGCACTAATGATTGTGCTTGATGTTCCGGCCGAAAAATATTGCTTGATGATGGTGTATAACGGCTTTTCGGGTGGTATCGCAAGCATGGTAAATAGTTACGAGGTAGACACGGAAACATGTATTGCCGACAAAATGAACATATTCATGAATATCGACGGCAGTGTTACCTTCTCTCGCGAACCATATACCCTCGATGGTGTAACTTACACCCATGGCGTTCATGGCAAAGCCGAAAAATTAGAACAATTCTGGTTGAAAAGAAAAGCCGGGAAAAAGTAAAATATTAGCAAACCTGCTACTTTTCAATCGGGTAACAAATAATAATTAAGGCGGTTTATAAACCGCCTTAATTATTATTAGCAAACCACCGTTTGTGGCTCCTCTATAACAACTCTCTCATTGCTATAAATATTGAGATTAAGTTTCTTTACAATATATGTAATAGCTTTTTGCGCTCTCACCGAGTTACCTGCGTTGTCGATAGGTGGCGAAAAGGCGGCGATACCCAATGTGCCGGGTAGTACACCTATGATACCACCGCCTACGCCTGTCTTTGCAGGTATACCTGTGGTGAAAATCCAGTCTCCACTATACTCATAGAAGCCCACAGTAGCCATCATCGAAATAATTTTGGGTGCGAGGTGTTCGGGGAATACCTCTCTCTTTGTAACGGGGTTCATGCCACCGCCTGCAATGGTGCCTGCAAAAACTGCAAGTTCGCGTGTTGTCACTCCCAAAGAACATTGTCGCGTGTACAGGTCGAGCGAAATTTCGGGCTCATCATATATGCGGTTGTAGTTCTTTAAAAGCCATGCTATGGCACGGTTGTTGTGGTTCGATACACTCTCCGACTTATAAAGTTCCTCGATTAACGGCAGTCGGCTACCACATAATTCATTTATGTTCTCTTGAATCGATTGCCATTTGTGTATGCTGTTTCCCACGGGCCTCACCATGCTGACGGCGGCAATAGCCCCTGCATTTACCAATGGAGTAGAAGGGTGGTTGTTTTCTAAAAGAATTGCCATTATTGAGTTGAAAGGCATTCCTGTGGCATCGGCACCTATCATGTCAAGTATGGTGTTTGCACCATATTCTTTGAGCACCAAGAGTGCGGTGGCAACCTTAGAAACAGACTCTATACCAAAGCGATAACTACTATCGCCGACCTCAATTATTTCGCCACAAGGCAAGCATACGGCTATGCCAAACAGGTTGCTGTCGATGTTGGCAAGGTAGGGGATATAGTTGGCATTGCGCCCGCTCTTGTCCTCTTTATAAAGGGCATAAGCCTCTTTAACAACCGTCAGTAGCTCCTCTTTTGTAATCCTTCTCTCCATTGTTGTTGTTTTTATCCTTTTCCGGTGTGAGTATATACTTTACCTTTTACCTTAATATTGCTGTCTATTGCTAAGCGCGAGGGTGTGGGGTACTGCAACTTTTCGAGCTCGGCAACAGCGGCTGTGATGTCGGTCAGTAGTTGGTCGGCCATGTCGCGACTGAACCCGTTACGCACCACTATGCGCATAACAATAGTCTTTTCGAGCTTTACAGGCAAGGTGTACGCTGGTACCATCCAACCACTTTGTCTCAACTTGTCTTGCAGGTCGTAAAGTGTCCATTTACATTTTGTTGCATGCTCTTGGTTCATCTCCCAGATGAATAGCGGGTTGCTCACCTCTTCGCTGTAATTGCGGAACTGCTTCATCTTGCCAATCTCTTTATGCAGGTATTTTGCAATCTCCAAAGAGTTCTTTTGAATAGCTTTGTAACCCTCGAAGCCCAAACGTATAAATTGGTAATATTGTCCCAGAATTTGAGCGGCAGGGCGCGAGAAGTTAAGGCCCACTTGGGTAACCTCGGCACCTAAGTAGTTTACGCTGAAAGACATGGTGTCGGGCAGGTATTTTTTGTCCTTCCACACAATCCAGCCGATGCCGGGGTAAACAAGGCCGTACTTGTGGCCGCTGGTGCTTATCGAAAGAACCCATTTAAGGCGGAAGTCCCACTCTCTTTCGGGTTCGAGGAAGGGTAGTATGAAACCTCCCGAAGCGGCATCTACGTGGATAGGAATATCGTAACCGGTCTTTTGGTTATACTCGTCGAGAGCATCGTTAAGAGCCTTGACATCGTCATTTAGTCCGGTCCAGGTAACTCCTTGAATGGGTACAACACAAATAGTGTTCTCGTCGCACATGGCAATAGCCTCTTTGGGGTTTAATGTGAGGTTCTCGGCAGTGATGGGTACCGTGCGCATCTCAATTTGCCATAGTTGTGCAAATTTTTCCCATACAACCTGGAAACCTGACGAAATTACAAAGTTGGGCTTGTCGCATGGCTTTCCTTGTGCTTCGCGACGTTTTTTCCATCGTTGCCAAGCCGCTACACCACCGAGCATGCAGGCCTCGCTCGAACCTATGCCTAGTGCACCTGTTTTCCACTTTGTCTTCTCGGGTGTGTTCCACAAGTTGGCAATTATGTTTATACACTTTGCGCACATAACCGCTATGCGTGGGTACTCAGTCTCGTCGATGTAGTTTATGGCAATAGCATCGTTCATTAATTTTGTTGCATGGGGGTCCATGTAGGTTGTGACAAACGTTGCAAGGTTCAGACGTGGCTGTGTCTGGGCATATGTCTCGTCTTTTACCATTTGATATGCAATTTCGGCAGTTGTGGATTTTTGTGGAATCTTGTCGGTTGGTGCCGAATGTAACATCTCTTGCGAACCAAACACTGCTGTGGTAACGCCTGTCTCTTTGTAATCTTTCTCTTCTTTCATTTTTTTAAAAGTTAGGTTAGCTATTTGTTTTCTCACAGACTTTAAACGAACCTATGAACCGATGTGTTCGATTATTTACTTTTTTTATGATTACATGCCGGTGCGAACTTTTTTCTTTTTCCCTTGTTTGCGATATTGTAATTTAAAAAGTATCGCTATATGGAAATAAAAACAGGAAAGGGTTACATCACATTTTGGGCTCTCATGGGAATATGGTCGGTTTCGGCTCTCACATCGTTGCCAGGGTTGGCAATATCTCCTATTTTGGGTGATTTAACCTCAATTTTTAAGCATGCAACCGAGCTTGATATTCAAATGCTTACAACCTTGCCATCTCTCTTTATAATACCTTTTATACTTTTAGCCGGCAGGTTGAGCTCGGCGATAGGGTATGAGCGTCTTCTTTATTTGGGCTTGGGGGTGTATTTGTTGTGCGGTGTGCTCTATTTCTTTTGTGGCACTATCGAAGAACTTATTCTTGTGAGCGTGATGCTGGGTATAGGCGTGGGAATTATAACACCGCTTTCAACCTCTCTTATATCGCGCTTTTTCACGGGCGAGTATCGTACACGACAATTTGGTTACAGCTCGGCTATAAATAATCTTGCTTTGGTGGTTGCTACCGCTCTCACCGGTTATCTTGCCGAGGTAGAATGGCGCTTGCCGTTTGTAGTCTATTTGTTGCCGTTTTTCTCCCTCCTGCTTGTGTGGAGAATAAAAACAGCCGATCGCACCACCGCTGTCGCTGACGAAAATAGTGTTGTGCAGGGTGGCATCAATTATGCCTCTTTGTCGCGCTACATGTTATATTATCTGTTTGTGACATACTTGGTTATGGTTGTGAGTGTTAATCTGCCTTTCCTTATGGAACAAGAGGGTTACGACAGCGGAACATCGGGCCTGGTAATCTCTCTCTTTTTCCTCTCCATAATGTTGCCCGGTTTTTTTCTTAACAAAATAGTGTCGTTCATGGGAGAGGGAGTGTTCCGCGTGTCGTTGCTCTTTATTTTTATCGGGCTTTTCTTTGTCTGTTTTAATAAAGGAATTTCCGGCGTAGTAATCGGGGTTGTTCTTTCGGGCTTTGGGTACGGAGTAGCTCAACCATGTCTTTACGATAGAGTTTCGGCTGTTTCGAGTGGTGAAAAACAGGCATATGCTCTTGCTTTGCTCATGAGCATGAACTATGTGGCAATAGTTATTTGTCCCTACATATTGGATTTTGTTCAATTTATCACAGGTATCAAAAGCAACGAGTTTCCGTTTGTTTTTAACGCTTGTGTGGGGTTGTTGGCATTTATGGTGCTTTGGGTAAACAGGTATTTTAGAAAATAATTTTGATGATGAATAATTTTATTAAGGGTTCTTTCGCGCTTTTGGCATCACGCGTCTTCGCAGGCTTGAATGTGAATTGTACAAAATATCTGCTTCCTTTGTGGATAGCACCGGCAGGCTTTGTTGCTATACGCCTGTTTTTTGCCACAATCTTTTTCTGGGTTATTGCAATATTCGAAAAACCCGATATGTCGAGCCTTGCCGACAGGGTGCGTATGTTGTTGCTTGGTGGAGTAGCTGTGTTTGGTTATATGACACTTATGGCCTATGGAATAACATATACAACACCTGTGAATTTTGCAATCTTCAATGCCACACAACCTATCTGGGTTTTTGTAATCTCTGTTGTTCTTTGTAACGAACGTCCTACGTTTGTTAAGGTCCTTGGTATAGTTGTGGGCTTTGTAGGCGTTGTTGTCACAACACTTTCAGAATCTTCACTTTCGCTTGCCTCAAACAAAATGCTTGGTAATCTCATGGCTTTGTCGGGGTCGGTGCTGTATGCTGTGTATTTGTTGATGTCATCGGCTTTGTTGCGTCGTGTAGGTAATTTGGTGCTTCTTCGTTACACCTTTACAGGTGCCTCTGTTTCGGCTTTTTTTCTTTGGTTTTTCAGCGGTGCCGACATGTTGCACTTTTTCATTAATTGGAACCCGACAGCTGTGGCTGTTTTCTGTTTTGTCTTATTCTTTCCCACAGTCATAAGCTATTTGTTGGTACCGATAGGGATAAAATACTTGAAAGCCACCGTGGTCTCTATGTTTGGTTACATCAGCCTCATTGTTGCAACAATAGTATCTTTGTTTTTGGGACAGGATAAATTTGATGTTGCTCTCTTGTTCTCTATGCTACTCATCTGTATAGGTATCTATCTTGTCGGTGTGGGAGAAAAAGTAGAAAAAAAGGTATATAATAATGATATTAAATAAAAATATTACGTAGTATAATAAAATATATTATTATATTTGCATGATTTGTAACTAATTTAATCGAAAAACACAATATATGAAGAAATTTACCCTATTTATGTTGTCTTTGCTGGTTGCGTTGTGTGCATTTGCATCACCTGCCGACAAATCGGCATATGCCCACAAGCAGTCGGACGGAACAACGCTTATACTAACTCTCAAAGGAGATGAGTTCTTTCACTATTATTCAACGCTTGACGGTGTTCCTGTTAAAAAGAATGCCCAAGGTGATTATTGCTATGCGGTATTAGACGAAAACAACATTTTCGTATCAACCGATATAATTGCGCATAACAAAGAGCTGAGAAACTTCGAAGAGAAGAATCTGGTCGATGCCAGCGTCTTTTCGGGCATGGCAAAAGAGATGAAGAAGATAGCCCGTGCAAGAGCCATGGAGTATGCGCCAAAGAAAGTTGCAAGCATCTCGCCTGTCGGCAAGGTTAATGTCCCTGTTCTTCTTGTGGAATACAGCGATGTTAAATTCACCTTCGACAAAGAGCTGGTTTCCGATATCCTTAACAAAAAAGGTTACGAAGGTTATCAAGCATCGGGTATTAAGAGCCTCGGTAGTGCCAAAGACTATTTTTTGGAGCAGTCGGGTGGTAAGTTCGAGCCCAATTTTATAGTAACCGATATTGTTACTCTCCCCAACAAGATGGCTTATTATGGAGCAAACGACTCTGAGGGTAACGATGTAAGGGTAGGGCGCATGATAGCCGACGGCCTTTCGGCTGCCGATGCAAATTTCGATTTTTCCATCTTCGACAACGATGGTGATGGCAGTGCAGAGTTCTTGTATTGCGTATATGCAGGTTTTGGAGAGTCGTATTCGGGTAATGACGAGAACACGGTGTGGCCATGTTCTTCGGAGTTGCGTTACGATGTAGGTCGCAAGACACACGATGGTGTTAGCTTTAATCTATATGCCTGCTCTTCCGAGATTGCGCTCACCGAAGAGAATGCAAAATACCATGGTAAGTTCTTGAATGGTATTGGCTTGGTGTGTCACGAGTTTTCACACTGCCTCGGTTTGCCCGATACATATGATGTAGATTACAATGGTGGTTCCACAATGCAATATTGGGATTTGATGGATTGCGGAAACTATGCAGCCGATGGTTATGTGCCCGTAGGTTATAATGCTTATCAACGCGATTTTATGGGCTGGAAAAATCTTGAAGAATTAACCGAAAAAGGCGATTATTCCATGTTGCCTTTAACATCGGGTGGCAGTGGCTATAAGATTGTGAACGAGGCTAATCGTAACGAATTTTATGTATTGGAAAATCGCAAGCAAGAGGCCTGGGATACATACCTCTTCGCAAATGGTATGCTCATTACCTATGTCGATTATAACAAGAGTGTTTGGGATAAAAATGAACTTAATACCGATACCTCTCATTTGCGCTATAAGCTTATTCCCGCCGATAATGAAATTATAGCATTTGATGGTGGAAACGGTGCCGCCGCCGCCGCTAGTTTCCGTGGCGATGTATGGCCCGGTACAAGTGGCAATACATCGTTTACCGATACATCGTTGCCTGCTGCAAAGTGGCACTCGGGTAAAGCCGTCGGTAAGCCTGTTACAAATATTAAGCTGACTGACGACATACTCTCTTTCTCCTTCATGCGTGGCATTGTGGGTGTCCCCTCGGTTCTCTCGGCAACAGATATAACCGACAGCGGTTTTACTGCTAATTGGGCCTTGGTAGATGATGCAACAGAGTACACCGTGGAGCTCGAAAAGGTGACAAATGCGGTATCGGGCGAAGGCGATCCGGTGCTGATGTTGCAAGAGAATTTTGCAAAATGTGTAAACTCAAACGAAACTATTAATGATATAGACGACTATACAACCATACCCGGTTGGACCGGAAGCAAACTTTACGGTGAGTCGGGTGTTATGCGTGTGGGTGCATCGTCGTCGGCCGGCCTGCTCAGAACACCCAAGTTGAATCACGATGGCAAGGTTACGGTTTCTCTCTCTCTGGTAAATTATAGCAGTAACGACACCGGTAGTGTTCTTACAGTTTCATTGATAGCCGATAACGGTTTAGTATTGAGTACAGAGAGTGTAACGGCAACCTCGGCTTGGGCTGAAAAAGAGTTTGCTTTTGATGCCTCGGGCGATTTTTACATTGAGTTTTCAACAATCAATAGCACAGGAAAGAAACGTGTAAATATAGATAATGTAGTAGTCGAATACAAATCTTCTGTTGCTTCCGAGCTTGTAGACCGCGTAACCGTTGAGGGTTCCTCTTATGTGTTTACAAATCTGGAGGATAGCGGTACCTATCGTTATAGAGTTTCTGCAAGCGATGGTTACGGCTCGTCGGCCTTCTCTGCATATGAGAATGTAACTATACTACCTACATCGATAGAGGGCGTTACAGCCGACAAAAACAGCGCATGTGCAATATATACCATCGGTGGTATTTTGTTGTACGAGGGAGGTTATGACAGCGTTCCCGAGTTGCCTGCCGGTATATATATTATAAAGACAGCTTCGGCAACAAAAAAGCTTGTTGTTGAGTGAAAAGTTACCACATCTTGTAGATTTGTAAATCTGTAAATAGGCAGATTTTATCTAATAAAAAGGGGCCGTACGGCCCCTTTTTTTGTATACTTCCTTATATGCGTTCTCTTTGTTCCGGGTGATTGTGGAGCCTGTGCATTGTTGTATAGGTGTTGCGGTGCTGATGTACGTGGCAATATATATAAGGAGTAGTAGCATCGTTATCCTTTCTCTGTAAAGAGTCTCTTTCTTTTCTCTATACTTTCCTAACGCCCCTTTATTCGCCTCTTAAAATCGTTTTTACAGCTTATTTATTCGCAAAATACTCGCTGTCAGGCAGGGTACAGGTGTGTACTTATGTAAAATCTTGTAAAAGGCGATGTTTTTATGCCTGATTTCTACTTTTACGTTCTTAAATTCAATTAAAATAGGGGTTAATTTGTTGTATTTCAGTTTTATACGCGCTATTTTGCCTCGTGAGAATCGAAAAATATCACTCACTCTTGAATATTGGTCGATTTTTTAGAATTTTCTCCTTATTTGCCTCTTTTACCTGCATGTAGGGTGGTGATTATCACCACTTTTTAATATTTATGCAATACATCTGTAAATTTTTCCTTATCAAAGATAGGGTAGTGATATTACAAATATAAATTATCAACCTCCTTGTTTCTATATGTTTTGATGTGTGAATTGTGCGTGCTACAAAAGTAAACCCATAAAATGTACAACAAATACGCTCCATCTTGCATTTTGACAATAGTTTTTAACAGGGGTGTGGCGGGGGTGTTGATAATCTCAAATTGTTATATGCAGAAAACATGCAATTTGTTATAGTAGTGTTTAATATATGTAATATCAACAAGTTAAATATTGTTTGATAGAGCTTTACATAATGTAAAACCTTGCCTTTTGTCCTTTTTGGCAATATTTGTGTATAAATTCGTGGCTTTTGTCTTTGTATCTCCTCTTATATCAATATTTTGCGCAAAAACATTAAATCTTTTTACGTCTTGTATCACCTCTATCGCTTGTGGCGATGTTCTCCTCTGTCTGTATGGTGTGTTTGTCATCTGTGTGAGAGATGTGTCTATTTGTAAAGTATACATTTGTTTATACAAGTGTAAATGCTGTAATTTGTCTGTTGTGTTCTTTGTTTATCTCTTGTTTTTGTTTATGTGAAAAATATTGCTTACCTTTGTAAAGAATGTGTTTGTTAATATTGTAAACTTTAAAAAACTGCATATTAAAATGAACGAGAGGGAAAGGATAGAACTTATAATGAAAAGCTGTGAGCTCACACCGTCGCAATTTGCCGATAAAACAGGTATACAAAGAGCTTCTGTATCGCACATTTTAAGTGGTCGTAACAAGGCAAGCCTCGAAGTTATGCTTAAAATATATGATACCTTTCCTTGGCTCGACATGAAGTGGCTGATGACCGGTGAAGGGGAGTTGCCGGTAGCCCCCAAAGCGAGTGCTGTAAAGGAGGAACAGCCCCAGCAATATGTCGCACCCCAGCCGGAGCTCTTTTCCGCTTTCGAGCGTCCACGAGCGAGCGAGAGCAGAGATTTTGTGCCTGCAACGCCGAGCGAGAATACTTTTGTACAAGCAAAGCCTAAAAACGTCGCATCTCGTCAGCAACAGGCCGAACGTGCTCCTCGTCGCTCCTCTGCGACACGTGCTCAGCAAATTGCCGAACAACAGCCTGTTCGCAAAATAAAAGAGATAAGGGTGTTCTACACCGATGGTACATACGAAACGATGTATCCCGAGAAGTAATCCCCGCCCCTGACAAGGTAAAAAACATAACTGCACTCATTGAGGTGCAGTTTTTTTATTCCGTTACATGTAAATGTGGTGCATGTTGGCTTGTCGCACCTTAATTTATATCACTTACTACCACATTTATTTGTTTGTGCAAGTAAAAAAACCTATCTTCGCTGTTGTAAAAAATTAAAAATACTATGAAAAAAGTTCTTGTCGATTTGACAATAAAAGATGTGCAGAAACTCAACGCAACCTGCGTGCTTCTCGTCATGAAAAGCGATGAGCCGTTGCCAAGCGTGCTCCCCGGACAGTTTGCCGAGTTGCGCATAGATGGAACGCCAAGTGTCATGTTGCGTCGCCCAATCTCTGTTCACAGTTTTTCGGCCGAAAAGAATGAGATAGGCTTCCTTGTTCAGTTGGTGGGCGATGGTACCCGTTGGCTTGGCTCTCTTAAAGCAGGCGATAAGGTTAATACACTCCTTCCCCTTGGTAACGGGTTTACAATGCCTGTTGAAGCAGGTGCCAAGCTCTTGCTTGTAGGCGGTGGCGTGGGAAGCGCTCCTTTGTACTACCTTGCCGAGGAGTTAAAGCGTAAAGGTTTTGAGTTTACACTGCTCATAGGCGCACGCTCGGCAAAAGACCTTTATCGTCGTGAGGCCTATGAGGTGCTCGGCCGTGTTGAATATACCACCGAAGATGGTACCTTGGGCGAAAAGGGATATGTAACCAACCATTCGGTGCTTGCAGAGAAGTTTACACAAATATATACATGCGGTCCCAAGCCCATGATGTTGTCGGTGGCAAAATATGCCCGTGAGAACAATATCCCCTGTGAGGTGTCGCTCGAAAACAAGATGGCATGCGGTTTAGGAGCATGTCTCTGCTGTGTAGAGGATACAAAAGAGGGGCACAAGTGTGTATGTACAGATGGTCCGGTATTTTCAATAGATGAATTAAAATGGTAAAGACAGATGTAAAAATAGGTGGGTTAAATTTGAAGAACCCTGTATTGACAGCATCGGGAACATTCGGCTATGGTCTCGAATTTGCCGACTTTGTCGATTTAAACAAGCTGGGCGGTTTCATAGTAAAGGGAACCACGCTCAATCATCGTGAAGGCAACCCATACCCCCGTAGTGCCGAAACGCCCATGGGTATGCTCAATGCCGTGGGCTTGCAGAACAAAGGTGTCGATTATTTTGCCGAGAACATATACCCCCAACTAAAAGATCTCGATACAAATGTAATTGTAAATGTCTCGGGGGCATGTATCGACGACTATGTGGCTTGTGCCGAAAAGGTTGCCGCTCTCGACAAAATACCGGCTATCGAGCTTAATATATCTTGTCCCAACGTAAAACAGGGTGGTATGGCCTTTGGTGTGTTGCCCGCTTCGGCAGCCGAGGTGGTTTCGGCCGTGCGTAAAGCCTATCCCAAAACCCTGATTGTAAAATTGTCGCCCAACGTAACCGATATAACAGAGATTGCTCGTGCGGTAGAGGGTGCAGGAGCCGACAGCGTGTCGCTCATAAACACTCTTCTTGGTATGGCGATAGACAGCGAGAAACGTCGTCCTGTGCTATCTACAATAACAGGTGGCATGAGTGGCCCGGCCGTAAAACCCATCGCACTGCGCATGGTGTGGCAGGTAGCTAAGGCTGTTAAGATTCCCGTAGTTGGTATAGGAGGTATCACCACCGGTAGCGATGCCATAGAGTTCCTGCTTGCAGGAGCTTCGGCGATAGAGGTAGGTACAGCCAACTTTATGAATCCGGCCGTTACAGGCGAAATTGTCGATTACATAGAGGATTATCTTGTACGTCACAAAATGTCGTCGATAGACGAGCTTATTGGAGCATTAGAGGTATAAAGCGTTCCTCCATAGAATAAAAAATACCGCAAAGTAGATGCTTTGCGGTATTTTTAGTATCTACACCTTTTATATCTCACCTGTCGGCTCATGTGGTAGAGTGGAATATCGTGTGTAGGGTTATGCTCGTTTTTTGTAACTTTTCTTGTTGTCGCTTGCGATGTTTTAAAGAGCATAAATTGTTTTTATATAGCAAAATTGTTACTAATTGTGGTTGGTAAAACAGTATGCTATGTTACATATGTATATACAAAATAAATAGGTAATTTGCCTGTTTATTTTTTGTATATACATATGTAAATGTAATTATTTTTCTTATTTATCCAAAAGGTCGGGGCGTAGACGTTTGGTGCGTTCCAACGACTGCTCAAACTCCCATTGACGTATCTTTGCCTCGTGTCCCGACAGTAGAACATCGGGTACTTTCCAGCCATTATACTCGGCCGGGCGGGTGTAGACGGGTGGAGCAAGCAAATTATCCTGAAAAGAGTCGGAAAGTGCCGATGTTTCATCGGAAATTACACCCGGAATAAGGCGAATGACCGCATCGCAAATAACCTCAACTGCCAATTCGCCACCTGTCAGCACATAGTCTCCTATACTTATTTCCTTGGTAATCAAGTGTTCACGTATTCTGTGGTCTATGCCTTTGTAGTGTCCGCACAGAAATATCAAATTTTGTTTCATTGAGAGCGAATTTGCCATAGGTTGGTCGAAAACCTGCCCATCGGGGCTGGTATATATGACCTCGTCGTACTCTCTTTGAGCTTTAAGGTGCTTTATACAATTGTCAATAGGCTCAATTTTCATAACCAAGCCGGCACAACCTCCGAAGGGGTAATCATCGGTTCTGCGGTGCTTGTCAAGAGTATAATCTCGTAAATTATGTAAACAAATTTCAGCATAGCCGTTGCGTTGAGCACGGCCCATTATAGAGGTGTTGAAAAAACTCTCCATCATCTCCGGAAAGGTTGTAATAATGTCTACGCGCATGTTTATATATAATTGTAAATTGTAAATTCTTGTTTTTCAGTTTCAATAGTTGCAATGTTTTTTTGTTTTCGCAACCCTTGAAAGTGCATCGCTTGCAAAAATAAGATTTTTATTTGAAATTACCATTATTGTTTACCGGTGCAGTGCAAAGTGGCAAAATTAAAACTTCGATATTTGGGCTTCGTTTTATATTTGCTGTAAAAAATGAAAATCTCACGAGGTTTAAGAAACAACAATCCGTTGAATATTCGTCGCAACGGTACAGCATGGAAAGGTTTGTCGGCCAAGCAGAGCGACAAAGAGTTTTTTACATTCGATTCTCCGGCATGGGGTTATCGCGCAGCCCTCATAACATTAAGAAACTACAAGCGCTTGCACGGGTTATCGACAATAAGAGAATGGGTAAGCCGTTGGGCACCGCCGGTTGAGAACGATACCGAGAATTATGTAAACTTCGTATCTCGCAACGTCGGCTTGCCGGCAGAATCTTCAATAGACACAGACAACAAAGAATTAATGTGCAAAATTGTGTCGGCTATGTCGCACATGGAGAACGGTGTGCGTGCAAATGCAAAAGATATTGAAGATGCTTGGGAGTTGATATAACGATTATTAAATCCTTAAATTATCTTTTTTTTCTCATTTATTTAATGTAAATCAGCTTTCTCGTTCTTTGGTTACTATTCGTGGATAATAAATATTATGTTTAATATGGTTTCGAATTAATGCGGTATGCACTCTACTTTGTACAGAATATGTACAAATACCTGCCAACTTTTTAAAGAACTCTACACGAGCTATAAATCGATAATTGCGAAACAACAAGCTATTAATGCAAAAAAACAAACAAGTTTATTCATCATGTAACGCTATTTTAATTATATTTGCGCTTTGTATTCAAAATGTTTCAAATAATTAAAAAATAAAATAATATATGCCTGAATTATCGGAAAGAGCTATACTTATGCCATCGTCGCCTATCAGAAAGTTGGCACCCTATGCTAACGATGCCAAAGAACGAGGTATTAAAGTATATCATTTGAACATAGGACAGCCCGACCTCGATTCGCCTGAGGTTGCCATAGAGGCTATAAAGAAGATTGATCGTAAGATTCTCGAATACAGCCCTAGCGATGGTTTTTTGTCGTTGCGCGAGAAACTTGTAGGATACTACGACCAATATCAAATTAAGCTTAAAGCCGACGATATCATAGTTACATCGGGAGGCTCCGAGGCTGTGCTCTTTGCTTTTATGTCGTGTTTGAACCCCGGTGACGAGATTATTGTTCCTGAGCCTGCATATGCCAACTATATGGCGTTTGCAATATCGGCAGGAGCTGTCATACGTCCCATACGCTCAACCATTGAGGAGTCGTTTGCGTTGCCCCCCATGGAACGCTTCGAGGAGCTTATAAACGAACGCACACGCGGTATACTCATATGTAACCCCAATAACCCCACAGGATATTTGTACACACGCAGCGAGATGAACCGAATAAGAGACCTTGTGAAGAAGCACAATCTCTTCCTATTCTCCGACGAGGTTTACCGTGAATTTATCTACACCGGTTCTCCTTATATATCGGCTTGTCACTTGGAGGGTATCGAAGAGAATGTCGTACTTATCGACTCGGTTTCGAAGCGTTATTCCGAGTGTGGTTTGCGCATCGGCGCTTTGATAACAAAGAACAAGGCTCTCCGTCAGGCTGTTATGAAATTCTGTCAGGCACGTTTGAGCCCTCCCCTACTTGGTCAGATAGCAGCCGAGGCCTCGCTCGATGCTCCCCGTTCATATGCAATAAATACGTACGAAAAATATATCGAACGCCGTAACTGCTTGATAGATGAGCTTAATAAATTGCCAGGTGTCTACTCCCCTATCCCCATGGGGGCGTTCTACACCGTTGCACGCCTGCCCATCGACGACAGCGACAAGTTCTGTCAGTGGTGTCTTACCGATTTTTCATACGAGGGAGAGACAATTATGATGGCACCGGCTTCGGGTTTCTACTCCGAGGAGGGCTATGGTCGCAACGAGGTGCGTATAGCATATGCCATAGACAAGGCCGACCTTAAACGTGCAATTTTCCTTCTTGGAAAAGCCCTCGAGCAATACCCCGGTCGCACAATGCCATAATGTTAATCAGGGGTAGAACAAACAAAAAAATCATCGGTATATGTACCGATGATTTTTTTGTTTGTTTATGGTTCCATGTAGCTAATATTGTGTAGAATTACCTTTATTCTTTTTTGTCTATATTCAAGTGCTTTATTCTCGAAATTATAGCACCGCGTTTGCGTTGAAAGTGGTTTGCAATCTCGTCGTATGACAGCTGTTCATCGACAAACTCGCGCAAAGCATTATCTTCGGCCTCGTTCCAAGGCTCGTAGGCATTGGGATATTCGGCTTTTGTGGCTGCTTGCGAATATACAGGTTCTCCTTTGAGCCGTTTATATGCTTTCAGGTAGCGTTTAAGGCGTTTTATGTCCTTGTCGCTCAAATAGGGCAAACGGCGTATATCCATGTTATCGCTGAGGTCGTTAAGTTTAACGGCTGTTGCAAGAGGGTTCTTTTTTACACGTGCGATGAACCTCTCATATGGTTCTTTGTGCGAGAACCTTGTGAGGCAAATAAGTGCATCGAGTATGTGCTGTGGAAAGCCATCATCGGCGAGCATCTCGAAGGTCCACTCTGTGTCTTCTACTACATCGTGAAGAACGCCCACTATCTTCTCGTCGATATTATTGCCGGCATTCATCACGCGCAAAGGGTGACCGATGTATGGCTCCCCTGCTTTGTCCACCTGCCCCTCGTGGGCCTGTTTGGCAATCTCTATTGCTCGTTGCAGTAGTTGTTCCATCTCAAGAAAGGGGAAGATTTACTTTTTGACAAACATAGCCCAAACGCAACAGCTCCATGCTTGCACCCAGGCGAAACAAAATAGCTACAACCTTTGAGTAGATATAAAAAGCTATGCGACTCTGGGGCTCAATGTTTTCGCGACGTATGAGCGAGAGAGCCTGTTGCGATAGGCGACGCATCATGGCTTCTATCTCTTTTGCCTCTTGTGAGTCGAGCGACAAGCCAAGTATCTTTTCTACAATGTTTTCGTCCATGTCGTCGAAACCCTCGGCACCATAATACTCTTTGTAAGGACGGTTGTTATAAGCCTCCCAATTAGTATCCCAATCATTGGCCACCGCCATGCCCAAATACCCGGCCCAAGCAATAGAGACAACCGGATATTCGTTAATCTGTGGCACAGCATCGGCCATATATTCGGGTGCAAGAGCTTTCCAGCGTGCATCTACATCTTGCGAAGAGGGCAATATGCCATCTACCTTTTTATACGCACCAAAAAGGCGTACAAGTTCTTCGTTCACTCGTCTCTCAAAGGAGTCGAGATAAAATTTTTGATTTTCGTTTATCTCCATGTTGTTTATCCATGACATTCGTGATGTGAACACCCCTCGCCCGAATCCTCAATCTTGCCTGCAAGGTAGGCGGCAACAAGCTCGTCGATGTTACCACTCTGCCCGCGTACAACCTTTATATCGTTCGACTCGAGCACATTCTTTGCCCCCTCGCCCATGTTGCCGGCGAGCATCACCTGTACACCTTTGCGACGTAGCTCAAAGACTATACCCGACTTGCAACCACAACCTTGTGGCGAAGGAAGTATCTCTTTCATTTTAACCTCTCCGTCGATAATCGAAAATATGGTATAGTGGTCGCAATGTCCAAAGTGGTTATCGACCATGCCATCGCGTGTGGGAACTGCTATTTTCATGTTATTTTATCTGTTAGGGTTATTTAATATTACCAAGGCTGCAATAACTCCCGGTATCCAACCACAAATGGTGAGTAAAAACACAATAAGAACCGAACCACACCCTTTGTCCAAGACAGCAAGGGGTGGAAACAATATCGACAATAAAACTCTTATTAAAGACATGTTATATTAAATTATTATGTTGCAAAGTTACTATATATTTGACAAAAAGCCAAATACTACTTTATTTGACGTGCGGCACGGCTGTAATTTACAATAAGCACACCGGCAAAAACAGCCACGGCGGCAAGCACCTTTTTCCAACCCAGAGTATCCATGCCTATGTATATGCTCACCGATGTTGCCACAATAGGTTGCATATAGGAATACATGCTTACAAGTGTGGGGCGCAATGCCTTTTGTGCCACAGGTACAAGGTAATATGTAATAAATGTTGAAAAAACTATTGCAAACAGAATCTCGGCCACAAATTTATACTCAAACGAGAGATAATTCAGGGATACAAGCTCTGCACCGGTAAAGGGCAACGACATGAGTGAAGAATAGAGAAAAATCCACTTCATGAAGGTTATAACCGAATAGCGCATAATCACGGGCTTGAAAACACCCAGATATATTGAAAAGCAAAAACCGTTAAGGAACATAAAAAAGACACCTATCGGCTTTGTTTCTGTAACTCCCCCACTTGTGGTAACGCTATTATAAATAAGGAAGAGAACGCCCGCAAGGCTCAACAGCACACCTCCCGTCTTTTTAAGCGTTATAGGCTCTTTAATTGCAATAGCGGCAATGAACATCGTATATATTGGTGACAGAGAGGTCATTACAGCGCAGTCCATAGGTGTAATATCGGATATTGCAATAAGGAAGCTTATTTGTGTGAGGAAGAAGCCTGTAAAGGCCGCACCGACGATGAGCATGTGGTCGCGTAACGAAACCTTCTCTTTACGTTTAAAAAGAGATGCCAACCAGAAAAGCACCCCAGCACCTATCGAACGCATGCTGAAAAGAGCAAGAGGCGACACCGTCTCTGTTGCCATTATATCTTTTGTGACAATTATATTCAGCCCAAATATAGCATATGCCAGCATACCGGCAAAATGCCCTTTTAATCCCCATTTATCCATTATATTTGAAATATTTCGAATAATTTGTTATTACCCTGCAAAGTTAGTAAAAAACGATATATTTTTCATAAATATACTGCATGCTGTAATTTATAATTTGTACCTTCGCAACCTCGAATAAAAATGTTACTATGAAAAAAATTATACTTGCATGTATCGTTGCTCTTTTTGCAACGAAGAATGTGGTAGCAAACGACGGGGCTATAATATTACCCATCGAAAAAAAGATTGAGATAGGGCTATCGGCTACATCGTACCCTGCCGACAGCTATGCAAAGAGCATGGAAACAGGTGCGCCGACAAGCTCGCTCGACCTTAATATCGCACTCAGCAAACTAAGAATTTGGGGCTACGGACACATCTGGAACAGCTATAAGCATGCCGAGAAGTTGAACACAAACAGTGGCGAGGTGAAGCGTATCATATTAATGGCCGATGCACAAATAACCAAGAAGATAAGCTTTTTTATGATGTACGATGCTGCCATGTCGGAACTTCATGAGTATTACGGGCAGTATAACTTTGCCCCTTGGGCACAGTTGCGTGTGGGGCAGTTCAAGCAACCCTTTACACTCGAAAGCATATACTCCCCCACTTTCATGAGCACTATTCTTTACGACCCATCGGTGCTCTACCTTGCAGGTATAGCATCGGACCCTTTGATGGGTAATCATGTGGCACGCGACATGGGTGTCATGCTCACCGGAAATTTTTTGAAGAACGAGGCGCAGCGTTACACCATGAATTACAGCATAGGAGTGTTTAACGGCCCCGGTATGAACATGAAGGAGAATAACAGCCAAAAGGATATTGTGGGTATGCTCAAATATATGCCGGGTAAGAATATCACATTAGAGGCCTCTTTCCTTGCCGGCACGGGGCATGCTCAAAGTGCATCGCCCTATGGTAATATAGCAAAGGGCGAGGACTACTCGCGTCATCGCTGGAACGTTGCTGTCGAAGCCACAATAGCACCTTTTTATATTCGTAGCGAGTATATACAGGGGTACGATGGTGGCGTTCACTCGCGTGGAGGTTATGTAAACTTTATATACACACCTGTAAAGAGATTCGATATAGTGCTCAACTGGGACTACCTCGACAAGAACACTCATTGCAACAAAAACGAGCAGAATATATTTGCCCAAAACGGCTGGGTAACCGAGCAGAACACCTACACCGCAGGTGTACAATATTGGTTGTATCAGCGTTGTCGTCTTTCGGCTCACTTCGTGTATACAAAGCCACGTGTCGGCAACATAACGCGTGAATTTATATCGCAGTTGCAAATATCATTTTAAAAACATCAAAGCACCTTAATACAAGAAAAAATATTCAGCCTCCGTGCCCTTACGAGCATGGAGGCTGAATCGTATGAAAAAGTCTTTTTGTTTCTATCAGTTATTGTGCAATGGTATCGAGTAGAACACGCGTTGTCCTGTCGGGTTGTAACCCGAGATGAAGAGCACCGGTTCGCTCGATGCGTTTGCCTGCTTCACAATATTCTGTAACTCATCTATTGTGGTAACAAAAGCACCGTTTACTTTTTGTATAACCACTCCCTTTTTAACACCATGCTTCGAGAAGAGGCCGTCGGAAACGGCTGTCACCTTTAAACCGGAATTTATCTTGTAGAATTTTCTGTCTTTTTCGTCAAGAGGCTTAAATTCTGCACCTAAAATATCAAGGTCTACATTCTTCACCACCTCGGTGTTACCCTGTATGTTCACAAGTAATACCTCAAAGGTTTTCTCCTTCTTGTTGCGCATAACCTTTATCTTAACCTCGGTGCCGGGTACCACTTTGGCAAGCTCCTCCTGTAATTCGGCCATGGTTTTTATGGGCTTGCCGTTAAATCCTGTGATTACATCGCCGGAGAGTATGCCGGCCTTCTCTGCCGCACCTTCTTTAACAAGTTCCGACACATAAACACCATCAACCGTGCCAAGGTCTTCTTTTTCCACAAGCTCGCTTGTTACTGTTCCGCCCATGATACCGAGCACGGCTCGTTGCACCGTACCGAATGTTTTAAGGTCGCTCACCACCTTTGTCATAATAGACGATGGTATGGCAAAACCATAGCCGGCATATGAACCGGTGGGCGACGAAAGAACGGCATTTATGCCCACAAGCTCACCGTTTGCATTAACAAGAGCGCCACCGCTGTTACCTTGGTTTATGGCCGCGTCGGTTTGAATGAACGATTCTATTCCACCGTTGTACACACCGAGTGAACGCGCTTTTGCGCTTACAATACCGGCTGTCACGGTCGATGTCAGGTTGAAGGGGTTGCCCACGGCGAGCACCCACTCGCCCACCTTCAGGTTATCGCTGTCGCCAACGGTGAGGAAAGGTAGTTTGTCGTCTGTCTCAATTTTTATGAGTGCAAGGTCGGTGTTTGCATCGGTTCCAATGAGACGTGCATTGAAAGTGCGGTTGTCGTTAAGCGTTACGGTAATTTCGTCGGCACCATCTATCACGTGGTTATTTGTAACTATGTAACCATCTTCGCTCAATATCACACCCGAGCCGAAGCCCACTTTGGGTTGTGTGCGCACACGCTGCTCGCGTCCCATGCCATCGCCAAAAAAGAAATCGTAAATATCGGGGGCACGACGGATAACCGCTGTTTTGCCCTTTTCGGTCGATTTAATATGCACCACGGCATGAACCGACTTGTCGGCGGCTTCTGTGAGGTCTACGCGTTGAAGCCCGTCGGGCGACACAGCATATGTAGCTTTGGTTATAAAAGAGTCGGCCTGCTCTTCGCTCATCGTTTGCAAGGTTGCGTTGCCCGATACTTTATATGCAACATACCCGGCAACAGCTGTGCTTGTTGCAATGACTGCTACACCGTAAAAGAGGTTTTTAATTACTTTTTTCATAATCTTCTAAAATGAATTTGTTAATTTCTTTCTTTAAATTTAACAAAATTTGTACTTATTCTTGCTCGGCGATTTTAATCATCACCTTTCACAAGGGCAAATATAAGCCTTTTGATTATAGAAAAATCATAGTAATACTCTTTTTTGGCTCTATTTAACAGTGGAGCGCAGGTTTTAACAATAGTTTAACGTAGAGTGCAGTTATTTTATATTTGTTAAAAGTTAAGATTGATGCTACTACCGGGAAACAAAAACATCACCTTGTTATTACTGTATTAAAAATCCAAACCATCGTATCCCCAGCCTCTCATAGCATTTTCGTAATCCGTATCGTCTATACTACTGCCGAGTTTTTTTAATTCACGCAAACAATAGGGGCAAAAATATTTTACTCCCTTATTGAGGTAAAATTCGGCATTGTATAAAGTATATTCTATTATATCGCCGTCGTAACCAATAATATTTACTTTATTGAACTTTATATTTCCATTCTTTATATGCTTATACATATATTTGTAACCCGACACACACTTATCTTGCCATTGCAACTTAATAATCTTGCTCACTTGCTCCTTTTTGAGAGTCTCCGATGTCGTGGGGTGTCCCACAATCCAATTAAACAATTCTCCACTGCATTCGGCATTATTCTTCGCCTCTCCCTGTTTCCAAAGTTCGATAGCTTCGGAATATTTTTTCTGGCTCCACAGATAGCGTCCCTTGAAATATTCTCCCCAACCATATCGACATTCTTCAATATCTTGATCCCAATATAGCATGGCTTGCGAAACTTGCTTTTTGATAAAGGTGATTTGTCCCATCCACGCATAATATTTTTTTTCACGAAATGTGTCCCAAGCCTTTTGGATATTATGGTATCCAAATTCAACACGTTCCCTCCCTAAATATGACTTGCCGAGTTGTATTATATTATGGTCACTTTTATATAGATCTGTTTCTTCAGCGGCTTCATAACTCTTTGCCGCCAAATCGAATTTTGGGAAAGTGCGATGAACCCAATCATAATCAACAGAGAAGAAAGCATCACCCAATTTTTCATACGAAATAGATAAATTCTCCATCATCTCCCAATAACCTTCTTCATCTTCCGAGGGCATAGCCTTTTTACATAGCACCACCGCCATATGTGCCCAATATGCGGCTAAATATGGTTTTAGACTCCAAAATCTATAAAAATCGCTAATCTCCCAAAGATACTCGTAGGGCTCTTCATCTTCGTTGTCAATGATGTGAAGCAACAAATCCTTAATAGTCGCATTATCTCCATAACCACTTATGTACCCGAGATCTCTATCAAGATCTGACATAACGTAAATGGAATCTTCATTTATATCAAAGCCATCATTCTTCACACTGTTGTTCTCTAACCATGCTCTTATTCTATCTTCATCGTTTGCCATCATATCTGTCATTTTTTTGTTATTTTTATAAAGATATTATATAACTTGCAATTAAACAACTGTTTTAGAATATTTTAAAAGAAAAGAGGTTCTTAACCATCTGACGTTTCGTTTTTTTTGTCTAACTTTGCAATAGTTTAAGAAAATATAGTCGGCCGGCTTGTCGCTGTTGTCGCAAGGCAAAAGAGGAAAGTCCGGGCAGCGCAGAGCACTCCACTTCCTAACAGAAAGCTGCCTGTGAAGGCGGAGTAACGCAGAAGAAAATAACCGCCCGCAAGGGTAAGGGTGAGAAGGTGGGGTAAGAGCCCACCGGCCGTGCAGTGATGTACGGGCCGTGTGTCTTGGAGGCTGCAAGTTCATGTAAACCGGTGTTTGAGGGTTGCTCGCCCGAACCGGAGGGTAGAACGCTTTAGCATTGTGGCAACACAATGTATAGATGAATGACAAGCACCCCGCAAGGGGTACAGAACCCGGCTTATAGGCCGACTATAAACACAGATGGTGACCCAAAAGAATTTGGGTCACCATTTTTGTTTAATGATTGAATAAAAAGAGCTCTTCTCGGTTTTCGCAGAATATGGTTATCCGTCTTGGGGCTTTCCTTGCCTTTCGTGTTTATTCAACCCTCTTCTTATATCCTCATAAACATGCACCGCAAAGGGTTCTTTGTGGTCGTATTTGAAAAGCCTTCTCATCGACAAGCTCAAAACCGTGGTGCGGGTTTTATAGGTGGTTGCAGGTTATATTAAGAATCAATACTTATTGAACGAGATAACCTTGCCCCACTCTTTGCGCACTTTTTTACGCTTTGGTTTTGTAGCATATCCCAAGGCAATGATAAGCATAAGGCGTTTTTTCTCGGGGATAGATACAAGTTGCTTAATTTTCTTTTCGTCGAACCAACCGAGTATACAACTGCCCACACCTTCGTCCTCGGCCGCAAGTGTTATGTAGGCCGAAGCTATGCCAAGATCCATCATAGGAAAATCCTTGTCCTTTATTCCACAACCGAGCTTCGATGTTATATTGGTCGATTCGTGAGTTATGAGCACCAAAGCCGATGCGTCTTTCACAAATTTGTTCATGCCAAGGCTCGATGTTGCTTTGCCCACCTGTGGTAACAGTTCGCTGTCGGTAACAACGGTAAAGTGCCACGGTTGCCCGTTACATGCCGAGGGTGCAAGACGTCCAGCCTCCAAAATGCGTTCAAGAACCTCGGGAGCTATTGAACGCCCCGGCTCAAAAGCGCGGTCGCTCTGACGTGCCCGGGCAAGTTCCAAAAAATTATTCATGGTTATCCCTTGTTAAGCATTCGGGCAATGTACTTACCAATTATATCGAACTCGATATTCACCATTGCTCCCACTTTGATGGTGTGGAAATTGGTATTTTCATAGGTGTAAGGAATTATCGCCACCTTGAAAGAGTCGTCTGTGGGTTCGCACACAGTAAGGCTCACACCGTTTACCGTTACCGAGCCTTTGTCTACCGTGAGGTAGCCCTTGGCGGCCATCTCGGCATCGTGTTTGTAACGGAAAGTATAGTACCAACTGCCGTCGGCATCTTTCAAATCTATGCACTCGGCTGTTTCATCGACATGTCCTTGAACAATGTGACCATCGAGACGGCCGTTCATCATCATACTGCGCTCTACGTTTACCTTGTCGCCCACCTGCAAAAGACCAATGTTTGAGCGTTCCAAAGTCTCGTGCATGGCTGTAACCGTATATTCGTTACCTGTTATATCAACCACAGTGAGACACACACCGTTGTGCGACACACTCTGGTCTATTTTTAGTTCATCGACAAAAGAGCAAGTAAGTGTCAAGTGCAAGTTGCCCTGTTCGCGCACCAGCTTTGTAACTGTTGCAAATTCTTCAACTATTCCTGAAAACATATTATATCTTTATTTAATTTTTTGCGAAGATAATGTTTATTTATAACATCACCAAACAAGCAGTGTTAGCATAGGTTAATTGCGACATGCCGGGAAGCGTAACAAAATGGAAATTACAAGCATTGCACCTATGCACAAGGGGTAATAAAGGTGTGGTATAATAGCCACGGGTGATAACTCCGCAAGCCCCGATGCCATGAGCAACTGTGCGCCATAAGGTATAATACCCTGCACGAAACACGATGCTGTGTCCATGAGGCTTGCCGAACGACGTGGAGCTATGGAGAAACGTTTGGATATATCGCTCGATATATTGCCCACGGTGAGTATGGCGATGGTGTTGTTTGCAGTACACAGGTTTGCAAGTGTCGTGAGATTTACGATGGCAAACTCCGCCGCACGTTTAGAACGAACTTTAAATGTCACAACTTTAATGAGAAAGTCGAGCCCGCGATTTACTCGCACAATTTCCAAAAGACCGCCGGCAAGCATTGTTACTATTATGAGGTCGCCCATAGATGCAATACCCTCTCCCATAGCCGTGAACACATCAATAACACCGAAAGAGCCGGTGCACACCCCTATCACGGCCGATACAAGTGTGCCGAGTACCAGCACCAGAAGCACATTCATGCCACATATGGCCGTGACAATAACCAAAAGATAGGGTAACACCTTTATGCAGTCGGCAGGTGCTATGGGTGAGCTCTCGACGGCAGTTATGGCTGTTCCCGAAAAGAAATATATGGCAAGCGTTATGAGAGCCCCGGGTAACACCAACAAAATGTTTGTACGGAACTTATCCCTCATGGAACAACCTTGTGTTTGAGTTGCAGCGATGGTGGTGTCCGATATAAACGAGAGGTTGTCGCCAAAGAAAGCACCACCCACCACGATAGCCGTGAGCCAAGCCTTGTCACACCCTATCTGCTCGGCAAGTACTGTGACCACAGGTGTCAGTGCCACAATAGTGCCAACAGATGTGCCTATTGACATTGATATAAAACATGTGGCAATAAATATCCCAAGTGGCAGATAGCTTTCGGGAATAAGATTAAGTGTTATAGCAACAGTTGCGTCTACCGCTCCCATGCTTTTGGCAACCGACGCAAAAGCACCGGCAAGCACAAATATCCACACCATGAGCAGGAGGCGCGAGTTTGCGGCACCTTTGGAGAAGGTGTTAATCTTCTCGGTCAATGTGCCTCCTCGGGTTATTGCTATCGCATATACCGATGCTACCACAAACGCTGTTGTTATGGGTATTCTGTAAAAATCGCCAGCAATTAGCGAGCCGGCAAGGTACACCGCAAGTAATACCGCTATGGGCGATAGCGCAACAATACCCCTCCCTATGGTTTTTCCTTTTGTCATGTTTTTGTTCTATTTTGATGTAAAATACTAATCCAAAATTTCCCCTTCGTTATTTATGTCGTGCTCTTTTTCGTTAAACACAACCCTTGCTTTGCCGTTGCGAAAATTATTCGCCCTGTCGAAAATATATGGTATTATAAGCTCGCCATCTTTCCCTAAATATCCCCACTTGTCGTTATCCCATGCACCTTTGCGCACAGGTGCCATGCCCTCGGCAAACGATTTTACTTTCCCATATTCAAAAGGCACCACTATGTTGTTACGCTCATCGATAAAACCCCACCTGCCACACTTTTTAACAGCAATAAGCCCCTCGGAACACTCCAACACATCTTCATACTCGCAAGGAACAGTCATCTTTCCCTGTTTATCTACCATGCCCCACCCCTTCTTGGTTCGCACAGGAGCATACTCGCCCGAAAAAGAACGCACCTCTTCGTACCTGCATTTTACAACCTCGGCACCTGTAACATCTATAATACCAAACTTTATGCCAAACCACACCCGTTTCGAAACAACGACATATCCACACACAGGTTGTTGCATGCTATTATATTTGCAAGCAACCACAAGCCTGCCATCGCTGTCGGCAAGCCCCCATCTGCCTCTGTTTTGTACAGGGGTGACCGTTTCTTTTAGAGCGTTGTTCTCCATACCATAAATTTAAAAAACCACAAAGTCGATACCTATGCAAATTTATTTCAAATATACTTACAAACGAGCGAAATAATATCATGCTTGCTTGAATATTTCACGGCTATATCGAATATCTTTCAAAGATAGATGAAATATTTATATTTACACATTATTATATATACTTTCGCATATATCTCTGTATTTGTACAATATAGTGAAAAGCGAGTGAAGAAATAACGATATAACATACTTTATACATTTTTTTTAATAATTTTGCTACCATGGATTAATCTTTATAAATATAGTCTTGTCAAAAAAAGAAAGTAAAATTTTAACTATATGTATAGAAAAATAACATGTCTTATCTCCCTGTTACTTGCAGGCAACAGCCTTTTTGCTCAAACCACCGAGAGGTGGAGCCTGAAAGAGTGCATAGACTACTCTTTGGAGCACAATATTCAATTAAAACAGGAAAGAATTTCGCTCGAAGAGAGCGAGATTAATGTGAAAAGCTCACGGGCCTCACTCTTCCCCTCTTTGTCGTTCAGTACATCTCAGAATGGGCGTTATCAGCCATATTTCGACGACGGAGGAAATTCGTTTATAACATCTGACGGCTCGGGTGGCAGTCGTGTAAGCTCCTCGAAAGAACATTTTAGTTATTCGGGCAGTTATGGAATAAATGCAGGTATGACACTCTACAACGGTGGCAAGAAGATTAACGATATAAAGCAAAAGAAACTTTTACGAAACATTGCCGAACTTTCGGTAAAAGAGCGTGAAAATACACTGAAAGAGGAGATAGCAAAAATATTTGTACAAATACTATACTCGCAAGAGGCCATAGAGGTGAACAAAGCAACCCTTGCAACCGCGCAAGAGAGCCTTAATCAAGGCCAAGAAAAGTACAAGGTTGGCAAGATTGCACGAAGCGAGGTCGTTCAGCTCGAATCGCAAGTAAAGAATGCCGAGTATAATCTCGTAAACAGCGAGGCTCAATATGCACAATTCAAGTTGCAATTAAAGCAGTTGCTGGAGCTCGAAGGCAGTGACGAAATTTTAATAGAGCAACCTGCAACCACCGAACAGCTTGCGCTCTCAACCCTTGCAACCGTTGATGAAGCCTACACCACAGCCTTGGCTCTGCGTCCCGAGATTGCAAGCACCCGCCTCACCTCGGAGTCATCGGAGCTTGCCGTTAAAATAGCAAAAGCCGGCTACAGCCCCACATTGTCACTCAACGCCGGAGCGGGAACAAGCAACAACGATAACAGCAACAACAGCTTTGGAGAACAAATGAAATATAATCTCAACGCATCTGTTGGTGTAACCCTTTCGATACCCTTGTACGATAACCGCACGACAAAGAGCAATATCCAAAAGGCTAAATTACAACAATCGAGCAATGCTCTGCAAGAGATAAGTGCCCGAAAAGAGCTATACAGCACAATAGAGAATTTATGGTTCGATGCCCATAGTGCACAAAAGAAATTTATTGCCGCAAAAAGTAACGTGGAGAGTGCGCAAGCAAGCTACGAACTTGTGAGCGAGCAATTTAATGTAGGGCTGAAAAACGCAACAGAATTACTCACCGAGCGCACCAACCTGCTTGTGGCACAGCAGGAACTACTGCAATCGAAATACACAGCCATACTCAATGCCCAACTACTGAAATTCTACATGAGTGGCGATATACTATTCTGATAAAATAAAAATTATAAAAATATGAAACAAAGAACAAAAAGAAGATTATTGTTTGTTGTCGCCATAGCAGTTGTTGCAATAACAACAGCATGGTTCTTCGGAGGCAAGACACAAAAGTTACCTGTAAAGATAAGCTACACAAAGGTTGAGAAAAAAGACATTTGTAACGGAATAACAGCAACAGGCACAATAGAACCTGTTACAAAGGTCGAAGTAGGAACTCAGGTGTCGGGTATTATAAGCAAGGTTTATGTCGATTACAACAGTATTGTAAAGAAAGGAGATGTAATTGCCGAGCTCGACCGCACCAACCTCATAAGCGAGCTGTCGAGTAGCGAGAACAACATGAAGAGTGCCCGGGGTGAATATGAGTATCAGAAAAAGAACCTCGAACGTGTGCAGAAACTATACGATAAGGGGCTTGTCAGTGCCGACGATTTTGACACAGCAAACCTCGCGTTCCAAAAAGCAAAGAACAGCTACGAAACAGCAAAATTTGGTGTAGAGAAAGCGCGTACAAACCTCGGCTATGCAACTATCACATCGCCTATTGATGGCGTTGTCCTGAGCAAAGCCATCGAAGAGGGACAGACTGTTGCATCGTCGTATAATACCCCTACCCTCTTTACCATCGCGGCCGACCTCACCGACATGCGCCTTATAGCAAATGTCGATGAAGCCGATATAGGCAATGTTGTCGAAGGGCTTAATTGTGCGTACACGGTCGATGCCTTCCCTAACAGCACATTCGAAGGTGTGGTGACACAAGTGCGTCAGGAACCCGCCACGACGAGCAATGTGGTAACATACGAGGTGGTAGTCTCGGCTCCCAACCCCGAACTTAAACTAAAACCGGGCCTCACAGCAAATGTTACAATATACACCATGGAGAAGAAAGGTGTAACAGCTGTGAGCAATAAAGCATTGCGCTTTGCTCCAAATGCAACACTCTTGGGCGAAGAGTATAAAATAGTCGATAGCGATGGCAAGCATAAGCTATGGACCTTGAACGATAAGACCTTTACCGCACACAATGTGAGCGTTGGTGACACAAACGGCTCACTTACCGAGGTGCTTGGAGGTGTGCCCGCAGGTACAGAGGTTGTGAGCGAAGCAAGTATTGTGACAAAAAGCACACAGGGCCCCACAGAGCGTAGCCCGTTTGCACCCGGTCCAAGAAAAAATAAAAAGTAGAAAATGAGCAAGCCAATAATTGAACTCGATAATGTGAAGCGAGAATTTATCGTGGGCGAGGAGGTTGTGCGTGCACTCCGTGGAGTGAGCTTTACAATCACCGAGAATGAGTTTGTAACCATCATGGGAACATCGGGCTCGGGAAAATCCACCCTCCTGAACCTGCTTGGTTGCCTCGACACCCCTACAAGTGGCGAGTATAAGCTCGACGGTATCCCCGTGCGCAAGATGAGCAAAAATCAAAGAGCCGGTATGCGCATGCGAAAGATAGGTTTCGTTTTTCAAAATTATAACCTGCTTTCTAAGACCACAGCCGTGGAAAATGTGGAACTACCACTCATGTACAACCCCAAGATAAGCGCAAAGGAGCGTCGAGAACGCGCGATAGAGGCATTGAAAGCTGTCGGACTTGCCGACAGGCTCATGCACAAGAGCAACCAGATGAGTGGCGGACAGATGCAACGTGTTGCCATCGCTCGTGCGCTAGTGAACAACCCTGCCGTAATCCTTGCCGACGAGGCAACAGGTAACCTCGACACACGCACCTCGTTCGAGATTCTCACACTCTTTCAACGACTGCATGCCGAAGGGCGTACAATTATATTTGTAACACATAACCCCGAGATTGCACAATACAGCAGTCGCAACATAGTGTTGAAAGACGGAAAGATAAAAGAGGATACGATAAACACCAATATTCTGTCGGCGGCCGAGACTTTGGCCTCTTTGCCCGTACAGAACGATGATTAAAAAACAACGATATGAATTTTACCAATCTATTCAAAATCGCAATAAGAGCCATAGCCGGCAATAAGTTGCGAGCCTTCCTCACCATGCTGGGAATAATCATCGGTGTAGCATCGGTGATAACCATGCTTGCTATCGGTCAAGGCTCCAAGCGCAGTATTCAGGCACAAATATCCGAGATGGGCTCTAATATGATAATGATACACCCGGGTGGCGACCGTCGTGGCGGTGTGCGACAAAGCAGTGCCGACATGCAGACCTTGAAACTCGAAGATTATGAGAGCCTTAAAAGCGAAGCACAGCTTTTGTCTGCTGTGAGCCCGAGCGTTAATAGTTCGGGACAGCTTATTCGTGGAAACCATAACACCCCCACAACCATCTATGGTATAAGTGAAGATTACCTTACCATACGTCAGTTGGAGATACAGGACGGTGATATATTCAGCGAGCAGGAGATAAAAACGGCGGCAAAAGTGTGCTTGCTGGGAAAAACCGTGATAGACGAACTTTTTCCCGACGGTGAAGACCCGGTAGGCAAGGTTGTGCGCTTCAACAGCATACCTTTTACGGTTGTAGGCACACTTGTTCCCAAGGGTTACAACAGCATGGGGCAAGACCAGGATAATGTGGTGCTTGCACCCTACACAAGTGTTATGAAACGTATTCTTGCAATCACACACCTGCAAGGAATAAACGCCTCGGCTGTTGAGGAGGAACTCACCGACCAGGCAATAGAGGAGGTTAAGGTTATTCTGCGCCGTAACCATAAACTGAACGAAGGGCAAAACGATAATTTCACAATACGCTCGCAACAGGAACTTAGCGAGATGATGAACAGCACCACCGACATGATGACTATTCTGCTTGGTTGCGTGGCCGGCATATCGCTCATCGTAGGCGGAATAGGTATTATGAATATTATGTATGTGTCGGTAACAGAGCGCACAAAAGAGATAGGTTTGCGCATGTCGGTAGGAGCCCGAGGCATAGATATTCTCAGTCAGTTTCTCATCGAAGCTATATTGATAAGCATCACGGGTGGTATTATAGGTGTGCTTGTGGGTGCCGGTTGCTCCTACCTTATAAAAGTTGTTGCTGCATGGCCTGTATATATTCAGCCGTGGAGCGTAATTTTGAGCTTTGCAGTTTGCACGCTCACAGGTATTTTCTTTGGGTGGTATCCGGCGAAAAAAGCCGCCGACCTCGACCCTATTGAGGCCATCAGGTACGAATAATATCAAAGTTCTATACGCCAAAAAAGCTCAATCTTTCGAAAGATTGAGCTTTTTTGGCGTATAAATACTTATGTGCCTTAACAAATAAACAGTAATTCGCGATATTTAGGCAGTGTCCACAGCTCATTGTCTACAACAAGCTCGAGCTTGTCTATGTGAGAACGTATCTCTTCGAGCATAGGGGCAACGGTGTCGTGGTAGGCGATAGCTTTGTCGCGCTCCGATGTTATTTTGTTTGCAACTTTGCGACGCTCCACCATCTCGTTTACAAGACGACGAATTTCGGACACATGTATCGCCATCTCCTTTATAAGAGATATATTCTCGGCCGACATTTGGTCGCCCTCCTCTTTGCCTATCACCTGCTCCATCTTTATAACATTGTCGAGCAGAGAACTTTGGTATTTTGTGGCTGTGGGAATTATGTGGTTAAGAGCGAGGTCGCCAAGCACGCGTGCCTCGATTTGAATTTTCTTTGTGTACATCTCCCACTTAATCTCGTTGCGGGCGCGTAGCTCTGTTTCGGTCATCACCTCCATGTTGCGGAACATCTCAACGCTCTCTTTGTCGAGATAACGGTCGAACACGATGGGAGCACTCGACTCGCAGTCGAGACCGCGTTTGCCGGCTTCGCGACGCCACTCCTCGGAATAACCGTTTCCGTCGAAACGAACGGGCTTGCTGTACTTTATATATTTACGAATTATTTTTACAAGCGCAGTCTCCTTCGAAACACCTTTGTCTATAAGTGTATCAACCTCCTTTTTAAATATTGTCAGCTGTTCGGCCATCGCTGTGTTGAGGGCAATCATAGCCGACGCACAGTTGGCCTCGGAACCTACGGCGCGAAACTCGAAACGGTTGCCGGTAAAGGCAAAGGGCGATGTTCGGTTGCGGTCGGTGTTGTCTATCAAGAGCTCGGGTAATGCCGGGATATTAAGACGCAATTCGCGCTTGCTCAATATCTTTACAACATCGTCGGTTGTCTCCATGTGGTCGAGAACCGATGACAGGTGCGAGCCCAAGAAGCTCGATATTATGGCGGGAGGTGCCTCGGCAGCTCCCAAACGGTGCGCGTTGGCGGCCGACATTATGCTGGCTTTTAATAATCCATTATGTCGGTATATTGCTGCAAGGGTATTTACAACAAATGTTATGAAACGCAGGTTGTCCTTGTCGGTTTTTCCCGGAGCCATGAGCAAGACACCTGTATCTGTGCCAAGCGACCAGTTGTTGTGTTTGCCCGAACCATTGACACCTTTAAAAGGTTTCTCGTGCAAGAGCACACGGAAGCCGTGGCGACGGGCAACATCTTTCATCAGTGCCATTATGAGCATGTTATGGTCTACTGCAAGGTTACACTCTTCGTATATGGGTGCAAGCTCAAATTGGTTGGGTGCGGCCTCGTTGTGACAAGTTTTTGCCGGTATACCGAGCTTTAGGGCCTCTATCTCGAGGTCCTTCATGAATGCCGCCACACGTGCGGGTATCGAACCAAAATAGTGGTCCTCGAGCTGTTGGTTTTTTGCGCTATCGTGCCCCATGAGGGTGCGTCCTGTGAGTAGCAGGTCGGGACGGGCAAGCAACATACCCTCATCTACAAGAAAATACTCCTGTTCCCAACCCAAATATGTTGTAACCTTTTTTATGTTCTTGTCAAAATATCGGCACACCTCGGTAGCGGCTTTGTCCACAGCTCGCAACGATTTTAAAAGCGGAGCTTTATAGTCGAGAGCCTCGCCCGTGTAGGATATAAACACGGTGGGGATACATAGCGTGTCGGCCATTAAAAAAGCCGGGGAGGTGGGGTCCCATGCGCTGTATCCTCTTGCTTCGAATGTACTGCGTATGCCACCGTTGGGGAACGACGAAGCATCGGGCTCCTGTTGCACAAGCAACTTACCCGAAAACTCCTCCAACACGCCACCCTTTCCATCGTGCTCTATAAAAGCATCGTGTTTTTCAGCCGTAGTTTCTGTGAGCGGGTGAAACCAGTGTGTGTAGTGTGTGGCACCATTCTCAACTGCCCACTTTTTCATGCCTTCGGCCACGGTGTCGGCTATGGAGCTATCAAAAGGAGCTCCGTTATCTATCACATCGACAAGGTTGGCATATACATCTTTGGGAAGATATTTATACATCTTTTCGCGGTTGAACACCTTTATGGCATAATAGTCCGAAGGGCGATCGGTGTTGTTGGGTACATCTACTGCGCTTTTACCAAAAGCGGCAGTTATCACATCAAATCTTAATTTTGACATTTTTCTCCTTGTTAAAATATTAGAAGGATAAAAAACGGTTTTTAAATATATGCTTTTTGGCAGTACTCTAAAAACTGTCTTTTTGTAAAGTTTGTAATTTTTTCACAAAGATAACAACGAACGGTAAAAAGTACAACTTTTTGCAAAGAAAAGAGGTGTGGTTTGAGAATATATTGTGAAATTATGGTACCTGTTTTTAAAAAAGAGCTCTGTTTTTGAGTTTTCGCCTGTAAAAACTCGGCAAAACAGAAAAATGTGCTCAAAAAACAAGTTGTCAAATTGTAAGTATTTTGGTTTGATTGTGTAATATTTGTCAGTAAAATGCAGGTAATATATATTATTGTGATATGCTTGAAAAACTTTTCTAACTCGTAATATTAACTTACAACGCTTTTTTTATGGCAAAAAGTTGAAAAAAAATAAGAATTTTGTATTATAAAAATTAAAAATAAATATCTTTGTAGTTCGTAAATGAGAATTTTTATTAAACCATAATACTATGTTAACGCAAATCATTAACGCTAGAATCCTTACACCACAAGGTTGGTTGAAGGACGGTTCTGTAATCATCAGAGACAACAAAATTTTAGAGGTGACAAACTGCGACCTGGCCGTTATCGGTGCAGAAGTTATTGATGCAAAAGGTATGTATGTTGTGCCCGGCGGTGTTGAGATACACATTCACGGAGGTGGCGGTGGCGACTTCATGGAGGGAACCGAAGAGGCTTTCCGTACAGCTATAAACGCACACATGAAACACGGAACAACAAGTATCTTCCCCACTCTATCTTCATCTACTGTGCCCATGATTGAAGCAGCTGCCGAGACATGTACAAAGATGATGGCAGAGCCTAACAGCCCCGTGCTTGGTTTGCACCTCGAAGGTCACTACCTGAACATGAAGATGGCCGGTGGTCAGTTGCCCGAAAACATCAAAGACCCTGACCCCAATGAATATATCCCCTTGGTCGAAAAATGGGATTGTATCAAGCGTTGGGACGCTGCTCCCGAGCTTCCCGGAGCAATGCAATTTGGTAAATATATAACCTCAAAGGGTATTTTGGCATCTGTTGCACACACACAAGCCGAGTACGACGACATTCATGTTGCCTACCAGAACGGCTATACACACGCAACACACTTCTACAATGCGATGCCCGGTTTCCACAAACGTCGTGAGTACAAATACGAAGGAACCGTTGAGAGTATCTATCTCCACGAGGATATGACTGTTGAGGTTGTTGCCGATGGTATACACGTTCCTCCCACCATTCTACGTCTTATCCACAAAATCAAAGGTGTTGAGCGTGCATGTGTAATTACCGATGCTCTTGCATGTGCGGCAAGTGACAGCACAACAGCTTTCGACCCCCGAGTAATTATAGAGGACGGCGTTTGTAAACTTGCCGACCGTACAGCTCTTGCCGGTAGCGTAGCAACAATGGACCGCCTCATTCGTACACTTGTGCAAAAAGCCGAAATTCCTTTGGAAGATGCTATCCGCATGGCATCGGAAACACCTTCGAAGATTATGGGTGTTTACGACCGCAAGGGTTCTTTGCAGAAGGATAAAGATGCAGACATCATGGTTCTCGACGAGAACTTGAACATACGTGCCGTTTGGGTTATGGGTAAATTGGTTGAGGGAACATACTCACTCTAATATCTGTCTCCCAACAACATAAACATAAACACAAACGAAAGCAGTCAAGCGACTGCTTTCGTTTGTGTTTATACAAAAAGATGAATCTTTCGCGCTATTCTGTTGTGTGGAAATTTATTCAAATTTAAGTTCCATTATAAACTTTTTTGCTTTACATGTGTTATACCAATAAAAACTTACTCAATAAGTATTAATTGTATTAAATTAAGTATTAAAAAACCTGCGAAATAATTATCTTCGCACAATTATTAAAGAACATGAGCAACAAAAAAGAACAACAGATGAACAACAATCCTTTATGCATGCCATATGGCACGCCATTTAATTCTGTTCCATTTGATAGGATAACCCTTGAACACTTTATCCCGGCTGTCCAGGAGGGAATAAAAAGGGAAAAAGAGAGCATAGATGACATTTGTAAAAACAACGAAGTTGCAACCTTCGAAAACACCATAGAGGAATTTGAAAAGGCCGGCGGAATGCTTGGCGAGGTTCTCTGTGCATTTAATGCGCTGATATACTCTCACAGTTACGACGAGCTTGTAAAGATAGAGGAAGAAATTCAACAACTATACACCGAGCACAAAAACAACATAACACTTAACGAGGAACTATTTGCCCGAATAAAATATGTGTATGAGAATATGCCATCTACACTTACAACCGAGCAAAAAAGATTGACCGAAGAGATATACACGCTTTTTGCAAGAGAAGGTGCCAACCTCAAAGGCAAAGAGCGCGAGGAGTATCGCGAGCTAAGCAAGAAAATGACACTCCTCTCTCTTAAATTCCAAGAGAACATAATCAAAGACACCGACGCATATACCTTGCATGTAACAAAAGGCGAGGATACAGAAGGCATGCCCGAAGACCTTTTGGAAAGCGCCTCAAAGAGCGCGAAAGAGGCGGGCAAAGAGGGGTGGGTTTTCACGCTTCACCGCCCAAGCTACATACCTTTTATAACATTCTGTAAAAATCGCGAGTTACGTCGACAAATGTTCATGGCCTATAATACAATAGGCGCAAAAGGTAATGAATACGACAACCGAGATGTTGTAAAAGAGATAGTGAACACCCGTTTACGCTATGCGCGACTGCTTGGTTATAACACATATAGCGACTATGTGCTTGCCGAACGCATGGCAAAAAACACAGACGCCGTTTTTGCCATGCTAGGTAAACTAACATGGAACTACCTGCCTGTTGCTCGTGAAGAGATGAGAGAGATTGTAAAATTTGCCAAAGAGTGCGAAGGCGAAATATTCGATTTTCAACCATGGGATTTTGCATATTATTCCGAGAAACTAAAAGAGAAAAAATTCAGCATAAGTGATGAGATAGTACGCCCCTATTTGAGCCTCGACCAAGCAATATACGGCGTTTTCTACCTCGCAACAAGGCTCTATGGTGTAACATTCAAGCAAAACCACGATATTCCCACATTTAACCCCGACGTAAAAGTATGGGAGGTCTACGACTACAACGGCACATACCTCGCACTCCTCTATTGCGACTTTTATTCACGCAAAGGAAAGCACGCCGGTGCATGGATGGACTCCATAAAACCACAATACATAACCAAAGATGGCGTAAATCATCGCCCGCATATAACCCTCTCGACAAACTATCGCAAGCCCGTTCCCGGCAAGCCCACACTGCTCAATATCGACGAGCTGAACACCCTTCTGCACGAATTTGGACACTGCATGCACGGAATTTTGTCGAACGTGACATATGCAACACTATGCAGCCCGAATGTATTATGGGATTTTGTAGAGATGCCTTCGCAGATAATGGAGAATTTCGCATACGAAAAAGAGTTTATAAAGAATTTCGCTTTCCACCACGAAACAGGCGAAACAATCCCCGAAGACACCCTCGATAAAATAATAAATGCCCGAAATTACCTTGCAGCCTATCAGTGCGTGCGTCAAACAGGCTTAGGGCTGATAGACCAGGCATGGCATAATATATCAAAACCTTTTGAGGGAGATGTGCTCGAATATGAACACTCTGTGAAAGAGGCATTAAAGCTTATGCCGGCGATAAAAGAGACAGGTATAACCCCACAATTCAGCCACATAATGTCGGGTGGATACGCGGCAGGATATTACAGCTACAAATGGGCCGAAGTACTCGATGCCGATGCGTTTTCGCGTTTCAAAGAGGAGGGTGTGCTAAATATGAAGGTTGCACAATCGTTCAGAGATGAAATCTTGTCGAAAGGCGATACAGAGCACCCAATGAACCTCTACATGCGCTTCCGTGGCCATGCACCGCAGATAGAACCTTTGCTCGAAAGAGATGGTATAAACAGCATCTGTCCCCACATGTAAAAAGTAGATAATTATGAAGAAACAACAGAATATTATAAAAACATTTTTAATATCTCTATTCATGGCGCTGTCACTGAGTTCATGTGACAATAAAGACGATTTGCAAGATATCTTCATCGACCGAGATTGGAAATTATCATTTATTCAAGAGGGTGCCGACAAGAAAGCACCCGACAACAGCAAAGGGGACTATTTATTAGTATTTAACAACAACACATTAACCCTTACCACCCCATCAAACGCCAAGATAACCGGAAGTTGGCAGGCCGGTAACGACCCGCGCATGTTCCGTTGCAGTAACATGAAAACAAACGGCAACATCGAGAATGACGATATTGCAAAAAGCATGTACAGAATTCTTAAAGAGGCAAAAACATATGGAGGCGACACAAATTGGTTGCAAATAATTGTGCAGAGCGGAAATATTTACATGCAATTTCACAACAAATAAAACATAACCATGAACGACACAAAAAAACAACACGAACTCGATTTGAGATATATGCGCATGGCCAAAATTTGGGCCGAGAACTCATATTGCCAACGACGCAAAGTGGGCGCACTCATCGTTAAAAACAAGATGATAATCTCCGATGGTTACAACGGTACACCTGCCGGCTTCGAAAATATATGTGAAGATGAGCAGGGGCTGACAAAACCCTATGTCCTGCATGCCGAGGCAAATGCCATCACCAAGATAGCAAGGTCGGGCAACAGCAGCGATGGAGCTACCCTATACGTTACCACCATGCCGTGCATAGAATGCTCCAAACTGATAATCCAAGCAGGAATAATACGTGTGGTCTATGCCGAGGAATATCGCGTGAGAGATGGCGTGGAGTTATTGCAAAGAGCAGGAGTTGAAACAGTTCACATAAGCGAAGAAATTTAACGATGAATAAATTCACACCCACCCTATTGGTGTTATTTACATTTATCGGGGTATTCACTGGTATATACATATCGGAGGATAATAACAACGTCGTGGTTGTTGAAAATAATGGCGGCGAGGTGTTGAGCAAGGTTGACGAACTTATGTTACTCGTACACGAAAAGTATGTCGATTCGCTTGACCTAGACGACATTATCGAAAATTGCATGCCCAAAATAACCGAAGAACTGGACCCGCATAGCAAGTATATACCGTTAGAAGAACTCGAAGCGGCAAATGCCGACCTTGCAAGCAGTTTCAGTGGTATAGGTATAAGATTTACGATACAGGAAGATACAATAAATATTAGCGATGTAATACGTGGCGGACCATCGGAAGAGGTGGGGCTCATGGCCGGCGACTGCATAGTAAAAGTAAACGATACACTTTTTGTGGGAAAAGAGTGTACCAACGAGAAGGCCATGAAAAAGCTCAAAGGCCCCAAAGGTACAAAGGTAAAAATTTCGGTAAAGAGGTATGGAGAAAAAGAACTGCTCGACTTTACAATAACACGAGGCGACATACCCTTGGAAAGTATCGAGGCCGCATATATCATAGACAACAAATGGGGCTATATTCAAGTAGAACGCTTCGCCGAAAACACTTTCGGCGAATTTGTCATAGCCCTTGCAAAATTCCTGCATAAAGATTGTAAGGGAATAATACTCGATGTCAGAGGTAATGGTGGCGGATACATGGGCGTAGCCATTCAAATGGCAAACGAATTTTTAAAACGTGGCGATGTAATAGTATACACCGAAGGAGCAAAATCGCCCCGCAGTATAGAGGTTGCAAACGGTCGCGGAAATTTCAAAGATATTCCACTTGTGGTGCTCACCGACGAGTCTTCGGCATCGGCCAGCGAGATTCTTGCCGGAACAATACAGGACAACGACAGAGGTACAATTATTGGTCGTCGCACATTTGGCAAGGGGCTGGTACAACAACCTTTTGAGTTTTCCGACGGCTCGGCCGTGCGCCTCACTATTGCCCGATACCACACACCTTCGGGCAGATGCATTCAAAAACCATATAAAAAAGGTGAAAAAGAGGACTACGATATGGACCTCATAAACCGATACGAGCGTGGTGAGTTTTTCTCACAAGATAGCATACACCAAAACGACAGCCTCACATACAAAACCGTGAATGGCCGTACCGTATATGGTGGTGGCGGAATTATGCCCGACATCTTTGTGCCAAGCGACTCATCGCAATACACGCCATACCTTTCACAAGTCTCTCGCAAGGGAATATTATCCTCGTTTAGTTTCAAATACTGCAAAGCGCACCGCGACGAGATGCAACATTTTACATCGTACGAAGAGATTGTGTCGCACCTAGCAAACAAGCCAATCATAAATGAATTTATATCCTTTGCAACAGAGAAAGGCATAGCTTTACCGGCCGATCAAAACGTCAAGTCGCGTAAATTACTAGCAGAGATTCTTAATTCTCACATAATTTATAATATATTAGGCATGCAGGAACATGTAAAATATATTAATCTGACCGACAAGACTGTGCAAAAAGCTATTCAAGTCCTGAATGAAGGAAAAGCCTTTCCTACAATACCGAAAAAAGAGTAAATCTTTTTTTACATAAAAAACAGAAAAAAGATTTTATTTTCTTATCTTTGTGTTTGTAACCACATTAATTGCAAACATTAAAGCATCCTTGCTTATGAAAATGCTTGCAACAGTAATAAAGAAATACATAATATAACTAATAATATGAGCAAAAAAGTTTTTGTTTCGGGTTGTTACGACATGTTACACTCGGGGCATGTTGCATTCTTCAAAGAGGCGTCGCAACATGGTGATTTGTATGTTGGAATAGGGTCGGACAATACTATTGCCGACTTAAAAAACAGGAAAACAATTAATACCGAAGAAGAACGTCTTTACATGGTAAAAGCCATACGATATGTAAAAGATGCTTTTATTAATTCGGGGAGTGGTATAATGGATTTTGCCGAAGATGTTAAGGCACTAAAACCTGATATTTTCTTTGTAAATTCAGATGGATACACACCTGAAAAGAAACGTTTCTGCGAAGAGAACGGTATTGAGTTAATGGTAAGCAAACGTATTCCTGAGGCCGGTCTCCCCGCCCGCTCGACAACAGCTCTACGTCAGGAGTGTAAAATACCCTATCGCATCGACTTGGCAGGTGGTTGGCTCGACCAACCCTATGTAAACAAATTTGCCGAAGGGCCGGTACTGACCATTAACATTGAACCCGATTATGACTTCAATAACCGCAGTGGTATGAGTACATCGTCTCGAAAGGCAGCTATCGAGATGTGGCACATAGATATACCCAAAGGCGACCGCGAGGTACTCGCAAAAGAACTTTTCTGCTTTGAGAACCCTCCCGGCTCACCCTATATCAGCGGTTCGCAAGATGCCATCGGTGTTGTGATGCCCGGTCTTAATCGTTTGAATTACAAAGACGAAAAATACTGGCCAAGTGAAATAAAGAGTGTTAAAGACGATGATATTCTCAGCTTTATAGAGAAACACATATGGTTAATACCTCTTTCACCCCGTAAGGGAGACTACAACGTGCTTGCTGATACAAAGATAGACAAGGAAGGTGCCGAAAAACTAGCAAAAGCCGCATGCGACTGCTGGGAAGCGATAAATAACAAAGATATTGATGCGTGGGGAAAAGCAACAACCGAATCTTTCCGTGCGCAGATAGCGATGTTCCCTAATATGGCTCCCGATTATGTATTAGAAACAATAAATGAATATATCAACGACGTAAAAGGTATAAAAATAACAGGTGCCGGCGGTGGCGGATATTTGGTTATAATAAACGATACCCCTATAAAAGATGCCCTTCAAATAAGAATACGTCGCAATTAATACATAAGCAGAGGGTTTTGCAAAACCCTCTGCTTATTTTATATTGAGATATGAACAAAGAGCTTTACAACTATTAATTATGCAAACAATCTCTTCACTCGATTTATTCTTCGAACTTGTCCGCATGGGAATAGGAACCTGCGAAAAGTTAAGCAGTACCCCTACCCCCTCACAATGGAAAGAAATTTATGAAATATCCATGAAACAAGCCGTGGCAGGGATAGCTTTTACCGGTGTGGAGAAATTATGCGCAGAGCAGGCACCGCCAAAAGAACTACTGCTTAATTGGTTTCGTCAATGCCAAACTATTGCAGCATATAACAACAAACTAAATATCCTTGCATGCAAAATAACCGATAAATTTCAAAGCGAAGGATTTAACAGCGTTATATTAAAAGGTCAGGGCATAGCACGTCTATACGACCACCCCAACAGACGCATGGCCGGCGATATTGATATTTGGCTCGATGGCAATAAGAACGATATTATAAAATATGTAAAACTGTTTGTGCCGGATTGCAGGCCTGTGTATCACCATGTAGACTTTTTGAATATGGGAGGAGTTGAAACAGAAATTCATTTTACTCCTACATGGATGAACTCTTATTTTACCAACAACACACTGCAAAAATATTTTGAAAAAGAGAAAAATGCGCAGTTTGGCAACAAAATATCGTTAGGCGATTGCGACGGCTACATAAACGTCCCAACCAACTCCTTCAATCGCATATATATACTCCTGCACATATATCGACATCTCTTTCAAGAAGGTATCGGTTTGAGACAGATTCTCGACTATTACTACGTGTTGCGACAAGGTTTTAACGAAAACGAAAAAAACGAAACATTAGCTATACTAAAAGAACTTAAAATGTTGCGTTTTGCCGGTGCAGTTATGTATATACTAAAAAAAATATTCAACATAGAGGATAAATACATGCTTACTGCTCCCATAGAGAAAGATGGTGAGTTCCTGCTTACCGAAGTTCTCGAAGCCGGTAATTTTGGAAAATACAGCCCAAGGTACAAGTATAATATGAGTAGGTCGCTATTTACACGAGCTTTAAGCAAAAGTACGCACCAAATGAAATTTATTTTCAGCTACCCAAGCGAAACTATATGGGGCCCGCTTTTTAGAATATGGCACTACTTTCACAAAAAAAGATTAAAATCAGTAGGTAATGAAAAATAGATTCTTAGCACTTTTTATACTATTGCTCATATGTGTTACAGCTGTTGCACAAACTATAAAATATAATTTAGAGACAACAGCGACATGTGCAAGCGACGAAACTCCACCTACGTGGCATCTTTCCATGCGCCAAGGCCTGAGCGGGGATATTGCCAAGTTTGGTTACACAAGAGCAGGCTTTTCGGGCCAACATACCATAAACAATAAATGGGAGCTCAACTGGGGAGCCGATGTTGTAGCCGGCTACAACCTGACATCGACCGCATATATTCAACAAGCATTTGCCGACATCAGTTGGAAAATATTTACTCTCTCCATAGGCCAAAAAGAGAGATGGGGCGAGATGAAAAACCATCGTATCTCCACAGGAGCCCTCGTAGAAAGCGGTAATGCACGTCCGATACCACAAGTGAGATTAGAGGTACCCGAGTATTACGACTTCTTTGGCACTAACGGTTGGTTCAAACTACGCGGGCACTTAGCTTATGGCTATTTAACCGATGGCAGTTGGCAAAAAGATTGGGTTGCACCCGAAAGCAACCGTACAAAAAATGTTCTATACCACTCAAAAGCAATATTTTTTAAGCTAGGAAAGGAGGAGCGTTTCCCTCTTACTTTTGAATGGGGCCTGCACATGGTTGCTCAATTTGGTGGTACTTTATACAATAAAAATGGCGAAGTATTAAGTAACCCTACCCGTCTGAAGGATTTTTATAAAGTATTAATCCCGAGCAGTGGCGACAATGAATACTCGGGTCTTGACATCGCAAATGTTGCCGGCAACCATCTGGGAAGTTGGCATGGTGCTCTTAACTGTAATTTAGGTAAATGGGACATTAGAGCATACTATGAGCACCTGTTCGACGACCATTCACAAATGTTCATGGAGTATGGTTTGTGGACCGAACAGTTAGTCGGCATAGAAATTGCGTCGAAAAATTTTAATTGGATAAAAGCGGTAAGCTTTGAGTATTACAACCTAAAAAATCAATCAGGGCCGGTTTATCACGACACAACAGATAAAATCCCCGACCAAATAAGTTGTCGTGACGATAATTACAACCATGAGTGGTATAATGGCTGGTTCAACTATGGAATGACAATCGGTACTCCACTTGCAACATCTCCCATATACAATGCAAACAGGGTTATGAATTGCTACAATAACCGAGTAGAGGCGTTTCACATAGGCGTAGAAGGCGAGCATACTCATGAAATTGCTTATAGATTACTATTTACCCATTCAAATAATTGGGGAACATACAATGACCCTTTCACTGAAATTAGGTCGAACAATGCCGGGCTTGTAGAAATTGCATATAAACCCGAAAAACTAAAAGGTTGGGCTGTTAAAGCATCGTATGCGTTCGATAATGGAAGCCTGCTGGGTAATTGTCGCAGTGGTTTATTCACAATAAGCAAAAGCGGTATAATTAATTTAAAAAGCAGAAAAAAATGAAAAAAACAATATTCCTACTTTTTATAATTGCAACTTTTGTGGCATGCCAAAAGGAAGATGAGAATGGCGACCTTGGTGGTTTCTGGAAGATTGTTACCCTCGACGACCTCTCTATTAATGATGAAAATACCGATATCTCAAATGAGAGCCGTTTTTGGGGAATACAGTTGAACTTGTTGGAGATACGTTTGAGTAAATACGACAGACATTACAGTCGTTTTCAGCATGTAGGCGATTCTCTTTTTGTGCAAACCATAGATGATGACACAAATTTAAAGGCTTATGGTATTTTTGAGAACAGCAACGAAAGGTACGGAATACTCCACCTTAGCGACAGGTCTATGAAACTGCGTTCAAAGCATGCAGAGATACATTTTCGAAAATTTTAATTAGCTGTTGAATGAACGTAGAATACTTTATTGCAAGCAGGTTATATTTTACCCGTAAGGGAAATAAAAGAATTTCGAAACCGGCAACCACTATTGCACAATGGGGGGTGTCGGTTGGTATAATTGTTATGCTTGTATCTATGGCTATTGTTGTTGGCTTTAAGCATGAGGTTCGAGACAAAGTCGTAGGCTTCGGCGGTCACATACAGGTGAACAATTACGAGGCTATGAGCAGTGGTGATTCGTATGTTATTATAGCAGGAGATGATTTTGAGTCTTTGAAAAGCATAGATGGTGTTGTGAATGTACAGCGTTTCATTAACAAACCGGGCTTGTTGGCAACAAATAACGAATATGAAGGAGTGCTCATTAAGGGCATAGGAGAAGAGTATGATTGCTCGTTTTTCAGCACCCATCTGCTCGATGGATATATCCCCGCCGAAAAAGATTCTATGTCAAATCCATGGATTGTAATTTCGCGTTCCATGGCCCAAAAGACAAATAGCAAGGTTGGAGACAAGGTAAATATCTATTTTTTGAATAATGGTATAAGGGCTCGTCGTATGGAGGTTGCAGGCATATACGAAACTCACCTTTACGAGATGGATAACCTTATCGCGCTAACCGACATAGAGACTATCATAAAGCTCAACGGGTGGGAAGAAAACATTGCGGGCGGTATAGAAATTTCGATAAACAACTACGATGATATTGAAAGCATCAGAGATGTTGTTGTTGAGAAGACACGAGAGATAGCCAAGAGAAACAACCAGAAATTATATGTGCAAACAATTGAAGAGATGAACCCGGCAATGTTTGCATGGCTCAATGTGCTCGACCGCACAGTGTGGATTATTCTGTTTCTTGTGCTTGGCATAGGCGGTTTTACCATGGTCTCGGGCTTGCTTATAATTATTCTAGAAAAGAGTAATTTTATTGGTATAATGAAAGCTGTCGGTGCAAAGAATGTATCCATAAGAAAAATATTCCTCTATTACGCATGTTTCATCATAGGTCGGGGCATGATTATCGGTAATATTATTGCAATTATCCTCTGTATTTTGCAACAGCAAACAGGCATAATAGCACTTAACCCCGAGATATATTACATGGACAAGGTACCTATTGAATTTACATGGTATATGCTCCCGATGAATATCGTGATGTTTATCTTTTCTGTTGCCATGCTTATCGTTCCATCTATGATTATTTCAAAAATTGAACCAAGCAAATCCATCAAATTCGAATAAGTAAAAAGAGGGTGTTCTTTCGAAAGAACACCCTCTTTTAGCACTATCTTAGTTCTTAAATATCAGTAGAAAGGAGAGCCTTAGGCAACTGTCGGCTGTTATAACCAAAAGCCATAGCCTCGCCATAGGCACCGGCCGAGCGTATGGCCATAATGTCGCCACGCACAGTTGCAGGAATCTTACGGTCCTTGCAGAAAACATCGGACGACTCGCATATAGGGCCTACAACATCGTATATCTCATCTTCTTTGCCCGATGTAAGGTTCTCTATTCTGTGATAGGCGTCGTAAAGAGCAGGACGCACAAGGTCGTTCATGCCTGCATCTACAATTATAAATTGCTTGCATGTGCCCTTCTTTATGTATGTTGCTCTTGTTATCAACGAGCCACACTGCGCCACCATGCTGCGACCAAGCTCAAAATGCAGTTGCTGGCCGGGGGCTAGTTGCAAGTGCTGGGCATATGTTGCAAAATAGAGCGCAAAATCGGGCACGGGATAGCAGTCGGGAGCATCGTAACGTATGCCCAAGCCACCACCCACGTTGATGTGAGGTAGCACAAGACCGCGCGTCTCGCGCAACATGGTCTGCAACTCGTTCACACGACCGCACAAAGCAATAAAATCGTCCATCACAAGAATTTGCGAGCCGATGTGAAAGTGCAACCCTATGAGCTTTACATGCTTTTTATTCTCAATAGTGTCGATTACCTCGTCGAGTTGCTCATAGTTTATACCAAACTTATTCTCGGCAAGGCCGGTGGTTATGTTGGCATGTGTATGAGCACCTATGTTGGGGTTTACTCTTATGGCTACCGATGCTACCATATTGCGTTTGGCGGCAAGTTCTTCTATTGCCTCAATCTCGGGAATCGACTCTGCATTGAAACAGAATATTCCGGCATCGAGGGCAAGAGCAATCTCTTTATCGGTTTTTCCGACACCTGCAAAAACAATCTTGTCGGCACTTACACCGGCATTAAGCGCTGCCTCTACCTCACCACCGCTCACACAATCGGCTCCCATGCCTTTTGATGCAATTATTTGTAAGAGGCGTGGGTTAAAATTTGCTTTCACGGCATAATGCACATGAAAACCTTCGTATTTGGAAGCTTCTGCAAGTGCTACGTCGAGTGTTTTTTGCAACAACTCCACATCGTAATAGTAGAAAGGGGTCTCTATTCCGGCAAAAGCTTTTACAGGAAATTCCGTTCTCATATGTATGCGGGTTGCTTATTTGTTAAAAATATGATTGCTCAATGCACGCAAAGCACGCACTTTGTCCTCTTCGCGCACAAGGAACGATATATTATAGTTACTACCGCCATACGATACCATGCGCACAGGTATATCTTTCATAGCCTCCATGGCACGTGCTTCAAAGCCAACATTCTCCCAGTTGAGGTCGCCCACAACACATATGATACACATGTTTTTATCGACTGTAACTGTGCCATACTTCTGTAGCTCGTCAATAATTTGGTCGAGCTTTCTGTCATCGTCAATAGATACCGATACACCTACCTCCGAGGTACAAATCATGTCGATAGATGTCTTGTAAGTCTCGAAAATCTCAAAAACCTTACGCAAGAAACCATATGCAAGCAACATACGGCCCGACTTTATCTTGATGGCTGTAATATTCTCTTTTGCCGCAATAGCCTTTATCTCACCGGGGTTTGTCAGGTTGTTGTTAATGAGTGTGCCTTCGGCCGAGGGGTTCATGGTGTTGAGCAAGCGCACGGGGGTTCCTGTGAGCTTTGCGGGCAAAATACATGTTGGGTGAAGAATTTTTGCACCAAAATATGCAAGCTCGGCCGACTCCTCAAAGTGAAGGTGATGAACAGGTGAGGTGTTATCTACTATGCGAGGGTCGTTGTTGTGCATACCATCTATGTCGGTCCAAATTTGTACCTCGTCGGCATTTACGGCTGCACCTATAAGGGTTGCTGTGTAGTCGCTACCACCACGTTGCAGGTTGTCGATGTGTCCTTCGTCGTTCATGCAGATGAAGCCTTGTGCTATGTATATTCTGCCGGCTACCGACAAATCAACAAGAGGTAAAATGTGCTCTCTGATGTATGCAAGGTCGGGCTCGCCGTTTGCTCCCAAGCGCATAAATTCCAAAGAGTTCAACAGCTCAACGTCGAGACCCTTCTCGCGCATGTACAGAGTTACCATGTTTGTCGATATTATCTCACCCTGTGCCACAATCTCTTTTTCAAGATTTATATCGAGGGGCTTGAAGGCCATCTCACGCAAATGGTTGAAAATTTCGTTTACCTTTGCTGTTGCCGCGTCGGCAATCTCTTGTGTCTCGTAAAGGCTTTTTATTGTTTGGCGATATTTGTCCTGCAACATGTTTGCATGCTCGCAAGCTCCGTTGGGGTTACCATTACGCAAATAATTGGTAAACTCTATTAGTGAATTTGTTGTACCCGACATAGCCGACAATACAACAATCTTTGTTTCACCGTCCGATATAAGACGAACTACATTCTGCATACGCTCTGCCGAGCCTACCGATGTTCCTCCAAATTTCAATACTTTCATATACTTTATCTTTTTTATTATTTATTCTGTAAATAGTGATGTTTGTGTACCTGTCTCACGCATGCTTTTTACAAGGCGCATTTTTCCTTCGTTGCAACAATACTCTGTGCCGGGATATATTTTCAGCCACTGTTCATTGTGGGTAATCATGAGCACTGCACTCTTTTCCTCTCGACATATGCGGTGCAACAGACGCATGATGTTGTTACCGGTGTCGGCATCGAGGTTGCCTGTGGGCTCGTCGGCAAGAATAAGAGCCGGCCTGTTGAGTATGGCGCGGGCTATAACAACTCGTTGCTGTTCACCACCCGATAGCTCATGTGGCATTTTATACCCTTTTTGCGGAAGCCCCACAAGGTTCAGCACCTCGGTTATGCGTTTGCGACGCTCTTGTTCGCTCTTCCAGCCTGTACAACGCAAAACAAAGTCGAGATTATCTTGTATGTTGCGGTCGGTCAATAGCTGAAAATCCTGAAAAACAATACCTATGCGTTTGCGCAAGGCTTGCAACTTGTTGTTACGCAAATTGCGCATGTCGAACTCGTCGAACACAACAGCTTCGCCATCGGTGATGTCCACCTCTCCGTAGATGGTTTTCAGCAATGTCGATTTACCCGATCCTACTGCTCCGATAATATATGCAAACTCACCCTCCTCCAACGTAAAATTTACATCTTCCAATATTATTTTAGAGTCGATGTGTATATCTACTTTCTTATATTTTATTATTGCCATTTTAATACTAATATTTCAAAGACATTTATATTTGCACATAAAGTCTTTATAAGAACGCAAAAATAAAGAGATTTTTTCTAATATCTATTGTTTGAGTGCGAAAAAAGGTGTACTCTTTTCAAATTTCACACCATGTTATAAACATTTTTACAAAAAGTGCAAAAGAATTATAAATGAGAACAAAGAGAATGAAGTTTGAGCTTTTTAGGTTACTTATATAAATTTTTTCATCTATCTTTGCAATGTAAAAAACAGAACTATTTAAATGGCAACCGAATATACATCTATCCTTTTCAGAAAGGTACCTCAATATATGTTGGAGAAAAGAAACCAGATAATAATGGTTCTTTTTGTTTCTGTTTTTGCTATCGGGTTCATTAACGTCTTCAAGCCCTTTGGTTCTATAAACTGGGTTCATAAGGGTATGTCGAGCTCGCTCTATCTTGCCTGGTCCACCATCTTGGTTACGATAGGTATGGTAGTGGTTGCTATCAGCCGAGTTATCATGTATCGTTTCTCGTGCAAACCACAAAACAAAATCAGTACTCTCACATATATAATTTGGATTTTTGTCGAACTACTTTTGCTTTCGGGCGCATTTACCCTGCTTGCGATACTCACAGGAACAGGCCCTGTACAGGACCCTTTGGAGATATATAAAAATGCTTTGGAGAACACCATCTTCATTCTTTTTATCCCCTACCTGCTGTGTATACTGTTTTTCTCGTATCAGGAGCGCAGTGCAAAGTTAAAAGAGCTCATGAACGAGAATATAGGCTTCAAGTCGAGCTCTTTGATTTCTATACGCGACTCACGCGGGGTTCTTCAACTATCAGTAGCAAAAGAGAACCTCATATACATAGAGTCGGCCGACAACTACATATGTATATGGTACTTAAAGAATGATATGCTGAAAAAACAGCTCATGCGTATAACCATGAAAGACATAAGCGAGCAACTTGCCGAAACCAATATAGTTCGTTGCCACCGCTCGTACATGGTGAATTTAGACCTTGTAAAAGTTATGCGTCGCGAAAAAGAGAATCTCTTTTTGGAGCTTGGTGTTCCCAACGTCAAAGAGATACCAATCTCGCGCACATATGGCGAACAGGTTCTACGTCGCCTGGTACCTTTCTCATAAAAAGAAAATAAAAACAAAATACTAATGAAGAAGATTGCTATTTTTGCTTCGGGGAGTGGCTCAAATGCCGAAAACATTGCCAATTATTTTAAAGACAATAAAGATGTAGAGATATCTCTCATTCTTGCCAACAACCCCCAAGCATATGTTATTGAACGTGCAAAGAAGTTGAATATTCCTTGCGAAGTTGTTACAAAAGCCGAATTTATGGAGGCCGACGGCATTATTGAGATAATGCATCGCTATGAGATAGATTTTATCGTTCTTGCAGGCTTCCTTTTGCTCGTTCCACAGAAACTCATAGAGGCCTACCCCTCTCGCATCGTGAATATTCACCCGGCTCTTCTCCCCAAACATGGTGGCAAAGGCATGTATGGAGATAGAGTGCACAAAGCGGTTGTTGAGAGTGGCGACACAGAGAGTGGAATAACCATTCATCTCATAGATGCCGACTACGACAAAGGCACAACCTTTTTCCAGGCAAAGTGCCCGGTTCTACCTACCGACACCCCCGATGATGTTGCGACAAAGGTTCATGCACTCGAATATGAGCACTTCCCTCATGTTATAGAGGAAATTTTGGAGCAGATTTAAACCGATATTCATTGCAAAGTGTGCAACGAGGAGTAATCATCAGAACCTAATATCAACAAAAAATGCCACCCATGGGTGGCATTTTTTGTTGATATTAGGTGTAACATTATTAGTTGGCCAAAGCCTCAATCTCCTTGAGCTTTGCACTCATGTTTAGATTGTAGTAGCAGTTTGTGAGGCCGTTCAACCACAAATCTTTGCGGTCGGGAGCAAGCTCACGCAACTTCTCATAGTAGGGAAGAGCCTCTTTAAAGAAACCACTTACAATAGCCTTGTCTTTCTTTACACGTGCAGGGTCGAACTTCAAAGAAGCCTGTTTCTCGTTATAATCGCGAGCTTTACCTACACTTATATTACCGAGGTTGGCAAGTGCCTCAAGATGGTTGGGGTCTATCTCCAAGGTCTTTTTGTACCATGTGGTAGCGGTCTCCATATCCTTCTGCTGTTGTGCTATATAACCCTTCAAATATACAAAAAGTGAATTTGTGGGGTTTGTTGCAATAAGCTCGTCGGCAAGAGTATTTAACGCATTGCGGTCGCCGGCCTTGTCATAATGCTGGATAAGTGTCTGGTAGAAGAAGGGGTCGGAAGGGAACTTTGCTACACCCTCTTTCAAAAGAGCAATCCACTTAACAGTATCGCCGAGCTCCTGATATGCAGTTGCTTTATAGCGATAGATGTTGTTTGCCTTTGTTTCGTCGGCAAGAGCATAATCGGCATATTTGAGAACTTTCTCATAATCCTTCATCTGCATACCGCAAAGGATTGCGTTGAACGATGCACCGATGTTATATTTTTTCTCGACAGGTTGCATTAACTCTTTCAAATATTTATGCTCCGAAAGGTCGATGAACTTTGCAAACATATTGTATGCGTTATCAAAGTTCTGAGCGTTGTAGTAGAACGAACCACCGTTGTAAAGCTGGTTGCGGTTCTCATACAAAGCTGTTTTAATAAACTCGGTATATTGGGGAGCAACCTTTCCTTTTGCGTTGGGAAGGTTATCGAGCTCATCGCATTTTTCCAACTCCGCAATAAGAGTTATGCAATTTTGATACAGTTTGTCCATGTTGATGGCAGCACCCGATGCACGAGAAGCGTTCTCGCTGTCGATAATGGCTTTGCGAGCTTTTGCCGAAATATACCACACATAGGCATCGTTATTTACCAACGGGCTCTCCAAACAAGTTTTTATATTGTTGAGAGCGGTCGAAGGGTTGTCGAGAATAAGTTTCTCGGCATCTTTTGCTACAAGCATCAAAGCTTTTTTCTCTCTCTTTTGAGCTTTAAGTTCTTCTTTCGACAATGTCTGTCCGAATGATACTGCAACAGACAGTGCCAGGGCTAATGTCAATAGTACTTTTTTCATATCAATCAACTTTTTTCGATTAGTTATTATTGTTTTCTACATTCTCTGTTGTTTCTGTGTTCTCGGGTTCCTGACCTTCGGTTATCTCCTCAACCTCCTCACGGTTTACCTTACATACCGAGCCTATGCAGTCGTTCTTCTTGCCGAGGTTGATAATTTTCACACCTTGGGTTGCACGACCTATAACAGGTATCTGGTCTACGGCTGTACGGATAGTTATACCCGATTTGTTGATAATCATAAGGTCGTTCTCGTTGTTCACGTCCATGATGGCAACAAGCTCGCCGGTCTTTTCGGTTACTTTAAGTGTCTTGACACCCTTGCAGCCACGACCTACCGTGGGATAGTCGTCGCTCTTTGAGCGTTTACCATAACCTTGTTCCGAAAGTACAAGCAGGCTGTGTTCGTCACCGGCCTCTTTGGACAACACCACCATGCCTACAACCTCGTCGTTCTCGTCGAGAGCCATACCCTTAACACCCGTAGCTGTACGACCCATCGCGCGTACCGTGCTTTCGTTGAAGCGCACCGCACGACCTGTTCTGTTGGCAAGGATAATGTCGCTGTCGCCATCGGTGAGTGCAACCGAAATTACACGGTCGTCCTCGCGTATGCTTATAGCTATAATACCGTTGGCGCGGGGGCGTGAGTATTGCTCGAGCGATGTCTTTTTGATAATACCCTGCTTGGTGCAGAACACAAGGTTGTGGCTCTCAATGAAGTTCTTGTCGGCAAGTGTCTTGACACGTACAAATGCGTTTACAGCATCGTCGCTCTCTATGTTGAGCAGGTTCTGTATAGCACGGCCCTTTGAGTTTTTGTTACCCTCGGGTATCTCATACACTTTGAGCCAGTAGCACTTACCGCGCTGTGTAAAGAAGAGCATGGTATTGTGCATGGTTGCTGTGTATATATACTCGATAAAGTCGGAGTCGCGTGTGTCGCTTCCCTTTGAGCCCACTCCGCCACGATGCTGGCTGCGGTACTCGGTGAGCGGTGTACGCTTAATGTAACCCATGTGCGATATTGTGATTACCATCTCATCATCGGCATAGAAGTCCTCGGGGTTAAAATCGTTTGAAGCCGAGTAGTCTATGCGACAGCGACGTTTGTCGCCATACTTCTCTTTTATCTCTATGAGTTCGTCTTTTATCACAGTCTTGCAGAGCTCATCGTCGGTAAGTATCGCGTTGTAATACTCTATTTTGCGCTGTAACTCCTCAAACTCGGCATGTAGCTTGTCCTGGTTGATACCTGTTAGCTGTCCCAGACGCATCTCGACAATGGCATTTGCCTGCATCTCGCTAAGGCTGAAACGCTCCATAAGAGCTGTTCGTGCCTCGGAGGGTGATTTCGAAGCTTTTATTATGCGCACCACCTCGTCGATGTTGTCCGATGCAATGATAAGACCTTCGATAATGTGTGCACGCTCCTGGGCTTTGCGTAGCTCGTATTTTGTGCGGCGGATAACCACCTCGTGACGGTGCTCCACGAAGTTGCGTATGCAGTCTTTTAACGAAAGCAACTGTGGACGACCATGCACAAGCGCAATGCAGTTTACGCTGAACGATGTCTGCAATGCCGACATCTTGTAAAGCTTGTTCAGTACCACGTTGGCATTAGCATCGCGCTTAATATCTATTACAATGCGCATACCCGACTGGTCGGACTCGTCGTTAATATTTGAGATGCCTTCAATTTTCTTCTCATTAACCATCGACGCAATATCCTTGATAAGTTCCTCTTTGAGCACGTTGTAAGGAATTGCTGTAACGATGATTTTCTCGTGTGTACCCTGCTCAATCTCGGCAACGGCACGCATTATCACACGACCGCGACCTGTTTCGTAAGCCTCGCGCACACCGCTCACACCCAAGATGTCGCAACCCGTGGGGAAGTCGGGAGCCTTGATGTGTTGCATAAGACCATCGGTGTCGATGTCGGGGTTGTCGATAAATGCAACGCAGGCGTCAATAACCTCGTTGAGGTTGTGGGTGGGAATATTTGTTGCCATACCTACGGCAATACCTGTCGCACCATTTACCAAGAGGTTGGGGATACGTGTAGGCAAAACAGTGGGCTCTTCTGTTTCGTTGTCGTAGTTGGGCTGAAAATCCACAGTCTCCTTGTAGAGGTCCTCGGCCATGTCCTCGCCAATCTTTTGCAAACGAGCCTCGGTGTAACGCATGGCGGCTGGTGAGTCACCATCAATAGAACCGAAGTTTCCGTGACCATCGATAAGAGGATAACGCATCACCCAGGGTTGTGCCATACGCACAAGCGCACCATAAACCGAAGAGTCACCGTGAGGGTGATACTTACCGAGCACATCACCGACTGTACGTGCCGATTTCTTGAACGGCTTGTCCGATGTGTTGCCAAGTTCCATCATACCATACAATATACGGCGATGCACAGGCTTCAAACCATCACGCACATCGGGGAGAGCACGTGCCACAATTACCGACATCGAGTAGTTAATGTACGAGGTGTGCATTTCGTCCTCGACATTTACTTTTATTATTCTGTCGTTTTCAATCATTATGAATATATTTATAAGTTATTATTATTTATCACAGTTTGTGTCTTCCACCTTATTTATATATAAGAGCATGTAAAATTACTCAAAATTGCCTAAACTGGCAAAAAAATTAATCTTTATTAAGCCATAATAACGCATTAAACCATGTTTTAAGGCAAAAACCTCTTAAACGCGCTTTAAAGTGGCAATAAGAGCATGCTTGTTTCTCGGGGTTCTTTCCTGCCGGCAGAGAAGAATCTTTCTTTTTTCTGTTCAAACATTACTATTTTTGTCCTAACTTTACGCAAAATGTCAAAAAGATGAAGATATATTCGGCACCCTTGCAAGGTTTCACCGAAGCTGTGTGGAGAAACATTCACAGCGAAATATTCGGTGGCATAGATACATATTTCACCCCTTTCATACGTTACGAGCGTGGAGAGATACGCAACAAGGATATTCGTGATGTAGAGAAGAAAAACAACCATGTCCCACACCTTGTACCACAGCTCGTAGCCGCCACCCCGGGAGAGATGCGCCCTCTTGTGCAGTTTATAAAAAGCGAGGGTTACACAGCAATTGATATTAATATGGGCTGTTCTTTCCCCCTGCAAGCCCGCCAGAAGCATGGTGCCGGCATACTGCCATACCCCGACATGGTTGCAGAGCTCATGAAGGAGGTAAAAGAGCACCCCGAGATAAGTTTTTCGGTGAAGATGCGTTTAGGCTGGGAGAGCAAAGATGAGTGGAAGGCGATTATCCCCATACTTAACGACACCCCCTTGTCGCACATTTGCATGCACCCGCGTTTAGGCAGAGAGCAGTATAAGAGACCGGCCGATGCAGATGCTTTTGCAAGCTTCTACGAAAGTTCGGCCCACCCGGTTGTCTACAACGGCGATGTATGCACGCTCGCCGACATAAGGCGAATAGAAGAGATGTTCCCCACCCTGCATGCAATAATGATTGGTCGCGGCCTGCTTGCCAACCCTGCTCTCGGTGTGGAATATTCCTCGGGGCACGAACTATCCTGTAAAGAGGTTGCAACCCTCGTAGGCGACCTGCACGACCGCCTCTATGCAACCCTTTCGGCACGTCTGCAAGGCAACACACAACAACTGAGCAAGCTGAAACCCTATTGGGAATACCTGTTGCCCTGCATGGAAAAACGGCATAAAAAAGCTATCCTAAAATCGAGCACGACCGATAAATTCTTGCAAGCGGTTAATATTGCTCTCGCCGAGTATGGTAAAAAGTAACTTATATTTTAAACATAAAAAAATGATGAAACAGACCACCCTATTTATTCTCTCGTCTATGCTCCTTGTAGCATGCGGTTATTCAAATCCCCAACAAAATGTAACGCAGGAACAAAAAGCGACACCTGTTGTTTACGAAAACGAATATCTTGTGAAGGTTGGCGATAAAGCCCCCGAATTTTCGTTACCCCTCACCGACGGTAGCACATTCACCCTCTCTTCCCAACGCGGAAAGATTGTGATGTTGCAGTTTACCGCAAGCTGGTGCGGAGTATGTCGTCGCGAGATGCCACATATTGAAAAAGAGATATGGCAACGCCACAAAAACAACCCATCGTTTGTGCTTGTGGGTGTAGACCGCATGGAGACAAAAGATGTTATAGATGAATACACCGCAAAGGTGGGTACCACCTACCCCATGGCCATGGACACAGCCGGCGATGTTTTCGCATCTTATGCTTTGCGCAACTCGGGCATCACACGCAATGTTCTTGTAGGTAAAGATGGTCGCATAGTAATGCTCACGCGCTCATTCAAAGAAGAGGAGTTTAACAAACTCGTTGCAACCATCGACAGCCTGCTCGCTGAATAAATATATAAAAAGAATAAGAGGCTGTGCCTCTTATTCTCCAAATATAACGGTATAACTTCCTATGTTTTTAAAGCTAAGTACAGTGCCTCTGGTGTGTGGCTTAACGTTTTTCATAAATAGAAAAGCCTCTGTCCTTAGATTCTCTTTTTCTCTCGAAATAATATTCTTAATGCTGTTTTCATTTTTCAAAAACAACTTTGAACTTGAATCTAATTTCTTATTTAGCGTCAAAGCCTTTTCGTAGTTATAAATAGCCGCGCAACAATATAGGTGATAAGTATAAGTTTCCTGACCATTCATATTTGCCTTATAACTCTGTCGCATTATGTTTTGCACATAATCGCCTATAACCACATATATTTCGGGCGCGTTTGCATTTATTTTCATTGCCTTTTGACAATACTCATACCCACGAGATGGGCGTTTTTTATTGTATGAGAATCGTGCGACGGAGATAAGCAAATTTACCTTCTCCTCTTCGGGTTGTTCACTATATTCATCGTATAGCTCCATCGCGTTCAAATATTCATATACAACATCGCTGTTTTTTTGGATACTGAAATTCACAATCTCTCTTGCCATGTTATATGATGGATCTATTGAATATTTTTGTCGCAAAGCCTCCAAATAAAGCGGGTCGTCAGCCTCTTTAATTTGTTTACTTTTGAGAATCTTATCAATAATTTGCTGTGTCCAACCATTCGCCTCTATTGCATCACGATTAATCTGTATAAGCCTTTTCGCGTCTTTTGTCACCACACCTTCCGATGCGGCAAAGTTTGAAATCATTTCGGCTTTGTAAGGTGCGTAGTTTACATCATCGTGCAACTCCTCCATTTTTGCCGAACAGTGATCTTTCTCTTTGTTTGCATAGGAAGCCAAGAATTCACCTAATGGTATATTATCGTTCAAATTAAGTCTCTTGATATCACTATTAAGTTTACTATTCAAAACAACCGAGTAGTCTACCAACTGATTAATTTTAACCTTGTCGGTCGAGTGTACAATATCTCTTAACCACGCATAGTGTTTATACACCTCGGTGCTGTCTTCCAAAATTTTCTTTTTCCAAAATTCCGTATCCTCTTTATTGTAATAATTCTTGTGATGGTTACGGTGAAACACCGAATCCATTATAAGAAGGTTGTCGTAATAAGAGAGCTGTTGAGAGCGTAACTCGGCCACGGTTATAGGCTTGCCACCTCTGCTAAAATCGAGCTGATTATTCAGGGCATCTACATTTTCTATGGCAATTTCATACAACTCAACAAGCTCTTCGCGATACCTCTCGATATTGCTATACTCCTTTTTTACTGTGTCGGCTATAAGACAACCCATTATCACTGGTACACCTTCATTGAAAAGAGATATATTACGCTCCTCGCTGTGGTTGAATAAATCCTTCCAAGGCTGGTAGGCTTTGTACATATCACCGGCCTCCAAATACTCTTTATAGAATTTGTAACACGCCATGTACTCCTCTTTGCTCAAAGGCTTTTTAACAAAATGCTTCCTTGCCTCACGAGCCAGTTGTGCATAGGGGTTTAATATATATGCTGTATCCACTACTGCACTTTCGTTTTGGGAAACGCTGTCGGCAACCACAGCAGTGGTGTCGTTTGCTATCGCCTTAACGTTGTCGCTTGATACAACAGGCAGGGTGTCGTTTGTGCTTATTGTGTCTTGAACGGTATCGTTATAACAAATATAATTTGTTCGTATTTTGTTCTTAGCAACTCTGTTGAATGCACACACGTATGTATATGCAAAACAACAGGCAATCGATAATAATACTATTTTCTTCATAAATCTTTTATTTTATCTTATAGCTCACTCCTATCTGGAAGCTCAACATCTTCACAGGGTTATAATCGAGGCTCTCGCTGAAAAGAATTTCATTCTTGTACACCCTTGCTCCAACCTCGGTAAATAGTTTGAAGTTATCGCTAAGAGCGTAGCTCGAATTAAAGCCTGCATGCAAGCCTATGTGAATATCCTTGTTATATTTTTTTCTGATAGCCACACTGCCGGCAATCTTCTCTTTCGACGAAAGTTCGCTCTCCATGTTCAATATCTTCGAAGCCACAGGGCCCACATACAGAGCACTGCTCCAACGTCTGTCGGGGTTGTAGCCATAAAGTGCATTGGTAAGGTCTATCTTGAAGTCGAGCCCCAAAGAAGCCATCTTGTACTGGTTATCCCACAACGCTTTACCGCTTGTCTTTTTGCCGTTTGCTGTGGCTATATAGTTGTACATGTTGCTGAACGAAAGCACCGAATAATCGAACATCGCTCTCACACCAAACACCTTGTAAGGCTGATACTCGGCCGCCACACCCCACGAAATATTATGGTTGTCGTTCTTGTAATTTGTACGCTTGATGATATTGTTCACACCTCCAAGCAGAGCAACCGATGTCTCGGGTTCAAACGTCTCCCCACCCTTTGCAACACCTTTTCCAAGATTGTATTCTATACCAGCATTCACATTGTATCGTGCAAGCTGTTCAATGTAGGCCATGCGAGGCTCAACAAATATAGCATAATTGGAGTTTGCATGATATTTAAGGTTTACGCCGGCAGTAGGTGCAAGATATTTTACATTCAGTTGTTTCGAACTTGTATAATATTTCCATCTCTGACCATACTCCAAACCTGTCACAAGGCTCACCGAGAAGTCTTTCTCCAAGTTACTGCGGTCCCACTCAGTCGAGTAAAGCTTGGTTACAAGCTCTCCGCGTGCAAAGGCATATTGTGTGTTTGCAAATATTGTAACACCCTTTTTAGTATTTACACTTTGCTGTGAATAGCCCAAAGAGTATCCCATCGCCAGCTGTAAGGCAATGCGAGACGAAAGGTGGCGACCATAACCAAACGCAAGCTGAGGACCTAAACCATCGAGGAGGGGCACGTTGGTGTTGGTATACTGCAAGCCCACACCGGTAAAGATGTAGTTGTTGTAATCGTTATTTATCTCCTTTTGCTCCTTGCCCATTTTTTTCAGTTTATAGCTTACTCCCATCTGGAAGCTCAACATCTTCACAGGGTTATAATCGAGGTTCTCACCGAAAAGAATTTCATTCTTGTACACCCTTGCTCCAACCTCGGTAAATAGTTTGAAGTTATCGCTAAGAGCATAGCTCGAATTTAAAGCCATGTGTACACCCACTTGCACATCTTCGTTGTATTTTTTCTTCAAACTTATTTCGCTGTTGGGCAAAGTAAGCTCGTCGGGCGATATTTTATTATCGAATTTAATTAACTTCGAAGCCACAGGGCCCACATACAGAGCACTGCTCCAGCGTCTGTCGGGGTTGTAGCCATAAAGTGCGTTGGTTATATTGAAATTAAAATCGAAGCCGAGCGACATTAAATGATAGTTGTAGTTCCACAAGCCCTTGTAAGAATATTTATTTTTGCCAAGCGTCTCGGTAAACCTGCAAATATTATTAAAGCCCAATTTGGTATAATCGAGATTTAAACGATAACCTAACAAACGATTCCATTTATATCCAAAGGCAACACCCCAATTATAGTCCAAATTGTCGCACCCGCTATATAATGTTCTTTTTACCAAATAATTTACGCCACCATAAAGCGAGAACGAATATTCGGGCACAAACTTATTTTCCTCCTTCTTGTAAAGTTTATAATTTGCTTTATCGACAGGCATTTCAACACCAGCTAAAAGGCTGTATCGATAGGCAACATTACCATTCTCTTTGCAGAATTTTTTTTCATACTTCGATATGGTACCTCTTGGTTCAATGAATAAGGAGTATTGGTCGTTTATGTGATATTTAAAGTTCAACGCTCCTGTATATCCGTTGTAACTACCATTTGTGCCGTTTTTGCCATCAGCCGAATAGTCCCAGCGAGCCCCCCTCTCATAACCTGCAATAACATTTACGGAGAAGTCGTTTTTAATCTCGTTTCTATCTTTTATTGTTGTATAGAAATTATACACAGCCTCACCACGTAATAAGAACTGCTGGGTTCTGCCAAATGATTTATATTGCGGGTGTCCCTCGGCCGGTTTGGCGGCTGTAATATGTCTCGAACTATTACCGGTGGCATAATTCATAGAAATTTGTAACGCCAAACGACGAGTAAGCCAACGTCCGAAACCAAAAGAAATTTCAGGTCCTATTCCATCGAGAATTTCAACATTGGTGTTTGCATACTGTAACCCGGTTCCCATAAACATGTAGTTACGGGGGAAGAGATAATTATCACTTGTTCCGTTAATATCGTTTTTAAAGTTATACCCTACACCTGCAACAAAATTAAGTATCTTCACAGGGTTAAAGTCGAGAGTTTCGCTTGCGAAAATCTCGTTATTATACACTCGCAAACCGGTCTCGCAGAAGATATTGAACAACGGCGTAACATTATAACGATGGTTTATACCGGCATATAAGCCCAGTTGAAGTTTATCGTTGTAATTTTTTTTTGTGGTAGCTCTACCATTCATGGCGCGAGGCTCATCACTCGACAAGGATTTATCCATGCTTATAATTTTAGTAGCCACGGGACCAAAGTATATGGCACTCCTCCACCTTCTGTCGGGCGAATAACCAAGTAAAAAGTTGGTAATATCGAACTTTGCATCAAGGCCTACTGACAACACATTGTAGTTTGTATTCCACAAACCCTTTTGTGTAGTTACCTTTTTTGCGGTATGTTTATATGTTAAAATATTATTAAAGCCATATTTAGAATAGTCGAACATTACGCGGTAGCCCCAGTACCTGTGAGGCTGATGTTCCACGTTCAAACCAAAAATATTTTTAGCACGTGGGCCTCCGTAGTAGCCGGTACGCTCAAATATATAGTTCAAACCACCAAACAGAGATATTGCATATTCGGGTAAAAAAACATCATCGACATCGGTAGACTTCACCGTTTTTTTATCGAAAGCAGTCTCCATACCAAGTGTTACCGAGTAGCGACGATAATTCTCCTCGGTCTTAATATACTCATATGGAGAATTATAAGGTGTCGAATATTTTACAAACGACAAGCGAGGTTCTAAATACAATGCGGTACCCCTGTCAATATGATATTTTAAATTAAGTGCACCTGTAAAACCACTGTAATAACTATTTTCCTGATTGGTTACAGTGGGATAATATTTCCACTGCATACCATATTCATAACCACCTAAAAGATTAACAGAAAAATCGTTCTTAATGCCGGTGTGCTTCTTGGCAGTTGTATATAGGTTGAAGAGCAATTCACCTCGACCATATATATATTGACTGCGTGCATAAGCCTTGTAAGCAGGCAAATTGTTTACTTTATCGGCTTTTATCTTTTTTTCTCTCCATGTGCCTGCCGAGTAACCTCCCGACAACTGCATCGCGAAATTACGTGTCAGCCAACGGCCGTAACCGAATACAAAATTTGGGCCCACACCATCATTGAGCAATACATTTGTGTCGAGATATTGAAGACCGCTACCGGCAAACAAATAGTTTCTTGCAAACACGAAATCATCTGTTTTTTCAATACCAGACAGCTCGTTGCGCATCTCGTACATCAAAGAGGTGGCGACACCATAAGATACATTATATCTGTTCGAGGTATAATCGACCGACGACATGTCATAGCTCTTGTCGGCCATGGCTATGTGAGGTTCAATCCCTAACATAACATTATGCCCTATGCGGAACATGCCTCTCAGACCAAATAAAATATATTTTGAATTATCTTTTTTGTTCCAAAGCTCATAATTCTGATAACCCAAACCAATTGTCGATGATAGCTCGAAGATGCGGAAGGGGTTGAACCCCAAATAGTAACGTGTGAAGTTAAAATGATGGTTCATCTGAGCCTTCAATCTTGTCAAGTCGGAATACTGCATATCACCCTTTGTAGGTGTTTTGCCATACATAAGTTGCAAACTGAGTGAGTGCGACTTTGTAATATCTTTTCCCACAACAATACCATACATAGGTGCCGATGTGTATTCAAACCCCTTTTGAGGAGCAATTTGCTCGTACGACATCACACCACCCAAATAGAAGTGCGACAAGAACGAAGAATTTGAGAACGATATGAGGTCGGGGTAACGATAGCGCTGTTGCATCGCATATTTAAGAGCATCATATCCTTTGTGTCCCGCCTCGTACTTAGGAGTTTCGTCCTCCGCTACCCTTTGTTGTGTAACGGTCTTATCGGCCTGTGCATGCACAGTTAAATCACCCGTTTGGTATGCTGTGAACAACACACCTACAAGTAACAATCTATATATAAACTTATCAAAAATCATCTCACAATTCATTTAGTCAGCCTATTATAACCGTCTCTAATATCCCTGAGTTTTTTCAACTCTTTTGTATCTTTGTTTATCGATGAATCCCTTACCATCATAACATTAAATACAGATATGTATTTTCTCTCTTTGTCAAAAACCTTGTATAGGGTTTCTACGGCCGAAGCGTCATTGTCGGTATCTGTGTCGGTAAGTTTTTCGTATGAGTCGATGAACATTGCAAAGGGAGTGTTGCGATACTCTTCGTCGTTCATCTCTTTGTAGCTCTCCACCGCCTTTTTCTGCAACGTGCTGTCCGATGCGATAGCCATGGTTGAGTCGCTCGCCAGCACATTACCATTTGCAACAGAATCGGGAACAACTACTCTATCGGTTGTCGATATTTTTTTTCTGTTTCGGCTTTTAATATACTCGGGCATTGCCTCTTTCCACATCTCCAAAGCATCGGTTATAATATTTTCGGAGTTTTCTTCCACCAACATGTCGCGGTCGTTATTAGCAACCGGAATTTTGCTTAAATCTTTGCAAAAACTTTTTGTCAAATAAACCTTTGCCATGTTGAGACTATCGCTCTTCATGCATATTACAGCTTTCAAATAATCCGAAACAGAATTATCGGGAAGATATACCGTGTCGGAAACAGTCGTCTGCAAGTACTTCTTGTTTTTGTTCTGCTCAAACATTGCAAGGTTCAGTATTACAGCATTTGTTTTGGATATAGCAGCTACCTTTTGTCGCACAAGAGAGTCTTTTTCGTAATCTCCTCGTATACATCTTGAAAAAGCGAGCAAAGTATCATATTTAGCCTCATGTCCCCCCTCCTTTATGATGTGTTCCAGTATCTCTATCTTGTTTTTTCGAGTGGGGCTGTTGCTTCTTATAGTCATAATAAGCTGGTTTGCCGCCATCTCGGGTGCGTTTATATAACGATGTATGTTCCTGGTGTTAAAGTCGCGCAAGCTGTCTATCCCCATTACAACTTTTTCACCATCTTTCTCATACAAATTAAGGTCGAGAAACGGGTCGAGTACTGTAAAGTCTATCGTATCGGTTTTTACATATGTATGTGCAAGCATGCCTGCCGCATAAGCCCAATAACCATTATTATGATAAGCATCATTAATTTCGGCTTTGCGTCGCGTTGTCTCCAAAGAGTTGCGAGCCATATCTTTAAGCAACTCAATATCATGAACATTATTGAACAGAAGCCAATAACCCGAACGAAGCACGTTTCTCGGGTCTTTCTTATAATCGGCCATCAACCTATCCGGTTCTTTTTTACCTATTCTTATCTCCTCGAAAATATACCTCACACTACGGAACTTGTCGAGGTATTGGTCCATGACTTTTTTATCATAAGAGGGCATCTTAGCAATCTTCACGCCCTGGAGAGTGAGGTTGTTTTTATGCTCCTCAATGATAACACGCATCTCATCGGCCATAGCCTTAAACCCATCGCGCTCCAAAGAATCGGCAACAATGCTCCAAGGAACAACCTGCGATTCACTTGTGTCTACCGGTCTGTCGATGTATTGTCTTATTTCGTCCACCAACGATTGTGCACGTCTTTTTGCCAAGTTCTTATTGTATTCCAGACCACCATCGGGCGATGCCATACCATACACCTTTACATTGTCGAGACTACGGTTCTCAGGGTCGTTTTTAATCTCTAACAAAGTATTACGTAACATGTTAAGTAGAACAACATTTGAAGAGTCGCTACGCGATATTCTGCTATCGCCTATATCGAATTTCAAACGCAACTCTGCACTATCCCTGTTCGATACATTCAACTGCTCTTCAAAGAAAGGTTGAGCAGGAGGGAGAAATTCGCCGAAACGAGATTCAAGAAACTTGAATGGTGCCCATCTCTCACCGTTATCTTTTTTAATATCGCTATACACAATAGTATTATAATCGACAATCTGCACCTTGGCTGCTTGAGGATAGGGGTGCGAGGGGTCGGGGTCACAACCTGTCACCGTGTCTATCACATGCACATATATAGTATCCTTGCCTGGTACAAATCTTATATTCGATTTTTCTTTCTCAACCAAAGATATCTTACCATCGTTGTATATTGTGTCGTATATAATGTAAGGCTTCTCTACCGAGTTTATATATTGCATCGAATCGTGTAGCTCAGGGTGAAAATTCATTCTTCTTTTTTGGCTCACCCTGTATTCGTCTTTGTCGTTATAAACAACACAGCGAAAAGCAAACAGGCTATCACTATTTATATCAGTTATATCGGTACGGTCATACAATATAGGTTGAGCAACAACTCGCATGTTTGGCTTAATCCTGAAAGGAATAATAAAATCGGCATATATTGTCATCATGCCATTAAATTCCTTCGACCGGCTATTATAGGGTTTGAATTCCTTTTCGGTTTCTTCTTCCACCACCACCTCCATAAGAGTTTTATCGTCTTTCTCTAACACTATATTAGACCTTGCGCCTAACTCGTTTTTTGTTATTTTTATAGGTTCATACCCCTCGCACCACACAATTACAACAGCATCGTAGTTGTCTGTAACCTCAATGCTGAAAGTTCCGATATTGCGAATAAAACTATTTGCTTCAACCTTTGGAATAGCCTTTTTAACCAATTTGGGTTCTTCGTGCTTTTTTAACAATTCAAGAACCTTCTCGGCATCTTTTGATGTTGTGCAAGAATATATTCGTGCTTTCGTAACATCATCATCATTTTGGCTAAGTTCTATGCTGGCATTAAATCGAATCTGTGCCACCACATTTTGCACATTAGCAAAAAGCAGAAACAAAGCGAGTATGTATAGTATTCGTAAGCGCATAATCGTGTTTGTAAATTATGTGTTTATTTTATGATATATGATATTGAGAGTTCAATTTTAGGAAGTACGGTATTACCCTTGCAGTTGAAGCGTTCTCCATAATCCTCGTAATTGTCATCTTTTTTATACTCTTGTTGTTTGTAACTAAGCATTGTCAAACCACCCGAAATTTCGAAGTTAAAATGTGAGTTAAGTTTGTATGCACGTCCAAAGACGAAACCTGCTCCATAAGCGTTTCCGTCATATATGTTATTCCCCCACTTTATGTCGTAGTTCACCGTTATAAGTGAAAGTTCCACAAAGTGACGTATAAAGGTTCTACCGCCGAACCAGTAGCGTATATCGGGCGAGATGGCAAACATTTTGACATCTTTTCCCCAAGTTTTTTTTGTGCCGAACACATCGACACCGAATGTAGTTTTTTCTCCAACAACAAAATCAACACCCAAGTTTGGAGCCATGGCAACTCCTTTTGCCAAGTCGCATTTAACGGCAAACATCTGCGCCTTCACAAATGAAGCCGACAGTAAAAAAAGTACTACTATAAATAATTTCTTAATCACAACGCAACGGCATTAATTGTTTTTTATTTGCGGAGAATCTCAAGCTTGCAAATTAATATCGTTTCGAGATTCTTCCTTTTTCTTTTTTATTATCTCAATGAGCCGTTTGCTCATTGAGATAATAAAAAGTGATGATTATACATTTTTACACAAAAAGTACTATTCGCTTGTGCAATATTGTATATGATTATCTATTAGATATTTGATTATTCTTCATCTCTTTTGTCGAAAGAAGCATCGATATTGCCATCTTCCTCCCATGCTGTGGGATCGAGAGACATCTCAACTTTCTCGGCACCGTAAACCACAAATTTTACATTATACTGTTTACCTGCCTCGAATTTACCATTTACAGTAGGCACGCGCAATTTTTGGTAGTGTGTATAATTTATTACCTCGCGGTCGGCAGCAGGTTTTTGAGACATATATATCTTCAACTCATACTCCTCGGCAGGGAAAAGCATCAAGCTCTCGCCCACTCTTTTTGAAACAGCAACATCGTTTGTATCGTCCCACTCGGGTTTTACGGGAGTAAACTCTTTCAGCAAGTGAGCATTATTTTCACCGGGAACGAGCTCTTTCAAAGCAACGGTAGCAGGGGTGCCCTCTTCTATAAGATGACTAGTAGGGTTAGCACCTTTCCATGCAACGATGAATTTTGCCGAGGTGTTTACATTCTGTATCTCGATAGCATCGATGGTTACACCATAGTATTTTGTATCATCTGTTCCATCGGCATTCATGTCCGACACTTTTCTGTCGCTGGGCTCAACATAGAATACCAAGCGTGAGAGCAAGTGAGAGAGAGTAAAATGAGGCTGTACGCCCAACTCATCTTCCTTACCATCGAGACCGATTTTTCTGCGTGCCGAGAATGCGCTGTAATAACGATCTTTGTTATCCTCTCCCACCAAATTTGTAAATGCACTCTTTTGTGCTTCGGTCATCTCAGCTTTTGAAACCATAAGGTCCTGTGAACCGTCTATGGTAATAGGCAGAACATATTTGTCACCATCGAGCGCAGGGGTTCCTGTTGCAGCATCGTCGCTACGATACATGAAGAAGTTGAAGTTACCCGACATAGGATAGTACTTTGAAACACCATAATCGGCATAGATGTTGTCGGCATCGTCAATAGTGGGAGCTGTAATTGTAGCGTTGTTAAAGATGGGCTCGCCATCGTAACCAACAGCAAAATCAAATGTCTCTTTGTCGAGCATGTAAACATTTAATTTCTCGCCTCTCCACTTGTTATCCACGTCACCTACGGCACCTGTACCTCTTGTGCTTACCTGAATGCCACCTTTGCCCATACTTAAAGCGATAGGCGCAACGCCGTTATCACTTGAATTACCGGGACCGGCAATCTCTTCGTCATTTGAGCAACTTGTAAAACCGGCAAGGGCTATGCAAGAAGCAATGATAAAAAACTTTCTCATAGTTAGTAAATTAAATTATTAATAGTTTAAAATTATTCGTAGTTAAAAATATCGTCTTCGTCGAGTATAATTTCAACAGGTTCACTCCATGCAAGGCCTCCTATACTCATTTGAATGGGTTGGTATCCGTATATGTGCATGGTTATGTTATACTCTCCTCCCTGCTCAAAAGGCAATGTCTGCATATTGCCTTTTTCGTCTAGTACACGGTTGGCAAGGTTGTAACGTGCCGTGTAATAACGGTCCACGGGGTTTCCTTCACTATCGAGTGAGGGGTAACGGCAACGCACATACAGGTCGTAATCTTCACGAGGAGGCAACAAAAGGCCTATGCCCAAGTTATCTATTCTTTCCCCTTTATTCACATGGTACACACCATGAGCAAGAGGTTTCAACGATGCCGGATTTTGTTCTTCGGTCATCTCCTTCAAGATAAATTTCTCCAATATCTCGTTTCTCCCTTCGGGTATTGTGAGACCAAGTGTTGTGGTGTCGTTGGCGGCTACCGTGAAACGCCATCTTTTGTTTGCCATCACATATATGTCTTCAATGTATATTTTATCACAAAGAGCATCTTCGCCCACTATATTAAAACGGAAGTACGAGAGGCGATGCTTGCCCTTGAATATAGGGAATATACCACGGTGAGCAGCTGTGGTGCTAAATATTAATTCGTTATTTAGAATATTTGTAAAGAGCAATTTATCCTTTTCGGGGTCTATTTTGTTTATCTGCTCTGTACCCGGGTGACCGATAGCTGTTATAATATCCTGTGTACCATCTATCTCAATGTCAAACTGCACATTATCTTTGTTGCGAATCACATCTCCTATGAGTTTTGCATCGTCGATGGCATATGCAAAAAAGTTATATTTATAGTCCTGATGCGATTGGCTGTAAAAGAACGACATATTCTTGTTGTTCTGGTCTAGAATATCGTTGTCGAGCAACGTGTGAGCAACTCCACGACCTGTTTTGGGGTCGTCCATGAGACAAAATATAGGCTTATCGGGTTTCTCCTCAGCTACGGGGTTACACTTTTGTGTATAATCGACCTCTCCATTGTATGCGTAGTTGTTTGTAAGGAAGGAATATACATAATAAGTGAGGTGTTGTTTCACCCAGTCACGTCCGGGTGCTATTGCACCGGCACCTCTGCTGATTGTAGTGTAATAAGGGTTATCCATAGCCAACAACACCGGCACCTTGTCAAATATCTCCTCGTACACGTGCTCGTCTCTGAGCCCGGGGTCATAGTCGGCCGAGTTAAATGTTTCGCTGCATGATACTGCAACGACTAACATTTGCATAATAAATGCTTTTCTTAAAAATCTAAACATCATAGGTCTATATCTATATCGTCGTAAATAATCCATTTGTCGAGGTTGCTATCCTCCTCGGTCATTTCAAGCACTTTGTTTCTATTTATAGTCAGAATACTCTCTATGTCCAACACTACGGGCACACCATGTCCGTATATTATTCTACCATATTTGTCTATTGTATTATAGAGGTTTATTCCAACATTTAGCACCTTTTCTTTTCTGTTGTTATTCTCATCGGTAGTATATGTGTATATTGCGAGTTGCATAATACCGGCACCGGTAATGTGTGTAGGTCTCTCGTTGCGTGTGAGAGCGGTAACCGAGAATTTTGTGCTATAAGTGTTTTTACCATTAAAGCTACCCACACCACCCGAGTTATCAACCTCTTCGCACATCGTCAGCATTTTAAATGTTTTCGATGGGTCGGCCTCGTTTGTAAGAATATTGAGACTTTGTGCAATACCCGAAATTTCGCCCATTATTTTTTCAATTACAACATCTTCTCTCTCAATCTTGAAACGAATTTCAATATCTTGCGTTACGCTCCTTGGGCGAAGAGAGAGTGTATTCTCCTTTCCGGGGATAATCTCTTGTATGTCGCTGTAATCGAAATATATCGATTTGACATTACTCTGTACATATTCCGAATAGGGGTTAAAGTCGGTCCAGTCGTTGCCGAATCGGTCAATTTTTTCATCGTTCAACTTGTAGGATTTGTACTTTATCAGCACCTCCTTGTTTTTTATAGCCTCTTCCACATCGTCTACTTTAAGGCCGATATATTCGAAGGTGTTGTCGTTTTCCGCGTAGTTAAGCGACACAAAACGATAGTCGCCTCTTTTCAGCATAAAAGGTTGGGCGTTCACATTCTCTTCGGTTGCCGTGTTTTCATCACTTTCGGCAGTTACCTCCTTGGTTTCAACATTATCGGCGGGGTTGTTAAAGACATATCGCCCTTCGTTTCCTTCCGTTTTGGTGGTGCTCACATAACCACACTTCCATGTATCTATAACCCTGTAAGCGAGAACAAACATAGAGTCGGGTTTTTCGTGATTAAATGCCTCCTCGCTTATACTCCACTCAGTCTGTATATCAACATGTGCAAGGTGCGGGTGTGTTTCAACATCACACAAAGGAATTTCAACCTCACCACAACCGGCAAACAACATGCTTGCAGTTGCAAGTGTGCATATTATATGTTTTTTTAAAAATTTATACATCGCACAAAATCGGGTTTATTGTTAATTTCCAGATTGGTTAGTTTCTTCTTCTGCAACTTTTGCATCTTCAGCTTGTGTTGCAATGTTGTTTATGGTTTTTTCTTCGGGCAAAGCAACCTCTTTTTTCTGCTCTGTTTTTTCTTTTTCTTTCACTTCCTCTTCCTCTTTCGTCTTAAAAATCTCTATCTCTCTTGATATCTCTTTTTTTGTTTTCTGCGAAAGGAATACTCTATTATTACATTTAGGACACCATACATAAACCCTATCCCCATCGAGCGTCCAAAATACATATTTCTTTTTGTAGTTTCTATCGTTTTTGTAATCTATTTTAAAATGGCATTCATTACATTCAATCTTTTCATCATTCTTGTCATTTACGACCATTTTTTTCTCCTCTTTTGTCTCTATTATCAAAGGAGAATAATTTTTCTTTAAGTTCATCAACTTTATATTGTTGCGGAACTCAATCTCATCGTTAAAACCTTTGAGAGTGTAGCTTTCGGCATTTTTCAAATAGAGAGTGTCGGCACGGTCAAGGAAACTTATTCCGGAGTTTCGACGATAATCGTTCTCGGCATACTTTACACGAGTTATTTTACTCATTGTTTCATTTGTTACACTTTTTGAACCTGTAAAGTATTTCCTGTTATGCGACAAGACCGCCTGTTCATTTATTCTATTTGTTATACCAACAAGATAATTGATATACGATATTTCGGCAACGCTGTCGCCTGTGTTCAAAAATATAGAGGTACGGCTATCCTCGTAAACTTTAAGCATAGCAGTCTCTACCGATTCTATGGCGACGGCGAAGTTCTTGTTGTTGTTTTGTGCCTCGTCTTTTATACCGGCATAGTCACTTACTATTTTATTAAGGAATTTGTTGTCAAGTTCCGATATTGAGCTTATCTTTTTATTTGGCAACATCTTTCTTATATCTTTTGAAAAGGCATTCTGAGGTATTTCGAAGAAGGGATATGCATAAGCAAGTTCAGTGAGAAGTTCCGAAGAGTCGGCTTGCACATACATCGCATTTATTTTCCTGATTTCCTCGTTTTTCTTCTCCACAGTCTTCCTCCACAATGCAATAGAATCGGGCGAGATATATTTTTTATCTTTTGTATCATTGTATGGTTTTATAATCTTCTCATAGTTTACAAAACTTTCATACATTTTCTTCAACTCGTCGATTCTTCTTGTACTAGGCTTGGTAATTTGGTCTTTTATCGATTTGAACCTATACACAAACCCCATTCTTATTTCGGTTATCATGGGAAACGGTAGAAGATGCCCACCCTTTTCGGCTGTTCTCACGTAACAGTTATCTTCACTGTTATATTCGAATTTGTTATACGCCGTATATACAAAACCGGCACTTGCACCCAGCTCAAAATCTATTGCCGAGCCGTTGTTATATATATAAAGAGGTGTGTTATAGCCAAACGAAGCACCTACGCTTGTGGCACTTCCCTGAATACCTGTTTTGCTCAGTTTAATTGAAAAATCGTCATAACTTATATAAGGTGCTATATAATATGCTCTCCACGATTTTGGATTATCCTTTGAGAGCATCAACCCTCTGTGAATATAGAATTTATTATACAACCCCTTGATGTTCTTGTTCTGTTTAAGGGCATCTTGCCATTTCCCCTTTCTTTTTGTTCTAAAATAGAAGCGTAATTCTGCTTTTGCCCCCATTATATTAAACAGATAGCGGTTTGCATTTGAAGCATTTACCTTATGGTCGGAATTCCAATTATACCTGCCCGACAACATTATAGAGGTCTTCTTTGAGTCGTTATGCACAACATCGTATTCTAAACCTATATTAGGCATAAGCAGTGTCCAATAGAGCGTGTTGGTGTGGAATCCCAAACGCTCCTTAAAGTCCACACCCTCCTTTTTATTATCATCGGCAACGGCAAAGTTGCAGATTACAAGTGATATGAGTAATGTTATTGCGTTTTTTACAAACTGCATATTTTTTTGTATTGGTTTCTATTGTATTATTTATATATTCAGCAAAAAGCGCATCGCTTCTTTTGAAGTGATGTACTTTTGTTATTGCCTGCTATTAAAGCATGTTTATGTTAGTTAAAGATTACAAAGATATAAATCTTAAATATCAAAATAATTTTATCATAGGTTAAATATTGTTAATCCCTTATGTGCTGGTGTCAATTTTTTTCAAAAACTATTTAAGCCTTATATACAAGAAATTATAGATTATTTATACGAGTATCCACCATTTACCTCAATCAAGCTACCATTAACAAAAGAATTATCTATGCAAAACCTGTATGCATCTACCACCTCTTCTATTGAGGCAAACCGATGAATCGCAGTTTTGTTATAGATATTTTGTTTAATGTTTTCGGGTTTCTCTTTTTGCCAGGGAGTGTCTACGAAGCCCGGAACAACGGCATTAACCGTAGTGCCTGTACCCTCAAACTCCTTAACAAGATTTTTTGCGAGTGCATGTACCGCCGCCTTTGTAACACCGTAGCCCAGCACTGTTGCATGTGGTGTAAGCCCCATCTGTGAGCCTGTAAAAATTATTCTCGAACCATTAGGGATAATACCGAATAGTTCGCGTACGAGAATGTAATGTGAATTTACAGCAACCTCCATCATGCAGTCCCAATCGCTGTCGGTTGTTTCGGTGAACGATTTTCTTATGCTCATACCGGCATTGCATATTATGCAATCGACCATGTTGCATTCTTTTTTTATACGCGCAATAAAAGAGTAAACTTCGTTGCGGTTGGTTTGGTCTGTTTTTACAGGAACGAAATTTTCAATCTCCTCGGGTATCTCATCACCCACATATGTTGCATACACTTTGTATCCCTTTGATAGCAGTAACTTTGCAACACCCAGCCCGATGCCCGATGTGCCTCCTGTGACTATTGCGGTTTTCATATTTCGAAGAAATTTTTGCGTTCGGTGAATTTTTGCATAGCTCCGGCCATGGCAATGCTTTCGTTGCGTGTAAGACGCGAGTTGCTGTTTCTTTTATTAATTATGCACGATATCCACTCTTGTATTTCGTAACGTAACCCTTCGCCGTCCCACTTATAAAAGAACTTTTTGTTTTTATTCAGATCCTCGTAACGTAGCTCAAAATAGTCGGTCTTCCACCAAGGAGCTTGAACATAGGCATACCCCTTTGTTCCCGAAATAACAAGGTTGCCTTCGGTCTTGACTCCCAAACCAAGTTTAAACGAGCAAACAGCCTTGGGATAACGGAGAACGCCCTTTGTGTATACATCTACCCCGTTCTCCATGCGAGAGTATATGTGCAGGTCGGTATATTCGGTGCCCAACAGACGGAATATTGGTAGCAAAGGATACACAGCCGATTCGTACATAGAGCCTCCTGCTTGCGATGCGTCGAACTCTCTTCGTGTCCTGTCGGGCAGAAGGCGCGAGAGTGATGCCTCAATATCCACCACCTCACCTATTGCACCACTCTTAATCATCACCATCAGATGGTTGAAGGCCGGGCAATGAGCCGTTTTGTTGGCTTCCATGAGTATAACCCCTTTTGCTTCGGCAAGTGAGAAAAGTTCTTCGGCCTGTTGCTTTTCCAAGACCAACGGTATTTCGCACAGCACATGCTTGCCCGCCTCTATCGCTTTTTTAGAATATTCATAGTGGCTAAGGTGGGGGGTTGCAACATACACGGCATCAACATCGCAAAGCATGGCATCAAAAGAGTCGTAGCTCTTGGGAATTTTATGGGCAAGTACAAAGGCATCGCCCGTCGCCTTGTCAATATCGTAGACACCTGTAATTTTTACACAACTGACAAACGATGCTTCCGGCACAAAACGTGTGGCAATCAAGCCACAGCCCACAATACCCACACGGGTTATCTTCTGTTTTTCGCCACGTAACATGGTCGATGATATACCCTCGGTGCGGGGCAGATATACTACTTTACAATATTCGTTGAGATAGTCAAACTCCCCTTCCCAATCGCTGCCTATTGCAAAAACATCGACATTATACCTCTGTATATCATCTATTTTCTGTCCAAAATAATCCTCTATGATAATTTTGTCGGCAAGCCCCGTTGCTTTCACGGCCTCTACACGTTCGAGCACATTATTTATGACGTTAAGCTTACCACGTTCGCGGTCGAAATTATCGTTGGTAACACCCACAATAAGATAATCGCCGAGAGCTTTCGCGCGTTGCAAAAGATTTATGTGTCCCTGGTGTAAAAGGTCGTATGTTCCGTATGTAATAACTGTTTTCATCTCAATAAAATAGGTGCTTTATATGCGGTAGGCTTGCGAGTCGTGTGTCGAGACCTGCTTATCTGTGGGGGGCAACTGCATGTAGTTTCCGTATTTCGAAGTAAGATAGGTGTCATACCCTTTGGGGGCGCGATATTTAGAGCCTTCAAAATCGAGCAAAATATATTCATCGAACACCCTGCGTGACAATATCTCCCTTAGTGCCGTGCGCGAGCCGAAGCTACACACATTCTCGCAATCTTCGTAATTATGCCTTGTCGCAATGCTTCTCATTGTTTTTAAAATAAGGTGCGATGAAAAAGGCAGAAGAATAAACTTTGTTATCATCAACCTTAGCTTGCGGGCAAGTGTCTGTCGCTCGCAAAATTTCGATGTCTTAATATACATACATCGTATCCCCTGCCCGCAGAGGTAGGCCTGCCACCTCGATTTTATCCCGTCTAACGGGAATATATCGACATACACCCCAAAGACACTCTGTTTGTAGAAATATTCGCTTACAAGAGTCCCTTTAAAATACATCTTTGCAAAGGGCACATGGTAGCTGTTCACCTTTTCGTGTGTAACAATCTCGTACCTGCTACCCTTTTTTTGGTTATATAGCTCTATAAACTTTTCATAATCGGCACGTGGCATGTGTATATCAATATCATCGTCCCAAGGTATATACCCTTTGTGTCGCACGGCTCCGAGCAGAGTGCCGTATGCAAGAAAATAGCGCAAATTATTATCTTCGCAAAACTTCGCTATCTCTTTAAGAATTTCAATCTGAATCTTTTTTACCTCTTCTAAACCAATAATCTCCATCTGATTTTCTTTGTTTTTAAAATAGAGCATGCGAATATAGCTTTTTTGAGGGGAAATAACAAGTTTATACACACAAACAAAAAAAAGACCCGTGCAGGTCCTTTTTTATAAGCAAATAGTGCTAAAAGATAATTAAGCCTCAGCAGGAGCCTCTGTTGCCTCCTCGGCAGCAACTTCTGTTGCAGCAGCCTCAGCCTCTGCTTTTGCAAGAGCCTCGGCAGCCTTCTTCTCGGCTACTTTCTTTGCGATAGCTGCATTAACCTCTTTCTCTGCCTCCAAACGTGCTTTCTTAGCATCACGTTTAGCCTGCTCCTCAGCACTCTTTATACCGTTGAGAGTGTTCTCCTTAGCAGACTTCCAAGCGTCAAATTTAGCCTGTGCTGTTGCCTCGTCGAATGCACCCTTCTTAACACCACCCTGCAAGTGTTTCATCATGTAAACGCCCTGCGAAGAGAGAATGTTACGAACTGTGTCAGTAGGAGTTGCACCATTGTTTACCCACCACAATGCTCTCTCGAAGTTGATGTCGATAGTAGCAGGGTTTGTGTTAGGGTTGTAGGTACCGATTTTCTCGGTAAACTTTCCATCGCGTGGAGCTCTCGAATCTGCAATCACGATAGAGTAGAAAGCGTAGTGCTTACGACCTCTTCTCTGCAATCTGATTTTTGTTGCCATTGTTTAAATGTAATTTAAATTAGTTAAAGATTTGAGTTAGCCGATAACTCGTATCGGCGGTGCAAAGGTAATGCTTTTTTGCAAAATACACAAGTATTCTCTTCGTATATTACGAAAACGGCTCGATTTTATATGTTTACACGTGTCGTGCCCGGCAAACCAACAAGCTGTGGTGCGCTATAACTAATTTTATAAAAAACAACTTTGTATTTTAATCGAAAAGGAGTAATTTTGCCAATTATGAAAAAGATACTAGGTAAAATATCATTGCTGCTTGCCATATCAACAACATTTGTTGCATGTGGCGACGACAGGTCGGCAGAGTTTCTCGAACTCACAAAGGAGAATCGTTGGACATACGAGAAGATGAAAGAGGTCTACCTCTGGAAGGATTCTATTAAAGAGCCCACACAGAGCCGATATTTTTCTCTCCCCGACCAATTTTTCAAGCAACTGCTTTACAAGAGCGACAAAAGCTCCCACATGGGAGAGGGCATAACAGAAAACACAACAAGCGGTTTCACCTTTACCCTTATGCGCGACCCCTTGGGTATATCCCCTGCCCGCGTTTATGCACTTATTGAGAATGTGGAACCACTCTCGGCGGCGGCAGTTGCCGGTTTGGAACGTGGTATGTACATCTCCATGATAGACGACACCAAGCTTAACATGGGCATAGGAGAGCTATTGATAGATGCAAGCGCCAGAAAGCTGTCCCTGTGCAAAATAGCTTTCGACGACACGACAGAGGAGTATTCATGGGAAGAGTTACCCGATGTCGTAATCGGCCCCTCGCAATCGTTTACCCCCACCGCTCTGCCCGTTGTAACAACATTACAGAGCACTAACGGCAATATTGGTTATATACTCTGTAACAACTTCGACGATGCAACCGTGTCCACCATGGTCGGTAACGCCTTGCAGATATTTGCATCGAACGATGTAAAGCACGTTGTGCTCGATTTGCGCGACAACAACAGTTACACACTCGAAAATATTGTATCGGTATCATCTATGTTTATCCCGGCCGACAAACAAGGGGAAAAATTCTGCACATTATATAAAACAATTAATTTAACAGAGAAAGAGGAGTTATACTTTGCACCGGAACAAACAACATCGTGCAATGTGCCTTTGTACATAATAACCACAGAAAAAACACAAGGAACGGCAAATGCGCTTGTGTCAGCCCTGCGAATCACAAGAGGCTCCACCGATGTCAAGATTATAGGCGCACGTGCACAAAGCAACAACCTATATACCGAGAGCATTGAGTCGCCCTACGATTTTGTCATAAACCCGGTAACATCGATAATCTACGATGCCAACAACACCACACTAACCCCTCTCGCCCCCGACTATGAGGTTGATGAATTTGCCGACCTCAAAAACATATACCCTTTGGGTAGCAGGCAAGAGAAAATACTAAGCTCCATAGTATACATAATAGAGAACGGGGCATTGCCACAACAGTAAAAAGCAAATACAGAGAAATATATCGCCACGTATCAAAATGCGTGGCGATATATTTTACCCTTACCATAAAAAACTTTTTCCATTAATTTAAACAAAATAAAGAAACATACTCTGCCGGTTAGGTGTTATTTGGCTAAATAACCCTAAAAACATAATACAATGAAAAAGCTATTTTTATTATCTACATCGGCAGTTGTTCTTTTGCTATTCTCTTCGTGTAATTCATGTGGAAGCTGTAACACACCTCAAGGCGTGGTCGTTGAGACCGACAGCCTCTACATGGTCAATGACTCCACAATAGCCGATGCACAGACATTTGTTTTCGAAGGTACAGTGCCCATGACAAACGGCAACATAGGAGATGTGCTTTTAACAATAAAAACCCTCAGTCTCAACGACGATGGCACCTATACCATAACAACCGATTATGTAGACGAGGCAATAGCCACAGAGAGCGACAACGGCAATGTGCTTGTAGTCATAGGCATGCCTAACGACAGCACAGCCATAGTTTATGAGTTGGTATCGGCAAACGGCAACCCATCTATGAATTTCATGCTATCACCCGACACCTCGCTTGTCAAGCTCGATGCCAACATGCAAAAAGCATCATCGCACCCATCTCACAAGCTATCACATAAAAAGTAAGTTAAACCAATACAACCACGCTATATGAAAAAATATATTTTCTTTTCGTTTTTAACTTTGGCACTCCTCTTTGCGTCGTGCCAAAAAGACCCCGACACCGACAAGCTGTACGACGACTATTTGGTTCTCACGAACTACGACAGCAGTACCGACTTTAAGGATTTATCAACCTTTTATGTTATCGACAGCATATTGATAATAGATAACAAAGAAAAACCCACATATTGGAAGAACGATAACTCCAAAAAGATTATCAACGCATACAATGAGAATTTTACAGCCCGAGGATACACCCAGGCCGCCAACTCCGACGTTGCCGATATGGTTTTTCAGTTGAGTTACATCAACACAACCTACTATTTCAACAACTCAACCGGACCATGGTGGAACAGCTATCCCGGCTACTGGAATTGGGGCGGTTGGGGCTGGTACTACCCTTTCACATTCTATTATGCGTATAGCACAGGAGCCATTGTGGGAGAACTTGTCGATACAAGAACACCACGTGCCGACAATAAATTGCCTGTCGTATGGAACAGTTACATATGCGGGCTCCTCACAGGCGGGAACCTCAGCTATTCACGTACGATGAAAGCAATTAACCAAGCCTTCGAGCAATCACCCTATCTAAGCAAATAACCTTATAATACTTAGCCTTATGAGAGATTTAAAGAAAATATTAACCATCGTAGCAACAATAGCATTGTTTGCGCTACCGGGTGTGGGCAAAGCTCAAATATCGCTCGATAGTTATTACAACATCGACTGGCAGTTTAACATACCCATAAACAATAGTTTTTCAAATACAGCAAGTGGTTGGGGTATGAATTTCGAGGGAGGATATTATGTGGCTCCCGATGTGGCGGTAGGTGCTTTTCTCAGTTTCCACACAAATAACGAATATCTAAGCCGTCGCACAATAAATTTAGGTGGAAACGAGGCGATAAACACCAACCAACAGCACCAGATGTTTACATTACCCTTTGGCGCACTCATTCGCTATCGTTTCGTTGAGAGCGACTTTCAACCCTATGTAGGCATGAAAGCAGGTGCCTGTTATTCGGAGTTTAATAACTATTACTACATCTTTTTGAGCCAGCAAAAAAAGTGGGGTTTCTACATGCAACCCGAGGTAGGTTTTAACTTCTATCCATGGGCCGAGAGTTTAGGTTTTCACTTTGCGATGTATTATAGTTTTTCGACAAACAAATGTAGCATCATGAGTTACAACCAAAGCAACCTCAATAATTTTGGTTTCCGAGTCGGCCTCGCATTCTAAAATCACAAGCGACAGACAAATCTTTGAGATTTGTCTGTCGCTTATATAGTATATTCGTTATTAAAACCCGTTATTTTTCGGGAACCATGCTCACCTCAATAAAGTTACCTTGTTCGAGCATCTTTTGGAGGAACTTACGTATATCCTCCTTTGTTATGCTGTTCACAATCTCTTTGTAGTCGGTATAATAATCGGCACCATAGAAATAATAGGTTGTGAGCCAACTCAACCAAGCACCATTCTCCTTCAACTGCTCATCAAAGGTCTTTAACATGTAGCTGCGCACTTTCTCCACATGCTCGTCTGCCGGGCCGTTTTTTGCGACTTTTTCAAGTTCGTCTATAATTATTTTTGTGAGCTCTTCGCGACGCTCGGGTGCCATGTTAAACTCTATGTTAAACATAAACTCACCCTTGGGCAAACGGTCGATTTTACCATTAACAGACACACCATATGTACCACCCTCTTTTTCGCGCACCTCTGTGGTGTACACAAGTGTCATTACCTGCGACAGGTAGCTCATGAGGATACCGTTGCGCAAGTTGGCCTCCATGTCACCGGTGTAGATAATAACCTCGGTACCGGTAGGTGTCTCCATCTTTCTGGTAAAATTATTGGTGTATTTACCTTTTCTTACACCCACCTTATTATCATATAGAGTCTCTATACGGCCGTTTGCAGGCAAGCCACCGATATATTTCTCAACCAAAGGCTTTATGGCTGTTGTGTCCACGTTTCCTATAATAAAGAAGGTAAAGTCGCTTGCATCGCTTGTGCGATCTTTGTAAATTTCAATTATTCTGTCATAATCTATTTTATCTACATCAGATGCCGTCATGGGAATCATGCGCTCGTGTCCGCTGTACATAGCCTTGTTCAAAGTATCGCTGAGAGCTGTCATGGGGTTCTTTGCGCGGTCGATGAGTGAACCCCTCATGCGTGTTTTCAGGCTTGCAAGCGCGGCAGTATCTTTGCGAGGCGATGTATATTTGAGATACATAAGCTGGAACATCTCCTCCATGTCCTTGGGAGAGCATGATGCCGAAATTTGGTCGAGGAAAGTCGATGTTCCTACACCGGCAGTTGCTGTGCTACCTGCGAGTTTCTTGCCCAACTGCATGGCATCGAACTCACCGGCACCACCAAGAGCTACAACCGAACCAAGCATCGCAAGGTTTACACGGTCGCTGTGGGGGTAACGTCCTGTTCCGCCATAGCTATATCCTTTAAGTACAATCTGGTCGGCGGCAAAGTCGGTAGGTTTCACAACAACTTTTATACCGTTTGAGAGTGTCCACAGCTTTGAACCCCATATACCCTCTTCGCTTTTTGCAACCTTACAACCCACAGGCTCGCTGCTCAACAAAGGAGCATCGTTCATAGAATCCTCATAAGGCGACAAAGGAACATTCTCAACAGCGGTGAGCAGGCCCTCTATATCCTCTTTTGTGGGGTATGTTACCTCGGAATTTTTTGGTGCAAGAGAGACTGCCACACGGTTGTTCTTTGTGTAGAGTGCAGGCAGAACGGAATTTATCTCTTCGAGGGTGATACGTTCAATCATCTCTTTTGAGAGGTTATACTCCTGCTCGGCCGACATCATGCTGGTGTTATCGAGGAAGTGACGCACATAATCCTCAACATAATCGTCGTTGGTGAATTTTTCGCGCTCGGCATACCACTTTTCGATAGATGCAGTTGAAGCCGACTTTAAACGTGCAAGTTCCGACTCGGTGAAACCGAAGCGACGAGCACGCTCAACCTCGCAGAAAGCATAAGGCAGAGCCTGCATAATTTGTTCGGGCTTGCACATAACCGATAGCGAGAAAGCCTCTTTGGTGTTTGCAAGTATAAATGAGCCGTGGCTCACAGCAGCACCCAAGAAAGGAGGATTATCCTTCATAGTTATCTCGGCAAAGCGGTTGTTCAGCATCGAGACAACAACGTTGGTCAGGTAATTGCGGTAAACGGTCTCTTTGGTGTTTGCAAGCTCACGAGGTGTAGCATCGTGCTTGAAATATAGTTGCAGAGCGTAGTTTTGTTGCTCTTCGTCGGTAGCGTGGGCAAATATAAGCTCCTCGTTGTCCGAAACAGAATAATATACTCTCTCGGCAGGGTTTTTCGCCTTTTTAATCTTCTTGAAAATCTTTTTAACCTTTTTCTCTACATCATCGACATCGATATCACCGACAATTATAATACCTTGCAGGTCGGGGCGATACCACTTTTCGTAATAGTCGCGCAAAGCCTGATGCGGGAAATTGTCGATAACCTCCATAATACCTATCGGCATGCGGTAGGCATACTTCTCTCCTTGATAGGCAACAGGCAACACCGAGTCGAGCATACGCGACATTGCGCTGCTACGCGAACGCCACTCTTCGTGAATAACCCCACGCTCCTTGTCTATCTCTTCACCAGCGAGCACAAGTCCGTCGGCCCAGTCGTGCAAGATCCACAAACAAGAATCTATGGCACCGGCTGTGTTTACAGGAACATTATTAATATTATATACCGTTTCATCGATTGAGGTGTAGGCATTAAGGTTTACGCCAAACTTAACGCCTATGGTCTCCAAGTAATTTATAAGGCTGTTCCCGGGAAAGTGCTCGGTACCATTAAAGCACATATGCTCCAAAAAGTGAGCAAGACCTCTTTGGTTATCCTCCTCCTGCATCGAACCAACCTTTTGGGCAATGTAGAAATTTACTTTGTTCTCGGGCTCCTTGTTGTGCCTTATGTAATAGGTAAGACCGTTTTTTAATTTACCTATGCGCACAGCCGGGTCTAACGGTAGTTCTTCCACCTTTTTCTGTGCCATCGCCGGTAGTACAAAAATAATTGCCAACACAAGCAACAGCAGGTTTTTAATTTTTAGTTTCATTGTTATATGTTTTTTGAATATTATTCCAAGATGCGAAGATACTTAATAAAATTCAGTTAATCGACCGCATAATTGCATATTTAATTAAATTTAAACAATAGTGAGCAAATATTTCGGACAGGCAATAAAACAATTTTAATATTTATCCCTATCTTAGCAGGGAAAACAGCAGAATCGACATGGAAAACAGCGAACGAATAGAGAAGGTTTTGAATTATCTTAAAGCAAATAACATAGAGCACACGTGGTATACTCATGCCGAGGCACCTACCATAGAGATTGCACGAACACAATGGAGAGCCGACGGCTCCAAGCATTGCAAGAATCTCTTTTTCAGGAACCATAAAGGCAACCGCCACTATTTGGTTATTCTCGACTGCGAACGCGACCTTGCCATACGCGATTTAGAGCAACTGCTCCGCCAAGGGAAGCTCTCGTTTGCCTCACCTGCTCGCATGGAGAAATACTTAGGGTTACAACCCGGTTCGGTATCCCCTTTCGGTCTCATCAACGATACCGACAACCATGTACACATGTTTATCGACGAGAATTTGAGAAAAGAGCCCTCGTTGAGTTTCCACCCCAACGACAATCGTGCCACGGTAGTTATATCACAAGAAAATTTTGCACGCTACCTATCAATTATAGGCAACACCTACGAATACATCTCCCTCTATTAAAGATAGAACGATATTACAGGGATTATTGCAAAAGTTGTATACATAACCACAAGTACAAAATAAATGTCGGATACATCGTATCCCGTAGCAGTGAAGCGGTCGCTTATCCAGTCGCGTCTCCCGTTGCGTCGTTTACCTTGAATATACCTGTGCACGCGATAGGTAAGAGTACCGCAAATAATACCTGTAAAAAGGCTTGCCACTATCTCCAAAAGGCCACCAGCCGCAAAATACATACACGACACACAACTCAACAGGCACCACAGGATAAACGAAAAAGAAAGAGTTCCATGCCGTATGATTATGCTAAGGAATATTGAGATTGCAGTTGTCGATGCTATCTGCAAGAGGAAGGGACTGCCCCACTTTTCTATGTTGTACACATCGGCAGGTAGATCGTAGCACCACGACAAAAGATATTCCGTCACAGGCATTATAGCATAGCTTGTCAGGAGGTACACAACAAGCAACATGCAACAATTAAGCAAAAGAATCTCCAAAAAATCCTGTATACTATTGTTCTTAATCAGCAGATACAGTATGGATAGCAAAAAAGGTATCCATACATAAAAATTGCAGAACAAGGCCATGTAGCCATCGAGAAACAGCGATTTTCCGCTGTTCATCATCAAAAATATTTCGTTGCTTGTTTCAATCATGTTAATGTGTGTGTCAAATGCGTTCAAGGCTTGTGGCAGGCACCCAACCTTTGCTACCCTCTTCCAGCTGAATCTCTTTCCACTCTCTCATGCTATCGTCACTTATAATAACCTTTCGCCCTTCGTGAATAACAAAAAGGCTTGTACCACTCTCCGAAGGTGTGCTCTTTGCCGTTACGGTAGGTTGTGTTATTATGGCATGTTCCCTTTTTGTAAGCTTGTCATAGTGGTGCCATGCCGCAAAGTTCCCGACTATTGTTACAAACAACATAGCCAACCCCACGAAGAAACAACACTTTTTAAAGCCTATATTCCCTGTTGAGAGGAAGAATAACAACGCCACAAGCAGTATGATGAACGAAATTATGGCTATCACAGACCATGTGGCGAGCGAAAAGAGATTTGCAACATCTGTGAGCCATGCAATAAAGAAAACCTCAAACCCTTCACTCTCCTTGTCTACTGTTTTACTGCGAGCAAGGTTAAGGTTAAACTCAATATCATCGTCACCGGGACTGAGCAAGAGAGCGCGTTCATAATTGAGAATAGCTTTTGCGATATTGTCGGTCTTGTAATATGAATTACCGAGGTTATAGTACAACTGCGCACTCTCCCCACTCTCTTCGAGCAAAATCTCATACATTGTAATTGCACCTGCAAAATCATTTGCCATGTAGAGGCTGTCGGCCTTGTTCATAGAAAAAGCTGGAGCCGACGCACTGCTTTGTGCAACAGCCGACAAAGAGAGCATAAAAAGTAATATATATGTTGTTACCTTCATCTTATTATCTTTTAATAGAATTTTCCATTTTGCTTATTACCTCTATAGACATTTTATACACCTTGTCCATGGCTACTCCGGCATCACCGGGTGCATAACGTGCAAACTCGCCTTCGTTGAGCAGTTGTTTCATCTCTTCTATAAGGTCGTTATTAACACCCTTCTTTTCGAGCTCAGCCGATATATTATCTTTCGACAGTTGCGACACGGGTATGCTTAATTTGTCGCTCATGTAACCCCACAGCGTTTTCAAAATCTCATCGTAAAACTCGTTTTTCTTGTTCTCTTTTAACAATTTATTGGCAACCTTTAAACGCTTCACAGCCACTTTGTTGGCCTTTTTGTTACGCACAAGTGTCACATTCGCATTTTCGGCCATCTGCTTGCGGTGCATAATAATGTATACCACAAAAAGAACAAAAGGAATTATATACCACAACCAATAGGCTAATGAGGCGAAGAAATATTTGCCTTTTTCTTGTAGCTGTGCATTATCGCGCTTGATGTAACGTATATCCTGCCCCAGCAATTTAAGTTCCTCCTTGCTCACATACGATGCAACAGCTTGGTTGTCTGTGGGTGCACCCTTTTCAACGTTAAGTGTGTAGCTTTCCGTTTCAATGGTTTTGTATTGCTTCGATTCTATGTCAAAGTACGAGAATTTTACAGCGGGTATTGTGTATTCACCCCCGTAACGTGGTATAGCCAGATATTCTATTATTTTATTTCCCGAGAAACCAGTGCTTTTAAGCGAGAATTTATTATCAACTTTGGGGTCGTAAATCTCAAAATCTTCGGGGAAGGTAACTTGTGGTGTTTTTATAAGTTTCATGTTTCCCGTTCCCGAAATAACCATGCGCAAGGTCACCGCCTCGTTGGCTTTGAGTTCGGTACCGCTTATGGTCGAAGAGATATTAAACTTGCCCACAGCCCCCGAAAAAATTGCAGGTTTCCCGGCGGGTAGCTCTTTTACATTAAGTTTAAGCTTTGGTGTACGCAGATTCTTCTTTACATCGACATAGCTGGTTCCGCCGAAAAAGTCAAACGGGTCGTTTGAACGTACAGCTATTGCAACTGTTCCTTCATACTCGGCCGAGGGTATCTCTATCTCGCCACTCTTTTGTGGGAAAAGGACATATTGTTGCCATGTCAGACAACGATAATTGCGCCCCTTGTAGTGCTCCATGTCCCACTCGCGGTTCTGTGGGAGCTCAACCTCTTGTATTTGAAACTCTTTTAAATCGGGTATTTTACCATTAAGCGATGTGAGGTTTACTGCCGAATATATTTTAAATGTAAGCAACACGGCCTCTTGCTCATATACATTGCTTTTGTTCAGCGTGGCAACCATAAAGAGGTCGTCGCTTTCTATCTCTGTGCTGTTGAACCCACGTTGAGCCCCTCTGTTACGCGACGAAGATGCGCCCTTTTGTGCTGCCGACGCTTTGTCCTCGGGCAGTACCTTTACCTTTACGCTGTTCGACGTGTACTCTTTTCCTTCTATTTTTATGGTTGCTCCGGGTATGGTAAATTCTCCCTCTTTATCGGCCTTCAACGTGTAGGAGTATGTAACAGACTGCGACGATGTCTTCTGACCGTTTATTATCTGAACGCTCGACGACTCAGAGCGATAGGGGCCTGCCAAAATCTCAAAATTTTCTATCGCCGGCACCCTTGGTTCGGTGTTACTCTTTCGGTTCAGAGTATAACGTAACATAAATTGCCTGTTTACAACAACGCTTTTGGGTGCCGATGTTGTGAACGATATCTCGTCGGCAAATGCTGTTATTGCAGTTGTCAGCAGTATCAGTGTTGTTAAAAGTATATTTTTCATTTATATATTATTTTTTCTCTTTTGTTTCTTCTTTCCCAAAGAAGAAAGTTTCTACTCACCTTTTTTCAATCTTTGATGTGAAAACACATCGAAGATTTTACACGCTCGTTGCGATTAGAAGCAAGCTTCTACTCACTCGCTTACCAATCTTTGTCGAGGCTGCGACCACGCACCTGCAACGTCTTCTTCACCTTCTCTTGCACCTCTTTTTCATCTTGTTGAGCCGATTCAAGCAACTGCTCTGCATTCTCTTGCGATATTTCATTTTCTTTCTCCTCCTGCTGTTGCTCTTGTTGCTGTTCTTCTTGTTGCTCTTGCTGTTGCTCCTGTTGTTGTTCTTGCTGTTGTTGTTCCTTGTCCTGCTGGTCTTGTTGTTGGTCTTGTTGTTGTTCCTGTTGCTGGTTCTGTTGCTGATTTTGCAACATTTTCATGGCAAGGGCAAGGTTGTAGCGTGTCTCGTGGTCGGTTGGGTTCTCGCGCAACGCCTGTTTGTAGTACTCTACTGCTTGCGCATATTGTTTCGAGCCATGACATATAACACCCATGTTATGGTGTATTTGAGCAAGGTTCTGCTTGTCCGTTTCTCGTTTCTCGGCCATCTCATAAACCTCCATGGCCTCCTGTGCCTTGTCCTGGTATAGCAAAGAGTTACCCAAGTTGTACAAGGAACGGCTGTTGTCGGCATCTTTTTCAAGTGCCTTTCTGTATTCTGTCTCAGCTTTGTCGTATATGCTATCGGTGTAATGGCTGTCGCCTTTTCTCAAATGCAACCTGACATCTTTTTGTGCCGATACATTTGCCACAAACGCCAAGAAGAGTAATGCTATTATGTATCTTACTTTCAACATCTTAATATAAACTTATTTATCGAAAAGTTTAAACCCTTTTGTCAAACGGCTTTTGCCTGTCTGTATCGCCGATTCTACAACAAGCAACAGCAATACTATTATGGCAATAAACTCAAATTGTTCGTTATATTCAGTATAAACCTCTGTTGTCACATCGGCTTTTGCTAGTTTGTCAATCTCCTTTTTCAGTATCTTTTGTGCATTATTTGTGTTGTCCACCCTTATGTAGGCACCATTACCTGCCTGAGCAATTTTCTGTGCCATCTCTTCGTTTAGCTTGGTAACAACCACGTTTCCTTGTTTGTCGCGACGATAGTCTTTTCCCCCATTTAAAGGTATCGGAGCACCTTCGGGCGAGCCTACTCCCAGCAGAAAAACATTCATACCTTTCTTGTGCGCCTCTTCAGCCGCTGTTTCGGCACCTCCTTCGTGGTTTTCACCATCGGTTATTATTATTATAGCTTTTCCCACACCTTCGTTTGGTGTAAAGCTTTTCATAGCAAGGTTTATTGCCCCTCCCACGTCGGTTCCCTGACGCGATATCAGTTCGGGGGTAATCGACTCCAAGAACATCTTTGCCGATATATAATCGTTTGTTATAGGTAGTTGCACAAAGGCATCACCGGCAAACACTATAAGGCCGACCTTGTCGTTGTTCAGCCTGTCTATCAGACGCGAAACAATATTTTTGGCTTTCTCCAAACGGTTTGGGGCAATATCTTCGGCAAGCATGGAGTTTGAAATATCGAGTGCTATTATTGCCTCTATGCCTTGCCTTGTAACCGTCTCTTTCTTCGAGCCAAATTGTGGTCTTGCTATGGTAATTACCATAAGAACCATTGCCACAAGTGTCAGGTAGAACTTAACATTTGGGCGTATAGACGAAACATCGGGCATGAGATTTTTTATCAAATCTTCGTCGCCGTATAGTTTAAGATTTTTCTTCCTCTTGTAATTAGAGTATATATATATAGCCAATATTATGGGAACAAATACCAGCAAATAAAAATATTCAGGGTTTGCGAACTTCATATTCAAATATATATTTTATGGTATTTTCTTTAATACTGTGTTACGTAACAAAATTTCGAGCAACAACGCCACGAATGCTATAATTGCGAATATCTGGTATTCCTCTTCGTACGTATTAAATTCCTTGACATTCAGCTTGGTACGTTCAAGTTTGTCGATTTTCTCGTACACCTCGGCAAGTTTGGTATTGTTTGTTGCACGATAATAATTACCGTCGGTGCTTGTCGCTATTTTGTTAAGCATCATCTCGTCAATCTCCACGGGAACCTGCACAACCCTGCCACCGTAAGGGTAAGGTGCCGTGCCGTTTGTTCCCACACCGATGGTATATATTCTTATACCGAATTTCTTTGCAATCTCTGCTGCCGCCTCGGGCGATATTTCGCCCCTGTTGTTCGAGCCATCGGTAAGCAAAATAATAACTTTCGATTTTGCTTTGCTCTCTTTAAGACGGCTCACGGCATTTGCAATACCCATACCTATGGCTGTACCATCTTCAATGATACCTTGTGCGGCAATATCACACTTCACAGCATTAAGCATGTTGAGCATTACGGCATGGTCTATCGTAAGGGGGCATTGTGTGAAGCTTTCACCTGCAAAAACCGTTAAACCAATATTGTCGTTTGGGCGACTATTGATAAAATCGGCTGCAACCTGCTTTGCCGCCTCTATTCTGTTAGGGCTTAAATCCATGGCCAACATACTTGTGGAGACGTCCATCACAAGCATTATATCTATACCCTCAACCTCGGTATTTTGCCATCTGTCGGTGCTTTGCGGGCGGGCAAGAACAATAATTATCATCGAAAAAGCAACAACACGCAACACAAACGGTAAATCGATAATATAATTTTTGTAGCTCTTTACACCCTTTATAAATGGGTACAAAGTAGATACCTTTATGGTGGGTTCAAGTTTACGTCCACGTAAAACATACCACACCACATAGGCAATCAGAGGTATAAAGAGAAGCAGATATCCTATTCTAGTAAAGTGCATATTCTATTATCAGCTAAACAAATAATACAATTCATTAATGAGGCAAATCAAGAGCAGAACCACAAGTAACGAAAGAGCTATTATAGAAAGCAACATCGTTCTTTTTGTTTTTGCCGAACGGTGGTCCACCACTCTTTTCTCGGTGGGTTGTTCTTTAATTTCACTCTCTGCCACCTTTGTTTCGTTTATAAACTCCACGGCATTTAGCAGGTTACGGTCGTTCTCGTTCATCGGCGGGTTAAACTTCGCAAATTTCACAAGGTCGGCCGTTTGCAGAATCTCTTTCAGCTCGCTTATACTCTCTTTCTCTTTTACCTGCAAAAGTCTGGCGATAATCTCCTCGGTTGTCATCTCCATGGCATTAAAGCCGAAACGGTTGTTCATGTACTCACGCAGAGTGTCGGTGAGGGCGGTGTAGTACTCTTTTGTGTTCCCCGACGTTCTCCACTCCTTGTCGGCTTTTATGCGCTCAATCTCGTTCAAAGCTACCACATGAGCAGGCAATTTGGGTTTGAGCTTTACTATACGAATTATAGGCTTATTGTTTATGTATCTTATTATTAACCAAACAAGCGCACCTGTAAGTATGATAAACAGTAAAGAGTATGCGGTGGCAACTTTGCAGTCGTCCCACTCCAACCCTGTCTCCCAAATACTCTTGGGTGGGAAAAACAGCTCTAAATTTGTTGTATCAACCGGCATCATGTACACAGCGAGTGCAAGCTCTTCGGAATAATAAGGTATCCCGTCTACAAGTACCTCAAACGGGGGTATTGTATATAATGCGCTGTCGAACGATGTTACAAGATACTCCTCTGTTATGAGCAGTCGCTTGCCATCGTTAAGGCGTTGAGTGTCGTTGGGTAACTTCTCCACTATCTCCACCCCTTTCACAATCTCTTTTTCAAATATCGGCAGGAGGGCATTCTTGTTGGCATCTACACCCACTTTAAGCTTTATTCTCGCCTGTTCACCAATAAGACGCTGACACGAATCTATTGTAGCATTTACCGATACTTGTTGTGCATTACAAGTAAAAACGGCAATACAGAAGAGTGAAACAAAGAATATTATTTTTCTCATCGGTTAAGAATCTATTTAACATCATGCACGCATGGCAAACAGCGACATAAGTGCTTTAACATAATCCTGGTCGGTACGCACCGCAACAGAATCGACTCCGCTTTTTCTTAAAATTTCATTGAGCGATGCAATGTGATTGCTCCACCACTCGCGTTGTGCACGTTGCACGGCAGGCGAAGAGGTGTCGATGTACATCTCTTCACCGCTCTCGGCATCAAGCATCTTCATGAGCCCTATCTCTGGAAGTTTTTCGAGCCTACGGTCATAAATGCGTATGGCTGCAACATCGTGCTTCCTGTTGGCGATAGTGAGAGCCTTCGCGTAGTTTGGTGTTGTGATAAAATCGCTCAGCACAAACGCTGTACAGCGCTTTTTTATGGCGTTGGTGAGATACTGCAAGGGAACCTCCAAGTTTGTTTTGTTGCTTTTTGGCTCCAAATTGAGCAACTCGCGAATAATGTGTAAAATATGTTTCTTACCCTTCTGTGGAGGTATAAATTTCTCAATAACATCGGAGAAGAAGATAACACCTATTTTGTCATTATTCTGTATAGCCGCAAAAGCCAAGGTTGCCGCAATTTCTGCGACCATGTCTCGTTTGGTCTGTTTAGCCGTACCAAAATCGAGGCTCTGCGACACATCGACAAGCAACATTACGGTAAGCTCGCGTTCCTCTTCGAAAACTTTTATATAAGGTTTGTTGAAACGTGCTGTCACATTCCAATCGATGTCGCGCACATCGTCGCCATATTGATACTCGCGCACCTCGCTGAACGACATACCACGCCCTTTGAAAGCCGAGTGATATTGTCCGGCAAAAATATTGTGCGAAAGACTGCGTGTCTTAATCTCTATTTTGCGAACCTTTTTTATAAGTTCACTTGTCTCCATAATCCTCTATTAAGGTACCTCAACATTATTCAATATCTGGCTTACAATCTCGTCGGCAGTGATGTTGCTTGCCTCGGCCTCGTAGCTCAAACCGATGCGGTGACGAAGCACATCGTGTGCAACTGCGCGCACGTCCTCGGGTATCACATATCCTCTGCGTTTGATGAAGGCATACGCACGGGCCGCAAGAGCAAGGTTAATTGATGCACGGGGAGAACCACCGAAAGAGATCATCTCTTTGAGGTCCTTCATGCCATATTTATCGGGGTAACGTGTTGCAAAAACAATATCGGCGATGTACTGCTCAATCTTCTCGTCAAGATATACCTGACGCACCACCTTGCGTGCCTCTACAATCTCGTCGGGTTTCAACAGAGGCTTAACCTCTATCTTTTCTCCCGATATATTCTGTCGAATAATCTTCTTCTCCTCCGACAACTCGGGATACCCAATAATTACTTTAAGCATAAAGCGGTCTACCTGTGCTTCGGGCAACGGGTATGTACCCTCTTGCTCTATGGGGTTTTGTGTTGCAAGTACAAGGAAGGGTGAAGGGAGAGCAAATGTGCTCTTGCCTATTGTCACCTGACGCTCCTGCATAGCCTCGAGCAATGCGCTCTGCACCTTTGCCGGGGCACGGTTAATCTCGTCGGCAAGCACAAAATTTGCAAATATAGGACCTTTTTTCGACTTAAAATCCTCATCTTTTTGGCTATATACCATCGTACCTATTACGTCGGCAGGCAAGAGGTCGGGAGTAAACTGTATACGGCTGAAATCGGCATCTATAAGTTGCGACAAAGTCTTTATTGCCAAAGTTTTAGCCAAACCCGGCATACCTTCGAGAAGCACATGGCCGTCGGCCAACAAACCAATCAGCAACGACTCAACCAAATGTTTCTGTCCCACAATCACTTGGTCCATACCGGTGAGCAGGTTTGTTATAAAACCGCTCTGCCTTTCTATCATCTCGTTTAATTCTCTGATGTCTACTGCACCCATAATTATCTATCGTTTTATATTTGTTTTTTATTTCAAAAGTAATGCTTTGGTTTAACACTAAGTGTTAATATTGTTAAAAGAGATTTAACCTCTGTTAGTTTAAAGAAACTTTAACGTATAACTCTGTTTTTTATCTTGGATACAGGCAAGGTATTGCAAGTTGCATGCCTTTTGCAAGCTCGTTAGGGTTTCTCAATTTGTTATATTGCACAATGTAGGGCCACAATTTTCTGTCGCCATAATATGTAAATGCTATGCGTGCCAGCGTCTCGTCGGTGGCAACTGTGTGTGTGGTAATCTCTCCTTTTGCAACGTATAGCAGTGTGTCGCTCATTGTAATTGACCTTGTGGGCTTGTTTGCAAGCTCTTCGAGCATCTTAAACTCATAAGGTTCTTCAATTTCTGCCACGGCTACAGTCGTGCTATCGGCCAAAGCTGTTGTGTCGGGCATAGCTGAGTTCGCATCAAGCTCGGCAACTGTTACCACCTTCTCTGCATCAGCTACCGCCGTCTCTCCCCTCTGCTTACTATACATATAGAGCAGAAACGCGCCTGCGCATATTATTATAATAGGTATAAGTGTATATATCCATCTTTTTCCTTTCTGTGCAGGCTCAATAGTTTTGTCGGCATCGTCGGCTTTTTGTTCTTCGGCGACAGATGGCTCTTCGGTCGGCAGTTTTTCTTCTGCAACAAGCTCGGTGTCGGTAGCAGGCTCTTCGGCTGATGTTTCGGCGTTTTTTTCTATTACAGGCTCATCAGCCACCTCGGCTGTTGCAACATCGGCAGGCTTGTCTAACACGGCACTACTCTCTTCTGTCGCAGGCTCCTCTGTTATAAGTTCCTCGGCCGTTGCCTCTTCGTCGTTACACTCCTCTCCGACACAAGTATCGTCTACCTCTACGGGCTCAAACATCGCAAACGGTTGGTTTACTTTGTCTTTCAGCGTGTCGGCAGGCAAAAAAGTGAGTTTTTTATGTCCTTTAATCTCAATCTTTTCCCCCGTGTTTACATCGACACTGCCACGGCTCGCAACATCGGTTATTTTAAAGGTCCCAAGGCCGTTTATTTTGGCCGAACCATCTTTTTCGAGCCCCTCAATAATAATATCAAAGAAGGCTTTTGTAAAGGCCTCGGCCTTTGCGCCCGACACACCTGTGCTCTTTGCAAATAATGTCGATAGGTCGGAGTGATTTAATTTTGCGTCCATATTATACAGCCTTTAATCTTTGAATTTATCTTTCAGTTTACTGCTCGGGCGGAAAGAGGGAACAATCTTTGGAGGAACCAAAAAGCGTTGTCCCGTCTTAGGATTAACCGATATTCTCTCGTTTCGCATTTTTACCTCGAAAACACCGAATCCCGATATATTAAGCTGGTCGTTCTCTTTCAGACGTTCTGTCATCACAGCAATAAATGCTTCGACATCGGCTGTTGCTTCGGCAGGTGTAACCCCACAGTGCTTTGCCAGCTTGGCGATAAATTCTTTATTATTCATCTTGATGTATATTATTTATTCACGGTTCCCATTAAATCGAACTCTGTTGCGTCGGTTATTGTAACATCGTAAAATTCTCCTATCTGCAACTCACACTCGTTTACATTTATAAGAATTTCGGTATCCACGTCGGGCGAGTCAAATTCGGTGCGTCCTATGTAATAATCGCCCTCTATGCGATCTATTATTGTTTTGAAGTTCTGCCCAACCTTTGCATCGTTCAGCCTTGTCGATATTCTCTGCTGTACCTCCATGAGACGGTCGAGACGCTCCTGTTTTTTCTTTTTCGAAACGTTGTCTTTGTAATTTTCAGCAGCGTATGTACCGTCCTCCTCGCTGTAAGCAAATGCTCCCAAGCGGTCGAACTTTGCCCATTTTACAAAATCCATCAACTCCTCAAAGTCCTTGTCAGTCTCCCCGGGGAAGCCCACCATCATCGTTGTGCGTATACATATACCCGGAACCTCTCTTCTCATCTTCTCTATTAGAGCATAAGTGTCCTCTTTTGTGACGTGACGTTGCATCTTTTTCAGAATCTTGGTGCTCACATGTTGCAGAGCTATATCAAGATATTTGCACACGTTTTCTCTTTCGCGCATCACGCGCAAGAGGTCCTCGGGAAAGTGTAAGGGATAGGCATAGTGCAGACGTATCCACTCTACCCCCTCAATGTCCGATATTTTTTCGACCAGCTCGGCTATGCTCTGTTTCTTATAGAGGTCTATCCCATAATATGTAAGCTCCTGAGCAATTATCTGAAACTCTTTAACCCCTTGCGAAACAAGGTAACGAACCTCGGCAAGTATATCCTCCATGGGGCGCGACACGTGGGCACCTGTTATTATAGGAATTGCGCAATAAGCGCAACGACGGTTGCACCCCTCCGATATTTTTAGAAAAGCGTAGTGCCCGGGGGTGGAAAGCACCCTTTCGTTGGCAATCTCGGGTTTGTAACTCTGTTTAAGGTCGGCAAGCAGTTCGTTCCAGTTAAATTTACCATAGAACTTATCCACCTGCTCAATTTCGGCACGTAGCTCGGTGAGATAACGCTCCGAAAGACAACCCATGACATAAAGTTTGTCAAGTTCTCCTCTTTCCTTGCGCTCGCAAAATTCAAGAATCATATTAATAGACTCCTGCTTCGCATCACCAATAAAGCCACATGTATTAATAACCGCAATATCGCCACAAGGGGAGTCGCTGTCGTGAGTAACCTCGTAACCACACTCCTGTAATTGACGCATAAGCTGTTCCGAATCGACAAGATTCTTGGAACAGCCCATTGTTATTACATCTACACAATTCTTTTTCATTGTTCTTTATCCGAAAAGTGAATCGACAAACTCGGCACGGTTGAAAATTTGAAGATGGTCGATACCCTCTCCCAAACCGATATATTTTACAGGAATTTTAAATTGGTCGCTTATACCGATGACCACACCACCCTTTGCTGTGCCGTCGAGTTTTGTGATGGCAAGCGATGTCACCTCTGTTGCTTTGGTAAATTGCTTGGCCTGCTCAAAAGCATTCTGTCCTGTGGAACCATCGAGCACCAAGAGCACGTCGTTGGGTGCGTCGGGCAGAATCTTCTTCATCACATTCTTTATTTTTGTAAGCTCGTTCATCAGGCCCACTTTATTGTGCAGACGACCGGCTGTGTCGATAATAACCACATCGGCTCCGTTTGCAACGGCCGACGACAAAGTATCGAAGGCAACCGATGCAGGGTCGCTTCCCATGCCCTGTTTGATTACGGGAACGTCGGCACGGTGGCCCCACTCCACAAGTTGCTCCACGGCTGCTGCACGGAAGGTGTCGGCGGCACCGAGGTACACCTTTTTGCCGGCCTTCTTAAATTGGTGAGCAAGCTTGCCGATGGTTGTTGTCTTACCAACACCATTAACACCTACAACCATAATAACATAGGGTGCGCCGGGTGTTGTGGGAAAATCGAAAGTACCATTATCCTCGGTATTGTTCTCCATGAGCAGAGCCGCAATCTCATCTTTGAGAAGAGCATTAAGCTCGCCTGTTCCCATATATTTGTCGCGTGCGGCACGTGCCTGAATACGCTCAATTATTTTAAGTGTGGTTTCAACACCAACGTCCGAAGTAATTAACACCTCTTCGAGGTTGTCTAGCACCTCATCGTCAATCTCCTTTTTTCCTATTATTGCGCGTGCAATTTTACCAAACACGCTCTCTTTGGTTTTCGACAAGCCCTTGTCGAGCACCTCTTTCTTCTCCTTTGTAAAAAAACTGAATATTCCCATATTCTTCTAAATATTAATCAAGTTTAAGAACAGCAAGGAACGCCTTCTGCGGAACCTCTACGTTTCCAATTTGTTTCATACGTTTCTTACCCTTCTTCTGTTTCTCTAACAATTTTCTCTTACGCGACACGTCGCCACCATAACATTTTGCGGTTACGTCCTTACGCACCTGTTTGATGGTTTCGCGTGCAATTATTTTTGTGCCTATCGCCGCTTGCAGAGCAATATCAAACTGCTGACGAGGGATAAGGTCGCGTAACTTCTCACACATCTGGCGACCCAAACCATAAGCATTATCCACATGAGTGAGGGTTGAAAGCGCATCGACCGACTCGCCGTTGAGAAGAATATCGAGCTTTATCAGCTTCGATGTTCTAAAACCGGCAGGGTGATAGTCGAACGAAGCATACCCTTTCGAAATACTCTTCAATTTATCGTAAAAATCTATCACAATCTCACCAAGAGGCAACAAGAAGCGTATATCGACACGGTTACCTGTTATAAACTCCTGTCTCAGCAACTCGCCACGCTTCGAAAGGCAGAGTGTCATGATGGGGCCTATGTACTCGGCACGAGTAATGATGCTCGCATTTATGTAAGGCTCCTCTATGTGGTCTATCAGCGTTTGGTCGGGCATGCCACCGGGGTTATGCACCTCCTGCACGTTGCCCTGCTTGTCGTAAACCATGTACGACACGTTGGGCACGGTTGTTATCACACTCATGTCAAACTCGCGGTCGAGACGCTCTTGCACAATCTCCATGTGCAACAAGCCCAAGAAACCACAGCGGAAACCAAAGCCGAGCGCCGCCGACGACTCGGGGCTGAATGTGAGCGAAGCATCGTTCAACTGCAATTTTTCGAGGCTTGCACGCAAGTCCTCGTAATCCTCGGCCTCTATGGGATAGACACCGGCAAACACCATGGGCTTAACCTCTTCGAAACCGGCTATTGCGCTGTCGCAAGGCCTTGCTATGTGTGTGATGGTATCACCCACCTTCACCTCTCGCGATGTCTTGATACCAGAAATTATATATCCCACATCTCCTGTGCGCAACTCCTGACGAGGCGACAACTCCATCTTCAACACACCAATTTCATCGGCCTCATACTCCTTGCCGGTATTAAAGAATTTCACCTTGTCGCCCTGGCGAAGAACACCGTTTGTAATTTTAAAATATGCGATGATACCACGGAACGAGTTGAACACCGAGTCGAAGATAAGAGCCTGCAAGGGAGCATCTTCATCGCCCACAGGTGCAGGTATACGCTCGACAACAGCTTGCAAAATCTCCTCCACACCCATACCGGTCTTTCCGCTTGCCTCGATTATATCATCGCGGTCGCAACCTATGAGGTCTACAATCTCGTCTTTCACCTCCTCGGGCATAGCATTTATCATGTCGCACTTGTTAATCACAGGGATAATCTCCAAGCCCTGCTCCACCGCCATGTAAAGGTTCGAGATTGTCTGCGCCTGCACACCCTGTGTGGCATCGACAACCAAAAGAGCACCCTCGCATGCCGCGATAGAACGCGACACCTCGTACGAAAAGTCCACGTGTCCCGGAGTATCAATGAGGTTAAGCGTATACTTCTCCCCGTTATGCATATACTCCATTTGAATAGCATGACTCTTAATTGTGATACCACGCTCCTTTTCAAGGTCCATGTTATCGAGCATCTGCCCCTCTGTAATATTTATGGTCTTTGTTGTTTCGAGCAAACGGTCGGCAAGTGTAGACTTTCCGTGGACGATATGTGCTATAATGCAAAAGTTCCTTATTTTCTCCATATATAGTTTTGTTTTTTATCAGCAATAGTGCAAATTACGGCCTGTTACAAACCATTTTACAAAGATACAACAAATTTATTATAATAATATTTATATATAACAATATTATTAATTTTACAGCGAAAAACACGCTTCTGTTAAGAGTTGGTGCAACAAAAAAAGCTCCCCACGGGGAGCTTTTTTAAGAACGAGGTTTCTTATTTGCCTCTTATTTTTTCTTCTTGAAGAGGTCGAGTGCACCGTTTATCAACTTCCCGGCGGCATCAATCTTTTTATCCGAAGCATTGACCGAGGTTGAATCGCTCTCGCTCTTACTGTTGCCAAACAATTTATCTATCACTTTACCGGCAATTTTTTCGGTCGCTTTCTTAGCAAGAGAGGCCATATCGAGGCTCACTTTGGGCGAGCTGAATGTGCCACCAATCTTCATATCCACGGTACCAAACTCGGCAAGTTTACCAGCTGTTTCGGGTATGGTGAAAGTACCTGTATAATCGATTGTTTGGTCGAGGCCTGTTGTTCCCGAAAGATTCATCTTGTAATCGCCCATTTTGATAGTAAAAGGCTTGGTCTTTACACGACCGTCCTTTATAGTAAATTCGAGGTTTATATCTTTGGCACTCAAATCTTTCAAAGAGGGCTTGTTTATTATGTCGCCTACAATGTGGAACAGCTTGATGTGATTGAGGCTGAGGTTTCTTGTAGACAGCGAGCCATCGCCCGTGAGAGATGATAGAACTGGGCTCATAGTGTCGTCAAGTTTGGTATCTATATTTATTTTACCCGAAAAACTACCTGGCATACCCTCGAACAGAGGAGCAAGTTTACGCACAACATTCAGGTCGTTATAAGCCTTTGCAAAAGCGATGCTGTCGAGCCTGAAACCACCCTTGAAGCTGGGAGAGGCATCTTTTGGAGTATAGTAACTTCCGTTCATCACAACATCTCCGCCCATGGTTCGCATCGAGAGGTTCTTCATGTCTACTTTGCGATTTTTCACAACAAGATTTCCTTTAACATCTTCGAAAACCATATTATCGAACAACATCTTTTTAAAGCCGGCCTGCATAGTAAAGTCGAGATTATCGGGAATCTCAATAATACCCGTTGCAACAGTGTCGGCAGGTTGGGCATCGCCACTCTCGACAGCAACCGTTGCCGAGTCACCGCTCATAAAGTCGTTCAAATTAAAATAGTTACTCTTGATGTTCAACGAGCCTTTGAGGGTACTGCCTTTGAGCAGATAACCCATATAATTCTCGAATTTACTGTCGAGTGTAACATCATTCTCTCCTATATTCACCCTTGTTTCGCTCAATTGTAAATAGCGTGGAGTGAATGTAAAAAGAGAACTCTTTATATCAATTTCAGGCATATCCTCGAGCTTGAGCAACATATTGTTCAGACGCAATGTTCCCGAAGCCTTAACCTTGTCGTATTGCTCTTTTTCTATGTACGACATACGGCCTTCAACCTGCATGTCGGCATTCAGCACTCCATTAAGTTTCATATCCTCCATGGGATAAATATCCTTAACCTTTCCAAGGTCGAGTTTACCCTTTGCAGTAACATCGAAAACCATGTCGCTCATGGGGGTGCTCATGGTTGCCACAAGCCCGAAGGGGTTACCTGCCATCACAAAATTAAATGGCGCAATGTTTATCACAGTATTGTCGGGCGAACCACCGGGGTTACTCACCTTAGCCGAGATGTTTATATTATCGACGCCGGCAGGTAATGCAGGATAGCGGAACATAGCCTCGGTAACATCGAGTGCAAGGTCAAATTGCGGGAGCACAGAATCGCCCACAAGCTCACCTTTTGCGTAGGCCGAGAGCGTAGCAATACCATCGGTTTTCAAATCCTCGAAATCCTTTGAATATATGGCAGGCACGAGAGAGAGAATCTCTTTAAAACCAATCTTGTTACTATTCAGCTTTATATCCATCTCCATGCCATTTTCTTTCATAACAACCCAACCATCAACACCGGTTTTGATAGCGTTCAACTCAAAGGTATTCTCTTTGAATATAAATTTGCTATTAGCAAGGTCGGCATCTATGTTCATGTCGGTAGCCACACGCGCCTTGTTCAGATAAGGCACTCCCTCCATAGAGAAAAAAAGTTCCTCTATGCCGGCCACGAGGTTAAGCAAAGTTCTTTCACTGCCAAAATCGCCAGAGCAGGTTGCGTCGAGGTTCTTCACCTCGGCAAACATATCGGCCTGACGATCGTCGTATATAACATTTATATTGTTCAGTGAAAGCTCCTCGAGCTTAACGCGGAAAGGAGACGATGCGGTTGTGTCGGCCACAGTTTCCTCCTCCTCGCTCTCTTTCATCACGTCCCAGTTTACCTTGCCATCGGCAAGCACGACGGCTTTTGCCGACAGCCCCTCGACAGCTATTTTGCGTATGTCAAAACCCTCGTCGCCGAAGAGAGAAAGCATGTTCACCGAAGCCGAAATTTCATCGACAGCAACAAGCGTGTCGTTAGCAAACTCCCCTACCCCTTTCAGGTAAAAATCCTTGATAGAGATTGAAGCCAAAGGGAACTTGCGTATCAAGCTTATATCAATGTCTTTAAAATCAAATTCAGCATTCAGCATCTTGTTACCCTCCTCTTTCACAAGTGCCTCAATCTTATCCATAAACAAGAAAGGCAGAGTAAAAAGAAGGATAATCACAAACGCAATAACTGCAACTGCTATTTTAAAAATCTTCTTCATGAATGTTTTTCTATGTTATTGTAATAAAATTTAACCGTAACGGTTCGTGCTACGGTTAAATTAAGGTTATTTATTTTTCAATGAAAACATGCTTGCCATAATCGAGATTCATCAAGCGATAGTAGAGAGCCTCCCCTTGCAAACGCTTTACAAAGTCGTTGTAATTACGTTTCTCTTGCGGTGTCCACGCAGCCTCGGCAACTGCTGTCAGACGGGGGAAAGTGAGGTATTCAACCACCTCGGGCTCTTCAACCCACTCGGTCCAGAAGTTGGCCTGCACGCCAAGATATTTAGAGTGCAGATTTTCAGGTATATTATTCATAGGTATGTAGTTATATACCCTCTCAACCGTTTCATCTCCATAACCCTGCGAACGAGGCTCTGTGGGTAATTTCGACTGACGACGGTTGATGTAGTACGGAATCTGGGGCGAAAGTATTGTGTTCATACCACGCATAGCGGCATCTTTTGCGGCACCGTCGGCACCTATCCATGCCATGATGGTGATATCTTCGCCCAAAGGAGCTGTGTTACCATGCAAAACCTCGTTCCAGAAGATGAGCTTGCGCTGTTTTTCGGCAGGTTTTGTAGCTACATAATCCTTTAACTGCTTGTAAAAATGAATCTGCAAATCGCGATAATTCTTTGAACCTATCTCTTGGAGAAGCTTTTGGCAATCGGTGTTACGCTCCCACTTTGTTGTAGGACACTCGTCACCACCGAGGTGAATATAACCAAAGGGGAATATCTCAGTTAGTTCATCGATTACATCTTTTGCAAACTGCACAGCTTGGGGGTTGGCTACATTTATAACATCGCCCGAAACACCTTGCCACAACCACACCTCGTGCTTGTTCTCGGGGTCGCACGAAAGAAATTCGGGATACGAAGCCACGGCAGCCTGTGAGTGTCCGGGTATATCCACCTCGGGTACAATCTCCACAAAACGTTCTTTGGCATAGGCTACAACCTCCTGAGCATCTTTCTTTGTGTAATAACCGCCATAGAGCTGTCCGTCGGGTTTAACTTCGCCCCAACCAAGAACCTTGCTGTTGCGCCATGCACCAACCTCGGTAAGCTTAGGATATTTCTTTATCTCTATGCGCCAGCCTTGGTCCTCGGTGAGATGCCAGTGAAAACGGTTCATTTTGTATGCCGACATCACATCGATAATCTTTTTTATCTCCTCTTTGCCATAAAAGTGACGGCCCTCGTCGAGCATGAAACCACGCCAGTCGAAACGTGGCTCATCGTCGATGTTCACGCAAGGTACCTCCCACTTTGTAATCTCTTTTGCAGGTGTACCGGCCATCACGTTACGTGGCATAAGCTGTTTCAAAGTTTGCAAAGCGTAGAAGAAACCGGCAGGCTTCGAAGCTGTAATTGTTATTTTGTTATTTGTTACATTCAACTTATACGCCTCTTTGGGGAGGTTATTGTCGATAACGGCAACCACCTGCGCACCCTTCTCTTTTTTGCCAACATTCACCTTTACATCTGTTGCTGTTTCAAAAACCTTGGCAAATCTTTTGAAAACAACAGCTATACTGTCGCCCTTATACTTGGGAACGGCAACTTTTACCTTGTTACCAAAAACAAAACTTCCTTCACCAACAGACATCTTCGCGGGCTGGGGAATGAGCGAGATCTCTTGCGCTTGCAAAGCAAAGGCCATCAAGCACATACATAGAGTTAAAATCTTTTTCATATCCATATTTATTTTTTATTATTTGACATAACAGCCGCAATAGACAACAATATGCCTAACACGATACTCAACGATGCGGCAAACAACACCTGGTAGGCCGTGGGCAACAAGAATGTGATGGTGTGTGCCGGTATCCAAAAGAGAGGTATTGTGCGTTTGAACACAAAACTCCACTGAATTTTCCAATTAAGCGACGCAAGAATATCGCCGAACTTTATAGGTGTGACAAGTGAGCTCAATTTACCACCGCAATTAAGAATGTGCGTGTCGGTCACCTTATGCAAGGTCATGAACATGGGGGCAAAGAAGCAGTTCATAGCTGTCGATATACATAGAGCATCTATAAACTTCGAGAAGGTGACAGGGCCACCCATAGCCTCTCGCATGCCTTCGAGGCCACACGATTCGAGCATCACAGGCACGCCGGCTGCAAAAATTTTCATCGCCGCGGCTATCATCACACCAAGAACGCCCCACACTATTGCACGAGGTACTATGCCGTATCCGCTATACGTGTACACCCCCTGTTTTATTCTCAAGCCCAGCATCTCGCCTATCGAAGAGAGAATCATGAACTTTATGAATGCCATTATGTAGGGGTGCGAAGCATTAAAACTTTCGTAGGTGCCGAAAACAGCGTCGCTCACAAAGAACGGTAGCAATAGTGCCACAAAACAGACAGCAAAAACTATATCACTTTTTTTCATACCCATTTTATCAGTCGAATTTTACCATGTGTTTTAGAAGTTCCTCCAAAGAACACGATTCAACACCATTTTTCTTCATGGCATCTATCGCTTTGAGGTTGTTGGGTACCTTTATAATCACGTAAGAGTTCTCGTTGAACGAGAAACAATACATATATTCTATACTGATGTGCGAATCGGAGAGTTTCTTTATCTTCTCGTAGAAACCACCCACTTTGTCGCCACACGAGAATATGATGACATCGGAAAGGTTCGACGCAACATTATTCTTGTCGAGCACCTCTTTTGCTTTGTCGTTGTTCGATGTTATAAGACGCAAAATTCCAAACTCAGATGTATCGGAGACTGTTGCGGCAATAATTCCCACATTTGCTTTTGCAAGAATTTCCATAACTTCATACAAACGTCCCGACTTGTTTTCCAAAAATATGGACAGCTGTTTTACCGTACTCATGGTTACAATATTTTAATCTGTTATTTTTTACGTAAATCTTTCACACGCACCGCTTTACCCTCGGACTGTGGCAAGCTTCCCTTTGAAACAAGACGCACTTTGGGGGTAACAAGAATTTCATCTTTAATGCGACGAGTAATCTCCTTTGCAAGGTTCTGCAACACCGAGAAGTCGTCGGTTGTGAGGCTATTGAGCTCTACATCGACAAAGATTACATCGTTGTTATCTATCGGCTCTATTGTTATAAGGTAATTTGTTCCAAGCTCGGGGAACTGCATCAATATCTTCTCTATCTGCATGGGGAAGATGTTTACACCCTTAACAATAAACATATCGTCGCTACGGCCCTTCATGCGGTCGAGACGGCGGTGTGTGCGGCCACAGGGGCACTTCTCGGTGAGTATACGTGTCAGGTCGCGTGTGCGGTAACGAATAAGAGGCATCGCTTCGCGGTCGAGTGTGGTGAGCACCAGCTCTCCAACCTCTCCATCGGGCACAGGCTCCAAGGTGTCGGGGTTCACAATTTCCACCAAATAAGAATCCTCCCAAATGTGCATACCATTCTGCTCCTGACATTCAAAAGCTACACCCGGACCACTCATCTCGGTCATACCAAAGCTATTGTAAGCCTTTACACCGAAGCGTTCCTCAATCTTGCGACGTGTCTCCTCGGTGTGCGGTTCTGCACCTATGAGGAAGGTTGTCAAATGTGTCTGCGTTCTGGGGTCGATACCCACCTCGTCAAACACATCGGCAAGACGAAGAGCATAGCTGGGTATTGCATGTATGGCGGTTGTGCCAAAATCCATTATAAATTTTATCTGACGCAAGCTGTTACCGGCCGCGGCGGGGATAGACATCGCGCCCAAACGCTCGATACCGGCCTGCATACCAAGACCGCCGGTAAACATACCGTAACCCGAAGAGTTCTGTATCACATCGCTGTTACGCAAGCCCACCATGTAGAAACTGCGGGCAACACGGTTGGCCCAAGTATCTATATCGTGCTTTGTGTGGCATATCACGGTGGGGTTACCTGTTGTACCGCTCGACGAGTGCAAGCGAATAACATCTTTCTGGTCACATGCCAAAAAGCCGAAGGGATAATTGTCGCGCATATCCTGTTTTGTGGTAAAGGGTAATTTACGCACATCGTCAAGAGTTTTTATACTATCGGCATCTATTCCTTTCTCGGCATACAACTTGCCATAGAACGGCGACTTTACAGCCTGTTTTATTGTGCTTTTCAAGCGTTCCAACTGTAATTTTTCTATGTCGGCACGCGACATAGTTTCTATCTGCGGTTCAAAATACTTATTATCCATGACAACCTGTTTTTTTATTTATGATTTTCGTTAAAAAGTGCCAGACGCTCTTCGAGCATGGCATAGTGATGAGGTTTAATGTTCGATGAGCATGCACGGATACCCTTTCTCTTACCGCCTGTGGTCGAGAGGTCGATACCGCTCACACCATAATAGAGCAGTTCCTGCAACAACTCGGCACCGTCCATCTCTTTATAACCCATGGTAAAGAAGAAGCCATCGCTCACAGGCATGTCATCGTCTTTGTCGTAAACCACGCTGAAGCCTGTGCGTTCGAGTATCTCTTTGAGTCGTTTGGTACGGTCGGCATACTCCTTTATATCCCCCACAAAATTATACTCACCATCGCAAGCAGCCTTTAACATTGCCGCCATCGCATACTGTGCCGAGTGCGACACACCCGACGAGAATGTATACAAGAACACATAGGCATAAGCGGCACCGAAACGCGGAATATTATATCGCTCTTTCAAGCTGTCATAGTGACGCTCATAGAGTTTGTCGGAGATGCAGGCCATGGCTATACGTTGCCCTGCATAACTAAATATTTTCGATGCACTCATGAGCATTATATAATTGTCGGTATATTTAGACACGCTCAACTGATAAGGGGGCTCAAAAGGCTTGCTCATGTCGCGACGGAAGTCCATGGTCATGTATGCAAGGTCCTCTATCACAATAACATCGTGTTTGGTGGCAAGACGACCGATAATTTCGAGCTCCATCTCGTTCAAGCACATCCATGTTGGGTTGTTGGGGCTCGAATAGAGCACTGCGCAAATATTTCCCTGAGCAAAATAGCTCTCGAGCTTCTCCTCTAATTTAGCACCTCTGTAATCGGCGATGTCGAACGATGCAATCTTCACCCCTATCACGCTTGCCTGCATCTTCTGCACAGGGAAGCCCGGGTCGATGAAAAGTATTGTATCCTTCTTTGCATCGAGTTGCGAAGCAAGCATCATCGAAGCAAAAGAGGCCTGCATCGAGCCTGTTGTAGGTATGCAACCCGAAGGTTTGATGTCGGTATCGACAAAAGCCTTCAAGAAACGCGACGCCTGCTCTTTAACCTCGGGTATACCATCTATTATGGGATAAACCGAAGCCACGCCTCTTTGCAATGCCTCGCACTCGGCCTTCACGCCAACAGCCGAAGGGGGCAACCCAGGAACACCCATCTCAAAATGTATAAACTCCGTTCTTGTTGCAGCCTCGGCGGCGCGTACAATAGCACCAACCTGACGTATCGAGGCCTTTTTTATGTCGGAAATTTCCAGCTCCTTCATTATGCCGTCTATAATCGACGGCTCTATTATTGTTTTCATCGTTTTGCTTGTTTAATCTTCCATCAATTTGCGATAACGTGTCTTTTTGGGTTCTTCCATGCCCAAACGGCGCATCTTGTTCTCCTCGTAATCGGAATATGAGCCTTCGAAGCAGAATACATTGCCATCGCCCTCAAAAGCTATAATGTGTGTACATATACGGTCGAGGAACCAACGGTCGTGGCTGATTACAACGGCACAACCTGCAAAATTCTCCAAACCCTCCTCCAAGGCACGCAATGTATTTACGTCGATGTCGTTGGTAGGCTCGTCGAGTAGCAACACGTTACCACACTCTTTGAGAGCCATCGCAAGGTGCAAGCGGTTGCGCTCACCACCCGACAGAACACCGCATTTTTTCTCTTGGTCGGCACCGGTGAAGTTGAAACGCGACAGGTAAGCACGCACGTTCACCTCTTTATTGCCCAAGCGCATGAGCTCGTTGCCTTGGCTCAACACCTCGTAAACCGACTTGTCGGCAACAATATCCTTGTGTGTTTGGTCCACGTAAGCAATCTTAACGGTTTCGCCAACCTCAAAGTTACCGCTATCCACGCTCTCCAAGCCCATAATCATGCGGAAGAGTGTTGTCTTGCCGGCACCGTTGGGGCCTATAACGCCTACAATACCGTTGGGAGGTAACATAAATTCAAGGTCGGTAAAGAGGGTTTTTGAGCCAAACGACTTTGATACCTTGTCGGCAACAATAACCTTGTTACCCAAACGGGGACCGTTGGGTATAAAAATCTCAAGCTTCTCCTCGCGCTCCTTCTGATCCTCGTTAAGCATGCGCTCGTATGAGTTAAGACGCGCCTTACCTTTAGCCTGACGAGCCTTGGGAGCCATGCGCACCCACTCGAGCTCGCGTTCAAGAGTCTTGCGACGCTTGCTCGCACTCTTCTCCTCTTGCTCCATGCGCTTTGTCTTTTGGTCGAGCCACGATGAGTAGTTGCCCTGCCAAGGAATACCCTCGCCACGGTCGAGCTCCAGAATCCACCCTGCAACATCGTCGAGGAAGTAACGGTCGTGAGTAACGGCAATAACGGTACCCTCATATTGATTCAAGTGCTGTTCCAACCAGTCGATGCTCTCTGCGTCTAAGTGGTTGGTAGGCTCGTCAAGAAGCAACACGTCGGGTTTCTGCAACAACAGACGGCACAAAGCCACACGACGACGCTCACCACCCGACAGGTGGTCCACAAGTTCATCGCCAGCCGGGCAACGAAGGGCAGCCATCGCACGGTCGAGCTTGCTGTCGAGGTTCCACGCATCTGTTGCATCTATAATATCCTGCAACTCCGCCTGACGGGCAAAGAGAGCATTCATTTTGTTTTCATCTTCATAATATTCGGGAAGACCGAATTTGTTGTTAATCTCCTCATACTCATTGAGAGCATCAACCGTAGCCTGAACACCCTCCATAACAACCTCCTTGACTGTTTTACCGTCCTGCAAGTGAGGCTCCTGAGGCAGGTAACCCACAGAGTAACCGGGCGACCAAACAACCTCTCCCTGATAATCGTTGTCGAGTCCGGCGATAATCTTCATAAGAGTAGATTTACCCGAACCGTTCATACCTATGATACCAATCTTTGCACCATAAAAGAAAGAGAGGTAAATATTTTTAAGAACCTGTTTGTTATTCTGACGTATGGTCTTGTTCAGCCCCACCATCGAAAAAATAATCTTTTTGTCATCAACTGTTGCCATAAATTTATCTTTTGTATTTTAAATTATCATTATCATCACTTTTTATGCGTGAAACCGCATCAAACAAAATATTTTGCGAATATAAACATTTTGCTCGATTTAACCATAAATCGCACAACAAAAACTTTATTTAATAAGGTTATGTGTCATAGGGCACAATAACGGAAAGCAAAAAAAAACAAAAAGTTTGCACATAATTTGCACAAAGTATTGCATAAAGGAAAATATTTACCTACCTTTGCAAGTGCAAAAAGAAAGGGGCATTAGCTCATCTGGCTAGAGCGTTTGACTGGCAGTCAAAAGGTGACGAGTTCGACTCTCGTATGCTCCACAACAAAAGCACCGATTTTTTTCGGTGCTTTTGTGTTATATATAGTCGAAAAACATGGGAAAAGCAGGTTTACCTGCAAAGTTTTTTTTAGGGTGAGAAGATTTTTTCTCTAAATACCTCAGTACTTTTCTTTGGTTATTCTCCCTGCAACCACTAATAAAAACAATCCTTCGGTCTACCCCACCCCGAGGTCGGTGTTTTCAACAAGAACCTCTATGCGACAGTCATCTTTGATGGTGGGGTAAACACTCTCCATAAACCACCCGACAAGCCTATCGTCGCGTTTAACAGCTGTGGTGTTATTACAAAAAATATTTACACTAAAATATTCAAAGTAACGCTTTGCCGTTTCTATATCATTCAAAATTCTATCCCTTGTATCGCCAACCACACAACAAAGCAAGCAGACACCGGAGAAGTATTTAGCCACCTCCTCGGGTGTCACATCTGCCGCGACACCTTTGTTCCACGCGCCACGCATGCAAGTATCGAAGCTCTCTATCCCACAGCGAAATTTCACAACAGCCGGTGCAAACCGTGATGCAAAATCGGCGAGTTTGTGACGATACATATAATGCGCCTCGAACCACAAAGTATCTATCTTTTTTTCCTTAACAACCGTTTCAAGAAGCTCTATTGTTGCCTCGTCGAGTTCGAGAGCCGAGCCCGAATTTATAACATCGAGCACACCATACTCGCCGGTTACACGCGCAAGAACCTCGCGGTTAATCTCAAAAGGGTTATTGCTCTTGTCGGTGTGATAATCGCAAAAAGCACACCTCCCCCACCGGCACCCCATGCCTTGCAAAAGCACAAATTCACGAGGCATCTTTGTGCGAATAACCGAATATCTATCCATTATGCCTAACCTTTAATATACTGCGTTTAAGCGCAAGAATAACAGCATAAGCAAGCGGGGTGCCAAAAAGAACCTCGATACCAAGCTTCATGCAATACTGAAAAGCAACCATCAGCAGGAGGTCGCGCAGGCTCAAAGTACCCACAAAAGCAATTAGCACAAAAGGTATAGTATCGAACAGGTAACCCACCATAGAAGAGCCTATCGTGCGCACCCAGAGAAAACGTCCGCAGGTTTTCTCTTTAATTTTCTCCATGAGCCAAGCATTTGAAAGCTCGCCAAGCAAGAAGCCAACCAACGAACCTATAACTATGCGCGGTACATAATTAAATATAGCATTATAAGCAACAGCCGTTCCGTCGAGGTAGTCGAGCGAAGGAAGCCACACACCAATTTGAGTGCACACAACCATAATCACATTACACAAGAATGTGAGCCAAATAATTTTGCGAGCGGTGCGATAACCCCAAATTTCGGTAAGCACATCGCCAAGCATATATGCAAAAGGGAAGGTTATTGTACCTGCATCAAAATAAAAAAGAGAGAAAAAACCGACAACCTTTACAGCCATTATGTTCGACACCATATAAAGCGTAACAAACAGCGCTGTAACAACAATTAACGGCATGTCGCCACCTGCTCGGTTTTTGAAAGGGTTTTCCGATACCTTATTCATGAGTAATATTATTATTTGCCCGCGAAATTAGCAAAAAAAATTGAGCAGAGCAACACCACGCTTTGCAAAAGAAGCAACGCCCAACTATAATAAAATCCCATAAATTCACTATTTTTGAGGTAAACCTCGAAAATATTCTACGCTCGCCGTGAAAAACATTTAAGCAAACTTCATGTTTCTCGCTCGTTTGTTTGTATTTTTGCAAAATAAACAAAGTACAATATAATAATGAAAAAGATTTTCCAACTACTTTCACTACTCATCATGATTACAAACATCTCATGCGGAGAGAAGAACGAAGGCTCGGCTCTCTTGCGCGACAGTAAAGCACCATTTGGAGCACCCGAGTTCTCGCTCTACACCGTGGAACAATTCCGCGAGGGCTTTGAAAAAGGCGTTGCCGAAAGAAGAGCCGACATTAAAAAGATTATAGAGAGCAACGACGCTCCCACCTTCGAAAACACCATAGAGGCGTTGGAGTGCAGTGGAAAACTGCTCGACAAAGTGTCGAACATATTCTTCACACTCAACGAGAGCGACAACAGCGATGCCATGACCGAGGTCGAGAACTATGCAGTACCCATGCTCACCGAGCTCAACGGCTACATATGCATGAACGACACCCTGTTTGCACGCATACGCACCTTGTACGATAACAAGGAGAAACTCGCACTCAACGAAGAGCAGACTATTGTGCTCGAAAACTACTATAATGCCTTCGTGCGTGGAGGTGCCCTGCTCGACGAAGAGGGAAAAGCAAAATTATTGCAGATAAATACTGAGCTTGGCCTTGCCGGTATAGAATTTGGCAAGAACCTGCTTGCCGACAACAAAGCATACAAGCTTGTAATAACCGATGAAAAAGAGCTTGCCGGCCTTCCACAGAGCAGTATAGACGCAGCAGCCGAGGCCGCAAAGAACGACAGCATAGATGGCTGGGTTATCACACTCGACAAGCCCAGCTGTATACCCTTCCTCCAATATGCCGACAACCGCGAGCTTCGCAAACAGGTGTACCAGGCCTACTATAACCGTGGCAACAACGACAACGCGAACAACAACAAAGCAATAATCGCAAAGATACTTAAACTACGTCAAGAGAAGGCACGCCTGTTAGGTTTCGACAATTACGCCTCTTTCGTGCTCGACGAGAAGATGGCAAAAACACCCGAAGCAGCCCTCGCCCTTCTTAACAGCGTTTGGGAGCCCGCCATAAACCGCGCCAAAGAAGAGTCGGCCGCGCTAAAAGCTATTGCCGGCCACGAGATTGAAGGCTGGGACTGGTTCTACTACACCGAAAAACTTCGCAAAGAAAAATACGCCCTCAACGACTCCGACATAAAGCCCTACTTTAAATTAGAGAATGTGTTGCAAGGCGCGTTCGATTGTGCAGAAAAGCTATACAAAGTAAAATTTGAGAAACGCACCGACATACCGGTATATTACGAAGGTGTAGAGACCTACCAGGTGCTCGACGAGAACAACAACCACCTTGGAATATTCTACACCGACTTTTTCCCACGTGCATCGAAACGTCAAGGAGCATGGATGGTTAATTTTGTAAACCAAAGAAACATAAACGGCGAGAACATACGCCCCTTTGTGGTAAACGTGTGCAACTTTACAGCACCCCAAGGCGACACCCCCGCACTCCTCAACATCGACGAGACACGTACACTTTTCCATGAGTTCGGCCACGCGCTACACGGCCTTCTCACACAGGCACACTACCCCAGCGTGAGCGGTACAAGCGTGAAGCACGATTTTGTGGAGCTCTTCTCCCAAGTGAACGAAAAGTGGGCTATCCACCCCGACGTTATGCGCTCATACGCAACACACTACCAAACAGGAGAGGTTATCCCCGACAGCCTTATCGAAAAGATGCAACGTAGCGCTTTCTTTAATTTAGGCTTCGAAACAAGCGAGGTCCTAGCTGCCGCCCTTCTCGACATGAAGATGCACCTTGTCGAGGATTACACAAATTTCGACTGCAACGAGTTCGAGAACAGCCTGCGCAAAGAGCTTGGCTTCATAAAGGAGATAGAATACCGCTACCGCAGCACAAACTTCTCTCACGTCTTCGGCGGAGGTTACGAGGTGGGTTACTACTCATACATCTGGGCCGAGGTACTCGACTGCGATGCTTTTGAGCTCTTCAAAGAGCGTGGAATTTTCGATGCCGAAACAGCCACAAGCTTCAAACAACTCCTCGAGATGGGAGGAGCCAAAGACCCCATGCGCGAATATCGCCGTTTCCGTGGCACATCGCCCGACCCCGCCGCGCTTCTACGTGCAAGAGGATTAATTTAATAACAATATACCCATAAACTCACACAACATGGAAGAGAGAATAAATTTAGCCGTTTCACTATTTAAAGAAGGATATAATTGTAGCCAAGCAGTTGTTGCAGCCTTCGCCGATATGTATGGTTTCACACGCGAACAAGCCCTTAAAATGTCAGCCTCCTTTGGCGGTGGCATCGGTCGCATGAGAAAAACATGTGGTGCGGCATGCGGGCTCTTCATGCTTGCCGGGCTCGAGACAGGCTCAACCGAAGGAAAAGACCGCGAGGGCAAAGAGGCAAACTACAAACTAGTCCAACAACTTGCCGAGGAATTTGCCAAGCGCAACGGTTCAATCACATGCGCCGAGTTGCTCGGGCTCGAAAAAAGTGCTCCTACCCCGGCAACGCCCGAGGCTCGCACAACAGAATATTATCAAAAACGCCCATGTGTAAAAATGGTGGAAGAGGCTGCTAAAATTTGGGTTGAATATCTCGAAAAGAGATGATATTACACAGGTACAACACATTAAAATATGTAAAAATGACGATTTTGTGCATAAAATTTCACTAAAATCACAGAATATCATTACATTTTGTTTTGTATTAAGAAAAAAAGCAGTACCTTTGCACCCGATTTCAAAAGCCATCTACTAAACGGCTAAAATAAACAATTAAAATATTAGAAGTATGATGATTACAGAACAGGCCGGTGAATTTGCAGGCCGTATTTGGACCGCTCTCAACGAGACTGAGGGTCTTACTTTGAAACAGATTAAAAAAGAGACAAAATTGAAAGACAAAGAACTTTTCCTTGGTCTTGGTTGGTTGCTCCGCGAGGACAAAATCTTTGCTTGCGTTGCAGGTGAGGAGGAGATTATCGCTTTGAAGTAATCCCTGTTTCTTTCAAGAAAAATAAGAGTTATGGAGGCTTCCATAACTCTTATTTTTTTATGCCCAAACAGCGAGGCTATGTTTTTATATCCTTTGTCGCACAAGAAACCAAAAGCATACCACATGCGAGAAAAAGTATTAAAAACATATTAATGAAACTAAAAACGATAAAAAAGGTTAATATATACCACTCAAAAAATCTATATTTGCATAATGCACTTGTTATGCAAATATAATATACCAAACGATGAAAAAAATAACAACATTATTCATAGCTCTGCTCATGCTATCGATAGCGGCGAGCGCACAAAAGGTGGGCCTTGTGATGAGCGGAGGCGGAGCACGTGGCCTTGCCCACATAGGAGTAATAAAGGCTCTCGAAGAGAATAATATCCCCATAGACTATGTAGCCGGAACGTCGATGGGTGCTATTGTTGCAGCCCTCTACTCCATGGGATACACCCCCGAGGATATGATAAACGCCATGAGTAACGAGGATTTTCGTCGTTGGTACACCGGAACCATGGACAAAAACTACATGTTCTACTTTAAGCGTAACGCCGAAGTACCCGAACTTTTAAGTTTACACATCGACATAAAAGACACCATACGCATAGTAAAGCCACCGATACAGCTCATAAACCCGGCACCTATGAGCATAGGTTTTATGGAGATTTTTTCGACCTCCACAGCAGCCTGCGAACGTAATTTCGACAAGCTCATGGTACCTTTCCGCTGTGTCGCATCAGATGTGCACAACAAAAAGCAGGTAATATTTTCCGAAGGCGACCTCGGCGACGCGGTGCGTGCCTCAATGAGCTTCCCCTTTGTATTCAAACCCATAAAAAAGGACAGTATCCTGCTTTACGACGGAGGCATATACAACAATTTCCCTCGCGACATAATGGAAAGAGATTTTGCTCCCGATTTTATATTGGGTAGCGTAGTAAGCGAGAACGCCCCCCTGCCCGAAGAGGGCGACCTGATGGGACAAGTAAAAAACCTCATCATGGGCATCAGCGACTATACACTGCCCGAGGAGTCGGGAATTCTTCTCGACATGAACATAAAAGATGTAAAACTTCTCGATTTTCACAAAATAGACAAGGTGGTGCAGACCGGTTACGAATATGCAAGCCACTACATCGACTCAATCAAGCAGCGAGTACCGGCACGACGCACCATAGCCGAAGTAACAAAAATGCGCATGGAGTTCAATAGGAAAAAGCCCTATATAAGATTCAGCGATGTTGTCGTTCACGGCGTTAATGAAGAACAGGCACATGCCATTAAAAACGAGTTTCAGCGCGACGAAGAAATATTCGATTACGAAGATTGCAAAAAAGCCTATTTTCGTCTCCTTTCGGGTAACAGCGTAGCCTCGTTGCTACCCCATGCCGTTTACAACGAGCAGGACAGCACATACACCCTGCACATCGATGCAGAGCTCACACCACCCATAAACCTCAAATTGGGAGGCAGTGTATCCACAAAAATATCAAACCAGATATATTTCGGGCTACACTATCGCAACATAAACAAAATGTCGAAAGAGTACATGCTCGACGGCCAATTAGGTAAAGTATACAACAATATACAACTTGGCAGCCGATACGACTTCACCACCCGCCACCCGGTATCTCTCAAGCTCATCGCATCGTACTCCACCATCGACTATTACAACATGAAGTATGTCTTTTCGCAAAAGAACTCCATGTCACTCAACCATGAACGCGAGGTATTTGTAAAAGCAAAAATATCGTTACCCTTCCTCCTGCGCAAAAAAGCCGAAATTTCAGCAGGTATGGCCGAAATAACAGACGAATATATGCCTACAAGCCTTATAGACCTAGACAACCCACAATACGACAAAAACAAGATAAGGCTGGCAGGCGCAAGCGTAAAATTCCAAGGCAACACCCTCGACGACATGGCCTTCCCCACGCAAGGCTCATACGAGATATTAGCGGCACAATTTTACATAGGCAAAGAGAAATTCAAAAGCAACAACCTACACATAAACGACAACGAGAGCAAATCGTGGTTACAGGTAAACTATATAAGAAACGAGATATTTAACCTGTCGCGACACTTCTCTCTGGGAGCCTACCTGCAAGCATACTACTCAACACGTAGCCTATCGCACAGCTACCAAGCATCGCTCATGCAGGCCGGAGCATTTACCCCCACCATGAACACCCTTTTTAATTACGACCCCAAGTTCCGTGCCAACCAATTTGTAGGCCTTGGAGTTACTCCCATATACAAAGCAAACAGCTTTTTACAGGTGCGTCCCGGCTTTTACCTCTTCTCACCCTATCGCATGATAAAAGAAAACAGCGACGGAACCGCCTATTACAGCAAAAAAAGATTCGAAGATGTAGAATATATCGCCGAGCTTAATCTTGTGGGCAAAATCTCCACAATAAGCATAAACGCATTCGTAAACTATTATAGCTCACACAGTAGCGGGTTCAACATGGGCCTCACACTTGGCTGGTTTATGTTTAACGAAAGATTCTTCGAATAAAAAAACACATTTTTCTTGAAAAAAAGTTCGAAAAGTTTTGCAGGTTACAAAAATTGTAGTACCTTTGCAACGTCAAACAACGAAAGACACTCGGTCTCGTAGCTCAACTGAATAGAGCATCTGACTACGGATCAGAAGGTTACAGGTTTGAATCCTGTCGGGATCACAAAGATGGAAGTTAAAACTTCCATCTTTTTTTATATCATTTACGAAAAAGCACCACACAAGATGAGGTAAACACATACCGCGGTAACATTTACTATCTATATCTCTAATATCTGTGCGTGGTGGTCACTAAATTTACTATCCCACTCCTCAAGCCGATATTTTGCACCTTCAATATTCGTAAAAGTGTAATCGAGGAAGAATTTCTGCTCCTCCCTGAATAACCAATGATATGTAGTTCTGCTTTCTTTGCCGAAATCCTCATTGCTCTGTTTATGGTACAAACTGTATATATTATGTTTTGAGAGAAAATCCACAATTTGCAACAGCGTACCACGCTTCGGGCTTTCATCAGTCTGTCCTATATAACAATTAAAGTCTCCCGACAAAACAACTCTCTTACCATTAAAATATGACGAATAATATTTTATAGCCTCGAATGCTATTTGTGGATAGCCCATATTCTTGTTTGCTTTTGTTTTTGTAGGCCACATCGCAAACAGAAGCAAATTGCCCCAACACAGAGGCAATATATATTTATACTCTTCGCAGAACCACTCAGGCACAACAAAGTTATACACCTTCTTGAATATAATTCCAAGCCCTTTTGCACTCTCTTCGGGGTTTGAAAAACGGAACAGGGTGTATTCTTCGGGCAGAACCACCTCGGCATAAGAGTGAATCTCAGGGAGAATATAGACATCTGCTCCAAACTTCAATAGCGAGTCTATTTTATCTTGTGAATGGTTGTGTATGTTGTATGATATAATCTTCATAGTGCAAAAGTAATTAATATAATAGATAATATCTCACAATATTTTTATTCATTATAACGTCTATTTACCTCTTTGGGCTCAACGTAAAAAGTTGAGGTATTTAATTCCCGAGTTTGAACACTACCGGCATTACAAAACGGCGATCAACTTTTATATATTTACCCTCTGCATCGCTAAATTGGGTAGCCGGAACCCATTTGGGCATATCATCATTCATAAGACGCAGAGCCTCTTGGTCTAATAATGTATCACCGCTGCTTTTTAAAAGTTCCACATTGTCTATCGAGCCATCTTTCTTTACAACGAAACGCACAAAGGCTCTGCCCTCAATCCCCTGTGCAGCGCACTCCTTGGGATATTGCAGATTGTTTTTTATCCATTCCTGTAAAACCTTGTAACCACCCGGGAATTCAGCCTCGGTTTCAAGAATAGGAAACAAATATTGACCATTATTTTCAGTTGTTATAAATTCCCTCAAATCGGCTACCAATTTGCCACTCTTGAATGTTAGCCTGCGTAAATGTTTTAGTCCCCATTCTATTTGTGCAATCTTAAAATCCTCGTAAGACTTAAAATCGCTGGTAATAAATGGTTGCATTATGTATAGTGAGCCACTGAACCAAGAAGCAAACATTCTGTTGTCAGAGTCGAATTTGACACCTGTAAAACTTTCCATCTTTGCTTTGACCCCTTCGTATGTATAAGGAGTATATTCTTCCTTGTCGAGTTTACTTACCATGTATTTTCTTATATTGGTAAGAAAAAGAGAATCTCCAGTTAGCTCCCACACACAGTCATATCTTCCACGGTATGAATAATTACCGAGTGAGGTCTCTTCTATTATAGGCCATTCGGGATATATATCCAAGAACTCTTTTTTATTTATATATGCAAGCGGCGACCTGTCCATGTAATACAAAGTATTATTCCAATAGAACTCGGCAGGTGGGAAATACATACTGCTTGTTATTGAAGAGACTCTTTTGTCAAGGTCCCACGTTGCAACAATAGAATCTTTTCGCTCAAACAGCGTACCACTATCCTCCTGTGCAAAGCCACACCCGGTGGCAAATGCAACGATTAAGGTTAAAAATAGTTTTTTCATATCGATTATTCAAACTCAACTCCAATAATAAAATAGTGTGGCGATAGTTTCATAACTTGACTACTCATATCCGCAGGTATTTTTGTCTCGCCACAGAGGCGGTATGTTTCATATTTCTCATCCCACCAGGGAGCTACATAGAGAACAAGCGGAATAAACTTCCCCTTTTCAAAACCATCAATTATGAAATGTCTTGTATAATAATCAAGTTTGCGATGTGATATATCTACACGGCAGTCACGCAACATCAGTCGCATGCAAGCACCTCCCATCATCTCCTTTCCTGCAACCTGGAATATTACCCTCTGTCCCATGTCCTTATCTACAGGAGTAAAGCCTATCTTCAATCGTGTTGCAAGGCGGAAGATGTCATTATCCTCGTCATCGGCAATTGCCGATGCCTTTATCACTCTCTGTTCTTCCTCACTGTATTCGCTTATTCTACGGATTAATTCAAATACTGATGAACGTGAACGCGAATCACCTACTTCCACCAAATTACCATTCTCATATTCCTTTACACAGAATTCAACATGCGTTGCCTTATCTTTCAACGACGAAATATCATAGACAAACATATTGTAACCGGCCTCTTGCAACAGCGACAGACAATCGTCAAATGTCGCAACCAATTGGTAGTCTTCAAACTTTGTGCCAACACTCTTGATTTCCTGTGCAAAGCCACATAAGGTGGCAAATGCAACGATTAAGGTCAAAAATAGTTTTTTCATATTATATAATTTTATTGGTTTATAGTAATTGCAATATTCGTCAAATAACAAGATTCCGAGCTACAAAATTTTTCATAATAATACCCAATTATGGGGCAAACAATTTACACTGTTACAACATCAAAAAGCATGCCAAAAGTCTTACTGCTTAATAGCAAAGCTGTTACGATAAGCAACACTGTCCATTTGCGGACAAGTATATTGTTTGCGGACATCTATTTATTATTAGTCGTAAAAGTTTGTAGATGTTACATTATTTCGCAATAGAATAGTACTATTGTGTTCAATTTTAAATAAATTTTCATCATCACCCCCAATTAATTAAAGATAATCAAAATAGTAAAGTTTTAATTTATGAGTGCATCATAAAATAAAAACATTTATCTTCGCAAAAAACATTTTATACAACTAGACACATACCAAATGAACATAACCCGATACATAGTTGCTTGCTCAATATTGCTCCTTATATTATGTTCGTGCAGACAACAGGTGCAGGAGAGGCCGGCAATACCCTACGAGAGCCTGCGCAATGGTGACATACTCTTTCGCAAGGGCAGAAGCTTGTCGAGTAACATGATACTCACGCACGACCGTAACGGCTCGCAATACAGCCACATAGGCCTTGTGTGCAAAACCGACAGCGCATGGTGTGTGGTTCATGCGGTGAACGACGAGCCCGACTTTAAAGGCGACTTCGACAGGGTAAAAATAGAGCGCATAGAGCGTTTTTTTGCAAGCGACCGAGCGTCGGCCGGAGAGATTATGCACTGCCTTGTAAACGACTCTTTACTACAATCTGTTACTCACAACGCCATGGAGCTGGTACAGGACAGTATCCCCTTCGACGCCTCGTTCGACCACAGCGACCACAGCAGATTATACTGCACCGAACTTATATATTTTCTCTTTATGAAAGAGGGAATAGACATAACAGAGGGGCGCACCACTCACGTGGGCACTGTTTGCTTCCCCGACGAGATAATTTTCCCGTCCGATATATATGCAAACAAAAAACTTGAAACTTATTTTAAATTTCCATAAAATTTATTTTCTTTGCAAACACAACTAGAATAACAAACTATTAATTAACTAAAATTTTACAGCCATGAAAAAGTTAGCATTAGTAATCGGAGTAATTGTCGTTGCGTTCACATTTGCAAGTTGCGGAAAATCGAACACACCTTCGAGCATCACAAGCGACTGCATCGAGATGTTGCAAAAAGGCGATTACGAGGCGTATGTAAACACATTTGACATGCCCGACAAGGATAAAGCACAACTGAAAGAGTTGTTCGACCAAAAAGGTAAATCGACTATTGAAGAGCAGAAAGGTATAGTGTCTTATGAGATTCTCGAAGAGACAATAAACGAGGCGGGTGACGAGGCTGTTGTAAAAGCAGTTATAACATATGGCAACGGCGAAACCGACGAAACAAAATTCCACTTTAAAAAGGTAAACGATGAGTGGAAACAGGTATTAAACAAATAAACAGCAATAAGCAACAAAAAAAGGTTCACCACGGTGAACCTTTTTTTGTTGCTATCTGAATATTATCTCAAAACGTGTAAAACCATCGGACGCAGTAGCCAACGAGAATAAACAGCCGTGCTTAGTAAGAATCTCCCTCACGAACATAAGACCAAGGCCCTGACCGTTAGCCTTTGTCGAAAAGAATGGCGAGAAGATGCGCGAGCTATCGTCGGCAGATATTCCGTGACCATTATCGGTTATCAATATTCTTGCAGGGGAAGCAAAAGTCTCTACGATAATCTCACCGCCCTTGCCTATGCTCTCTATCGAGTTTTTCATAATATTGAGCACAACTTGCTCAAAGAGGGTTGTGTCGGCATTAACTATCACAGGCTCTTCGGTAAGCATTGTGCGCAAGGTTATATTTTGTTCGCGACACTTGTGTTTCATTAAACATATACAGGGTAATACACATTCGTTAATATGCACCTCGTGAAGTACCAGCTCGGGAATCTTTACAACACCGGCAAAATCGGCTATAAAACGGCTCATATTGTATCCACGCTCCTCGCACACCTTTAACACATCTCTTATGTCGGCAATATCCTTCTCCATGGTAGCCTCGGTTGTTGTAGCAAGCACCTCGCTAATGGTTGCAAGTGCTGATGTGACACCTGCCACCGAGTTATTTACCTCGTGAGCAATCATGCGTATAACCTTTTCATACGCACTCTTTTCGGCTCTGAAAATCTCATCGGTCAGCGGTTCTATTATAATAAAGGGCCGGCAGAACCCGCTGTTCATGAACGAAAGGCGCGAGCACCTATATATAGCTGTGCCGTCTAATCTTATAGTCTTTTTATCGCCCTGTTCAATCTTTAAAATCTCTCTGGCAAGATGTGAATCGAGCGAATGTATTGAGCTACCCACACAACCCTCATCGATAGCCATAAACTGCTTTGCGGCAGGGTTCAAGAGCGTTATACAATCGTTATAATCGAGAAGAACTACACCCATGGGCGATTCTTCTATAAGGAGAGAGAGGAAATAATTTTGTTCAATCCTGTTCATTCGCTCCTCTTTAACCCTCTCCATAAGCTTGTTGAAGAGTACAACTATGCGGTCGGCCTCGGCCTGCCCCACAGGCGACAAGCGGCTGCTGAAATCCTGGGCGGAGAGTAGGTCCATACCCCCTGCTATGCTGTCGAGCGGTTTCAGCACTTTGCGATAAAAATAAAAGATAAAAATTATGGTTACAAATATTATCGCCTCGGTCACATAAAGAGAGCCCCCCCCTTTGTTGTACAAAAGAAAAAAAAGTAGCACCGATGGTGTTATAACAAGCAAAGCCAAAATAACAAAAAGGTAACGCAACTTCATAGCTGTAACTTACTCTTTAAGACCATACTTTTCCATTCGGCGATAAAGTGCCTGACGGCTTATCCCGAGCGCCATGGCAACCTGTGAGAGATTACGATACTTTTTAATGGCATCTACTATTGTACGTCGCTCCATCTCGTCGAGCGTTAGCCCTTTTGTGTCGATATCCTCGCTCGGCATGGAGAGAGATGTTAAACTGTTCTGCATCTCAAAATCCTCGGGCGATAACAGCCCGTTACCACAAATGAGAATAGTGCGTTCCACAAGGTTCTTCAGCTCCCTTACATTACCGAGGAAGGGCAACGAAGTTATGTAGCGCATAGTCTCGGGTGCAAATTCGGGCGTTTGCAAGCTGTTTTGTGTGGTGAAGGCACAAGCAAAATGGTGGGCAAGCATGGGTATATCCTCGCGACGCTCGCGCAACGGTGGGAGGTGTAAAGGGATAAGATTTATTCGGTAGAAAAGGTCCTCGCGGAAGGTACCCTCCTTTACCATCTGTTGCAGATTACGGTTTGTGGCACACACCACGCGAACATCTATGTTACGAGGCTTGCTGTCGCCCAGCACCTCATAAGTACGGTCCTGCAACACGCGCAGTAGCTTCACCTGACAGGCAAGGTCGAGCTCTCCTACCTCGTCAAGGAAGATGGTGCCACCATCGGCCATGGCAAAACGCCCCACTCTGTCGGCCGACGCATCGGTGAAAGCACCGCGCACATGCCCGAACATCTCGCTCTCAAAAAGCGACTGGGATATACCGCCGAGATTAACCTTCACAAACGGTTTGTTACTACGTTTACTGTTGCGGTGCAAGGCCTCGGCAATGAGCTCTTTTCCCGTTCCGCTCTCGCCTGTGATGAGCACCGATGCATCGGTTTTTGCCACACGCTCAACAGTAGAGAGAATATCCTCGAGAGCTTTGCTTTGTCCCACGATACCACACCTGTCGAAGAACGCTCCTCCACCCTTCACAGCCTTATCGGCCGGCTGTTGTGTGAGCTCTATGGCAGTCTCTATCCTCTGCATGAGCATAGCATTATGCCACGGCTTTGTAATAAAATCGAAAGCTCCTGCACGCATGCCTTTAACAGCAAGGTCGATACTACCCCATGCTGTCATTAAAATAACAGGTACCGAAGGGCAATAAACCTTAACTCGACGCAACAAATAGAGCCCCTCTTCGCCATCGGTAGTGAGCGAGTAGTTCATATCCATGAGTATGAGACGAGGCTCACGTTTTTTCACAGCATCTATCGCATCATCGGGGTTCGAAGCGAGCATCACCTCGTAGCCGGCCCTGCCCAACATAAAAGCGAGCGAGCTTCTTATCGCCTCGTTATCATCTATCACAAGTATCATAAACAAATTCTTAATCACTTGCGAAGATAACTCATTATTGCATAAAACAGTGAAAAAGAAATAAACTTTTAAGAGATATTAAACAATAGCAATAAATGTAACACAAAGGCGGACAAACTGTCCGTTTTCGGACACATAAACAAAAACACAAAATATTATTAATCAAGATATTATAACTTTGGCATGGTTTTTGAAACATAACCGGTAAAAACATGCCAGATGGACAAAACAATACCACAAAAAGAACGGCTTAAACGCAAATTGTCTACAATTACAAAAATTGCGGGCATACTATGCGTCGTGAGTATCGTATTTATAATTATAATACAACTATCGAAAGCAAGCGTAAGCGAAAAATCACTCTCGTATGCGGTGATAGACCGCGGAACCATCGAAACAAGCATAAACGCGAGCGGAAACATACAGTCGGCCTCAGAGCTTATGATAAACTCACCCGTGAGCAGTCGCTTGCTCGAAGTTTACTGCAAGAACGGCGACTCGATAACACATGGCACACGTCTCCTGCGCCTCGACCTTGCCAATATAGAGGCAGAGTACAATAAACAGGCTGATGAAGCCGAGATACACCTGCAAAAGCTAAAACAACAACAGATGAACGACAACACCGCTCTTGCCAACATGGAGATAAACATAAAAATAAGCGAGATGGAGTTCAAACGTTTGCAGTCGGAGCTATTAAACGAACGACACCTCGACAGCATAGGCTCGGGAACCACCGAAAAGGTGCGACAGTGCGAGATGGCAGTAACCACAGCCCGTCTCAAGCTCGAACAAAGCAGAGAACAACTAAAAACAGAACGCGAGATACGAGCCTCGAACAACAAAGTGAGCAAATTGCAGTACGACATCTTTACCCGCCAAATGGCCGACACACGCAACAAGATAGAGGAGGCAAAGATGCTTGCACCACAAAGCGGAACACTCACCTTTATAAGCGACAAGATAGGCTCGCTAGTGAGTGCCGGGAGCCACATAGCCACAATATCCGACCTCTCGGCATTCAAAATAAATGCGCAGGTAAGCGACAACATGAGCGAACACCTATCCACAGGTAAAAGTGTAGTCGTGTTGGTCGGAGGAGAGAGGTTGCATGGGCACATAAGCAACATGGCAGCAAAAAGCGAGGGTGGCAACATATCGTTCGACATAACACTCAACGAGCCGTCGCACCCCAAACTGCGCTACGGGCAACGCGTCGACGTCTACATCATGCACCGCATACGAGAAGATGTTTTGCGCATACCAAACGGCAGTTACTACAAAGGAGCAGGCGAATACACCTTTTTTGTAAAGAACAACGAGAAACTTGTGAGGCGCAGAGTGAGGCTGGGCAACAGCAACTACGACTATGTAGAGGCTGTCGAAGGGCTTAACGAAGGCGACGAAGTTGTTACAAGCAATATGGAGTATTACAACAACCGCAAGGAGATAAATTTAAAATAGAAGATTGTTAAAGCCATCTATAAACAAAAGAAAGAAGAAAGAAAGATAGTAATTTTGATAACCGCATTTACAAAGACCGATAAATGATACGTAACTATATCACACAAGCACTCACAATGATGCGACAGCAGAAGCTGTACACAGCTATTTACACAGGCGCAACAGCAATATCTCTTGCACTCGCAATGACTATGTTTATAGTGTTCCACACAAGATACTCCCCCGCCTATCCCGAATATTCGCGCGAAAGAATAATTTCCGTCGAGGTGATAAAAGTAAATAGTTTCAAAGGCGGAGGTTATATAAATTATACAGGGCCCAATTACTTGCCCGACGATTTTATACCGTTGATAAAAGATATTGATGGCATAAAAAACATTTCGCGATACTGCTATTCAGATGTCGAGAGCATGATAGTAAATGACGAAGAAATTGGTTTCCAGCCCATGTGTGTAGATGACAATTATTGGAAAATCTTCGATTTTGAATTTATTGCAGGTGCCCCATTTGGCGATAAAGAGCTATACGATGCAAAAGCAGTGATAACAGAAAGCGTTGCAAAAGAGATGTTTGCCCGCACCGATGTAGTTGGCGAAAACATACTTGTAAACAACAAGGAACCTTGCACCATCGTGGGAGTTGTAAAAGACGCACACGACTGCATGTACTACACCTCTAAAAAGATTTTTTTCCCTCGTTATTTTGAATACCGGAGCAACGACAACGATGATATTGAACTTTTTGGCAGTAACATGCTATATATAGAAGCAGAAAAAATTAGCGCAATGGAGAACATTAAAAAAGAGATAAAAGAGAGGTATGCACGATATATAAACGAAAAGATACAGCATAACAATTACGAAGAATACAATTACACAATGTACATATACTCTCACTGGCAACAGGCATTCAACAGCAGCTGCGACGATACCGTTTGGGAGCTGTTTAAAAACTATTTTTACATAATATTGGCCTTCCTCTTTATACCTGCGCTGAACCTCAGCGGTATGATATATTCGCGCATGAACAGCCGTCTGTGCGAGATAGGCGTGCGCAAAGCCTACGGAGCTACTAATGCACAAATTCTTTGGCAAATATTGTGTGAGAACCTCTTTTTGACATTCATAGGAGCGCTTGCCGGGTTGGTACTATCGTATATATTGGTCTATTACACAACCGACGACATACTTGCCATAATCTTCGGCTACAAGAGCGAGTATGAATACCCGGCCGAACATCTCTTCTCGCCCCGTATCTTTACAATAACACTACTGCTGTGTTTTGTACTCAATATAGCATCGTCGCTTCTGCCGGCAATGCTCGCACTTAGAAAAAACATTGTTCAATCTCTCTACAACAAACGCTGACAAACCATGATAACAAAAATATTAAAACAATTATGGAACGAAAAAGGGCAAAATGCGTGGCTCTTCATAGAACTTATCATAATTGCCATATTTCTTTGGCTGGCAATAGACCCGCTGTACACACTTAACAAGGTAAGCAGTCTTCCCCAAGGTATCGATTATGAAAATGTATGTACAGTCTATTTGTTTGAGCACTCTCCAAGCAGTGTAAAATACGACCCTGTGGCAGGCAACAACGAAGACGATAAAAAACTATGGTACAAACAAATAATAAAGAACATAGCCACCATGCCCGAGGTCGAGACCTACGCACTTGCTTTTAATTTACCTATGACAGGCATAGAGATATATAATCATAATCTTTATTATAAGGACGAAGAGACAAACGAAGAAAAATATATAAATGCCCTTTTATACAACGCAAGCACCGATTTTTTGGGAGTATACAAAATAAGGGATATACATAGCGGAGAGATACCTACACCATTAAAGCAACACGAAATTTACCTAAGCAGAAGCGCAGCCACAAAGATGTTCGGAACAACAGAGTGCATAGGTAAAGAGTTTTACCAAAAATATATCGATTCGCCATTAATTGTAAAAGGAGTTGTAGAGGATTTTATTCCACGCCCCTACCGTCTCCCCTGCCTGGCAGTTTTTTCAGGCCTCGATAATGAGACTTACGTAATGACAATAAGGTTAAAAGAGGGTGTAGACAAAAAAGAATTTATACAACGATTCCGCATCGACATAATACCAACATCGAGAATCGGCAACTGCTTTATAGCAGGGATAAACGACTATGTAACCATGGCAAGAGAGCATACCGAAAGGATAGGTGAAACAAGCAAATACCGTTTTCAACTGTTTCTCTCGTTTTTTGCAGTGTTTTGCGTCTTCTTGGGCATAGTGAGCACATTCTGGATACGCACCAACGCCCGCCGAAGCGAGATAGGCATAATGCGTAGCATGGGTGCAAGCCGTCGACGCATAATTGCACAATTTATAACCGAAGCCGTGCTCATGATAACTATCGCTTTTGTTGTTGCAATGCCCTTTATTGCCCACCACATAGCAACAAACGACTTTGCCCAACCGATAAGCGAAGTTACAAACGAGATGCTTACAGAGTACAGTAGCTCATTCACCACCCTGCCAAGGTTTACGATAATTACCCTTTGCACATACGCAATAATTGTTGCCACAGCAGTGCTGGCGGCAGTTATACCGGCAACAAAAGCATGTAACACCACCACAGCCGAGGCTCTGCGCGAATAAAGAAACGAGTCAATATAAATAACCTTTAATTACCCGCCTAACAACTACCAAAACATGATACGCAACTACATCACCCAAGCACTCACAATGATGTGGCAACACAAGCTGTTCACCGCAATATACATTGCAGGTACAGCACTTGCAATATCATTCACGACGATGCTGTTTATCCTCTATTATATAAAACTTGCACCACTCTACCCCGAATATAACCGTCCACGAACAATGGTGATAGAATATATATCCACAAAACTCGAGAAAAGTATTGAGGTCTACACCGGAGGTAACCCGGGCTACACCGCATTGCGTCTTATAAAAGAACTGCCAAGTTGCGACAAAGCCTGCCTTGTAAGTAGAGACGAAGAGAAGAATGTTCTGTTTTCGACAACAGGCGATGGAACCACAGTAAAAAGTGCTGTGTTAGCTCTCAGTGTGAGTGACGAATTTTGGCAAATATTCGACTTTAAATTCATAGCAGGTGCACCGATGCTCACCGACGGCAAAAAGTTAGGTACAGATGATGCAAGGTGCGTGATATCGGAGAGTTTTGCCCAAAAACTCTATTGTACGACCGATGTGGTGGGCAGAGATATTTATATTCACGCAAGCAAGTGCGGGACAATCGGAGGTGTTGTAAAAGATGTATCGGGCGTTATGAGAGCCACGGCCGCCGACATCTATATGCCCCTACAAGATTTTTCCGACGGAAACTCATTAACCGATGGGTATGGAGACGAACTACTGTTTATTACCACCGACAACCCCGCATCGATGAAAAGAGAGGTTGGCGACATGGTAGCACGCTTCGACCAGGCCGATTTAGAACTAAAAGATTACGAGCTCTACGGGCAACCTCACAGCTACACATACTATGCCCTGGGCAACTACTCTTTCCAAATAGACGAACTTGAAAACAATATATGGGATATTGTAAAACGTTTCCTTTTTCTGCTCATTATCCCTGCGCTGAACCTATGCGCACTCATCTCATCACGTATCGACGAGAGGGTTGCCGAATTTGGTGTGCGCAAGGCATACGGCGCAAGCAGTTGGCAACTCGTTAAACAAATTCTTTGCGAAAACCTTTTTCTCACCTGCGTGGGAGGCCTTGTGGGTATCATTGTATCCTGCATTATTGTATACAACGCCAACGAGTGGATATTCCAAGTAATAAGCATAGCTCCAAACATTGATAGTGGCTACGGGCAATACATAACACCCGAGATGCTCTTTAACATACCGCTTGCAATAACAATATTTCTGCTATGCGTAGTGCTCAACCTCATATCGGCACTTGCACCTGCATTGTGGGCATTGAAAAACCCTATTGTGTCATCGCTTAACAACAAACGATAAAAAGAACTACTATGATAGCAAACATAATAAAACAGCTATGGAACAAACGCCGTGCCAACATGTGGATATTCATAGAACTTGTATTGGTCGCATATTTTCTGTGGACAGTAACAGACAGCCTATACTTCTACACAGGCAACAGCCTTACCCCCGACGGACACACAGCCTCGGAGTGTTATGTAGTAAACTTGGATTATGGTATAATTTTAGGCCCCGGCGAGAAGTATATCAACCAAACACCGGCTATGCGCAAAAACGACTATATAGATATTGTAAAGGCCGTGCACAACCTGCCCGAAGTTGCATACTACTGCATAACCGAAAAGAACTCTATACCCGGTTGCAGTGTAAACACCAATAAAGGGACACTGAACCTTGCCTCGGAACTTGCCGATTGGATAACCTTTGTCACTCTGCCCGAGCTTGGCGACGAGCAACCATTTGCCACATTTGAAATAAAAGAGGCAACAACGGGTGATATTATAGTTATGCCCACTGCGCCCAGAAATAATATAATCTACATATCGGAGGAGTATGCCAAAGCACTTTACGGCACAACAGAGGTAAGAGGGAAAGAGGTAGATTTTGGCTCGCGACACACCATTGCCGAGGTATATAAGGATTATAAAACAAGCAACAAATACTACACCCCCATGGAACACTCTCTTGTTACGTTCACTGCCGAGCTAAGGACTGCCGGTGACTATTACCAAGATATAGAAGAGAGATACCACTTAGTTATAAGATTAAAGGAGGGGGTCGATTGCGAAGCTTTTGAAAAACATTTCAACGAGGAGATAGCTCCCACCCTGCGCCGTGGTTATTTCCGTTGCCACGGTCTCACAAAAGTGAGCGATATGCAGAAGAGATTTATGAAAATAACAGGTGGCGAGGGAGATATGAAGATAAATATAGCACTCTCACTCTTTGCCCTCGGCTGTATATTCCTGGGCATGGTAGGTTGCTTCTGGATAAGAGCAAATACCCGTCGTAGCGAGATAGGCTTGATGCGTAGCGTGGGAGCAAGCCGTAAAAGAGTTATCAGCCAATTTCTTGCCGAAACAGTTATACTTGTAACACTTGCCTACATTGTGGTAACACCGTTCCTCGTAGAGACAGCCAAAGAGTCGATATACTATAACAAAGCATACGAGATGGGATATATTATAAGCTTTTACATAAAGAAGATTCCACATTTTATTATGCACACAGGGTGCAACTACATAATAATACTCTCAACCGCACTCATAGGAACATATATTGCTGTGAATAAGGTTATCGCTCAGCACCCGGCCGATGCATTGAAAGATTAAAAACCAATAAAAAATAATATTATGATTAAATTAACAGGGATAAACAAAGTTTATCGCACCGACACCATCGAGACACAAGCACTTGAAAACGTGAATATCGAAGTAAAGAAAGGAGAATTTGTGAGCATCATGGGCCCATCGGGCTGCGGAAAATCCACACTTCTGAACATCATAGGCCTGCTCGACGAGCCCACAAGCGGAAGCATTGAAATATCGGGATACAACGCAACAGGCATGAGCGACAAAGAGATGGCAATTTTCCGCAACCGCACATTAGGGTTCGTATTCCAGAGCTTTCACCTCATAAACTCACTGAATGTAATAGACAACGTAGAACTACCACTCCTCTACCGTGGGGTGAAACGCAGTGAACGACATCGCCTCGCAAAGGAGATGCTGGAACGTGTAGGGTTAAGCCACCGCATGTACCACATGCCCTCGCAACTATCGGGCGGTCAGTGTCAGCGTGTAGCTATTGCCCGTGCCATAATAGGCAACCCCGAAATTATTCTTGCCGACGAGCCCACAGGTAACCTCGACTCAAAGATGGGTGCAGAAATTATGGAGATTTTGCACAAACTCAACCAAGAGGACGGACGCACCATTGTTATGGTTACCCACAACGAAGAGCAGGCAAAACAAACCACGCGCACCATACGTTTCTTCGACGGCCGACAAGTAGAATAATATTTTTCATAACGTGAGCATAGGTGTAGAATAACAAACATTCACTCACCTATGCTTTTTATTAAGCATAATAATGAGAAGGTTTATATATTGTGTACTTATAACACTATTAGTACCGGCACAACAGATAAAAGCAACCGACACACTGCGCCTCACGCTCGACGAAGCCATACTCATGGCACGCACCCGTAGCCTCGAGGCAGCAGTAGCACTCGATGAGTTACGTGCATCGTACTGGCAATATCGCAGTTACCAAGCCGACCTCCTGCCCGAGGTTAGTTTCAGTGCCACAGCACCCTACATGAGCAGGAGCTACAACAGCTATCAAAACAGCGACGGCACATACACATTTGTACGCAACAACTACCTTCAAATGAACGGCCGTGTAAACATAAGGCAAAACATCTGGCTTACAGGTGGAAACATTACGCTCAGCAGTTCGCTCGACTACCTCAAAACACTCACAGGCAATAAAGATGAACGATACATGAGCACACCTGTAACACTCAGTATCAGCCAACCCCTCTTTGGCGTGAACCACATAAAATGGAACAGACGCATAGAGCCGGTGCGTTACGCCGAGGCAAAAGCAAACTTTTTAACCGCAACAGAGGAGATAACCATGAGTTGCATCAACAACTTTTTCGGTCTGCTCATTGCCAAAGAGAATGTAAATATTGCCCGCAAGAACCTTGATAATGCAAAAAAACTTTACGATGTAGCTATTATAAAAAGGAAGATGGGAAAGATAAGCGAGAACGATGTATTGCAGTTACGCCTAAATGTTCTTAACGGAGAGTCGGAACTTACAAACTACATAAGCTCTATGCAAAGTGCCCTCTTCACCCTGCGCACGTTCTTGAACATCGACGATGAAACAGAGATTATACCACAGCTCCCCGGCAACATATCAAGCACCCGATTATCATTTGCCGAGGTGCTCGACAAAGCACTCAGCAACAACGCCTTTATGAAAAACATTGAACGCCGACGCTTGCAAGCCGATTATAATGTAGCAAATGCAAAAAGTAACCTAAGACAAATAAACCTCACAGCACAGGTGGGTTACAGCGGTACCGACAAGGACTTCAACGAGGCCTATAACCGCTTAAACGAAAACCAAATAATTAATATCGGTATAAATTTCCCGATACTCGATTGGGGGAAGCGTCGCGGAAACGTGAAGATGGCCGAAAGCAATAGAGAGATAACAAAAAACCGTTTAGAACAAGAGATACGCAACTTCAAGAACACTCTTTTTATCCTTGTCGAGGAGTTCAACAACAGGCAGCGTCAGCTTGTAATAGCCGAAGAGGCCGACAAAATTGCCGAACGACGCTATATCACCAACATGGAGACTTTTATGATTGGGAAAATGAGCACGCTCGACCTCAACGATGCACAAATGAGCAAAGACCAAGCACGTCGCAGTCACATTTACCAACTACAAAATTATTGGTACTATTATTACAAAATACGTAGCATCACCTTGTGGGACTTTGAGAAAAATCGTGACATAGAAGCCGACTTTGAAAAGATTGTAAAACAGTAAACATCTTTTAGTACCTTTATATCCTTTTGCACAATACTTGCTACATCGAAGAGATACGAGAGATATCCCAAATAGATTTTATGAGATTTTTCCTCAATAAATTTGCCGAAAAACTATCTGCTTGTGATATATTCTTTAATACACCTGTTTGCTGTTATATCTCTATTTCAAGCCCATCGTAAGCAAAGAATACGCCCTGTGGCAAGCACTTCGATATCTTTGCATGCAGGCCGATGTGATGCATCATGTGTGTAAAATATGTTCTTTGCGGTTTCAGATGTTCCACTACTTTTAGTGCTTCGAGCACTGTTTGGTGTGTGCGGTGAGGCTTTGAGAAACGCAGGGCATTTATAACAAGCACCTCTACTCCACACAGTTTTTCAAGTTCCGATGGTTCAATGTAGCTCATGTCGGTAATATATGCCAGCTTTCCAAAGCGATAGCCCATAATGGGATACATACCATGAAAAACCCTTATAGGGAGTACCTTAACACCAGCTACATTATACTCTGCACCTGCTTGAATAGTGTGTAACGCAATATTTGCTGTTCCGGGATATTTTTTCGAACCAAAGCAATATGGGTACATCGCGTGTACCTGCATCTCGGTCTCGCGGTCGGCATATATGGGTATCTCTTTTCCGCGACAAAAGGGGCGCAGGTCGTCTATACCTCCTGTGTGGTCGTAATGTTTATGTGTGAGCAAGAGAGCGTCAATCTTTGGGAAAGGGTTACGCAACAACTGAGTACGAAAGTCGGGCCCGCAGTCTATGAGAATATTTGCCCCGTCGGCCTCCAACATCGCCGAACAACGCAAACGAGCATCGCGTGGGTCGCTCGACGTGCAGACCTCGCAATAGCAACCAATTTCGGGTACCCCCGTCGATGTTCCTGTACCAAGAAAAGTTAGTTTCATCTTCTTCAACCTATTATATTAACCTCCATGTGCAACTCAACACCGAAGCGTTCTTTTACCGACTCGCACACCTCACGGGCAAATGCAACAACCTCTTCACCCGTTGCTCCGCCACGATTAATTACCACAAGTGCCTGATGTTTGTAGACACCGACGTTGGGGTGTGGAGTATCCTTCCACCCACACTGCTCTATGAGCCACCCTGCCGATAATTTCACGCCTCCTGGCACCTTATACTGTGGCATCTGCGGATATTCAAGAGCAAGCTCGCCGGCCTTTTCACTATTCACTACGGGGTTCATAAAAAAACTGCCCGCACTGCCTGTCTCCGAAGGGTCGGGTAACTTGGCTTTGCGAATATCGCACACGGCACGGCGCACGTTGGCAAGTGTTGCACCTCCCAGCTCCTCAACCTTCTCTTTTATATTGCCGTAAGTGAGTTTTAATTCGGCACTCTTTTTCAGTTTATAGGTAACATACGTTATTACGTTCCTGCCTTTCTCCTCGCCTTTAAAAATGCTGTTGCGGTAGGCAAAAGAGCAATCTTCCTGTGTAAAGCATCGCTTCGAAGCATCGGCTACCGATAGTGCCTCCACCAAGTGTATAAGTTCACCGGCCTCTACTCCGTAAGCACCAACATTTTGCACAGCACTCGCACCCACCTCGCCCGGTATTAGAGAAAGATTTTCGAGCCCGTACCAACCATTCTCCACAGTATACTCCACAAGACTATCCCAGTTTACTCCGCTGCCAACACGTAAAAAAATCTCATTCTCACTCTCCTCTACTATGGTTATATCCATTATGGAAGAGTGCAGAACGGTTCCCTTAAAATCGTTCACAAACAGGAGGTTACTGCCTCCGCCAACAACCAACAAGGGCAGTTGCAGGCTGTTTTTCAATATCACGGCCAGCTCCTCTTCGGTAGAAAAATCTATATATTTTTCGGCTTTCACATCAATGCCAAATGTGTTATGTGGCAAGAGTGAATATGATGTGTATTCTTTTATCATTCTTGTTATCGATAGTATTTTGACTATCTCTTGCGAAATTACTTTTTTCCTGCAACATATGCAAAAAAGGAGAGATAAGAAGATAAAAAAACAGCCACATTCTTGTGGCTGTCTACCTACTCTTAAACAGCTTTTAAAATTCCCCACACCGCCATCATGTGGCACATAGTTCCCAAAAGAACAAAAAAGTGGAACACCGCATGCACATATTTTACTTTGTGGAAACTATAAAACACAGCACCTATTATATATGCAACCCCCTCGCCTATAACCCACAAAAAGACACCAAGGCTCACTGCGTCCCAAAATTGTTTCATGGCAACAAGGATAGTCAGACCCATAAGAACAAAGCAGACGGTTTCAATTTTATTATGCTTTTTAAGCCCGCAAAAACTAATTATGGTACCGGCAATAGCACAAACCCAGCAGAATATAAAGATGCCCCAGCCCCAATAACCTACATCGCGCAGTGCTATCAATGTTACAGGCGAATAACTGCCTGCAATGTGCCAATATATTGCCGAGTGGTCGAGCTTGCGCAAACGTGCTCGCCATGCCGAGTCGGCCGGACAGGCATGGTATGATGTTGAGAAAATATAGGAGCTCAACATACCAAAAAGATAAAGCACTACACTGAACATTCCCCAATTATCGAGTTTAACCTCTGCTCCTTTTAACAGAAAGAACGCTCCCACTATCACACCGCCCAATATCCCGACAGCATGCGATATTGCATTTATTCTCTCCTCCTCTTTGGTGTATCTCTTATTGTCTTTCATAGTTTTGTCAAATAATTTCAAAAATCATATATAAACAGGTTGTTTGTGTCAGTATTATTCATTATCGAAGCCTTCACCGATAAAAGGCAGTGCTATATATAGTGCTTGTTGCCAATATTGCCATGTGTGCCCGCCGTCGCGTACACGAAATTGATGCCTGATACGCTGTTTTCGCATTGCTTTAATAAAATCCATATTATTCTCGAGCAGAAAATCATCGTCACCAACATCTATAAACCATCTTATCGAAGCAATGCCATCAAGTTCATCTTTTTCCGCATTTTCAAGAACAGTAATATTGTTATAATCTACGACACTCTGTATAAACAGACGGCGACGTGTGTCGGCATCGTGGCTTATCCAGCTGTTTTCAATCATACCTGCAAGGGCACTCATTGCGTAGGCCGACGAGAACATATCGCTGTGTCGCAAAGCATAACCAATTGTACCACCGCCACCCATTGAAAGACCGGCTATGGCACGATGCTTGCGATCGGCTTTTATACGATATATATTTTCAATATGTGGTATAAATTCTGTAAAGAAAAAATCTTCATACCTCCACCCCTCGCAGTTAAAATATCCGTCGTGTGTGGTACCGGCATCGGGCATCACGATAATCATCTCTTTGGAGTTACCACTATTAAAAATCTCGGTTGCAATATCTTTCACATTACCTTTGTCGCGCCATGCTGTATGATTATCGGTGAGGCCATGCAAAAGATAAAGCACAGGATAGTGTTCACTGCCCTCTTCATAACCTTGTGGCAAATAGATGCAGTATTTTTTTTCATAACCTAAAATTTCGCTTTTCATACTATGTTCAGTGATAGTCTGCGCACTGCATAAGTAAGTTAGAAAGACAAGTATTGAAAACAAGGCTCTTCTCATAGTTATTTATCATTTTTACTCTTTTCGCTACCGATAAACTACATTTATATAAATTGTTTATTTGTACACTAACAAAGAGTTGGTTGTAAATATTAAAAGGATTTTTACACACATTACACCTTTTTGTGCAAATATAATATAAATTATATTGTGTGCTTGCTGTTATTTGACAAATAAAACTTAAATAGGTTTACCGACAAATATAAAAGTAGTTAAATTTTGGAACTGTGCTTTTGCCGGAAAATAGTCAAATAAACATGTGTCTTATATAGCAAAAAAGAGCGCATCGAAATTTCGATGCGCTCCAAATATTTTTAGAAACAATTTATTTCTATTATGCAAACCACTTAACGTAAGCAAATGCCTGACGATGGGGAAGTTCCTCGTGTTTGGGATACATACGGTAAGCAAGTTTGTAAGCACCTGCATTTGTAGGAGCAACCTCGGCGTGGAAGGTAAAGATGTTACCCTCGCGCGATGTAACCTCCAAGGGATATACTGCAAATACAGTATCCTGACCGTTTGCATCGGGAGCAAGAACAACAAGCTCAATACCTACTGCATTGTCCAAGCCCTTCTCATCAACCTTAACTGTTACGCTGTAATTCTCACCGGCCGACATATTGCCTGTTGCAAAGTCGTTCTCGCTCTCTATTGAAAGAACCTCAATTGCATGCCACTTAGCGGCAACCGACTCTTTCCATGCAGCCAACTCACGAGCAATCTTAGAGTCGTTGGCGATGAGACGGTGATAACGCTCAGCCTGCTTGCAGTAGAACTTGCTGTAATAGTCGTCGAGCTGACGTTTCATTGTAAAGTGAGGAGCAATCTGTGAGATTGAGCGTTTGATGCACTCTACCCACTCGTCTGAGTAAGATTTCTCGCCACGGTTGTAGTAGAGAGGAAGTATCTCGTTCTCCAACAAAGAGTAGATTGTGGCAGCATCGAGCTGGTCCTGGAACTCTTGGTTCTGGTATGTACGCTTCTCTTTCAAAGCCCAACCTGCACCGGGTTTGTAACCCTCGCACCACCAACCGTCGAGTACCGAGAAGTTGAGAACACCGTTCATGAGAGCTTTCTCACCCGATGTACCCGATGCCTCCAGGGGACGTGTAGGGGTGTTCATCCAGATATCAACACCCGAAACGAGCAACTTAGCCAAATCCATGTCGTAGTTCTCCAAGAAGATAATCTTACCGATGAACTCGGGACGGCGAGATACCTCGATGATACGTTTAATCAAGCCCTGACCTGCACCATCGTGGGGGTGTGCCTTACCTGCAAAGAGGAACTGAATAGGACGCTCGGGGTTGTTGAGCAATTTAGCCAAACGGTCGAGGTCGGTGAACAACAAGTGTGCACGTTTGTATGTTGCGAAACGGCGAGCGAAACCGATAACCAACGCGTCGGGGTTGATTTTGTTTACAACATCAACAATACGCATGGGGTCGCCCTGGTTCTTCAACCAATCCTCACGGAAGGCCTGACGAATATACTCGATAAGTTTTTTCTTGCGTGTAACACGTGTCTTCCAGATAATATCGTTGGGCACCTTGTCGATAGCATGCCAGATATCCTCGTTAGACTGGTCACCGATGAAGCTGGGATCGAAGTTTGCTTTATAGAGCTCGTCCCACTCGGGAGCTACCCATGTAGGATAGTGAACACCGTTGGTAACATAGCCTACGTGGTTCTCCGAGGGATAATAACCCTTCCAGATACCGGCAAACATAGATTTTGAAACCTTACCGTGGAGACGGCTTACACCGTTAATCTCCTGGCAAGTGTTGCAAGCGAAGATTGACATACAGAAACGCTCGTTCTTGTCACCTGCGTTCTCGCGACCGAGGTTCATGAGGTCGTCCCATGTGATGTTCAACTGGCTTGCATAGCCACGCATATATTTACCGAAGAGACCTTCGTCGAAGTAGTCGTGACCTGCGGGCACGGGAGTGTGAACAGTGTAAAGGCTGCTTGAACGTACAATCTCCAACGCCTCCTCGTATGTGTAACCGCTCTTAATATACTGTGTCAAACGGTAGAGGTTGCAAAGTGCTGCGTGACCCTCGTTGCAGTGATAGATATCTTTCTTTATACCAAGTTTCTCCAAAGTAATCATACCACCGATACCGAGAAGAATCTCCTGTTTCAAACGGTTCTCCCAGTCACCACCATAAAGTTTGTGAGTGATAGGACGATCGTACTCGCTGTTAGCCTCGAAGTCTGTATCCAAGAGGTAAAGAGCTACGCGACCTACATTTACCTTCCATACGTTAGCGTGAACATAGTAATCGATGTAAGGAACATCAACAACCATAGGTGTAACACCGTCGGCCTCGTAAACGCGCTCGATGGGGAGCTGGTTGAAGTTCTGTGCCTCGTAGTTGGCAACCTGTGTACCCTCCATAGAGAGCGACTGTGTAAAGTAGCCATAACGATAGAGGAAACCTACTGCACACATATCGACATTTGAGTCGGAAGCCTCTTTCAAATAGTCACCGGCCAAGATACCGAGACCACCTGAATATATTTTCAAAACGCTTGTCAAACCATACTCCATACAGAAGTAAGCAACAGAAGGACGCTCTGCATTAGGTTTAACATCCATGTATTTGCGGAAGTTGGCATAAACCTTAGCCAATTTGTCGAGAATGCTCTTGTCTTTTGAAAGCTCGTCGAGTTTCTCTACGCCCAATTTCTCGAGCAAAAGAACGGGGTTACCGCCACACTCTGCATAAAGAGTTGCATCGAGCATTGTAAAGAGCTCGCGTGCCTCCTCATTCCATACCCACCAAAGGTTGTGAGCAATTTCCTCCAAGGGTTTAAGGCTCTCGGGGATATAAGATTTTACATTGACTGTTTTCCAACCGGGTTGGTTTGTGTTACTAATTGCAATCATATTTTTTTAATTAAGTTATTATTTCTTTTCTGTTCTACTCTTGGCTGCTTTAAGCGCAAAATCATATGCATTGCGGTAATTTCTTATAAAATGCTTCCACAATGCTTTATCGGCCATTTTTGCAGCTTTTTTGCGACAATCGGCAACCTCTTTATCAGAATTCTTTGCAAAGATACAAATTGTTTTTGTAATTTCCTCAACTGCATCGAAATAGTTGCTGTCGTTTCTGCTCACAACCTCTACACCATCGGCAAGTTTACCTGTTCGGCCAAGCTCCGAATTAACCCACAAGCCGAAACCTGCAAGGTCGGTTGTTATTGTAGGAATGCTGAAAGCGGCACTTTCGAGCGGGGTATATCCCCAAGGCTCATAGTATGAGGGGTATACGTTAAGGTCATTACCGATGAGAACATCGTAATAATCCATATCGAATATACCATCGTTACCTTTGAGATAGCAAGGCACATATATCACCTTCACACGGTTCTTGCCACTACGGTTGTCGAGGAAATAGTTGCGTATAGAGCAAGCTATGGCATCGTCGTAGAAGTTATTCAGGTTGTGTGTGAGGTAAGGGTTGGGAAGGGGCGAGCTCCAAGACTCCTCGTTCGAGTGCAGACGATGCAACAAGTCCTCTCTTGCAACATCGGACCACGCAGGAACGTCGATAAACGCAATAACATCTCTGTCGAGTTCTTCGCATGCGTTAAGTTTTGCCATAACATCGATAAACATGTCGATACCCTTGTTGCGCATCTCCATGCGACCACCTATACCTATTATAAGTGCATCGTCCGAAATTGTATCACCTGTAAGAGCCGATGCTACACGAAGACGTTTGGCACGTGCAGCCTGACGTTTTTTATCAAAATCATTATCGGCAGGCACAAAATCTTTCTCAAAACCATTTTCGAGAATAACGTCAATCTTGCGTTCTATGAGTTGCTCACACTCGCGAGCTGTAATCTCGCTCACAGTCGTAAAGCAGTCGACATTTGCAGCACTTACCCTCTCAACCGAATGTTTCGATTGAACATTAAGCTCGCTTGCCATCTGGTCACCGTTGTAACCCTCGAAATAATCGTAAAGAGGCTTGCCGTTCGAAGCTATTGAACGACCTATGCTTGTAGCGTGAGTTGTAAATATTGTTCCGGCCTGAGGCAAGTGTTTTTTCACATACAAAGCGGCACCACCACTCTGCCATTCATGTGCCTGAACAACAACATTTCCTTTTTTGACAACTTTATTGTAGAAACTTTCAATTACACGACCTACCGCATAACCAAAAATCATAGAATCATCGTAATCTCCGTAACCATGCAAAGAATCTACGCCAAAATCGTTCCATAGTTCGGTGTAGATAGCATCTTTATCCTCCATGTATCCGGTGTAATCGACCAAAATAACTTTGGGACGGCCGGGAATTTCCCAATATCCGCAACGTGCAGTAAACTTCTCATTGCTCAACGACTTACGCCATGCGTTCCACAGACGTTTATCCTCGGTAAAGAGAGGGTTCTCTTTCTCTTTCCAAAGGTCGGGACCGATATAAATGGCATTCATACCCTCAATTTCAGACATTGTACGCGCCTTAGTCGATACAACGGTATAGATTCCGCCGACCTTATTACATACTTCCCAGCTTATTTCGAAAAGATATGAGGGAAGCAATTGTTCTTTTTTCATATATGATTAAGGTTTCAAAAAAAATACAAAGTGTTTCACGCTCGAAACACCTTATTTATAATAATAACAAATAGGGAGAAGGAGCCCCCTCTCTCTATTTTCTGTGCAAATATAATATATTTTTTTTATTTGATGAAATAATTGAATATTTAACCTGAATATTAACACAAAAGCCACCTTTTTAGAGGTGGCTTTTGTGTTAATTGTAGCATTTAAATTACACGAGGAATGTTGCTACAAGTGCAAGAATAGCATAAAACTCGGGGAAAGCAGCGTAAATCATAGTATTTGTCTGCACGTCGTGACCTTGTGATATACCAACGATACCGTTTGCACATATCTGTCCCTGGCGGATAGCAGAGAAGAGACATACCAAACCAACACCAATGCCTACACCAAACCAAAGATAACCAGTCTCGGCATTAACCTTGCTAAAATGCAACAAGAAAGCCAAGAAACCATACAAACCCTGTGTAGCGGGCAAAGCCGAAAGAATCATGTAACCGGCCGATTTTGAAGCATCTTTTTTCAATGCACCCTCTGCCGCATTACCTGCGATTGATGTACCATAGCAGCTGCCGATACCTGCGAGTCCCAACATGAGACCCATTCCCAAATAACCTAATAGTTCACTCATAGTTTTAAAATTTTTATTTATTATTATTTATTGTTTTTTAAAAGGTTTATATTCAACACCTTTTCCGTCGTAACCTGCATTCTTGAAATACTCAACGAATGTAAGACGCAAGGGGTGGACAAAAGCACTAAGGCAAGACATAGCGATGTTAAGAGTGTGGCCAAGAACAATTATAAGGCCAAAACCTATCCACCCAAACACAGCGGCTACCCCCTCTTGTCCATCGACAAGCATAAGAGCAAGGCTGTTGAATGTCTGACCAAGCATACCACCCGCCAAGCCAAGCGCAAAGAGACGTATATAAGAGAGCACATCTCCCAAAAGGCCCGAAGCCATGTTGTAGGTATCCCACAAGCCGGCACCGATATTAAGGAACACATTGCGTTTGAGGTCGTTGAGCAGATATATGAGCACTGCACCTATACCACCTACCGCAATAAATGCCCACTTAGAGACATCGGTTGGGATAAACGACAAGAACGACAAAGTACCCAAAATAGTACCTCCTACAACTACAAGCCACCAGCCCCAAGTTGCCAACGACTCCTTAATGCCGTAGAACACGGTGCTGTTTATAGCCTTCACAGTCATAGCGATGGATATATGCACCACACCTATCGCAAGCGCAAGAATCATCTGCTTGTCATACTCCGAGCCAAAAAGTTCGATTTTTCCCGATATAATGAAATTTTTCAAGTTCTGGGGGATATCGGAATCTATAAGGCTCATACCGAAGAATGTACCAAGCACAGCACCTATGATGGTAGTAAATGCACCGAGTGTTATAACAAGGTTCATCATGCCGGCAAGGTCCTTGCTCAATCTCTTTTTAAGCAAGAAACCGAGCAGTATAAGAATGAGACCATAACCGGCATCACCCATACAGAAGGCGAAGAACAACGAGAAGAAAGGCGCAACAATAGGTGTCGGGTCGAAGTCGGTTGCGCTGGGCATACCATACATCTTTGTCAGCACCTCATACATGCGTGTAAATGCGTTATTCTTAAACTTCACAGGCACGTTGTCGCCCCTCTTGGGCTTGCTTATCTCGTAGAACACGCTCTCGCCGTCGAGCATCGAAGCAAGCGCATCTTTGTCGCTCTCGGGCACCCAACCCTGCAAAAGCAACAATTTATCACCTGTAACCTTCTCGCCCGAAAGCAACACCTGTGAAAACTCCATCTGTTTGTTAAGTTGCAACAAGCCCGCCTCTATGGTTGCCACATTCTCGCAAGCAAAAGCTTTGAGTTCCTCCTCCTTTACCTTAATTTCGGTTGTGATATTTTGCAACTCCGCTTGCAGTGCCGACAACGATGCCGAAGGCAATTTTGCAACTTCCGCGTCGAGCTCCATCTCTATGCCGGCATGTGTAACCGTTGCAAAATAGAGTTTCGTGCCCTCTTGCCCCACAATCATCGCGTTATACTCGTCGCACCACTCCTGCTTAAAGCTCTTTATACCTGTTACATATAATTTCACACAGTAACCGGCCTGAGCAAGCTTCTCAATGAGAGAAAAGTCAAAGTCGCCCCAAGGCTCAATAAGGTTAATATCCTTATCGACAACCTGTTGTGCAGTTTTCAACTGCTCAATCTCGGCAAACAAAGCATCGGCACGGTTGGCAAGAGCTGTGTAATCGGCATCGGTGTTTGCGGTAGCAAGTTCATTATCACCCGCTATAATTTCAAGCTTTTTCACCAAGCGAGCGAAACGTGCTCGCAAGGCAACAAGCTCCTGCGTTGCCACATTATCGGCAACACCACTCTGACGCTCTTCGACATGCACCACGCCCACCTCGCGCAAGCGTTCAAGGAATGCCTCATACTCCTTATAATATATAAGGAGAGTAACTTTGTTCATTTTACTTATCATGCTTCGGCCTCCTCTCTTTTTTCCAGAAGAGATTTCAAAATCTTTTGTGACGATTTCGACAAGTTCTCTTCATCTTCCATAAATCGTTTAATCTTCCTTATCGCATCTTGGTAACCGGGAATCTGCACCTTCTCAAAGAGGTTCACCTTTTGGGTGGTCTTTTTTCGGGCGGTTTCAAGCAACACAAGCTTGCGGTTCAACAATTCTCGACGTATGGCAGTCATAGCCATCTGTTTAAGAAACTCAATGCCATCGGCGTACCATTTGGGCGAGCTGAAAAGACTGAACGGTGCAACAACAAACTCGGCATTTTGCAAAACAGGTACAAGCACACCTGCCACCTTCTGCTGTTTTATCGACAAGTCACCGGTCTTTACCAGCGAAGAATCAAACTCGTTCCACAGCATAAAAAGTGCACGATACTGCTCCATCTGCCTTGCATACTCCTCGTCGTGCTGTTCCATTTCGGCCTTGCAACGCTTTACTTCGATACGCAGTGCACTCTCCTTATTTTTAATGATAGGGAGCGTGCGCACTCGCATTTTCAGTTGCTTTTCGAGATGTTGAAGCGATGTTTTATTATATTGAAATGCTATCATTTCCTATATATTCAATTATTTCTTCCAGTATGCATCTACCAACTCCTGACGGATATTAATCTCCTCGGGTTTAAAGTGAGAGGCAAACAACCCCCATGTAACATCGAGCATCTCTGTTGTGTTGAGGTTTACATCGATTGCCAACAACTTGTCGGAGTACTCTTTTGCAAAAGCAAGGGTACGTTTGTCATAGTCGCTAAGGTCGAAACCATTCTCCAATTTTGTTTTTGCGTTCGCCGCATCGGCATAAAGACGCACCGCGGCGTTCATTACCTGCGGGTGGTCCTTACGTGTCTTTTTACCGGCCACAAGCTGTTTCAAACGTGAGAGCGAACGGAAGGGGTCTACCACAACCTTACCAATATCGCTATCGCGACGCAAGAAGAGCTGTCCCTCGGTAATGTAACCGGTGTTGTCGGGTACAGCGTGGGTAATATCGCCACCCGACAGTGTTGTAACGGCGATAATGGTTATTGAACCTCCTGCGGGGAACTGCACAGCCTTCTCGTAAATCTTTGCAAGGTCACTGTACAGCGAACCGGGCATTGAGTCCTTCGAGGGAATCTGGTCCATACGGTTCGACACGATAGATAGCGCATCGGCATACATTGTCATGTCGGTAAGCAGAACGAGCACCTTCTCGTTCTTCTCCACAGCAAAATACTCGGCAGCTGTAAGAGCCATGTCGGGAATAAGCAGACGCTCAACAGCGGGGTCCTCTGTTGTGTTCATGAACGAGATAATGCGGTCGAGAGCACCAGCATTAGAGAAGAGGTTCTTAAAGTAGAGGTAGTCGTCGTTTGTCATACCCATACCGCCAAGAATAATCTTATCGGTCTCGGCACGCATCGCCACATTTGCCATCACCTGGTTATAGGGCTGGTCGGGGTCGGCAAAGAAAGGAATTTTCTGACCTGTCACAAGGGTGTTGTTAAGGTCGATGCCGGCAATACCTGTTGCAATGAGCTCTGAGGGTTGTTTACGACGAACAGGGTTCACCGAAGGGCCACCAATCTCAACCTCTGTACCTTCGACAACGGGACCTCCGTCGATGGGGTCGCCATATGCATTGAAGAAACGTCCGGCAAGTTGCTCGCTTACCTTCAAGGTTGGAGCTTTGCCCATAAACACAACCTCGGCATTTGTGGGGATACCACCTGTACCTTCGAACACCTGCAAGGTAACCTCGTCGCCCATAATCTTTACAACCTGAGCCAATTTTCCATTAACCGTTGCAAGTTCATCGTAGCCCACACCCGTTGCTTTTAACGAGCATGTGGCTTTTGTTATAGAATTAATCTTTGTATATATTTTCTGAAATGCTTCTGTTGCCATAATCTTTGTTTTTATGTGTTAGGCTTTACGGGTTTCCAACAGCTCTTCGAGATTGGCAAGATAGCTGTTATATTTCTCCGATTTATACTCCGAGTAGTTCATCTGCTTGCAGATGTTGATAATCTTCTTGAAGAAATCGGTAACCTCGGTAAATTCTGTAAACTCAAACTCCGAACGACAGATATCGGTAACTAACCCCAATATTGCCTGCTGACGTTCCAAGGGTGTAACTGCATCTATCTCATCGAATGCGTCCTGTTGCAACACCACAAAGTCGATAAGTTCGGCTTTCCAGAATGTTACGTGATAATCAACGGGCACACCGTCGTCTCCAAGAATGTTTATCTGCTCGGCAATCTCTTTACCACGTTGCAAACGTGTTTTTGCCTCGTTCACCATCTCTATCCAACCCTTGCCTATGAGTTTAGATATATACTCTTCGAACTCGGGGTACTCGAGATATTTTGAGTATGAGTCTATGGGGTTCACTGCGGGGTAACGCTTCTTGTCGGCACGGTCCTGTTCAAGTGCATAGAAACAGCGTGCAACCTTCTTTGTGTTTTCGGTAACAGGCTCCTTGAGGTTACCTCCGGCAGGCGACACGGTACCGATGAATGTGATTGAACCCACCTCCTTGTTGTTAAGAATAACATAGCCGGCACGGCTGTAAAAGTTTGCAATAATTGCCGAAATATCCATAGGGAAGGCATCGGGACCGGGGAGCTCCTCCATACGGTTCGACATCTCGCGCAGAGCCTGTGCCCAACGCGATGTAGAGTCGGCCATAAGCAACACTCTCAATCCCATGGCACGGTAATACTCGGCTATGGTCATCGCTGTGTATACCGATGCCTCACGTGCCGCAACGGGCATGTTCGATGTGTTTGCAATGATAATTGTACGCTCCATGAGCTTGCGACCGGTGTGGGGGTCTACAAGTTCGGGGAACTCTGTGAAAATTTCCACAACCTCGTTGGCACGCTCACCACATGCGGCAATAATCACGATGTCGGCCTCGGCCTGTTTTGATATTGCGTGCTGCAACACGGTCTTTCCTGTACCGAAGGGGCCGGGGATAAAACCTGTACCACCTTCTACTATGGGGTTCAGGGTGTCGATGGTGCGCACACCTGTCTCCAACATTTTAAAAGGACGGGGTTTCTCCAAATAATCGCTCATTGCCACACGTACAGGCCACTTTTGTATCATGTTTAGGTTCATGGTCTCGCCATCTTCGTTGGCAATAACTGCGATGGTGTCGGTAATTTTATACTCGCCTGCCTTTGCGATGCTTTTAATGGTCCACGAGCCATCGAGACCGAAAGGTGCCATTATCTTCAAAGGCTGATGGTTCTCCTCAACGCTACCTATCCACGAAGCGGCCATCACGCTGTCGCCCTCTTTTACAAGGGGGTCGAAGTGCCACAACTTATCTTCGTCGAGAGGGTTGGTGTAATCTCCACGTTTCAAGAAGACACCCTCCATCTTATCGAGGTCGTTCTGCAAGCCATCGTAGTTCTTCGACAGCATACCGGGGGCAAGCGACACCTCCAACATGTGACCTGTAAACTCGGCCACCTCACCAATTTTCAAACGTCGTGTACTCTCAAAAACCTGAACGTACACCTTAGCACCGTTAATCTTAATGACCTCGGCCATCAAGCGGTCGCCACCGGTCGAGATATAGCAAATTTCATTCTGTGCAACGGGGCCATCTACCTCCAAGAGCACCATGTTTGCTATAACACCGGTTACTTTTCCTTTTGTTGCCATATTATATTGTTTTTATTCGTTCAAATACGGGGCAGTTCCAAACCACCTTTTAGTTCCTCAATAATTTCAGTATAGCATTGCATGCCTTTATCGCTGTCGAGCTTCGCCCAGCGTTCAACTATATCTAGTTTTTGCAAAAAGACAAAAAGCCTCTCCACGGTAAAATAGTTGAACACCGAGTTGTTGTCAAGCCATCTCCAACGCATCTCGTCAAGCATATGCTCACGCTCCTCCAGACGATCGTTGTCGCTCAGTTTCTGCACGGCATCGAAATATTCAAAATTACCGGCCAAGCCAAAGTCGCGCGACGAAGATGTGCGTAAAGCCTCTGCCACCTCATTATCACCGATAACAGCATCGGCAACGCTTAATTTGTATTTACGTGCAAGGATAGCCACAAGAATATTGTTCACATCGAGATTAAATGTAAACCAAGCCGAAAGAAATTTATTTTTAACAGCTGTGGCATAGGCAAAATAGTGTGTGCTCATAACATCGGCCCACATTATAGCCGGTTTATCCTCGTTGGCAAAATAGTATTCCAAAAAATCGTAAATATAAGAAGGGATATTCTCGTTACGCGCATCGCCGTTTTTCACGCACTCAATAACATCGAGCAACTCCTCGCGAGTGTAGCGTCCCTTGCTTGCGAGCTCGGCTTCTTCGCCTTTTGCAAGCAACCTGAGAATATTCTCGTTGTCCCTTGCATGAAAGAAGAGGTCGATGCATTTTGCATCGTCTTTTGAAAGAGCAGGGTAAATATCCTCTCTGAAATTATCGATTGTGTATAGTTGCTTACTGCCATCAAAAGCGACATCGGGCAGACCGGCAACCAAACAGTGATATTCGCTCATTGTTTATGAAAATAGAAGTTCTACCATTTGAGGACGCAAGAACGCCTTGAAGTAAGCCTCGAACTCGGCCTCGCCAAAATTCACTTTGTACGAGCCATCGGCAGGAGCTATGGTTACAGAGGTTTTCTTGCCGTTTATCTCTTTTATCTCCACGCCCTTGTCGAGCAATCCTTTTGCTTTTGCGGCAAAGAAGGCTTTGAGCTCGGCCGCCTCCGAGGTTGAGATAACAAGAGCTTCCTCTGCGCTCCAACGCTCGGCAATCTTCACAATTATATTCTTCAACGAATCACCCGCCAAAGCCTCTTTTACGGCATTTTTCACAACGGTATCGGTTATAATTGTTGCGGCCTCCGATTTAAGAGCACCAACAGCCTGTGCGCCATAAAGTTTAAGTTCCGAACGTGTATTTGCATCTATCTCCTCGGCACTCTTCTTTGCTTCGGCCACAACAGCCTCTGCTTTTGCCTTTGCCTCGTTTAAAATAGCTTCTGCTTTTGCATTAGCTTCTGCAATAATGCGGTCAGCCTCTGCTTTACCTTTTTCTACACCTTCGGCATAGATTTTCTCGGTAAGTTCCTGAATTTTATTTTCCATATCTATATCTATTTTTTAATATTATATTCCAAACAAAAAGCGCACGACCTTGTCATAACTATTTATTGTTAAACACTAAATTACAACAAGTTAGCACAACAAAATCTTAAAACACCGCACACATAACACATGTGCGTAGTTATTCATTTACAAATATAACACTTTTTATCATTTATTTAACTATGTTTTCACAAGATTTAAGCTAAAAATAACAATTTTATAATTAAGTATATAAATATGGATTTTCAGGCTTCGAAAAAGTACTTTGACAAGCCAAGCAGACATCTATAAAAAGGAGGTCGCAACAAGCAATCTCTTTCTTTTTATCCGCTAAGGATAGATATAAAAAAGTGCCGCTTTTCACAAAGCAGCACTTCCAACATTTACTAAACAACTAAGAAAAAACTATACTATCATAACTGATATTCACTATTTAAAAGCATTATGATTGCTTTTTCCTCTGCAAAAATATCTTATATTTTATTTTTTTCAAAAAAATGAAGCAATAAAAAACGACGAAAATATCATTTTTTCAATCTTTTTCTTCATTTTTGACATAAAAAGGCACAACATCGACGTTTTACAATCGATGCTAAGGATAGAAATTATCAAATAAAGCCCGGCTTTTAGTTAAAGGAGATTGACGAATAACGAGAAAAGTTTTTCAAAAAATACCACCAATATGTGTCGCCATATATAAGTTCGAGACCGACAGATGGCGTTGCGCCCTCGCGTTTAAGGTCGCTCAACATCTCGGCAAAACGACGTGAGAACCCTTCGCAACCACTTGGCAGTTTATATTCCGGAACAATATAAGAACATAGCACAAGAGCCTCCTTAAAATGTTTGGGAACATCACGTCCTTTATATAAGTGCATAAAATTATCGTAGAAGTCGACCAGATTCAACTCGGCAAGAAGTGCCACAAGATAATACTCTTTTGCAACAAAAGTCACAGAATCGAGAGCCACTATCCTCTCCAAATATTCAAGAGCACCCTCATTTTGAGCACGCTCAACACCTATAAGAGCATACACAGAATCGGGGGCGAGAGGCGAGGTTCGCAAGGTGCCCGGCAACAACCCGTCTACACCATACAGCATGGGAAATTCAAAAATCTTCTCAGCCAAATTGCCTTCCAACGAAAGAATATAGGCACGCTGAGCTGTAAGTTCGGGAGACACTAAAGGCGAGTCGGCACCCGTGGCAAGAGCCTTTTCTGCTTCTCCTTTTTTTAACAGCACATATTGTTGCGCCTCATACTCAAAGCTCTTATCACACCCCGACAACAGACCAACCATCACAAACAGCACATTAAGCACTATGAGGTTACGCCAAAAAAGCCTGTTTACGGCCATTGTAGGGTTTTTTATTTTTTCGAAAAGAAGGCGTCGGAGCACAAAAGAAAAGGCTATATACACAAAAACACCCAAGCCAAATATCCACCCCCAAGTGCTATCGTAGCTGATGCCCGAAAACAGATTGCGCCCCACATTTGTAACAAAAGCCAAAATAAGAGCAGACGGCAGATAGGCCATGGCTGTCCATTCACGTTGGAACTTGGCAAAGCGGTTCAACCACAATGCCAAGCCCACGAGAATAGCTGTAACAGTAGCCGAGAAGAGATATACATTAAATTCTAATTTCCCCGTGGCTAGCACATCGTACACCAACTCCATGAGCGCCGACTTGTATTCTGCAATGAATGTAAACGAAAATATTGCAAAAAACAGAGCACACAAAAAGGAAATTAAATTTTGCAAACGCACCTCGGCATAATTACGCATAACTGTTACTTTTTATTTTTCTTCAATACAAGTGCTGTACGCGCAGGAAGATACAGCATGAGCCAGCCCTTCTTGCGACGAGCATGCAACCTGTCGTACTGTGTAAAGTGAGTTTGTGTCTCGTCGACGAGCGCATTACCGCCGAAACGCTCCGAGTCGGTATTCAGCACTATCGAGTATGAACCCTCGGGAACGAGCAAACCATAATCGGTAAACGAGCGTGTGGGGCTGAAATTAAAGACAAATATCAGGTCCTTACGCGAGAAAGCCAACACTTGGTCACCATCGTTATGCCATATCTCCTGAACAGGACGATTTTGGAAATTACGCACACCGCCTACAAGCTCCATGAGCTCTTTGTCGAACTGACCAAGAAGCGTGTAGTTGTAATTGGGGTTATCGACCAAGCTCCACTGACGACGTGCATATTTATGGCTCCAGCCGTTACCTTCGCGCGGGAAATCTATCCACTCGGGGTGACCAAACTCATTACCCATAAAGTTCAGATAGCCACCGTTTATTGTAGCAAGGGTCATCATGCGTATCATCTTGTGCAGAGCTATACCGCGAGTAACCGTTCCGGTCTCGTCGCCTCTGTTAAAGTGCCAATACATGTCGGCATCGATAAGACGGAAGATGATTGTTTTGTCGCCCACCAACGCTTGGTCGTGGCTCTCGGCATAAGATATTGTCTGCTCGTCTTTGCGACGGTTTGTGAGTTCCCAGAAAATCTCCGAAGGTTTCCAATCTTCGTCGCGACGTTCCTTTATTATCTTAATCCAGAAGTCGGGAATATTCATCGCCATACGATAGTCGAAGCCATAACCGCCATCTTCTATGGGAGCCGCCAGGCCCGGCATACCCGAAACCTCTTCGGCAATAGTGATAGCCTTGGGATTAACCTCGTGAATAAGTCTGTTGGCTAGTGTCAGATAGCAGATGGCATCGCCGTCCTGATGACCGTTGAAATAGTCGCCATAACCGCAGAATGCCTCGCCCAAACCATGGCTGTAATATATCATCGATGTAACACCGTCGAAACGGAAGCCATCGAACTTAAACTCCTCGAGCCAATATTTACAGTTTGACAAAAGGAAGTGAATAACCTCGTTCTTACCATAATTGAAGCACAAAGAATCCCAAGCATTATGCACACGTCTGTCACCGCTGTGGAAATATTGAGCGGGGTCGCCGTCGAGCAAACCAAGGCCCTCCATCTCGTTTTTAACAGCGTGAGAGTGTACAAGGTCCATGATAACGGTAAGACCCATGCCGTGAGCTGTATCGATAAGTTCTTTCAACTCTTCGGGAGTACCAAAGCGCGACGAAGGAGCAAAGAAGTTCGACACATGATAACCGAAGCTACCATAATAGGGGTGCTCCTGAATAGCCATAATCTGAATACAATTATAGCCATCGGCAGCCACGCGAGGGAGAACATTATCTTTAAACTCGCGATATGTACCAACCTTCTCCTCCTCCTGTGCCATACCTATGTGGCACTCATAAATGAGCAAAGGTGTGCGTTTGGGAGTAAATTTCTTGTTTTTAAATACATACTCCTCTTCGGGAGCCCATACCTGTGCACTAAAAATTTTTGTAGCGTCATCTTGAACGACGCGGCGCACCCATGCAGGTATACGCTCGCCACAGCCACCATTCCAGTACACTTTCATCTTGTAATGCTGACCATGTTTCAACGCTTTTTTAGGCAAACGACGTTCCCACACACCGCCTGCAAGCTGTTTCAACTCATACTCGGGCAACTCCTCCCAGTTCGAGAAGTCGCCAACAAGAACAATTCTTGTTGCATTTGGAGCCCACTCTCTAAACACCCAACCGGTTGCAGTTTTGTGAAGTCCGAAATAGAGATAACCCGAAGCAAAACCCGACAATGTCTGTCGGCCGTTCTTTGTCAATTCTTGCTCTTTTTTAAGGAAATAACGATAGCGTGCATCAATATCCAAGTTAAAAGGAGCCAAATAACCATCGCGTTCTACAAGTTTCAGCATAGTTATGATATTTAAGTTAATATATAAGTTTCAAAAATTAATCGACCGCTATTTTCACAATCACCTTCTTCACCGGAACGGGGGTTACAGCCGGTGCATGACCATCTTGCGGAAAGAATATTGTAAACATTGTGTTTTTAACCAAGAAATAACTCTCGGCCTGCATGCCCACAGGATAGAGTGCAACATCGTCGGCCTCGTTATAATCTTGCGAGGGCAAAGATTCGAGCGGGGTATACCCCATAACTTCATCGCCCGAGATAGGTACCTGAATATCTATATATTTACGATGAACCTCAACAGGAACCTCCTCTTTGGTTCGAGGTTTTGCCTCCATGACATTAGCAAATATCTCGTTGCCACAAATTTCGTTACGTCCCAAGGGGAGAGTGGCAAGGTCGTTGTTTAACAAAAACTCCATCGCCTTGGCGAAACGCGGGTGCATTCCCTCGTAATTTTTCAAGTTTTTCAGTGAATCGAGAATCATTGTGTTTTATTTTATTTGTTGCTTATTGTTCCTAAATTGTATATACACTCCCTTATAACTTTTCCCGTGGAGTCTTTTACTATGAATTTTCCGTGGCGCATACCTCCCTCGAAGGTTCCTTCGTAGCGCATGCCGTCGGTATCTACTGCTACGCCGGTACCATGCTCCTCGCCATTAAGAAAACCGCCACGATACTTCATGCCGTTGGCAAGACGCAACACACCTGTTCCGTTCATTGTGTCGTTGCTCCACTCGCCTTCGTAAACATCACCGTTGGCCCATGTATATTTTCCTTTTCCGTGACGTTCGTTATTTTTCCACTCGCCATCGTAAACAGCTCCGTTTTCATAGTTCATTTTGCCATGCCCGTTGCGTTTACCCTCGGAAAAATTACCTTCGTAGATAATGCCGGCCACATCGCTGTACACGCCATAACCTTGCCACACCCCGCTGGCAAAGCCACCCGAGTATTTACAGCTGTCGGCTGTATAAATGTATTCGCCTTGGCCGTGACGCATGTCGTTCTGCCAACCTCCGCGGTATATATCGCCGTTAGAATAATAGAACACGCCATCGCCGTCGCGCCTGCCGTTTTTCCAACTGCCCACATACTTGCTGTTGTCGCTCCACACAAAGGTACCTACTCCATTATATTTATCATCTTTCCACTCACCCGAATAAGATGCGCCGTTGGCATACACATAACTGCCGGTACCGTTACGTTTATCCTCGTTCCACATACCGACATAATAATCGCCATTTGGGTACACCATACGACCATAACCATGCTGATAGTCGAGTTGCCATGTACCTTCGTAGCGTTTACCATCATTAAAATAGAATGTACCTTGCCCGTGCTGACGGTCGTTCAAGAAAGAGCCTTCGTAGCGTTCGCCATCTTTATATGTATAGATTCCCAGACCATGGCGTTCACCGCGTACAAACTCGCCAAAATAGTTGTCACCGTTGGGATAGAGTGCCTTTCCGCACCCGTTAGGTTTTTTGCCCTTTGCACCACCTTCATATTTTATGCCACCTTTAAGGGTAAGGGATTTTTTCTCTGCCAGGTTATTAAATTTTTCGGAAAGAAGCTCTTTAAGTTCTCTCTTTCCTCCGGGCGAAGAAGCATTATAGTTCCCTTGCGCACATATGCTCGATGTTGCAAAAAGTACCGATAAAACAAATATAATAATTCTCCTCATTGGATTTTGCTTTACTAAACAGGTTGCGACATACCCACACAACCTCTAATAAAAGCAAAGATAACAAGAATGTGGTTAAAACAATAAAAAAAAGAAAATATTTTGGTTGCGAATGTAAAAAAGCGTTGCACAGCAACGCTTTTGGTAAAAAGAAAAATATTTTTCGTGGGAGTAATCACCCTCCCACTACTATCTCGAACATATTTTGGGGAACAAGATGTTTGCGTGCCACCTCCTGCAATCGGGCAGGTGTAATATTTTTCACAACATCTAAATAATCGTTTATGGTTTCGAAGCCGACACCCGAAAGCCATGAGTTCACAAAAGCCTCGCTCTTTACACTCAAACTCTCGTATTCGCGGGAAAGCTCACCTAAAATATAATTACGCACCAGCTCAACCTCTTCGACCGGTATCTCTTCGTCACGCAAACGGTTTAGTTCCTTGTAAAGTTCATTAAGCAAAGGCTCAACATATTCATTATCGGCTTGCGAACTTATGACAAAAGCTGTGCCACGGCCATAAGCATCTATCTCCGATATTATATCGTATGTATAGCCGTGTGTCTCACGAATATTGCTCATGAGGCGACCACCAAAATAACCGCCAAAAAGCACATTCAGGAAACGCAAAGCATAAATATCGGGGTGCGAAGCCGGGAGCGACATGCAACCAACCTTGACAGCACTCTGCAGCGCACCGCTCATCACACACCTCTCTTTCCCGAGCACCGAGGAGTGTGGCTCAATATTTACCTCGAAAGAGAGGTTACCACCCCACACATCTTTGCCAAAACAGCTCTCCACACAATCGAGTACAGCCCCTTCACAACAACCCGAAAGAAATATTGTGCAGTTGCACGACGAATATACCGCCTCATGATATTCAACAAGGTCGGCACGTTCTATATTGTCGTAATCCACAGCTTCCACTATGTGGCCCAAAGCATGATGCTCGCCCCACAATTTATGTTCAAAAAGTCGCTGAGCTACAACTTCGACATTACGGCTATTAATTAAAAAGTGCGATTTATTACTGCTTTTGAGGACATCGAGCGATTTTTGCAAAAAAAGAGGACGTTTCACGAAATCCTCGACCACGGGCAACAACGAGTTGAAATATTTTGCAAGTACATGCAGTATTATATGATTATACTCCTGCGAAGAGTACATATCTATCCATGCACCATAAAAATCTAAAACACGCGAAATTTCAACCGCGTCGTGACTTTCACTGCCCTCTCTCAACATTCTGTTTGTAAACATCGCCTGCAAAGGTTTATTCTGCACCGCATAGCCACCTTTGAAAAGAATCTCTATGCGCACAACCTCGTTTTCACCACCCGGCAGACAATGTACATGCACACCATTTGGCATCACCTTTGTAACGGGTAATGCCAAATATGGTACTGCAATAGGTTTTATTTCGGGTGCTTGCAACATTCTGTTTAATCGTTCCAGGCAAAACCTATCGATGTTGCAAACTCTCTTGCACGCTCCAAGTCCTCGGGTGTATCAATACCGATAGTCTCTATGTCGGTAATTCCAACCTTAATCTTATAGCCGTTCTCCAACCAACGCAACTGCTCCAAAGACTCGGCCTTCTCCATGGGCGACTGGGGTAGTTTTGTTATTGTTTCGAGTATATTCGCACGATAAGCATATATGCCTAAATGCTTGTAGAACACGTGATTATCCAACCACTCTTTTTTATCGACTCCGCGCAAGTAAGGAACCACCGAACGACTGAAATAAAGTGCAAAACCCTGTTCGTTCAGCACCACTTTGGGCGAGTTGGGGCATTCAAGACGCTCTATACCGTCCTCCTTCTCAAAAGGCTTGACAAGGGTCGCAATATCGGTATCTTTATTTTCGAAACAAGCTATAAGAGCATTAACCTGCTTGTGTTGTATAAAAGGTTCGTCACCCTGAATATTTACTATAACATCACAATCGAGCGCAAGGCGTTTGTAAGCATCGAGGCAACGCTCTGTTCCGTTTTTACAATCCTCCGATGTCATAACCACGTTACCGCCGAAGCTCTCGACGCACTCTTTAATGCGTTCATCATCGGTAGCAACATACAGGTCGTCGAAACAATCCTTAACCTGCTCATAAACTCGCTGAATAACAGGTTTACCGCCAAGCATTGCCAAAGGCTTACCGGGGAAACGCGTTGAAGCATATCGCGCCGGAATAATTCCTACAAATTTCATATCTTATAATTATTGAAACAATTTATCAAAAAGAGATGCCGGTTCCTCCTCCTCTACAACACTCTCTTCCTGCTCCACCTTAAACCTGTTGTTATTACAAGGGTCAAAATCGGCAGGAATCTCAAATGTATCCTCTTGTGAATAGGGCAAGGATTTATCGGCATAAACCTTGTTCATATAAAGTCCCCAGATGGGAAGCGACATAGTAGCACCCTGTCCCTCGGACAAACGGTCAAAGTGCACATCACGGTCCTCGCCACCAACCCAGCAACCGGTTACAAGTTTGGGGGTATATGCGATGAACCAACCATCGGAGTTATTCTGTGTTGTTCCTGTTTTTCCGGCAACATGCCCCTTTATATTGTACACACGACGAATGCGACCACCTGTACCGCGGTCAATCACACCCCTCATCATATGAATCATCTTGTACGAGCTCTCTTCGCTTATAACCTCGTTCTTTTGAGCAGTAAAGGTTGCTATTATATTGCCCTGGTTATCCTCGATGTGTGTAACATATAAAGGAAGGGTTCTGATACCTTTGCCCACAAAAGCCGTGTAACCGCTCACCATCTCGGCAACAGAAGCGTCGCAAGCACCAAGACACAACGAAGGTGTAGGCTCAATTTCCTTGTTTCGCAAGCCATAGCTATGCAAGAGTTTTTTCAACGTATAAGGGCTGAGCTTATTCATGAGGTAGGCCGATATCCAGTTATTTGAGTTCTCCAAGCCCCATGCAAGCGTAACGACCTCGCCATATCTCGACTTTGAGCTGTTTCTCGGGGTCCACAGCTTACCATCTTCTGTTACGATAGTCTGCTCCACGTTGCGTGTCTCATCGCACGGCGAGAAACCATTCTCCATAGCAAGCGAATACAGGAAAGGCTTTATGGTCGAGCCAACCTGACGACGGCCCACCGATGCCATATCATACTTAAAATAGTTGAAATTTGGGCCACCCACATAAGCCTTCACAGCACCTGTGTGAGGGTCCATGGAGAAAACTCCTGTACGAAGGAAATATTTATAATAACGCAACGAATCCATGGGAGTCATAAGCGTATCCTTCATGCCGTTATATGTAAACACGCTCATCTCCTCTTTGGTGTTGAACGCCTGCTCTATCTCTTGCTCGCTTGCACCCGCGTTCCTCATCACCCTGTATCGCTCGCTCTGACGCATAGCACGTTTCATAATCTTTTCAACCTCCTCTTCGCTGAGCTTGGTTGTAAAAGGAGCTGTTTTTTGTCTCTTCTTCGCCTCAAAGAAACGCGGTTGCAAATACCCTGCAACATGCTCGTTCACTGCTTCTTCGAGATAGGTTTGCATACGCGAGTCTATCGTTGTGTAAATTTTAAGACCATCGGTATAGATGTTGTAATTACTGCCGTCGGGCTTTTCATTCTTGTTACACCAACCAAACAAAGGATTTGTTTCCCAATCGATAGAATCCTCGTAAAATTGTTGCATCTGCCAACCTCTGTAATTCTTCTTCACAGGTTTTTTTGCAGTCATCACCCCACGAAGGTACTGCCTGAAATATGTTGCAAGACCGGCCTTGTGGTCCGAAGAGTGAAAATTCAACTTCATCTCGGTCTGTTGCAAGCTATCGCACTCCTCTGCCGACAAATATTCAGCCTTCTTCATCTGTGCGAGAACAACATTACGACGTTGCTTTGTCTTTTCGGGACGACGACGAGGATTATACAACGAAGAGTTCTTGCACATACCCACCAACATAGCCGCCTCCTGAATGTTCAACTCCGAGGGCAACTTGCCAAAATAGATATTTGCAGCACTTTTTATACCCACCGCATTGTAACCAAAATCGTACTTATTGAGATACATAGTAATAATCTCCTCCTTAGTATAATGCTTTTCGAGTTGCACCGCAATAACCCACTCAATGGGTTTCTGGTAAAGACGTTCGAGCTTGTTACCCGAAACCTCGGAATAAAGCAATTTCGCCAGCTGTTGAGTGATGGTACTTCCGCCACCGGCCTGTTTCTGCATCAGGATAGCACCTTTTATAATAGCACGCAACAAAGCACGCGCATCAATACCCGAATGCTCTACAAACCTCACATCTTCGGTTGCAATAAGAGCCTTTATCACATTGGGAGAGATATCCTTATAATCTACAAATACACGATTTTCTTTACTATACGACCAGTTTCCCAGCACCTTACCATCGGCCGAAATAACTTGTGACGCAAATTTATAATTGGGATTTTGCAATTCGTTCATGTCGGGCATATAACCTATCCACCCCTTCGATATTGAGAAGAAGAGACCCGAAACAAACAGGATACCTGCAAAAAACAGCACCCACAGCGATATTAAAAAATTTTTAAGCATAGAAGTTCATCTGTAAAATTCCCATAAAAGTGGTAAAACCAAAAAGTGCACCATACACATTAGACTACAAATTTACAACAAATATTTTAAATAACAGCCATGATTAAAAAAATAGGATAATTCTTTTAATTACCTCTGTTTTTTACGATAATATTTTTTACCTTTACGGGTGAAACCCCTGTGCCCATGTTTTTTGTCTTTTCCTATACAAAAAAGGTAAAAAACGCATCAGCGAGGTACCACATAAGAAAAACATAAACTACAATTCAGATGAAAAGTAAAAGTTTAGTTTCAATCAACGACCTGTCACGCGAAAAAATTCTCGCACTATTAGAGACGGCAAGCAAGTTCGAGGAAAACCCCAATCGCGATTTATTATCGGGAAAAGTCATAGGCTCACTATTCTTTGAGCCCTCTACCCGCACACGTTTAAGTTTTGAGACAGCGGCAATGCGTTTAGGCGCACGTGTCATCGGATTCAGCGACGCGGCAACAAGCTCGGCAAGCAAAGGCGAAACACTCAAAGACACCATCATGATGGTTGCCAGCTATGCCGACGCAATAGTAATGCGTCACCGCCTCGAAGGAGCGGCACGCTACGCAAGCGAAGTATCTCCTATACCGGTAATAAATGCAGGCGACGGAGCCAACCAGCACCCCTCGCAAACAATGCTCGACCTCTACTCCATAAAAAAGACACAGGGAACTTTGGAGAACCTGCACATTCACCTTGTGGGAGACCTCAAATATGGTCGCACCGTACATTCGTTATTGCACGCGATGCGCCACTTTAACCCCACATTCCACTTTATAGCACCCGAGGAGTTACACATGCCCCAGGAGTATCGCGACTTCTGCAAAGCAAACAACATACCTTTCACCGAGACAACAGAATTTAACGAAGATGTTATTGCAAGCGCAGACATCATATACATGACACGCGTGCAGCGCGAGCGTTTCAGCGACCTGATGGAATATGAAAAGGTGAAAAACTGTTACAGGCTCACAAACGCAATGCTTGCCGACAGCAAGCCCAACTTAAAGATACTCCACCCGCTACCTCGTGTAAACGAAATTGCACACGACGTCGATGACAACCCGAAAGCATACTACTTTCAACAAGCGCAAAACGGTTTATATGTACGAGAAGCACTTATATGCGATGTCTTAGATATAAATGTTTAACCATTAAAAACAAAAAACTATGAAGACAGAAAAACCCGCATTACAGGTTTCGGCGTTATGCAACGGCACTGTAATAGACCATATACCGGCCGACAAGCTCTTTGCAGTTGTTGCACTGCTCGACATTCCCAACATGAATACAAACGTAACAATAGGCAATAATCTCGAAAGCAAGAAACTCGGCAAAAAAGGCCTGATAAAAGTTGCCGACAAATTCTTTACCGATGACGAGGTAAATCGCATATCACTCGTGGCACCCAAGGTTGTGCTCAACATCATACGCGACTATAAAGTGGTAGAAAAGAAAGAGGTAAAACTACCGGCAGAGCTCCACAATATTGTAAGATGTGCCAACCCCGCATGTATTACAAACAACGAGCCCATGTCTACACACTTTTACGTTACCGATGCCGAGAAGGGCATCATAAAATGCCGATATTGCGAAAAAGAGATACATGTAAACAAGGTGAAATTGTTATAAACACACACAACAACTAAACAAATATCCGCATAAAAGTTGTTTTAATTCATACCTACAAGATTTTACAAGTCATTTGAAAAAGTTTTTAAATATTTTAGGAGAGACACAAGCCTCTCCTAATTATATAATACAAAAACATTTTTAAAAGAGAATTTAAACAACATCTTAAAATCACACAACCGAAAGATACAATAAAACAATATGAAATTAAGTTGGAAACCGGGCACCATGATTTACCCATTGCCCGCCGTGCTTATAAGTTGTGGCAACAAGCCCGAAAATTACAACATGTTCACAGTATCATGGGTGGGCACAGTGTGCACCAACCCAGCCATGTGCTATATATCGGTACGCCCCGAACGACACTCCTACCCCATAATAAAAGAGAGCGGAGAATTTGTTATAAACCTCACAACCGCCGACATGGCACGCGCAACAGACTGGTGCGGTGTACGCTCGGGAAAAGACTACAACAAAGCCAAAGAGACAGGGCTCACCTACGGCCCCTCAAAAGAGATTAAAGCACCCATCATCATGGAATCTCCTTTGAGTATTGAATGCAAAGTAAAGCAGGTTATACCACTTGGCACCCACGACATGTTCCTTGCCGAGGTTGTAAATGTACAAGCCGACGACAAATACCTCAACCCCGAAACAGGAGAGTGGGATTTGTCGGCCGCCGACCCACTTGTATACGCACATGGAAAATATTTCCATTTAGGAGAGTTTATCGGAAAATTCGGGTGGAGCGTAAAAAAGAGATAAGATGAAACAACGTTGTGTAGCAATTATCATTCTTTTGACACTCTTTTCGGGCATAGTATGCGCCCAAAAGAAAGATGATAAAATAAAATTCAATTATGGAATAAAGGCCGGTTTTCAAGCCGTAACCTACAACTCCACAAAATTCACCATAGATGGTTATAAATTCGATGAAAACACTATACAAAGCGACAAGGTAAGCTACACAATAAACCCATTTGTGCGCCTCACAAAAAACAAGTTCTACATACAGACAGAGGCTGCCTTCGGCGTTACAAGGCACCATTTCATATTCGAAGATTTAGAAGCCGGAGAGTTTGCAACCAACACACCCGAATACAACCTGACAACATATTGTTTCCAGGTTCCTATACTATTCGGATACAATTTCATTGACCAGGAATATTACGGCATGAGCTTCTTCACCGGACCGAGAACAAAATTTATCTTCACCTCGAAAAGCGACCAAGAGTTTCACAACTTCAAGTACGAAGAGCTGGAAGAAAAACTAAAAACGCCCAATTACTATTGGGAATTAGGTTTGGGTGTGAGAATATACAACGTATTTTTCGACATCACATACGATTGGGGATTCATATATAACGAAACCACAATAACCAACAAAACAACAGGCGCAGAATTCAAGTCGAAGAGAAGCGACAGCGTTCTCTGTTTCACCGTAGGTTTTATCTTTTAAATAATACACCACACGTTACAATAAAAAAGGACTGCACTAAATGCAGTCCTTTTTTATCATTAACCTTATAACAGATATATCTATTAATATGCAAACAAAGGATATTCGGCCATAACCTCATTAACCTTGCGACGAACAGTTGCTATAACCTTCTCGTCCTCGGGTGCATTGAGTACAGTCTCTATCATCTCGGCAATAAAAGGCATCATATCCTCTTTCACGCCACGAGTAGTGATTGCAGGAGTACCCAAACGAATACCCGATGTCTGGAACGCACTACGTGTATCGAAGGGAACCATGTTTTTGTTTGCAGTAATATCGGCAGCAACAAGAGCCTTCTCGGCAACCTTACCTGTGAGCTCGGGATATTTACCACGCAAATCAACAAGCATAGAGTGGTTATCGGTACCACCCGAAACTATGCCGAAGCCACGGTCCATAAGCTCCTGCGCAAGAGTAGACGCATTGAGCTGAACCTGTGCCTGATACTCTTTAAATTCGGGTTGCAAAGCCTCGCCGAAAGCAACTGCCTTGGCTGCAATAACATGCTCCAAAGGACCGCCCTGCACACCGGGGAACACAGCTGAATCGAGCAACTGAGACATCATCTTAACCTCGCCTTTGGGAGTTGTCTTGCCCCAAGGGTTGGGGAAATCTTTACCAAGGAGAATTACACCGCCACGAGGACCGCGCAAGGTCTTGTGGGTTGTAGAAGTTACGATGTGAGCATACTTCAAGGGGTTGTCGAGCAAGCCGGCAGCAATAAGACCTGCGGGGTGTGCCATGTCTATCATGAGAATAGCACCCACTTTGTCGGCAATTTCGCGCATGCGCTTGTAGTCCCACTCACGTGAGTAGGCCGAGCCACCACCGATAATCATTTTGGGACGCTCGCGAAGAGCAACCTCCTCCATCTGGTCGTAATCGACACGGCCTGTTTCGGGGTTGAGGTTATACTCGCAAGGAGTGTATATAAGGCCCGATGTATTTACAGCCGAACCATGAGAAAGGTGTCCGCCATGAGCAAGATTCAAGCCCATGAATTTATCACCGGGGTTAAGCACTGCAAGGAACACTGCCGCGTTGGCCTGTGCACCTGAGTGAGGCTGAACATTTACCCACTCTGCGCCGAACAACTCTTTCAGACGCTCGCGTGCAATATTTTCAACAATATCCACAACCTCGCAACCACCATAATAGCGTTTGCCGGGGTATCCTTCGGCATATTTATTTGTCAAGCAAGAACCCATGGCTTGCATAACCTCGTTGCTGACAAAGTTCTCCGATGCAATCAACTCAATACCTTTAAGCTGACGACGATGCTCCATGTCAATCAACTGAAAAATTTTACTGTCGCGTTTCATAATTATTTATCTTATATTTTATTACTTTCAAATTTTGAGATGCAAAGGTAGTCAAATATTGGCTAACATAATCTATAAAAACAAAAATATTATCAACAGATTTGTATTTTATTACCTGCACCAAATGCCGAAAAACATTTTTACCACCGCACCCAATTAAGATAAACAGAAAAAAACCGAGCATGCTCGGTTTTTTTCTGTTTATGTAAAATTTTAATTATTCTGCTTTTGCACGACGTATGCCACGTTTTTTGGGTGTGGCAGCCTCGGCAGGCTGTATTGTTTGAACACCTGCAAGCTCAGGGTCAATCATAATACGACCACAGTTCTCGCAAACAATAATTTTTTTGCGCATACGTATATCTAACTGACGCTGTGAAGGAATCTTGTTGAAGCAACCTGCACAAGCATCACGCTCCACATACACAATACCAAGACCGTTACGTGTGCTCTTACGAATACGTTTGAACGATGCGAGCAAACGGGGCTCTATCAACAGCTCCAAGTCACGAGCCTGCTCGCGCAACTTCTCCTCCTCGGCTTTTGTCTCTGTTACAATCTCGTCAAGTTCATTCTTCTTCATCTCGAGGTCTTTTTTGCGCTCTTCGAGAAGATTTTGCGATCTTTCGAGTTCTTCGTCCTTATGTTTCTCCTGGTTACGAGCCTCTGCAATCTTCTTCTCGTCGTGCTCAATAACAAGGTTGTTATACTCAATCTCTTTGTTCAAGAGGTCGAACTCGCGATTGTTGCGAACATTATTCTGGTCGGCAGTGTATTTCTCTATGTTCTTTTTTGCTTTCTCCATCTCCTCGCGGAAAGCTACTATGTTTTCGCGAACAGTTTTTATCTCGGTGTTGATATTCTCGATACGTGTTCCAAGACCAACTATCTCATCTTCGAGGTCCTTTACCTCCAAAGGCAACTCGCCACGAAGAATCTTTATCTTGTCAATTTCCGACAAAATAGTCTGCAACTCATAGAGAGTCTTCAATTTCTCCTCAACTGTGTACTCTGTGGGATCTTTCTTTATCATTGTAATATTATTTAATAAGGTTATAATTATTTTAAAAAGTAGTTTACAGGATTTGTATTTATCTCTGTTGTCTTTATCTTTACGTTCGGGCATGCATCGGAAATTATCTCTTTAAAAATCTCCATCGTATATTGCTCGCTTTCATAGTGACCTATGAGAGCTACAACCATTTTACCCTCGTAATTGAAGAGGTCGTGATAATGCCCCTCCCCTGTTATATATATATCGGCACCCGAAGCCAGCGCAACCGATGCAAAAGAACCGCCTGCACCACCGCAAAGAGCCACCTTTTCAATTTTTTTACCAAGCAAAGAGGTGTGACGCACACAACCAACATTAAAGCGATCTTTCAGCATAGCAAGAAATTCCCTCTCGTCCATGGCGACAGGCAACTCGCCTATAATACCCGTACCGACACTTTCCCAATCGTTCTCCAAGGGATATATGTCGTATGCAGGTTCTTCGTAAGGGTGCGATGCCAATATCGCTTTTATCGCCTTGCCTTTTATATAAGCCGGCATAACAGTATCTATGCGCACCTCCTCCTCTCTGTGCATGCAACCTACCGCACCGCAATAAGGGTTGCAACCTTCACCGGCTCTGAATGTTCCGTACCCATGCACGTTATAACTGCATGAGTCGTAATTTCCTATATTACCGCAACCCGCATCGAAAAGTGCCTTGCGCACATTATCTACCGCCGACACAGGAACATAGACCGACAATTTTAGCAAAGCCTTCTCTTTTGGCAAAAGAATCTTTACATTCTTTAAACCCAACTTTTCGGCTATGCGATAATTTACACCGCCGGGAGCATTATCGAGGTTTGTATGCGCCGAATATATTGCAACACCTGCCGAGAGAGCTTTAATTACACAACGCTCAACAAATGTAGAGCCTGTGATACGTTTAAGAGGTGAAAAAACAAGGGGGTGATGCGACACAATGAGATTGCACCCCGACGCTACGGCCTCTTCCACTATTGCTTCCGTAACATCGAGACACAATAAAACCCCTGTAACTTCCGCTTCCGATAATCCAATCTGCAATCCGGCATTGTCATATCCTTCTTGCAGGGGCAGAGGCGCGAACATTTCAAGGGCAGCTGCTATCTCTTTAATTTTAGCCAATTATAAAATGTGTTTTGCGCTTTTACGCATTTGCTTGGCAAAGGTACATATTTTTTTTAAAAGGAAGAAGAGTTACACCCCATAAAATAGAGATATAAAGTAAAAAGATTGCGCTTTGCAAAGCGCAATCTTTTTATCTTGGACAAATACCTTATTTAAAACCCTCTTTTGTCGTAAGCCCCCTTAATGCGGTCGAGAGCCTTTTGCAATGTAGCACGCGGGCAAGCAATATTCATTCGCATGAAGCCGGTGCCCTCAGCGCCAAATGTAGAGCCATCGTTCATTGCCACTTTTGCCTCTTTCAAGAAGAAATCTACAAGTTCTTTTTGTGTCAAGCCCAAAGCACGGGCATCGAGAAAGACCATATACGATGCTTGCGGACGCATCATGCCAAACCTCGGGAGATTATTCTTTATATACTCCTCGACGAAAGCTATATTACCCTCAACATATTTGAGCATTTGAGCGAGCCATTCTTCGCCCTCGTTATATGCGGTAGCAACAGCTTGCGTTGCAAACATATGTGCACAATCAAGCTCGCTGAAACTTAAAAATTCATTGTAGCGAGCACGCAACTTCTCGTTTTTAATAATGTGGTACGAACTTTTAAGACCGGCAATATTAAAGGTCTTGCTTGCAGCCATAAAGGTAATACTATTCTGCTCGGCAACCTCGCTCACCGACGCAAAAACAGTGTGTTTATAGCCCGTCAGCACCATGTCGCAATGTATCTCGTCGGAAACAACTAACACACCGTTCGACGCACAAATATCGGCTATGCGACGCAACTCTGCCGGGGCCCACACACGACCACCGGGGTTGTGGGGGTTGCACAGCAAGAACATTTTGCAACCTTTTACCTTGTTTTCAAAATCTTCAAAATCGATATTGAAAACACCATCTTCGTTCACAAGAGGGCTACACACCAACTCGCGACCAAGGTTCTTTACCAAATGAAAATAGGGGTGATACACCGGGGGCTGTATAAGCACCTTGTCACCGGGAGCAGTGAAGCACTGAATAGCAAAAGAGATAGCCGGAACAATACCGCCCACAAACCCTATCTCATGCTCTTCGACTTCCCAAGCATATCTGCGCCCCACCCAATCGATTATGGCCGGTCGCCACTTGGGCGAACAAAAAGTATAACCAAGCACCTCGTGTTCGAGCCTTTTTCGCAGTGTTTCCAGTACAAAAGGCGGTGTGCGAAAATCCATATCGGCTATCCACATGGGCATTGCGTCACTAACACCGAACACCACATTCATATTGTCGTATTTTAAACAATCGGTGTTTTTGCGCTCAATAATTTCATCAAAATCGAAAGACATAATCACTCTATTTCCAATATTTTTTTTTGCTCATTATATTTTATAATTCCACTACCGACAAAATCTCTTATAACCCCATTTGCCGATAGTTCATCAACCGTTCCGCAGTGCATTTTTTTGTTATCGAGCACCCACAATTTATCGCTCATGCACAGCGCAAGTTCAATATCGTGTGTTGAAACAAGAATAGCTTTTTGCATGTCGGTAGAAAGCCTTTTTAATATGCCGAAGAGTGCCACCTTGCTCTGAAAGTCGAGAAAAGCGGTAGGTTCATCGAGTATTATTACAGGAGTTTCCTGTGCCAGAGCCTTTGCTATCATACACTTTTGCAACTCACCATCGCTGAGCGAGAGCACGTCGCGCCCAGCAAGCGAGGCAACACCCATCACCTCCATCGCCCACTCAACAGCCTTGTGGTCGCTCGGCCTTAGTTGCCCCAAAAAACCGGTGTGAGGAGAACGCCCCAACGCCACAAGCTCGCGAACCGTAAGATTCTGCACCTTGACCGAACCCGCAAACACCACCGCCACCCTTCTCGAAAGTTCTTGCGGTGTAGGCCGTTCTGCGCCGTCTCCCATATATCGCACCCTGCCTTCCAGCTCTCTTTGATACCCGCAAACGGTACGAAGGAAAGTAGATTTACCGGCACCGTTGCGCCCCACCAGCGACACAAGCTCGCCACGGCACAACTCGGTGTTTATAGAAGAAACAACAGGGTACACAACACCATGCGCTTTGTACCCTATTGTAAGGTTCTCAATTAATATAGCCTTTTCGCCAAACATTCTTATCGATACTGCATCCACTCGTTCAATTGGTCGAGCAGTTCTTTCTTTTTATCTTCGGGGAGGTTTGCTATGCGTGCAGAGTGGCTACCGTCGGGAACGATATATATTTTTGTATTCTTCTTGTTACGGTCGGCAAGCCATGTAACACCACTTGCAGTCCAGGGGTCCCACTCACCATATACAAAGATTGCCTGAGGGTCGTTCTCGGTATAAAAGTCGGTTACTTTACGATGGTTGGTATCGTCGAACTTAACATCGGAAAACTCAGCGGGCAGCATCACCTTTTTCAAGTAACCCTCAACGTCGTCGGGGTTAAGATACTTCACGAATGGGTCGGTGTTGTAACCATAATATCCAAAATCCTTAACAGCCTGAACAAAGAAGGAGCCGATAGATGTTTTTGCCGAGAAATAATCGGGGCCCACCATCTTTATAAAGTAGTTCATAACGGTTTTGTTGTCGGCATCTTTCCCGGGTATATTGGATATAGGTGCACCCCACTGCCAAAACGAGAACTGATACTCGAGCACACAAAGGTCGTAGATGTCCGATGTAGGCACGCGGAAGGTCAAATTACTCTTTGCGCAATATTCATCGAACATAGGCATAAGCTCGGCTTTTCTCTCAAACATGAGATACTGAAAATTTCTCACAGCATCGCGCTTCTCTTTTGTAGACACACGCTCCAAGAAAGATTCGTGACGACCATCTTCGATAGAATAGCTCAACGGGCCTACATAGGGAACGGAAACATCTACATCTTCGGGATAATATGCACGGAAGAACATAGATGTAGAGCCACCCTTGCTGATACCTGTTGTTGCCCACTTCTTTGTGTAGTATTTCTTAAAATCGGTGATTATATTGTGGTAATCGACCATGGAATTTGCTACGGTAAGATACTCCCAATTACAAGGTTTGGGGGTTGATTCGGAAAAATAACGATACTCCACAAAAAGAATATTTGCGTCCATTATTTTTGTAAGCTCTTCCATGTAGTTAGGGTTATTGAAAGCATAGTCGCCTGCATAGCCCTCGGTTACAACAACCACAGGACGGTCGTAACCACGGTGACCCAACATCACACGTTGTTCAAAAGAGCCTGCCTCGGCATTTGAGGGGTCGAGCAACTGACGGTATTTAAACAGGTAATAACTACGGCTGTCGTCGTTCTTTTCGAGTTTCTCGAAACCTGTTACCGCACCAATTTCTTTAAACATCGCCTCAACATCGGCATTCTGTGCCTTAACAGCAAACACCACCGCCAAAAGCGACACAAGGATTAATAGTTTTTTACGCATATCTTTTTTAAATTGAGTTAATAATCACTATTTTTCAAACAGCACAAAATTACACATTTTTTTTGCATTTTTATAACAAAGCACAAATATATTATACCTTGATATAATAAAAGAAGTTTCGGAATCTTTTTATAAAGATATCGTCGAGTTTTCATGTAGCAGTAACAGACATCTTTGAACATAAAAAAAACGGGATAGCCCAGCTACCCCGTTTAAAAATTTCATATCACAAAATTACTTAGAAACCTTCTCCAAGCGTTTCAAAATAACAAAGATAAATGTTGCAGCCACAAGGCAGATACCTATAAGCACACCCCAAACCACGGTCAAGGGAGCACCCCACATGAGAGAAGGTATAGCTACAAGGAAGTTACCAACAGCAGTAGCCACAAACCAGCCACCCATCATCATACCTGCATATTTGGGAGGAGCCACCTTTGTTACAAAAGAGATACCAATAGGCGACAAGAGCAACTCGGCAAATGTGAGCACGAGGTAGGTTGATATCAACCAATTAGGCGATACATCGGCCATGTGTACGGGCTCCAAGAAGGGCTCGCCGTTTTTCATAACCTCAACCACCTCGGGAGCGGGAAGACCTATCGAGCCCACGGTGAGCAAGAGGTAAGCAACACCAGCAACCAACATACCCAAACCTATCTTCATGGGTGCAGAAGGCTCTTTACCCTTCTTTGCCAACGCGCTAAAAATAGCGATTGAAACAGGTGTCAAGGCTACAACAAAGCAGGCGTTAAACTGCTGGAAGATGGGAGCGCTAACCTCGGTAACTGCGGGGAGTGCAGAATATTTGTACCACAAACCGGCAAGTGCAGCAAGCACAACACCTGCGGCAATACCCTTACCCTTAGCACTCTTGCTCTGGAAAATAGCAAACAAACCATAAACGATGAATATACCGAGAACAAGGTTCCAAACATCGAAGGCCATGCTCTCGATACCGGTAGAACTTGTAGCGGTGTAGTCACGAGCAAAGAATGTAAGTGTAGCACCGTTCTGGTGGAAAGCCATCCAGAAGAAAATAACCACGGCAAAAACAAGGCACAAGCAAACGATACGCTCTTTTGTCTCGGCAGGGCTCAGTTCGGGTGCATTTGTATCGGCAGCAACTGTTGCATTGTTTCTGTCGGCATGTTTGAATGTGCTACGGAAAATATAGTAAATTGCTATCGAAACGATAAGCGACAAACAAGCAACAGCAAACGCAAAGTGATACGAGTCGGCCTCGCTTACACCAAGAGATGTCTGAGCCCACTTCATAATCCAGATAGCGGCAGAGGGTGCAAACATAGCACCGATGTTGATAGCCATGTAGAATACACTGAAACCAGAGTCGCGCTTGTTGGCATACTGAGGATCGTTGTAAAGGTTACCAACCATTACCTGCAAGTTACCCTTGAACAGACCTGTTCCGAGCGAGATGAGCAACAAAGCTCCTGCCATAGCGGCCAATGCTATAACATTAGAGCCAAGAGGCAAAGCCAAGAACACATAACCCAAGAACATAATGGTGATACCGATGGTTACCATTTTGCCATAGCCGAATTTATCGGCAGCCATACCACCCAAAAGAGGCATAAAATAAACAAAACCCAAAAAGGTTGAATAAATTGAACCTGCCAACGCGCTCGAGAAACCGAAATTCGCTTGCAGGAACATCACAAACACAGCCAACATGGTGTAGTAGCCGAAGCGCTCACCGGTGTTAGCCAAAGCCAAGGCATATAAGCCTTTTGGTTGTCCTTCAAACATAAATAAAATTTTAAAAAGTTAATAAATTATTCAAACAGTGCAGTTTTACAACCGCAAGAAACGTGGCTAACTACACAAGCCGGCCACCGCCCCTAAAACTTGAATTAACCGAAAACACATAATCGGATAAAACTTTGCAAATATACTAAAAACCATTGAAATTAAAATACCACGCGCGAACAAAACAGAAGAATTTATTTTTTAACTTTACCCACACACAACAGCCCACCCCGAAAACAGGTTTACTTACACCGAAATTATTTTACAAACAATAAAAGACATAAACAATATACAACAAGCCAAACCAACAGTTACATAATTTTTAAAACAACTATTATGAAGAATTTACAGATTTTTTACCAAAAGAGATGCCCACATTGTCAAAAGGCTTTCCAATTTATCGAAGAGTTAAAAGAAGAGAAAGATATTTACAGGCTCATTGAACCAAGATTAATAGAAGAGACACTCGAAGTCGATTACGCCGAGCTGTTCGATTACTTTCTTGTACCCACATTTTACATAGACGACAAAAAAGTACACGAGGGTGTTGTGAACAAAGAGCAGGTGCGCGAAATCCTCGATGCCACACTCGAAGAAGATTAGAAAGAGCCACCCGAAAGGAAAAAGTTTGCAAAACATAACATTTGTTAATATAAACCGAGCGAAAAGTGCCAATAAATTTTGCCCTTCGCTCGGTTTATATTATCTTCGCATAAAATTAGAATAATATAATAAAACAAAATACAACAATGAGCGACCAACGTTACATGATGCGCGGAGTATCGGCATCAAAAGAAGATGTACACAATGCTATTAAAAACATCGACAAAGGATTATATCCCAAAGCTTTTTGCAAAATAATACCCGATATTTTAGGTGGCGACCCCGAATATTGCAACATTATGCACGCCGACGGTGCAGGAACAAAATCGTCACTCGCATACCTCTACTGGAAAGAGACCGGCGATATCTCGGTGTGGAAAGGCATAGCACAAGATGCACTCATTATGAACATCGACGACCTCCTCTGCGTGGGAGCGACAGACAACATTCTTGTATCATCGACTATTGGTCGCAACAAGTTGTTGATTCCCGGCGAAGTAATTTCGGCCATAATCAACGGCACCGACGAGTTGCTTGCCGAGCTACGCGAGATGGGTGTAGGCGTATATGCGACAGGTGGCGAAACAGCCGACGTAGGCGACTTGGTGCGCACCATCATCGTTGATAGCACAGTCACATGTCGCATGAAACGTAGCGATGTCATCGACAACGCCAACATAGAAGCCGGCGATGTAATTGTCGGCCTCGCATCATACGGGCAGGCAACATACGAAAAAGAGTACAACGGCGGTATGGGAAGCAACGGCCTCACATCTGCACGCCACGACGTGTTTGGCAAAGACCTTGCCGAAAAATACCCCGAGAGCTACGACAAAGCAGTACCTGCCGAGCTTATATACTCAGGCGGTTTGGGGCTCACCGACAAGGTAGAAGACTCACCCCTCGATGCCGGCAAGCTCGTGCTCTCCCCCACCCGCACATACGCACCTATCGTGAAAAAGATTCTCGACGCACTGCGCCCCAACATACACGGCATGGTACACTGCTCGGGCGGTGCACAAACCAAGGTAATGCACTTTGTAGAGAACAAACGAGTTATAAAAGACAACCTCTTCCCCATACCCCCCCTCTTCAAAACAATCAAAGAGCAGAGCGGAACCGACTGGGCCGAGATGTACAAAGTCTTCAACATGGGACACCGTCTCGAAGTATATGTAAAACCCGAATATGCCGAAGAGATTATTGCCATAAGCAAGAGCTTTGGTGTAGATGCACAAATTGTAGGTCGTGTAGAGGCAGCCGAAAAGAACGAACTTATAATAGAGAGCCCCTACGGCACATTCAAATACTAAAAGATGGAAAACGAAAATTCACTATTGAGCAGGCTTAACGACCTCGAAGCACGCTTCCAAGAGGTTGCGACACTCATAACCGACCCCGCCGTGGTGGCCGACATGAAGCGTTATGTCAAGCTCAACAAGGAATACCGTGAACTTGAAAACATTCTTGCAGCCCGTAAACGATACATAAACCTCCTTACATCGCAACGCGAAGCCAAGGATATTCTTGCCAACGAAAGCGACCAAGACCTTCGCGAGATGGCACGCGAGGAGCTCGACACATGCGAGAAAGAGATTCCCGCCGTAGAGGAAGAGATAAAACTTTTGCTCATTCCGGCCGACCCTCAAGACGAGAAAAACGCCATACTCGAAATACGTGGCGGTACAGGAGGCGACGAGGCCGCTATTTTTGCAGGCGACCTCTTCCGCATGTACAGCAAATACTGCGAAAGCAAAGGGTGGAAGTTAGAAGTATCGAGTTGCAGCGAAGGCACATCGGGCGGATACAAAGAGATTATATGCACCGTAACAGGAGACAAAGTATACGGGACACTCAAATACGAATCGGGAGTACACCGCGTACAACGCGTACCGGCAACAGAGACACAAGGTCGCGTACACACATCGGCGGCATCGGTAGCCGTTCTTCCCGAAGCCGAAGCCTTTGATGTAGAAATAACCGAAAGTGCCATAAAATGGGACACCTTCCGTTCGAGCGGTGCCGGAGGCCAGAACGTAAACAAAGTAGAATCGGGTGTGCGTCTTCGCTACCCATGGCTAAACCCGGAGACAGGGCAGGTAGAAGAGATACTCATCGAGTGTACCGAAACACGCGACCAACCCAAGAACAAAGAGCGTGCCCTTGCCCGTCTACGCACCCTTGTGTACGACCGTGAGCACCAACGCTATGCCGACGACATTGCCAGCAAGCGCAAAACCATGGTCTCCACGGGCGACCGCTCGGCAAAGATACGTACCTACAACTACCCTCAAGGACGCATCACCGATCACCGAATAAACTACACCATATACAACCTTACGGCATTTGTAAACGGCGATATACAAGACTGCATCGACCACCTCATTGTGGCCGAGAACACCGAAAGAATGAAAGAAAACGAATTATAAAAACAAAAGCTATGAACAAACAGGAACTTATTAAACAGATTAAAGAGAAACGCTCGTTCCTCTGTGTAGGTCTCGACAGCGACATAAAAAAGCTACCCGCCTGCCTTGCCACAAGCGAAGATGCCATATTCGACTTCAACAAAGCGATAATCGACGCAACCGCTCCTTACACAGTAGCATACAAGCCCAACCTTGCGTTCTACGAAGCATTCGGTGTAAAAGGCTGGATAAGTTTCGAGAAAACCGTTAAATATATAAAGGAGAACTATCCCGAAATCTTCATCATCGCCGACGCCAAACGTGGCGACATAGGTAACACATCGGCCCTCTATGCCCGTTCATTCTTCGAAGAGATGAAAGTCGACTCAATAACAGTAGCCCCCTACATGGGTGAGGACAGCGTCAAGCCCTTCCTAGCCTACGAAGACACATGGGTTATTCTGCTAGCACTCACATCGAACCCCGGTTCACACGATTTTCAGCTGACAAAAGACGAAGAAGGCACCATGCTGTTCGAGAAAGTACTTTCAACATCTAAAAAATGGGGAAGCGACGAAAACATGATGTACGTTGTAGGAGCCACACAAGGAAAATCGTTCGAGAACGTACGTAACATAGTACCCGACCACTTCCTCCTCGTTCCCGGTGTAGGTGCCCAAGGCGGCTCGCTCGAAGAGGTGTGCAAATATGGCATGAACAAAGATTGTGGTCTGCTCGTAAACGCAAGCCGTGCAATTATCTTTGCCGACAGCAACGAGAACTTTGCAACCGTAGCGGCAGAAAAAGCACGCGATTACCAACAACAGATGGAGCACGAGCTAAAAGTTCACAATATAATCTAAATTAGCCTTTTTTGTGTTATTTTACACACGTTACAACACAATATTGGAAGTAAACAATTATCTTCGTATTCGAAAAACATTAAAGACATGAAATTCACAGCACAACAGATAGCCTCGTTCATAAACGGCGAAGTTATAGGTAACGAAAATGCCGAGGTATATACATTTGCAAAAATAGAAGAAGGTACCCCCGGTGCACTATCATTCTTGGCAAACCCCAAATATACCGAATACATTTACACAACCGAATCGTCGGTTGTACTTGTGAACAAAGATTTTACCCCTAACGGCGAGATAAAAGCCACACTCATCAAAGTAGACAACGCCTACGAGAGCCTTGCCAAGCTCATGACAATGTACGAAGCAAGCAAGCCCAAGAAACAGGGAATAAGCTCGCTTGCATCAATCTCCCCCACAGCCAAGGTGGGTGAAAATTGCTACATAGCACCTTTTGCCGTCATAGGCGACGGTTGCGAAATTGGTGACGGCTGTTACATACACGACGGTGTTTCGGTGGGCGACGGTGCAAAAGTAGGTAATAATTGTATCCTATATGCCCATGTTACAATATACCACGATTGTCGTGTAGGCAACAACTGTATTCTGCATAGTGGTTGCGTTATCGGTGCCGACGGTTTCGGCTTTGCCCCCACAGCCGACGGATACGAGAAAATACCCCAAACAGGTATTGTCATTCTCGAAGATAATGTAGAGATAGGAGCAAACACCTGTGTAGACCGCGCCACAATGGGCTCTACTATTATACATAAAGGTGTTAAGCTCGACAACCTCATACAAATTGCCCACAACGACGAGATAGGTTCGCACACTGTAATGGCCTCACAAGCAGGTATCGCAGGCTCGGCAAAAATCGGTGAGTGGTGCATGATTGGCGGACAGGCCGGAATTTCGGGTCACTGCAAAATAGGCGACCGCACCATGGTGGGAGCACAATGCGGAATCATCGGCAGTCGCAAAGGTGGCGAAACATTGTTAGGCTCGCCCGCCATGGACGCAAAAGAGTTCATAAGAGCGTCGGCCTACCTCAAAAAACTACCTGAGCTCGACAAAAAGGTAAAAGAGCTCATGAAAGAGATTGAAACATTGAAAAAACAATAAAACAGAGTTGCTATGAACAAGCAAAAAACATTGAACGGAAGTTTTTCACTTTTCGGAAAGGGACTGCACACAGGACTAAGCCTCACGGTGACATTTAACCCTGCACCCGAGAACTACGGCTACAAGATTCAGCGCATCGACCTCCCCGGCGAGCCTATCATCGATGCCGTAGCCGAAAATGTTACAGAAACCACCCGCGGTACAGTTCTCACAAAGGGCGAAGCACGAGTGAGCACTGTGGAACACGCCATGGCGGCACTCTTTGCACTTGGTATCGACAACTGCCTAATGCAGGTGAACGGTCCTGAGTTCCCCATTCTCGACGGTAGCTCGATACAGTATGTCGAGAACATCGAGCGCATCGGAGTAAAAGAGCAGAACGCCGAAAAAGATGTATTCGTAATAAAATCGAAAATCGAGATAAAAGACGAAAAGACAGGAAATTCAATCATCATTCTACCCGATGAAAATTTCAGCCTTAACGTACTTGTACACTACGACTCAGGCGTGCTCTACAACCAATATGCAACGTTGGAAAACATGGAGGACTTTAAAGAAGAGGTAGCATCGAGCCGTACATTTGTGTTCGTGCGCGAGCTTGAACCCCTCTTGAACGCCGGGCTCATAAAAGGTGGTGACCTCGACAACGCGATAGTTATATACGAGCGCGAGATGCCACAAGACAAGTACGACCAACTTGCCGACGTTCTTGGCGTTCCCCACATGGACGCAAAAAAACTTGGTTACCTCAACCACAAGCCCCTTGTGTGGAACAACGAGCCTGCACGCCACAAACTACTCGATATAATAGGCGACCTTGCCCTCATAGGCAAGCCTTTGCAGGGACGCATCATTGCCACCTGCCCCGGCCACACTATTAATAATAAGTTCGCGCGCGCGATGCGCAAGGTTATCCGCGAGCATCAAATTCAGGCACCCATCTACGACCCCAACCGCGAGCCCGTGATGGACATCAACCGCATTCGTCAGCTACTCCCCCACCGTAGCCCCATGTTGCTTGTCGACAAAGTAATAGAGCTCGGCTCGAACTACATTGTAGGAACAAAGAACGTGACCATGAACGAACCCTTCTTTGAGGGACACTTCCCCAACGAACCCGTGATGCCCGGAGTACTCATTGTAGAGGCTATGTCGCAGTGTGGCGGTCTTCTCACAATGAACATGCTCGACAACCCCGAGGAGTATTCGACCTACTTCCTTAAAATAGAGAAAATAGCGTTCCACAAACTTGTAGTTCCCGGCGACACACTCGTGTTCAAAGTAGAACAAATAAGCCCTCTGCGCCATGGTATAGCCATGATGCGTGGCTATGTGTTCGTAGGCGAAAAACTTGTTGCGGAAGCACAATTTACAGGACAAATTATTAAGAAATAAAAACATACAGCTATGATTAACCCATTGGCATACGTCGATCCCGAAGCAAAAATTGGAGCAAATTGCGAGATTGGTGCATTTGCATTCATCGACAAAAATGTAGTAATTGGCGATAATTGCGTTATCATGCCCCACGCATGTATCCTCAGCGGAACACGCATGGGTAACAACAACAAAATATATCATGGTGCCATAATCGGTGGCGACCCTCAGGACCTCAAATTCAAAGGCGAAGAGACAACCGTCGAGATTGGCGACAACAACATGATACGCGAGAATGCCACAATACACCGTGGTACAGCATCGAAAGGAAAAACCGTTGTAGGCAGCAACAATCTCCTTATGGAGAATGTTCATATAGCACACGACTGCGAGGTTGGTAGCGGTTGCATCATAGGTAACTCCACAAAGGTTGCCGGCGAGGTTGTTATAGACGATTGCGCCATCATCAGCGCATGCGTGCTCATACACCAGTTCTGCCACATCGGCGGTTATGTAATGATTCAGGGTGGCAGTCGTTTCAGCAAAGACGTACCTCCCTACATCATCGTAGGCCGTGAACCCGCGCGTTACTGCGGATTGAACATTGTAGGCCTTCGCCGTCGCGGTTTCTCAAACGAGACAATAAGCACAATACACAATGCCTATCGTCTCATATACGAGAGCGGAAACAACGTATCTTCGGGTGTAGCAAAAATTAAAGAGACACTCCCCATGATTCCCGAGGTTGAGCACATACTCCGATTTATAGAGAAAGAGGCTTCTCGCGGTATCATAGGTTAATAAATTAGAATTATGGTATACAAATTCAGACTACTATCGGACGAGGTTGAAGATTTCAGAAGAGATATTGAGATAGATGCCGACGCAACTTTCCTCGACCTTCATAATGCCATTCTCGAAGCGGTAAACTACCCCGACGACCAAATGACATCGTTCTTCATATGTAACGACAAATGGATAAAAGAGATTGAAATTACACGCGAAGACATGGGTAGCGTATCAGAAGAGGATAACTATGTAATGGAAGAGACCGTTATAGGCGACCTTGTTGAGGAGGAGAAACAAAAACTCATGTATGTGTTCGACCCCCTTGGCGACCGTGTTTTCTACATGGAGCTAAGCAAAATAGAGTTCGGCAAAAACATCGATGCCCCCACATGCACCAAATCGACAGGTGAGGCACCCGCCCAAACTCTAAAATTCGACGAACTAATGAGCAAAACTCCCGTCGGTGCAGTAAACGGCGACATAGACGAAGATTTCTATGGCAGCGATGGTTACAACGACGACGACATAGACGAAGAGGGCTTCGACATCGGCGGTTTGTCGGACATGAGCTCTATCGACGACCTCTATTAATCTCCCAAACAGTGTAAAAAGGAGATATGAATAATTTAGTTGTGCTCATAGGCCCCACAGCGGTGGGAAAGACCGAAACAAGCTTTGCGATAGCAAGCCACTTTGGTTGCCCCATAATATCGGCCGATTCAAGGCAGATGTACAAAGGCATGCAGATAGGCACAGCGATGCCCACACAGGAAGAGCTTGCCCGACATAAACACTACTTTGTCGGGCAGCTCACACCGGGCGACTATTATAGTGCGGCACGTTACGAAGAGGAGGTGCTTGCGCTTCTCGAAAAAGAGTTCCACCACCACCCCACGATGCTCCTCTCGGGTGGTTCCATGATGTACATCGATGCAGTGTGCAAAGGCATCGACGACATACCGACCGTAGACGAAGAGACTCGCCTGACAATAATCGCAAAATATGAAAAGGAGGGCTTGGAGAGCCTTGCAGCCGAGCTACGCCTGCTCGACCCCGCCTACTATGCCGAGGCTGACATAAAAAACCCAAAAAGAGTGATGCACGCACTCGAAATATGTTACATGACAGGCAAGCCTTACAGCACATACCGCAAGCAGACAAAAAAAGAACGTCCCTTTAATATAATTAAAATAGGGCTCCGACGCGAACGCGAAGAGCTATACGAGCGCATAAACAAGCGAGTTGAGATAATGATTGAGCAGGGGCTCGTAGAAGAGGTGAAAAAATTTCTGCACCTAAAAGAACACAACTCGCTCAACACCGTTGGTTACAAAGAGATATTCAAATACCTCGACGGTGAGTGGTCTTTGGACTTTGCAATAGAAAAAATCAAGCAAAATACACGCATATATTCTCGCAAACAGGTAACGTGGTACCGCAAAGACGAAGAGATAACATGGTTCCACCCAAGCGACACCACCGCAATAATATCCTACATAGAAAAAAGCATAAAATAACAGAAAAAGAGAGTTACAACTACTCTTTTTTTCTATGTACATGCGATTATAAAACATCTGAGACGTTTTACCTATTAAGCACATTTATGCAATGAGAAATATATTTCTATCATTATTAATAATGATTGCCACAACGTCGTTCGCGCAACATATAGAGAGCGGATACATCGCGCAAAGCAAATACAACGACAACAACGACAACAAGATAGGCAAAGGTTCCATGCAATATATCTCGGGCAGCTACACACTACCGCTGAGCATAAAACGAGACAAAGAAGGAGGCACAAGAATGTGGTCGGCCACAGTCACAGGCAAGTATGCCACACTCGACAACAAAGAGGGTGCTATGCTGTTCAACCCCAAAGAAATTATCAATGCAGGAGCCATGATTACACACGTGTGCCCACTATCAAGACGGTGGAACATGGTGGCAACAGCCGGTATCTCACTAAATGCCACCCCCCAATACATACGCCTGCAAAGCCTTGCCATAACAAGCGGTATGCTCTTTATGTACAGAGTAAACAACAACCTCAACATAGGTGTGGGAGTTATTGGCACAACAGCATACGGAGAGCTCATAGCGATACCGGCCCCGTTCATCACATGGAAGTATGGGGAGAGATACAAGTTCGAGCTCAACATGCAGGGGGCACCCGAATTTAAAATATCGACACAAATCAATGAAAAATTAATGCTCACACTTGCCCCATTCGAGATGCAACGCTTCTCGGCTATGATAAACGTGAACAACGACCACAAACTATACGTGCAAAATATTTTCCGCACGTCAGCAGGAGCAACTTACCGCATCTCAAAACATTGGTCACTCGAAGGGAAAGCCGGTTACATATATCACCGCTCCACACGCATAAAAGAGCGCAGTTTCATAGCCTTCTGGAACGACCTTTTCGACTACGATACCCGACAAAAATTCAAACCTTCGGGCACCGTTTCAATAGGCATACGCTATCACATGAGATAAACAGCAAACAGCGCACTCTATGCGCTGTTTTTTTATAATCAGCCAGCTACCGACATACAACCGTTAAAAACGGTTAAAATATAGTACCATGTATTGCAAGGTACTGTATTTTCTTTTACATTTGTTGCAACAATTAAAAATATATAGAGAATGTACATAGAAAACGTAAAATCACAAATGCGTAAAGGCATGCTCGAATACAGCATAATGCTACTTATGCGCGACAAGCCCTACTATACCTCCGACATAATAAACGAGCTGGAAAAGGCCAACCTCATGGTTGTCGAGGGCACACTATACCCCCTGCTCACCCGTCTGCGAAAAGAGGAGCTACTCGAATATGAGTGGCAAGAAAGCCCATCGGGGCCACCACGAAAATATTACAGCCTCACAGAAAAAGGCAAAGAGGCACTCACCAAACTCGATGATAATTGGAAAATACTATCCGACACAGTAAACCACATTAAAAACCTATAATAAACAAGAAGGAAGAAGATGAAAAAGACAATAAACGTAAACCTCGGTGGGAGGGCCTTCCAAATCACAGAGGAAGCTTATACAAAGCTCAACGATTACCTCAATAGCATAAGCACCTGCTTCAAAGATAACGAGTATGGCGAGGAGATAACAACCGACATCGAGTCGCGCATCAGCGAGCTATGCGACGAGAGGCTTAAAAAGAGCCACAGCAACATAATTGAGCTTGAGCTTGTAAACGAGATGATAAACCGCATGGGTAAGCCCGAAGCGATGATTGACGAAGAGGAGGAGGCAAGACACTCAAACAACGAGAAGAAAAGCGACAAGCAAGAGGATAGCCCCCACGAAAAACATTCGCAAAACAAAAAATACTATCTCGACAAAGAGGACAAAATGGTGGGCGGAGTAATATCGGGGTTATCGTCATACATAAAATTCGACGTAACCATTCTACGCATCATCGCTGTTATTCTCATCTGCGCCATAGGCCCCATAGGGCTTATAGCCTATCTTATCGTGTGGATAATCGCCCCTGTTGCCGAAACCACTGCCGAAAAATTACGCATGCAAGGTATTGAACCCACACCCGAAACCATCGCCGACAAGCTCACCAACGAAGACCCCGAAAAGAGTGAGAAAAAAGGCGATACCATAATGAACAAGATTGAGAAAAACAAAAGACTGATATTAGCCGTTGTAATTGTTCTGTCGGCACTATTATTCGGGCCCAAGGTGAGAATAACAGGAAACAATCCAATATTTTACCTCCTTGGATTATCCTTTATCATAACATTCACACTGCTTGTAACAGTGATAGCCCTTAAAATAACCGACACACTTAACTGCAAAGTAAGAAAAATACTCACCATATCGCTCATAATATCCTCTATACTGACAATACTGTTATATGTAAACTGTTATATGTAATCACATTATAGGCCAAATAAACATATGAAAAAGATAAATCAAATTCAAATAGGTAGCCACACCTTCTTCTTCGACGAAGAGGCTGTCGGCACCATGGAGCGCTATATAGCACGCATAAAAGAGCTATACAAAGACAACGGAGAGGAGCTCAAGGTAAACGATGTGGAAACCCGCATTGCCGACTTTTGCTACAATAAGGCAGGAGAGAACGGCATCGTGTCGGCCTCGATAATAGAAGAGGCAATAGGAGCAATAGGGATAGACCTCGACACACCCATAACAAGCGAAGAGGCAAGCAACGACAAAGAGACAAAAAACGAGAGCACAGACGATGCCGACACACCATGGTACAAAGCCATGCAGTTGGGTAACAAACTGTTCCTCAACCCGCACGATGGTTTCATAGGAGGCGTGTTGGCAGGTCTTGCCGGCTATTTAGGCATAAATGTGGCTTTGTTACGCATTCTCACCATAATACTCTTTATTATAGAGCCTGTAGGCGGTTTGGTATATATCGCATATATTCTGCTTTGGATAATATTACCAAAGGCAAAAACCATCATCGACTACGCACGCATGAACCATGTAAAAAAGAGTGGAGATACCGAAGCCGACAAAAAGGCCTGGAAGAACAACTACGAACAGGCTATACAACAGCTTGCAACACCCCCCGCAAGCGGTTGCCTCCCCATGTTGGTAAAAGCAATATTCTTCCTCCCGTTGGTTCCCCTGATAATACTTGTTGCAGTATTCCTTGTAGCAATAATTGTTCTACCGCTAAGTTTTATATACCTGTTCATTATGGGTAGTCATGTAGGCATAATAACCCTGCCTTTGATTGTTTTGGCAATATCATTAGTGACAGCCTTTGCCGTACTCGTTTTCGCAATAATATCATGGTTACTGAGAAAGAGTAGAACATGCAAGCCCATGAGCCGATGGGCAAAGATAACACTCACAACCCTGTTCCTTGTTTCTCTACTGTTTGCAGGCACAGCTATATACAAGATGAACTTTAAAAGCTACGACAACGTAAAAGAGATTATACAAACAGGGTTCAAAAATATATTCAACGGCACCATAACCACACGACAAGGCTCGTTCTACAACAACCACCCCATCGACACAAGCGATGATAATTTATACGCCGCCATTTGGGATAGCGAACTTCAAAGTTGCAACATACCATTTGTGGTAGAAACCGTACACGACGAAAAGGGAGAATATAACGTATACTTCTACCACCACGAAGGAAGGGTCGAAGAGATAGAGTACAAAGTGGCAGATAAAGAGTATGATGCCCGATACACCCTAAACACCGACATGTTGCACGGCTATCTCTACTTTATTTGGGACGAAGCAAACAACACGCTATACATAGACGAAGAGTACAACGCGCCCGAAAGCATAAGAAACAGCACCTTCGAGAACCGCACAAATGCCATAAAGATTGGTTATGTGCGCAGTGGGGAGAGGTTTAATTTCTGCAATGCCACAGAAAAGGGGCTTGCAACCCTATCACTATTTTTCTATGGCGAGCAAAGAGTGCCAAGCCTTCTGGTTGGTGGCGATGATGAGAATGTAGGCATAGAGATACCCCCCGTTTCATCATATAAGTGCATAAAGAGCTTTCAAATACCCCAACGCGCAACCAGAATAGATGAAAACGGGGAAAAAGATACCGTCGTTCTAAATACCAATATAAATATAGACGAAGATAAACTGCAAAGGGCTATCGACGATGTCAAGAAACTGAGAGATGCCACAGACGAGATTATTAAAAACACTCACGACATAGTGAAAATCAGAGCCACAGAAAAATAGATTATTTTCATGACAGCGTTTCGGGCGTGCCAATTAAGGGCACGCCCGAAACATTTTTTATAAGATATTCAAACCACGTAATATAAAAAGTCACTCCACAAACAAGCGACCTTGCCATGTATCCCTCTCGAGCATGCGACGCTTCACCTTTGCCACAAGCTCGTGGTTCTTCAGCCCCCAATCGGGAGCAACAAGAAGCTCTTTGGGCGATTGCGAGGCAAAGCGTTCGAGCACCAAAGATGGGCGCAGACGTTCTACATAATCGACAACCGTCTCAACATAATCGTCGATAGCAAAAAGATGAAAATCCGATGGAGATTCTGCATACTCTTCGGCCATGCGCGTACCGCGTATAAGCTGTAACTGGTGCATTTTAAGAGTAGTCAGCGGTAATTTGGAGAGCTCCGCCGCTTGACGCATAAGCTCGGCACGGTCCTCACCGGGAAGTCCGAGAATAACATGCGCCCCCACCGGCAAGCCACAAGCCACCGTGCGCTGCACAACATCGACAGCCGTCGCGTAGTCGTGCCCGCGATTAATGCGCAAAAGGGTTGCATCGTTACAACTCTCTATACCATACTCCACAAGAACAAAGGTGCGACGGGAAAGTTCCTGCAAGTACACAAGCAACTCAGCCGGCATGCAGTCGGGGCGCGTACCTATAACAAGCCCCACACACCCCTCGACAGCAAGCGCCTCTTCGTATCGGGCACGCAACACATCGAGCGACTCATAAGTATTAGTATATGCCTGAAAATATGCAAGATAACGCATCTGCGGATATTTATGCGCAAAAAAGGCAATCCCCTCCCTCATCTGCTCGGACACCGAACGGTTTCTGTGGCAATAAGCGGGGTTGAACGTGCGATTATTGCAATATGTGCAACCACCCCTCCCCTTTGTGCCATCTCTGTTGGGGCAGGTAAAACCACCATCGAGAGTAATCTTTTGCACCTTGAAAGGAAAGTGCTTGCGCAAAAAACCGGCAAAATCATTAAAATAAAAACGCTCTCTGTTATCCATCGTATCGAACAAATAATATTGTCATCACTAAACCGCTCTGTTTGCAAAAATACAAAATTAAGAGCACTTATAAAGTTTATGCGTCACATAATAGTCATTATATTAAAAAGATTTTACTATCTTCGCAAATAGAAAATTTTGTTATACCATGAAAAATATCTTTTCTTTTATCATCGCACTCGCCATGGCAATAAACACTTTTGCCGGCGACAAATTCAAATTGGAAGATGCCATGTATGGCGGGTATTGGCCACAAACCTATGCAGCCATACAACCCATGGCCGACGGGGAACATTTTGCCCGCATGAGCAACGACCACACCATGATTCTCAAGGGCTCCTTCAAAGACGGCTCTATCGTAGACACCCTCTTTAATGTTGCAACCGCACGCGGGTTCGACAAAAAGAGTATCGACGGTTACACATTCTCGCCCGACGAGAGCCGTATTCTACTGCAAACAAGCACAGTAGGCATATACCGCAACTCATACACCGCCGAGCACTACATATTCTCGCGCAAGAACAACAAATGCGAGCCCCTCTCGCAAAACGGAGCACAACAAGTTCCCAAGTTCTCGCCCGACGGAACAATGATTGCATTTGTGCGCGACAACAACATATTCCTTGTAAAACTACTATTCGACAACATAGAATCGCAAGTAACCACCGACGGAGCACCCGGCAAAATAATAAACGGTATACCCGACTGGGTGAACGAAGAGGAGTTTACCACAAACTGCTCCTACGATTTTAGTGCCGACAGCAAAATTATCGCCTATGTAAAATACGACGAGAGCGAGGTGATGATGTACGACATGCCCATGTACCTGACAGGCAAGCCAAGCGTGCAGATGGACCCCTATTGCGCACCTTACAGCTTTAAATACCCCGTGGCAGGAGCACCTAACTCAAAATTATCGGTACACTCGTTCGATATAAAGAGCCGTAAAACACGCAAGCTCGACGTACCCGTTCCCGAGGAGGGCTACATACCCCGCATACGTTTCACCAAAGAGGGGAACACCCTTGCCGTTCTCACACTAAACCGCCACCAAAGCGTTATGGATATTTTTGCCGTGAACCCTCTATCGGGTATCAGCAAGCGCATTCTTCGCGAAGAGAGCGACACCTACCTTAACGAAAACGTATATGCAGGCATTGAGTTCTTCAACGGCTACTTTATATTGCAAAGCGAGCGTAGCGGTTACAACCACCTCTACCTCTACACCACCGAGGGCGAATATGTGCGCCCCATCACCAAGGGCAATTACGAGGTAAAGAAATTCTATGGTTGGGACAGAAAAAAAGACGAGTTCTACTACCTGAGCAACGAGGGTAGCCCCATGCGCGACAATATATATAAGGTAAACGCAAAAGGCAAAAAAAGCAACCTCACCAACAACGAAGGTACAAACAACGCTGTTTTCAGCGCAACCATGAAATACTTCATCAACACCTTCTCTAACATCAACACCCCACACATCGTAACAACAAACAGCAACAGCGGTAAAGTAATAAAGACACTTGTGGACAACAAAGGCTTGCAAGAGCGACTCGCAAAATACGACATGCCGACAAAAGAGTTCTTCACCTTCAACACAAGCGATGGTGTGCAGTTGAACGGTTGGATAATTAAACCGGCCAACTTCGATGCAAACAAGAAACACCCCGTTGTAATGTTCCAGTACAGTGGCCCCTACTCGCAACAGGTAACCGACAGCTGGTACATGGGCAACTATGGTAACGCAATGTTCGAAAGCTACATGGCAAGCGAAGGCTTCATAATGGTATGCGTAGATGGCCGCGGAACAGGCGGTCGCGGAACAGCCTTCGGCAAATGCACCTACCTGAATATTGGTAAATACGAACCAAACGACCAAGTTGAAACAGCCAAATATCTGGGCACACTACCCTATGTGGACAAAGACAATATAGGTATTTGGGGTTGGAGCTTTGGAGGTTACAACACCATAATGTCAATGAGCCAGAACGACGCTGTATTTAAAGCCGGCGTAGCAGTAGCCGCACCCACAGACTGGCGTTTCTACGACACCGTATACACCGAGCGATACATGCGCACACCCAAAGAAAACAAAGAAGGATACGACCAAGGCTCGGCCATAGTAAACGCCAACAAGCTAAATGGCAACCTGCTACTCATTCACGGAACAGCCGACGACAACGTACACCTGCGTAACATGTTGCGCTACGTACACGCGCTGAACCAAGCAAACAAAAAATTTGAGATGGCACTCTACACCGACAGCAACCACAGCATATACCATGGTGCCAACACACGCTACCATCTCTTTACACGCATTGCAGATTTCTTTATAAAAAACTTGAAAAAATAATTACTATAAAGAATAAAACTAATAAGCCCGATTTTAAAATCGGGCTTATTAGTTTTTACAACCACAAATTCTTCAAAACAGCCAGACACTACTATCCACGTTGCAACGATGTAAAAATAAATAAAAAATATTTGCAATATATATTTATAATAAATACATTTGCGAATAACAACAAACATGTTTCTACACAAAATAAGACCTATTATACATAACTGATTAATTTTAGAAGTATGGAACTTTTTGGTAACGGCGAGAGCAATAAGCCCGCTTTCGAACAAGAATTAGAAACCATTAAGGCACAATACGATGCCTTCAAGACAGAAGCAGAAACACGTGAAAAAGAACTAGAAGAGCTTAAAACACGCATAAAAGAGTTAGAAGAAAAAATAGCAAACGCACCCAAAAGCGAAGAAACCACTCAGGCCCCACAGCAAGCAAATGAAGATTGTAAATGCAACGACACTCTCTCGCAAATTGCTAATGCCATAAAAGAGTTAATGGCACAATCGGACGAGTTTAAAATGTTACTTGCGCGTCGCGACACACAAGATGCAAATATGCGTGCCATGCACAAAGAGATGGAGGATTACAAAAAGGATTTCTACGCCAAGATAACACAACCCTACTTGGTTGCCTTCCTCGACCTTCATCGTCGTTTCTTTGAAACATATTCATACTTCGACCACTTGGACAACAGCCCCGAGTGCAACATGCAAGAACTATACAGCAACCTCCTTCGTGAATTTAAAAATGCTATCATAGCTATCAGCGACCGAGTATATAACGATTTTGGCATGGAATATTTCGAGCCAAATGTAAACGATGAGTTCAACCCCAAAGCCCACCAAGTTATGGAGGCCATTGAGACCGACGACGAAACATTGTATCGCCACGTGGCAAAGGTAATATATGGTGGGTTCCGCAATGTAGATACCGACAAAATTATACGTCAGGCACGCATAGCATGCTACAAAGCAAAGCAACAAGATAATAGCACTGAAAATAATTAATAAAAATTATACAAACATGGCAAACGATAAAAGTAGAGCCGTATACGGCATAGACCTTGGTACAACATATAGTTGTATATCACAAGTAGACAAATACGACCAGGCAGTAGTACTACGTAACTTCGAGGGCGACTCAACAACCCCCTCGGTAGTCTATTTTGAGTCGGAAACAAATATGATTGTGGGTAAAGAGGCAAAAGGCATGCTCCCTATTGAACCCGAAAAAACAGTGTCATTCATCAAGCGCATGATAGGAAACGATGAAGCTTTCGACAAAAGCACCAACACCACTCCTTACCACTGCGACCCCGTTGAAATATCAGCACTTATCCTCAAAAAATTGGTAAAAGATGCCAACGACCTCGGCGACAACCCCGAACCTATTAAAGATGTTGTAATCACCTGCCCCGCTTATTTTGGCAACAAAGAGCGTTTGCAAACAAAACAAGCAGGTATAAGCGCAGGCTTGAACGTATTGGCAATTATCAACGAGCCCACAGCAGCCGCCATCTCATATGGTTTGAAAGTAGATGAGCGTCGTACAATTTTGGTATACGACCTTGGCGGTGGTACTTTCGACGTTACCATCATCGTAGTAAATGGTGGAGCCATTAAAGTTATCGCAACCGGTGGCGACCACCATCTTGGTGGAGTCGATTGGGATACAGAACTTGCAAAATATGTTCTCAACACATTCAACACACAAAACGGCACCTCGTACGACTTCGACGCACTAAGTGCAAATGCGAAATATGACCTTTTGCTATCAGCCGAAAACTGGAAAAAGAACCTCACCGCACGCCAAACAGCAAAGATAAACTTCTCATACGAAGGAAAATCGGTAAATTTCGACCTTCCTCGCGAAACATTTAATGCAATTACCGAGGACCGTTTGAACGAGACCATCGATGCCACACGTAAAATCATAGACATCGCAAAGGAGAAAGGCTACGACAATATCGACGAAATTATCCTTGTGGGTGGTAGTAGCAAAATGCCACAAATCAAGGAACGTGTAGAAGCAGAGTTCAACCTACCCACACACATCACCGACCCCGACGAGTGTGTAGCAAAGGGTGCCGCAATATATGCCATGAACGAAGCATACAACCAGGCAATTATAGACTGGCAAGAGAATGGCGGTGAGCGTCCTGCTCCCATCATTACCGACCGTACCCGTGTTGTCAATGTAACAAGTAAGACATATGGCCTCGGACTTATCGACAACAAAGTGGGTAACATGATTTTTGCAAACTCACAACTCCCTATTTCTCGAACCGAAACATTTGAGACTGTCCGCGATGGTCAATCGGCTGTAATATTGCCCATCTACGAAAGCGACTTTACCGATGAGGAGAACGACGCAATCGTTGAGGACCGTTTCTGTACTCTCGCAACAGAGGATATCTCGGAACTCAAAATTACAGGCAACCACCCCAAAGGAACAAAAATTGAAGTTACATTCAGCATCGACAACGAAGGTATCCTCAATGTTAATGCCACACGCGAGAACGATGTTATAGACTTCAAACTTAAAGTTGCAGGTGTTAAGAGCGATGATGAACTGAAAGAATCGCAAAACTTCATCGCAAAAGCCACTGTATAAAATAAACATATAAAACCTAATAAAAAGAGGTTGTGTCCAAAAGACACAACCTCATTTGACGCTAAATAAGTGATGGATAAAACGCTATTCAACCAGAAACTATCCGATTGGGAAAAAGTTTGCGACTACTTTTCAAACCCAAGCATAGCAAGACAACTTGACAAAGAAGAAAAGTTGGCAATAGACTTTTTGATAAACTATTGGAAGAGCAATAATTTCAATAAATCGATATGTGAAGCAAAAATCAACTATTTAAAAAATTGCGACAAGCTACACTCTTCCAATCGTGAAATTATAGAAAACAGCAAAAATCTGCGAGGCTTGGCACAAACCTTCTATGCCAAAGACGAGGCACTATACAACGAGTTTCGTAAAGCAATGGGCTGGGCACCCCAACAACAGACATCGAGCACACCCAACCCACAAAACGATGAGGCTTTAATGATGATAAGCGTCGAGAAGTGGACAAAGGCTATGCAATACCTCAAAAACGAGAGAATCATACCTATGCTCGACACCAACGAAACCACAGCCATCGAAGTTTTAGGCGATATGTGGCGACGCCCAAAGTACACCCCATCTATGCGAGAAGAGGCAGCCGAGATGGTAAAAGTACTTATAGCATCGCACAAACTGCACTCATCGAATCGCGATATTATCAATCACAGCAAGAACCTTTGCAGTGTTGCACGCAAAGTATACGAGAACGAGCAAATATTCAACTCGTTCAAAGCATGTATAACAAAATATTATAAAGAAAATCGTATACCGCACCGCATACCCACCCCTACACCAAAACCAACCCCCAACCCTACACCTCGTAAGATTCCAACCCCTACACACAGAGACAAAATACTTATTATCAGAGATGTAGTATTTGCCAACACACTCGATGGCAATATAATTACACAATTTGGCAAGACATTGTATGAAAACACATACTACATCACCCCTAAACTTATTGTAGCAAGTGACTACTATGCCCAAGAGACCATTACGGTGGATATCCGTTACTCCGATGGTAATGTCGATACCTACGATTCTGTAATAACATTCAACGGTATGGGCGAGTATCTATTAGAGGGTTGGGGTAGCAAAAACGGTAACGCATATAGTTCGTACACCCACATAGACTATGCAATTAAATTGGGCTCCGACACCATTTGGCAAGGTCGGTTAAAGATTACGCCGGACCCTTACCAAGCAAAACAGCCGGTAATCAGCGAGATAACATTTGGCGCAACCGATTATGATGGTAATATAATTATAGATTTCGGAAAGCCCATACCCACAGGTATACCTTACCTATCGCCCAAAATTACTGTCAGCAACTACTTTTATGGTGTGATAACCCTTGATATGGATTTCAAGTACGAAAATAGAGCCCCCGAACATGCCGAAACGGAGATTTCCATTAACGGCCCCGGTATATATACCCTCCCGGGTTGGGGTAACTCTAAATGTACTAGCTACACCAAAGACGAAACAATACAATTCACCCTTAGCACTAACGGTACTGTACTTTTTAAGACAACCGTTGATATTGGTAAAGGTTCCGGCGGTCACAAAAAGCGCAAGATTTCCGGGAACAATAGAAACCTGTGGAACCGTTACAACGATTTTATAGAATCTATCGGTGACTGGTTCGAATATGACAGCGACAAATTGTCCACTATAATGATAGGAATAATTTTTCTTATATATGTAATATCTGTTATCGGAACATGGGTACATGATGGATTTATTACAGCTCTTATTACCGGTATTATAGGTTTCATTATAGTAGGTATTGCAATATACGCAGTAACTTTAATAACTATAATAGTATCGAAGATACTGCGATATGTGTTCTATAACGGTTGGACATTCCTCATTGTACTTATGCTCTTTGTTGTGCCCAATATAATACCTGCTGTTACAAGCCTTTTTAACAGCTATAATGATACAACTGCCACGGAATATGCACCCATGGAAGATTATACAGAATTATATATATGCACGGCAAGAGTTCTCAACGTGCGCGAACAGCCCGACAAAAACGCTCGTGTCATAGGAGTATTCAGCAATAATGATTACGTCTATGTATATGAAATTAATGACGGCTTTGCGCGTATTAAATACAAAGATGGTGAGGCTTATGTAAGCGCAAGTTATATTAAGAAATTCTAATATAACAGGTGTTATACACAAAAAAAGGATAGAGAAAATTTCTCTATCCTTTTTTTGTGTATATAGAATATGTTGCACTTTGAGCACTTATGCCACCACTATCGCGGAGTACTTGCAAAAGCCAACACAACCGTGACAACAAGTACAAACAAAAGCACCCACACGGCTATCGTCTTCACCAACTTTTTACGCTTGGCACTTGCCTTGCGCTTACGCTCCTTTGCTATGCGCGCCTCACTCTTTTTTGCCATTATTTTTCCTCTTTAAGGTCGAGCGCAATATTAAGTTCGTCGAGCTGAGCAGGCTCCAGCACCGAAGGAGCATCTATCATAGTGTCGCGACCGGAGTTATTCTTGGGGAAGGCTATGCAGTCGCGAATAGAATCCAAACCTGCAAAAAGGCTCACCCAACGATCGAGACCATACGCAAGACCACCATGAGGAGGTGCACCATACTTAAAGGCATCGAGCAACCAACCAAACTGTTGCTGTGCACGCTCGGGGGTAAAGCCGAGGAGCGCAAACATCTTATTCTGCAACTCGCTGTCATAGATGCGGATAGAACCGCCGCCAACCTCAACACCATTTATAACCATGTCGTAGGCGTTGGCACGTACCGCGCCCATGTCGGTATCGAGCAAAGGAATATCCTCGGGCTTGGGCGATGTGAAGGGGTGATGCATAGCCATGTAACGGCCCTCCTCCTCGCTGTATTCGAACAAGGGGAAATCTACCACCCACAAACACGAGAACTTGTTCTTGTCGCGCAAGCCAAGCTGTTGAGCAACCTCCAAACGGAGCTCGCAAAGCTGTTTACGTGTCTTCATGGTATCCTCACCGCTGAGTATGAGAATGAGGTCGCCTGGCTCTGCACCAAAGGCGCTCTTCATCTGTTGCAACACTTCTTGCGAGTAGAACTTGTCTACGCTCGACTTAACTGTGCCGTCGGCCTCTACACGAGCATAAACCATGCCCTTTGCACCAATTTGAGGACGGCGCACAAAGTCGGTGAGAGCGTCCAACTGCTTGCGTGTATATGTAGCGGCACCTTTTGCGCATATACCGCCAATATATTCGGCACTATCGAAAACGCCGAAACCATGACCCTTCATTATATCCATGAGCTCCACAAACTTCATCTCGAAACGTGTGTCGGGCTTGTCGCTACCATAATACTTCATGGCATCGTGCCATGTTATGCGGGGAAAGGCCTCGGTGAGTTCAACACCGCGTATTGTTTTAAAGAGGTGCTTTGCCATGCCTTCGAAGAGTGTTATCACATCTTCCTGCTCCACAAAGCTCATCTCGCAGTCAATCTGAGTAAACTCGGGCTGACGGTCGGCACGCAGGTCCTCGTCACGGAAACATTTTACTATTTGGAAGTAACGGTCGAAGCCCGACACCATGAGCAACTGCTTGAACAGCTGAGGGCTCTGGGGAAGAGCGTAAAACTGACCGGGGTTCATGCGCGAAGGCACCACAAAGTCGCGTGCGCCCTCGGGGGTAGAACCTATGAGCATAGGTGTCTCCACCTCGATAAAGTTCATTGAATCCAAGTAACGGCGCACCTCCATAGTCATCTGGTGACGAATTTCGAGGTTCTTGCGCACCGCCTCGCGACGCAGGTCGAGATAGCGATACTTCATGCGGATATCATCGCCACCGTCGGTGTTGTTCTCTATTGTAAAGGGTGGTGTTGCAGCCTCGTTCAATATATTAAGCTCGCTCACAATAATCTCGATATCACCCGTAGGGATATTTGCATTCTTACTCTGACGCTCGCTCACCACACCGGTAGCCTGAATCACATATTCGCGACCAAGATGCGAAGCCTTTTCACAAAGTTCGGCATTGCTATCCTCGCTGAAAACCAACTGGGTTATACCATAACGGTCGCGCAAATCGACGAATGTCATACCACCCATCTTACGCGCACGTTGCACCCAACCGCTCAATGTTACTGTTTTGTTTACATCGGCCAAACGAAGTTCGCCGCAAGTATTTGTACGAAACATTTTATACTCTATTTTATTGATTAAACATTTTAACTCGCGAAATTAATGAAAAAAATCGGTAATACGGGCAGAAACATTCAAAATTATATCCTTAATTAAAATTCTAATAACATTACAACAAGTGCTGAATTACATATTTTACAATCTTTTAATACTTTGGCACGGTTTTTGTAAGAAATCTTATGTAAAAATATTGTTCGCATTGTTGCAAGGCGTTATATCTTCGCAACCGATAATGAAGAACAACAAAGAGATAAAGGGTATAAACAACTGAGAACAGATTATTTACCTGTAACGAATTGAGGGAAAGAAGTATGAATAATGATTTTTCGCAAAGAATGACAGAGCTTTTGTCGCTCAGCAAGGAGGAGGCGTGTCGCCTCCGCAGCAAAAACATAGACCCCGAACACCTTTTGCTCGGGATTATACGCAAAGGGAAAAACACAGCCACCGACATACTAAGAGCACTCGATATCGACATCAACGAGATAAAAGAGAGCATAGAGAGACGTTGTGCCACACCGGGGTTCAGCGAGCTACCCTACTCCGAAAATGTTGAGATGAGCCTGAAAACAGCAAGAATATTGCGATTCAGCACATTAGAGGCACGCACATTCAAAGATTTTGCCGATGCCGAGCACGTTCTCCTTGGTATATTGAAAGAAAGCAACAACCTTGCCGCAGACATCTTAGAGGCCAACGATGTGACATATCAAAAGGTTTTCGAAGCAATAAAAGCCACAAAGCACGATATAACAAACGGCTTCGGCTTTGCCGAGCAAGATGACGAGGAGGAGGTTGCACCCGGCAAAAACGAGGGAGCAGGCAACCACACATACACCGGCACACAACGCCCAAAATCGTCGAACGACACACCTGTGCTCGACAACTTCGGCATCGACATGACAAAAGCGGCAGCCGAGGGCAAGCTCGACCCCGTTGTGGGGCGCGAGAAAGAGATTGAGCGCATATCGCAGATATTAAGCCGACGTAAAAAGAACAACCCCATACTCATAGGAGAGCCGGGCGTAGGAAAATCGGCTATTGTAGAGGGGCTTGCACAGCGCATAATTGAGCGCAAGACATCGCGCATGCTCTTCGACAAGCGCATAATATCGCTCGATATGGCAGCAGTTGTGGCAGGAACAAAATACCGCGGACAGTTTGAGGAACGCCTACGTTCAATAATCAACGAACTCGAAAAGAACCCCAACATCATTCTTTTCGTCGACGAGATACACACCATCGTGGGTGCAGGCTCGTCTCCCGGCTCCATGGACGCCGCCAACATGCTGAAACCGGCCCTTGCACGTGGCGAAATACAGTGCATAGGAGCCACCACCATCGACGAATATCGCAAAACCATCGAAAAAGATGGAGCCTTAGAGCGTCGTTTCCAAAAGGTGCTGGTTGAGCCCACATCGGCCGAAGACACATATACCATATTGAAAAACATTAAGGAGCGTTACGAAAACCACCATAATGTCACATACACCGAAGAGGCACTGCTCGCGTGTGTCAAATTGACAGACCGCTACATTACCGACCGCTGTTTCCCCGACAAGGCCATAGATGCCATGGACGAGGTAGGTGCACGCATGCACATAAGCAACATAAAGGTTCCCAAAGAGATTGAGGAGCAAGAAGCACTTATCGACAGAGTGAAAGCCGAGAAAAACAACGCCGTTAAATGTCAGGATTTTGAACGTGCCGCCAACTGTCGCGACCAAGAAAAGCACCTGCAAGCAGAACTTGCCGGCATGAAAGCTCAATGGGAAAAGAGCCTGAGCGACAGCCGTCAGACCGTGGGCGAAGAGGAGGTTGCCAAAGTGGTGGCCATGATTTCGGGTGTACCCATACAACGCTTGCAACAAGACGAGTGGACACGCCTCAAAGGCATGAAGGAGGAGTTGCAATCAAAGGTCATCGCACAAGACAACGCAATAGAAAAACTTGCAAAAGCGATACAACGTAGCCGTGTAGGCCTGCAAAACCCCAACAAGCCCATCGGCACATTCATGTTCCTCGGCCCCACAGGTGTAGGTAAAACCCTCCTGGCAAAAGAACTTGCAAAATTCATGTTCGGCTCGGCCGATGCACTCATTCGCGTGGACATGAGCGAATATATGGAAAAATTCACCGTTTCGCGCCTTGTGGGAGCACCTCCGGGATATGTTGGTTACGAAGAGGGCGGGCAACTAACCGAAAGAGTGCGCCGTCGCCCCTACTCCATCGTACTGCTCGACGAGATAGAGAAGGCACACACCGACGTATTCAACCTGCTGTTGCAGGTGATGGACGAAGGCCGTCTTACCGACAGCTACGGCCGTACGGTAGACTTCCGCAACACGGTGCTCATAATGACATCGAACGTGGGAACACGTGAGCTGAAAGACTTCGGCACAGGCGTGGGCTTCAACAAAGACCAGCGCGTTGGCGACAAAGAATATTCACGCGGCGTGATACAAAAGGCACTAAACAAACGCTTTGCACCCGAGTTTATAAACCGCATAGACGAGATTATAAATTTCGACCAATTACAACTCGATGCAATAGTAAGGATAGTAGACCTCGAACTATCGCAAATTGTGAAACGCGTAAACGAGCTCGGCTACTCCATCGACCTCACCACCGAAGCAAAAGAGTACCTTGCCGGCAAAGGCTACGACATACAATATGGTGCACGCCCCTTGAAACGCGCCTTGCAAACATATGTAGAAGACGAAATTTCAGAACTTCTGCTTTGCGGAACGCTTAAAGCAGGCGACCATATAATAGTTGAAAAAGACAACGAGAACGACAAGCTTTTGTTCAGAGTAGAAAACACATAAAAACAACGTAACATAAAGATGAAAACCTCTGCTGACGAATTTGTCAGCAGAGGTTTTCTGCCATTTTGTCACACAAATCAAATTGGCACTTTATTTGTTTATAATAAGGTGGAGACACAAAGTCCCGAAACAAAACAAAAAAAACAATTTAAAATTTAAAGATATGCAAAAAGGCAACATTGGGGTAACAACCGAAAACATTTTCCCCGTCATTAAAAAATTCCTTTACAGTGACCACGAAATATTTCTCCGCGAAATAGTATCGAACGCCATAGATGCCACACAGAAACTTAAAACCCTGTACGAAAAGGGAGAGTTCAAAGGCGAGCTCGGCAACATGAAGGTAACAGTATCGCTCGACAAAGAGACTATCACAGTCAGCGATAACGGTATAGGCCTCACAGCCGAAGAGATTGAGAAATACATCAACCAGATAGCACTATCGGGCGCAACAGACTTTTTGGAGAAGTACAAAGACACAGCCAACTCAATCATCGGTCACTTCGGTCTCGGTTTCTACTCGGCCTTCATGGTTTCGAAAAAGGTAGAAATTGTAACAAAATCGTACAAAGAGGGCGCGCAAGCCGTTAAATGGAGTTGCGACGGTAGCCCCGAATACACACTCGAAGAGTGCGAAAAAGCCGAACGCGGAACAGATATTATTATGTACATCGACGAGGAGAGCAAAGAATTCCTCGAAGAGAGTCGCATAAACACCATTTTGAACAAATATTGCCGTTTCCTCCCCGTTGAGATTGCATTTGGCAAAAAGAAAGAGTGGAAAGAGGGCAAGCAGGTGGAAACAGCCGAGGACAACATAATAAACGACACAACACCCCTGTGGACACGCAAACCATCGGAGCTTAAAGACGAAGATTACAAAGAGTTCTACCGCAAGCTCTACCCCATGAGCGACGAACCCCTCTTCTGGATACACCTGAATGTAGATTTCCCCTTCCACCTTACAGGTATACTCTATTTCCCCAAAGTAAAGAGCAACCTCGACCTGCAAAAGAACAAAATACAGCTCTACTGCAACCAAGTGTATGTAACCGACGAGGTAGAAGGCATAGTACCCGACTTCCTCACACTCATGCATGGTGTAATAGACTCACCCGATATTCCCCTGAACGTATCGCGCTCATACTTGCAAAGCGATGCCAACGTTAAGAAAATATCGTCGTACATATCCAAAAAAGTATCGGACCGCCTGCAATCAATCTTCAAGAGCGACCGCAAACAGTTCGAAGAAAAGTGGAACGACCTCAAAATATTCATACACTACGGCATGCTCACCGAGGAGGAGTTCTACGACAAAGCAAGCAAATTTGCGCTATTGCAGGACACCGACAACAACAAGTACACCTACGAAGAGTACAAAAACCTCATAAGTGCCGAGCAGACCGACAAAGAAGGCAACCTCATTTACCTCTACTCAAACGACAAGGAGAAAGAGTACAGCTTCATAGAGAATGCAAAGAACAAAGGCTACAATGTACTTATGATGGACGGTCAGCTCGACGTGGCACTCATCAGCCTTTTGGAGCGCAAATTCGAAAAGAGCCGTTTCACACGTGTCGATAGCGATATTATAGAGAACCTGATTGTAAAAGATGAGCAAAAATTCTCATCGCTCGGCGAAAAAGAGCGTGAGGTGCTCACCGGCATATTCCAGAGCCAGATGCCCACGATGGAGAAAAAAGAGTTCTACGTACAAGCACAGGCCATGGGCGAGAACGGAGCACCCGTGATGATAACACAAGCCGAATACATGCGTCGCATGAAAGAGATGGCAAACATACAGGCAGGTATGTCGTTCTACGGAGACATGCCCGACATGTACAACATACTTGTAAACGAGGAGCACCCCATAGTTAAGCGTCTGCTCGCCGAAGCTGAGACCGCATGTGCCGAAAAACTAAGCCCCATAGACGAAAAAACAGCAACACTCGAAAACCGCAGAAAAGAGCTTTACGATGCACGTAAAGATAAAAAAGAGGAAGATGTTCCCCAAAGCGAAAAAGACGAGTTGAGCGATATCGAAAAAGAGCTTACAGCCGCAAAAAGCGAAAAAGAGGCCATACTTGCGACATACGCCACAGACAACACCACCGTGCGCCAGCTAATAGACATCACCCTGTTGCAAAACAACATGCTCACAGGCGAAGCGTTGAACAATTTTGTAAAACGCAGTATCGAGATGATGAAATAACAAAGTTTCTCCCAATAAACAAAGCCGATGAAGTCCCTCGTCGGCTTTGTTTGCATACAAGCACCCATAATCGGCAAAACAAATAAACATTCTTTACCCTCGCTTAATCGGAGCTTTTTTGTATCTTCGCTGTGGAAAATAAACATACATGATAACACTTACAAGAATAACCGACAGCAACAGCCCTGCATACCGTTTCACCGAGGAACTGCTCACCGCAACATTTCCCCGTGACGAATACCGCAACCTGTGCGAGCAACGCAAGAATGCTGACACAAACAGATGTTTCCATCTTATGCTTGCGAGTGAAGGGAACGAAAATATTGGTTTCATAAGTTACTGGGATTTAGTGGATTTTTGCTATATAGAGCACTTTGCAACCCTCCCTGCCATGCGTGGCAAAGGATACGGAAAAGCCATCTTGGAGCAACTGAAACAAGAGCATAATAATATTGTTCTCGAGGTAGAATGCCCCACCGACAGCATAACGCACCGTCGCATAAATTTCTATAATCGCGCAGGGTTCGCACTATGCAAAATACCATACACCCAACCATCGTACCGCAAAGATGGGAATACCGTCCCCATGCACCTCATGTTCAGCGGTTGCGAAGGAGAGATGAGCGACTATAAAAAAGCAAAAAGAGCAATATACGAAACAGTGTACAACATAAAAGAATAGAAAGATTATGGCAATTATAAAAGAGATTAAAGGTATGATGCCCAAGATGGGCCAAAACTGCTATTTAGCCGAGACGGCAGCCATAATAGGCGATGTAACCATGGGCGACAACTGCTCAATATGGTTCGGAACCGTGCTACGAGGCGATGTAAACACCATAACAATAGGTAATAATGTGAATATACAGGACGGTGCAGTTGTGCACACCCTGTACCAACGCTCAAAAAGCGTAATAGGAAACAACGTGTCGATAGGACACAACGCAACAATACACGGAGCCACTATCGAGGATAATTGCCTCATAGGCATGGGAGCCACGGTACTCGACAACGCAGTTGTTGAAAGCGGTGCCATAGTTGCCGCCAACGCTCTTGTCACATCGGGCATGCGTGTCGAGGGCGGTTGGATATACGCCGGCGTACCTGCAAAAAAGATTAAAGAGGTGAGCCGAGAACAACAAAAGGATATTGTGGAACGCATTGCCAACGATTACATAATGTATGCATCGTGGTACAAAGAGTAAAAAAAAGAGTGTGCCGGCACACTCTTTTTTTTATCCCTTTCTCTGCTTGCGAAACTCACTTGGCGAAAGCCCTGTCAATCTCTTGTAATAACGACTCAAATAACTTTGGCTTGGGAAGTTATACTCATCGGCAAGTTCCTGAATAGATTTATCGGTGTAAGATAGTTCAAATTTCAGACGCGACGAAACAGCCGTATCAATAATATCCTTTGCCGAATAGTTGGAAATTTCGTTACACACCTCATTCAAATACCCACTGCTTACACCTAATTCGTTGGCATAGAAAAGCACCTCGCGCGATTTGTTGCGCGAAGAGACAAGCTCCTTAACAAACTTGTGAAAAAGTGTTTTTTTACGTGTCTCGTACCCCCTCTTGTTACCTGCATAACCTTCGTGCCTCTTAAAATAGCTACGATAGAACTGAAAAATCACCTTCACAAAAGCCAAAGCCGATTGTTCAAACTCCTCGTACTCAAAATTTTCGTGCACAGCATCTATGGTATCCAATATTTTGCATATTATCTCTAAATCCTTGCCATATAAAGGAGTTACCGGGTTCCATTTTATCTTCTCATAAAAATCAAAGTCGGCACTAAAAGAGTTGAGCGAAGGTGTTATAAGCGACATGGGTACAACAAGTGTTTTCGACTTGTAATCGTAACTAAAATCCCTAAATGTGACAATATCCAAGGGTAAAGCCATTACAAGAGAGTTCTTCTTTGCATGAAACACCGAATAGTTAATCTCAATCTTTACTTCGCCATCTGTTATGAGCATCAGTGCAAGGTGATTACACCTTACAGGTATCCCTTTTATATCCTTGCACTCTTCGCGCAAGAACACATGTTTATTATCATAATCTGTTGTTGTTATCATTGTTTTTCACGATTTTGAAACAAATATACAAATATACAAGTCATACGAACTAATATAACCGCAAAAAAGGACAATATTAGATACTATATGTAAATAGACCGACAAGAGGGAGGAACAAAAAAAGGCTGTCTTTAATTTAAAGACAGCCACCACATAAGAATATGAAAAACCTTAATAAAAACCTTGTGGTTTTACGATGACAAAGGTAAAGATTTGGCGACACAAATATGTTTCTGTATTTTAGCCAAAAATTTTCAATTTCGTTGTTCACTGATTAAATGCAAACAAAAAAATGTGAGTGCACCACGTAGCGCACTCACACATTATTATATATACACAAATTCTTACTGATGAACGTCGCGCAACAAATCGTTCACTGTTTTCACAGGGTTAAATGTTACAAGAGGAACCTCAACAAAGATAGTGTTCCAGTCGCTCATAGCACCGTTCCACAAACCGGGAAGCTCCATAGCCTTCAACTCGCGACCATTCTTTGATTTATGCGAGATGAAACCGGTGTTCTTGTCTACATATGCGGGAAGGTTGAATTTCTCGCCCTTGTAGTTCTTTACTGCACAAACAAGGTCCACAGGGTTGAAGTGTGTACCATTCTCGAACATAGCTTTCGACTCGGGGTTGTTCATGTCTATTTGCGAGCTTTCGAGAATCTGCAACGAAACGGTTCCATCTTGGTTGTAAGCAAGGAAGGGACCACCGCCGGGCTCACCCACATTCTTAACCATACCACATACACGCATGGGGCGGTTGAATTTCTTGCGCAGATAGAGAACAAGGTCGCAATCTTCGAGCTCTTTTATTTCGTTGTTGCGACACATGAGGTCTTGTTGCAAGAAACGCACCATCTCCATAACCTGCTCGTGAGTGTAATTACCACTATCGATAAGGTTAAGATATTCGAACACCTGCTTCTGTTTCTCGACCAAAATACCGGCAAGCAATTTCTTGTAGGTTACGGTGTCGGGTTTCAAACGGTCGGGAACCACGTTGTCGATATTCTTAATAAAAATTATGTCGGCATCTATGTCGTTAAGGTTCTCTATGAGTGCTCCGTGACCACCGGGACGGAACAACAACTCACCATTCTCGCGGAAGGGGTTATTTTCGGCATCTACGGCAATAGTATCGGTACTCTGTTTCTGCTCCGAGAAACAAATATCGTACTTAACGCCATACAACTCCTCATAATATGCTTTGCGCTCGGCTACAAGTTCCATGAAAAGCGCTTTGTGGTTGGGCGATACTGTAAAATGCAACTTCACATTACCATCGGCCTCGGCATACAAGGCACCCTCAACAAAATGCTCCTCGGCGGCTGTGCGTGCGGCAGCCTCGTATGAGTGGAATTTCAACAAGCCTTTGGGAAGAGAACCATAGTTCAGACCTTTTGCATCGAGCAAATTAAAAACAACATCTTTGTACTTTTCTGCACCCAAAAGTTCGGGGATACCGGCACCACCGTTCTTTACACAAACGGCATCGAGGTCGGTGTAAAAGGCAAATTTACCTATGTTTTCAAAGAAATTTTTCTCGAAAGCTGTGGTGGGAACATCATACTCTGCATCGAGGAACGCAAAGAGGTCTTTAAACATACGGCTTGCGGCACCCGAGGCAGGAACAAATTTAAGTATTGAATTACCTGTGGCACAATAGTTGTCCCACGCCTTCAAATAGGTCTCAATCTCCTCTTGCGAGGGCGCGATAACACCTTTACCTATTGTGGCCGCCGCCTCGATGGGCAAGAAGGGGAAACCTGTCTTGAAATTTTGCAACTGCTCGGCAACCTGCTGTTCCGAAATACCTTTTTTACTCAAAAATGTTAAGTCTTCTTTTGTTATCATAGCGTTATTTTTAAATGGCACACTATTATGGGTTGTTTAAATTTCTCTCAAAAAAGCTGTTTACATTATGCGCAGAAGCATATTTGTCTTTTCTTATTTTTTTTGTTTGTGGCAATCCACATTCGCGAAGATACAAAAATTTAAATAAATTCCTATTATTATTTAAAAAATGCTATTATTTAAAAAGTAACAATTATATTCGCGTGTGGAAAAAGGCTCAGGGCCACAAAATAAACAATTATGGAGAGAGAACTTATTTTTACCGAGGAGGAGAAGAGAGAAATTTTATTGCTGAACAGCGAGTTAAGAAAGTGTGTCGAAAACAACCTTCTCTCTACCGATTATCGTTTTGTGAGGAACGAGATAGAGAAGGCCATAGAGCAAGGCAAACTCGTGCGCGATATTTTCGGGTTCCACCCTGTAATCATGGACATGCACACAGCTGCACTTGTGGGGCAGGAGATTGGGCATCACCGCGAAATTATAATAAGCATTATGCTCAACCGTTGCGTGTTGCTTGGTGTAACCGACATCGAAAGCATAAGAGCACACTTTGGCGAGAATGTCACAAAAATTCTCACAAACCTCACACAAATAAACAACCTATACACCAAAAGCCCCACGATTGAGAGCGAGAATTTCCGCAACCTGCTCCTCTCGTTTGCCAACGACATGCGCGTTATCCTCATAATGATAGCAAGCCGTTTGGTCATCTTACGTCGTCTCTTTCACTCCACCGACATCGAGGCACGCAAGCGCATGGCCGGCGAAGCATCGAAGCTGTATATTCCGCTTGCCCACAAGCTTGGTTTCTACAAATTAAAATCGGAGATGGAGGACCTCTCTCTGCGCTTTACCGAGAGCGAGATATATGAAGAACTCAGCCGTAAGCTCGAGGAGACAGCAGAATCCCGTGAGGACTACATAGCATCGTTCATAAAACCCATAAATGCCAAACTAAAAGCCCTACCCCACCTAAAATACCGCATCAAGGGGCGCACAAAATCTATAAACTCCATCTGGCAAAAGATGAAACGCCAACAGAGGCCGTTTGAACAAATTTACGACCTCTTTGCAATTAGAATAATCATAGACAGCGAGCCACAAAACGAAAAAAGCGAGTGTTGGCAGGTATACTCCATCATAGCCGACATGTACACCCCCAATCCACACCGCTTGCGCGACTGGCTCTCTGTACCCAAGAGCAACGGCTACGAGTCGTTGCACACCACGGTGATGGGCCCCGAGGGACGATGGGTAGAAGTACAAATACGCACAGAACGCATGGACGCCATAGCCGAGCACGGACTCGCGGCTCACTGGCGATACAAAGGCATAAAGAGTGAAAAAGGGCTCGACAACCTGCTGGCCTCTATTCGCGACACACTCGAAAACCTAAGCGAAGAGGAGGTAAACGACAACAAGTTCAAGATGGAGCTCTACAAAGACGAGATGTTTATTTTTACCCCAAAAGGCGACCTCTACCGCCTGCCCAAAGGAGCTACCATACTCGACTTTGCATTCAGCATACACACAGGGCTTGGTTGCAGGTGCACAGGAGCACTTGTAAACGGGCGCAACGTGCCCCTTCGTCACGTTCTTTGTAACGGAGACCAGGTAGAGATTATAACCTCAAACAGCCAAACACCCAAACAAGCGTGGCTCAACATAGCCCAAACCAGCCGAACAAGAGCAAAGATACGCCAAGCATTAAAAGAGATTACAGCAAGGCAGGCCGACATAGCACGCGAGATGCTCATACGCAAATTCAAGAACCACAAATTGGAGTACGACGAGGCCATGATGGACCACCTTATACGCAAGATGGGTTTCAAACGTCTAACCGACTTCTACCAAGGGATAGCCGAAGGAGGTATCGATATTGCCGAGGTATTAAAAAAATATCAGGCACTTATAACCCCCGCTAACGAAGGCGGCGAGGTGAGCCATAGTGCAGGCGGATACACATTTAACAACGAGGTAGATGCAGGCCGTTCGAGCGACGTTCTTGTAATAGAGCGCAACCTTAAAGGGGTAGACTACAAGCTTGCAAAGTGTTGCAGCCCGGTATTTGGAGACGAAATATTCGGCTTTGTAACCATAAGCGATGGCATATCCATTCACCGCAAAGATTGCAGTAATGCACGACAGTTACAAGAGCGTTACCCCTACCGCATTATAGAGGCACGATGGAGCGACATAGACAAGAATAACGCACTCTACCCTGTAACACTGCGCATAGTGGGACACGACGATATTGGTATTGTAAACAACATAACCTCAATAATAAGCCAGGAGAAGGGTGTTATATTAAGAGGTATTAACATAGAATCGCACGACACACTCTTTTCGGGCAGTCTCTCGTTGCTCATAGACGACAACGCCAAGCTGCGCAAACTAACCGAAAAGATAGGAACCGTAAAAGGTGTTAAACAGGTAAAAAGAGGTTAAAAAAAGTATACACTGCCGATATTTGAGAAAAAACAGGTAAATTTGCAGGAGATTAAGAAACTGTTTAAATTTATATCGCTAAGTTTTTTACCAACAATATTATGAAAAAGACACTTATCATACTGTTTTTTGCCCTTGCATGCATAACTGTGGCTGCACAAAAAAACAACAAACTCGCAGATATCAAATTTGAGAAAACAACATTCGACATGGGAACCTTTGCGGCCGACACAGCAATAATCACATGCCCCTTTGTTTACACAAACACAGGCGATGTACCTTTGTACATTCACCAGATATTCACATCGTGTGGTTGCACGCAACGCCGATACTCCACCGAGCCTCTTATGCCCGGCAAGAGCGACACCATCTTTATAACCTACGATGGTACAAAAAAATCACCCGGCCCGCTACGCAAGAGCATCACCGTGCACTGCAACGCCCCAAAAGAGATGTACAAAATTTACATCAAGGGCCGAATGTTGGAAGCACAAATAAAACCAACAGAAGAACCTTTTACAGAATAATACAGCAACAAAAAAAGTCATCTCTGCCGAGATGACTTTTTTGTCTATTATAACAAATTTCATCAGAAAACAAGTTTCTCCACAAAAGAGGATTTATCGCCCACTTTACCCTCGATATAATACACAAGAGCACCCTCCTCGTTCTGCTCGCAATAACGATAAATCTCAACCGTGTCGCCGGCTTTAACCTCGTTGTTGAAATTTATCAAAAGTTCCTTCAAACGCTTTGTGTTCACGACATCGAGCTCTATTGAGTTCATCGCCCACTCTGTATACTTCACGTTATTCACATGGCCGTTCATGTCGAGGTCGCTGTAATTTACAGCATGGCTCATAACATGCTGAGCATCGGCCCCCTTGGGCATAGTAACCTTGGCAGGCTGTTCGGCAATAACATCTTCTTTAATGCACACCTCCTCCTTTTCGGTAAATTCGGGGTACTTAGACAAGCGACGGCTGTCGATATCTATCACAAGCCACGACGATGTTGCCGATATAAGCTTCTCGTTACCCTCTTTGTCGAACACTACAAAGTCGCGGAAAAACTGAAAACCGCTTGCACCCTTGTGCCACGACTGAATATTCACATGGTCGCGCCAGCGGGGTAACTTGTGAAAAAGCACCTGCATGCGGGCGAGCACCCACGCTTTACGGGTTGTATACATAGAGTCGTAACCCACCCCTATCGCATCGGCATGCATATTAGCCGCCTCCTGAGCGTAATTAAGAAAAGATGCCGGTTTAAGCGTGCCCGACATATCTACATCAAAACTTGGAATACGCTTTATTGCACTATGTTTTTCTACCATATACTTTATATATAAAATTTACTAATCAAACCAATTCATAAGACGACGTTTCACCGCCTCAGTATTAAGCAATATCTTTATAAATTCTCGTGCCGAAGCCTTTTGGTAAGCACCCTTTAAACTCAAAAGAGAGGCCTCCATAACATTGCCCGGCTCATCTATCACAACAGCCTTGAAGCGAGTGTTGCCAAAAACCGCCGAGGTCGATAGTATCGCCGCATAATTTCCTGTGGATACCATTTGCAAGAGAATATTTGTTTCGTTGAGCTCTAGCTTCGATACAAGCTCAAAATCCTTACCCTCCATAAGCCTGTCAAGCATACTGCGAGCTTGTAGCCCTTTCGACGGCAACACAATATTATAGGGTAACAACTCCGACAGTTTAACCTTTATGCGCGACGCAAGCGCATGCTCTTTATCTACAACCACAGCGAGCGCATTCTCAAAAAGAGGCATCGATTCAATATCGGGCGAGTCGATAAGAGGCTTATACGAAAGCACCAAATCAAGCTTTCTATCCCTCAACAAGTCGAGCAGTTCCCTTACCGTCTTATAACAAATTTCGAGCTTTATACCGGGGTAAGAGCGCATAAAAGCTATCAACCCCTCTGTAAGCACAGTGCTGAGACTATATGTAACACCCACCCTCAATGTACCGGTTTTCACATGTTGAAGGTCGTTCAAACGCTGAACAGCGTCCTCAGCATCTTGTATGGTGCGCTTGGCAAAGGGCAAGAACTCCTCCCCAGCCTCGGTGAGCGATATATGCCTGCTGTTACGAATAAAGAGCGAAAAGCCCAGCTCAAATTCAAGCTGTTTTATCTGTTGCGACAACGTGCTCTGTGTTATGTATAGGTGCTTTGCCGCCTCCGAGAAATTGAGATACTCGGCGCTCTTTACAAAATATTTCAGCTGTCTAAGTTCCATTTGTTTTATATCTAACAAGGCGCGAATATAAGAAATAAGCAAAAGAAAACATAATTACTACACAAAAAAAACAGAGCCGGCTATTAATCTTCGTTCATTAAGGTGCATAAAAAGACACGACCGATTGCTCAGTCGTGTCTTTTATAACAAGGTATATATCTCTTATCAGAAACCGATGAATATCAACATAGCATAGCCGAGAACAAGTCCCAAAACGCCAACGATGATACCAACCTTCATCATATCCTTCTGCTCTATGAAACCGGTAGAGTGCGCAATAGCATTGGGAGGTGTACTGATGGGGAGAATCATAGACACCGACGATGCGATGGCAATACCCACCAACATAGCCTGAGGACCACCTACTCCATCAAGAGCTGTACCAAGACCGCTTGCAACGACACCGAGCACAGGTACCAAGAGCGATGTGGCGGCAGAGTGAGAGATGAAGTTAGAGAAGGCAAAACAGATGACACCGGCAAGAATCATCACGATGATGGGTGAGAAGTTATCGAAGGGTACCGATTTTACAATAAGTTTGCTGAGGGCTGCATCACCACCATAGTTCAAAGCAACACCAAGTGCAAAACCACCGGCAACCATCCACAGCACACTCCAGTTAATCTCCTCGAGATCGCGACGTGTAAGAATACCTGTTGCACAGAATATTGCAATAGGTATCATAGCAACAACGTTTGTATCAACGCCCCACATATCGGTACCGAACATCCACATGAATATTGTAACGGCAAAAGCCACAACAACCGACCATGTTTTGTAGTTCCATGTAATATCACCCTCAATCTCTATTTTAATATTCTTCTGCTTGAAGGGGAAGAGCACACGCAAAAGCACCCATGAGAGGAACAACAATACAATAACAAAAGGAGCCATCTTTATTGTCCAATCGACAAAGCTGATACCCATGCCCTGCGACGAAAGATAGTCGAGCGCAATCATGTTGGGAGGTGTTCCGATAGGGGTAATCATACCACCAAGGTTAGCACCTACGGGGATAGCCAAGGCAAGAGCTATACGACCTTTACCGTCGGCAGGCAGAGAGCGCAACACGGGGGTAAGGAAAGCAAGCATCATGGCAGCAGTAGCTGTGTTGCTCACAAAAGCCGAGAATATAGCAGTAACAAGCATGAAGCCCAAAAGTACAATCTCCGATTTTGTACCAAAAGGCTTGAGCAACACACGTGCAAGAGCCACATCGAGTTTCACCTTTGTCAAGCCGATAGCAAGCACAAAACCACCGATAAAGAGCATGATGGTTGGGTTAGAGAAACATGCGAAAATGCTTTTAAAAGGCACAAGGCCCGACTCATCTTCGGGACGCAAGAAATTAAACGCACTTGTCGATACCGTAAACAGCATTATGGTAACAACAATCATTGATGTCACCCAAGAAGGCAAAGCCTCTGTGAGCCACATAAGGGCAGCAAATACAAACAGAGCAATAATGCGCTGATGAATAACTGTCAAACCTGCAAGACCAAACTCGTGGAATGTCTCGGTGGGAATTAGTGCCACAACAGAAGTTATAGCAACAATCAAAATGATTTTAAGCGCAGAAAGGGGCAATTTCCTCTCTCTCTTGTGCGACTTGTCTTTTTGGATCTTCTCCAAAATGTTGAAGCCCGGGAAAATTTTAAACATAAATTTATAATTTTGATTAGTTAATTAAATTATCGGGAAAATTAAAAACACATTTTCACAATATTTTGCAAAAATAGTACACTTTTCAAAGTAGGCTCATTTATATCATTCGATTTTACCTATTACAGCTATCGAAAGCATCAATACCATCATAAATGCAGACAAAAACACAAAAATATGTAAAAAATTAGGGAACAAAATGCCAAAAAGCAGTATCTTTGTAAATTATATGTAGAATATAATTGTTTATATCGCAAAAACGAATTTAAAATTAAGAAACCCCAAATTATGAAAGCATATGTTTTTCCCGGTCAGGGAGCACAATTCAAAGGCATGGGCAAAGAGCTATATGACACCAACCCCACAGCCAGAGAATATTTCGAGAGAGCCAACGAGATTCTTGGATTCAGAATAACGGACATAATGTTCGAAGGAAGCGACGAAGAACTTAAACAAACAAAAGTAACACAGCCGGCAGTGTTCATACACTCAGTAGTGTCGGCACTTGCCATGGGCGAGGATTTTAAACCCGAGATGGTTGCCGGGCACTCACTCGGAGAATTTTCGGCACTTACAGCAGCCGGCGCCCTAACATTTGAAGATGGTCTTAAACTCGTATACAAACGTGCACTTGCCATGCAAAAGGCTTGCGAGATGCAACAATCGACCATGGCTGCAATACTTGCCCTGCCCGACACCGAGGTTGAGCGAATCTGCGCCGAGGTATCGGCAAGCGGTTGCACCGTTGTTGCAGCAAACTACAACTGCCCCGGTCAAGTTGTTATTTCGGGCGACATCGAAGGCATAAGCAAAGCATGCGAAGCCATGAAGACCGCAGGTGCAAAACGCGCCATGCCCCTTGCCGTTAGCGGTGCCTTCCACTCACCCCTCATGCAACCCGCAAAAGAGGAGCTCGAAACCGCCATTATGGCAACCACATTCAGCGAGCCCAAGTGCCCCGTATACCAAAATGTAGATGGCAAGCCACATACATGCCCCGAAGAGATAAAGAACAACCTCATAGCACAGCTCACATCACCCGTACGCTGGACAGCATGCGTGCAACAGATGATAACCGACGGTGCAAACTCTTTCACAGAGTGTGGCCCCGGAGCTGTTTTACAAGGAATGATAAAAAAAATAACACCGGCAACAGGAGCCGACAACATTGAACTATGTCACGCATAATCATTTACCAGCTACTACCCCGCCTATTCGGCAACAGCAACACCAACTGCATAGCAGGAGGCACCATAGAACAGAACGGTTGCGGAAAATTCAACGATATAACACCCAAGGCCCTTAAAGCCATACGCGACTTGGGAGTAACACACGTGTGGTACACCGGAGTAATTGAGCACACCACCAGAACCGACTACACAAAATACGGGATAGAGAACACTCACCCCGCAACAGTAAAAGGCGAGGCCGGCTCACCCTACGCCATAAAAGACTATTACGACAACGACCCCGACCTTGCCGTGAACGTCGATAAACGACGCGAAGAGTTTGACGCCCTCATAGAGCGCACACACAAAGCCGGCATGAAGGTTATAATGGACTTTATCCCCAACCACGTTGCACGCCACTACAAGAGCGACAACCGCCCCGAAGGAACATACGACTTTGGAGAGCACGACGACCAAAGCGCATTCTTCATGGGACACAACAACTTCTACTACCTTGGCGAGCAATCCTATGGTTGTAACATCGACGCACAAGACTGCGCAAGTGAGCCCTACGGCGAAAACCCTCTGCGAGCAACAGGTAACGACTGCTTCGGTGCCCCCTCTCGCAACGACTGGTACGACACCGTTAAACTAAACTATGGTATAGACTACCGCTCGGGCAACCGACAATTTTCACCCATACCCAACACATGGGTTAAGATGTTGAAAATTCTCCGTTACTGGGCAGGGCGAGGTATCGACGGTTTCCGTTGCGACATGATAGAGATGACACCCGTTGAGTTCTGGGCATGGGCAGTACCCAAAATCAAAGAAGAGTTCCCCGGAATAATATTTATAGGAGAGATATACCAGCCACACATATACCGCATATTCATCAAAGAGGGTTGTTTCGACTACCTTTACGATAAAGTGGGCCTTTACGACACACTCAAAGCAGTGATGAGCGGACAGGCAGCGGCATATAGCATCACATACACCCTGCAACACACAGCCGACATACGATGCAACATGCTCACATTCCTTGAAAACCACGACGAGCAACGCATAGCATCGGATTTTTTTGCCACCGACGCACGTCGCGCACTTGCCGCCACGATAGTATCGGTAGCAGTAGGCAAGCAACCCTTCATGCTCTACGCCGGCCAGGAGCTTGGCGAGCGAGGCATGGACAAAGAGGGATACAGCGGAGTTGATGGCCGTACCACAATCTTCGATTATTGGAGCGTGGATACTCTGCGTCGTTGGAAAGGCGACGGCAACTACTCGGGCAAGGAGCTCACAGCCGACGAAAAAGAGTTGCAAGCCTTCTATTCAAAATTATTGAAACTATGCAATAGCAGCGAGGCACTGCAAGAGGGAGAGTTCTACGACCTGCAATATGCCAACCCTTACAGCGACACATACAACAACAACCACGTTTATTCGTTCCTCAGAGGAAGCGAAAAGGAACTTTTACTTGTAGTAACCAACTTCAGCAACAACGAGCAACATTGCCAAGTAACTATCCCCGAAGAGGCCTACGCATACTTTGGCATGTCGAGCAGTTGCAAAGAGGTTACTGCCACCGAGCTACTTACAGGAGAAAAAATAAAAATTACACTTAATTCGGCCACAAAGACAGCCATCACTGTACCGGCCAATAACGGAGTAATAATAAGAATAAACAAGTAAGAAAATGAAAAAAATCGTAACACTTGTAGCAATGCTTGCAACCATGATATTTGCAAACGCACAGTCACAGCTCGATTACAAAACAATAAAAGATATTGTTGAGAACGAAAACGAGTATTTCAACGATATACGCACCAACGTATATTTGAGCGACGACCCCTACATACGCATGGACGACTATGCTCTTGTATATTACGGACAAACATACCTGCCCGAATACAACGGTGGTAACGACGCTAACGAAGAGAAACTAAAATCCTATGCGGCCGAGGGAAAAATATTCGAACAATACGAAACAGCAAAAAAGATTCTCGAATATAACCCAGTGAGCCTCAATGCCCTCTTCTATGCATGGAAAGCATCGGACGAACTTATTAAGCCCAAAGAGGAGACAAACTCATACATCAAGAAATACATCGGCATACTCGAGATGATAACAACCATAGGCGACGGAAAAAGCTCTAGCACACCGTTCCGTGTCATCTGCCCCGATGACCAAGACCACGTGCTCTATGGCAAATTGGAGATTGCAAATGTAGTTTCGCGTCAGCTCGACACAAAAACCCTGTGCAACATAATCACCGTGGAACCAAATGAAAATTTTCAGTCGCGCAGAGTATACATCGACATCAGCCGATACCTCTCGCACACTGTAAAAAAATAACAGATGCAACACCTGATAAGGAGAATACTTAAAATAACAACCGCTACTATGCTCATTTTAATAGCAACGAGTGTAGCGGTTGTTATTCTGTATAAATTTATCCCCATACCCGGAACACCGCTGATGTACACCCGACACATCTTCGAAGGGAAAGAGATACACTACGAATGGGTTCCGCTAGAAGAGATTAACCCCGAGTTGCAACTTGCAGTTGTAGCATCGGAAGACAACCTCTTCACCTCGCACTGCGGTTTCGACTTCGAACAGATAAAGATTGCACGCGAACAAGCCAAGAAGGGTAAAAAACTACGCGGAGCAAGCACCATAAGCCAGCAAACAGCAAAAAATATATTTCTGTGGAACGGCCGTTCATGGGTGCGCAAAGGGTTGGAAGCCTACTTCACAGTGCTCATAGAGCTCATATGGGGTAAAGAACGCATCATGGAGGTATACCTCAACTGCATAGAGATGGGCGATGGTATATACGGAGCTGCTGCCGTTGCCAAACACCACTTCAACTGCAAGCCATCAAAGCTCACACGAGCTCAATGCGCACTCATCGCAGCCTCACTACCCAACCCCTTAAAGTTCAACTCAAAAAAACCATCTAAGAAACTTTTGAGTGAACAAAAAAGAGTCCTTCGCAACATGAAAAACGTGTGGAAGGTCGAATACTCAGATTAAGACTACCGCCTGCCCTTGTTTATAATGTATATACCACACGTTGCAAGCAGAGCGGCAAGCAGATAACGCCAATAAAAGGGCTCTCCCAAACAAAGGCACGATGTTACCGCACCCACAACCGGTATGAGCGAGTTGAAGATAGCAACCTTACCAACCGGGTTACAACTTATAAGTTTGTTATACAGGGTGAAGCCGAGTGTCGATATCCCTATAAGCATAGCCAAGATAGCAACACCCCACAGAGTAACAACAGGCAACACACCGCCCATAAAAAGACCGGGTATCACCAAAAATATGCCACCAAGAGCGAGGCTGTAACCGGTAGCCACAAACACGTCGGCATGCTTGCCAAGCCCCCGTGTCATGAGCCCTGCAAAAGCCGAGCATAGAGCATTTAGGATTATCATGCCATCGCCCATAAAGGTAAATCCACCACTCCGGCCACCACCTAAATTCAGCGCAAGTACACCTGCAAAACCCACAACACAACCAATACTTTTGTTTATCGTAAGCTTGTCGCTCTTAAAGAAAAGACAGGCAAGGAGCACAAGCATGAAAACACCGAGTGAGTTCAAAATGGCGGCTCTTGCCCCCTGGCTGTGCGACAAGCCTATGTAAAAGAAGGCATAGTGCAACGACGTGTTCAACAAACCATAAAAGAGGATATATAGACGCGACGACCAACGCCCCACCGACAAGCATCTGCCCGTAGCACGTGCTATCGCAAGAATTATGGCACCCGAAAGAAAAAAACGTATGCCGGCAAAAAGCATCTTACTGCCGGTCATCTCACCCGCGATGCCAAACTCCTCGAAACCCAACTTTATAAGTGGATAGGCCCAACCCCACGACACTGCCGCAGTAAGAGCAAAGACTGCAACCCACACCGGGCGTTGAAATATACTTTTATTCTCGCTTATCATAAAATACAATATTTTACAACCATTCAATAATCTCTTTTAAAATAATCGTCACTTTTTACTTATAGTAAAATGTCAGGTTAATTATAAAATTTTGCAAAAATAAAAAACTTTTTTAACCTACGAGATAGAAACCTGCATTCTTTGCACTCTGTAAGTACAAAAGAGCAATTAAAAACATATTAATATAAACCTTAAAAAGAGACTTATGAAAACAAGAATTTTCAATCTCATTATCATCGATGAGAGTGGCTCCATGCAGAGCATCAAGAAGGCTACAATTGACAACGTAAACGAAACTATTCAATCTATCCGCTCGGCACAGAAGAAACACGAGGAGCAAGAGCACTATGTAACCCTCGTAACCTTCAACAACGATGTTAAGACCATACACGATTGCATACCGGTGAACGAAATAAAAGAGCTCACGCCCGACACCTATCAGCCCGATTGCTGTACCGCGCTCTACGATGCCATGGGCAACTCATTGAATGCGCTACGCAAAAAGGTTGCACAAGAGGACAAGGTGTTGGTAACCGTCGTTACCGACGGCTACGAGAATGCTTCGAAAGAGTACAACGGCAAAGCCATAAAAGCTCTTGTAGAGGAGTTGAGAGCCAAAGAGTGGGTTTTTGCCTACATAGGTGCCAACCACGATGTCGAAGCTGTTGCAGCAAAAATTTCCATCACCAACACCATGAAATTCGAGGCCACAAACGAGGGTACAGCCCTCATGGGAACAGCAGTGTGCAATGCACGCATGCGCCTTTTCGAGAGCATCGCCGACAACTGTTTCTGCGCCGACGACGCAAACGAAAAGTTTTTCGACGAAAACGATGAACAATAACAAACAAAACAGCTATGAAACAAATAACTAAAATTTTTCAAGCACTGCTTGGTGTCGCAGCACTCCTGTGTACGACCATGGTTGCCATAGGCCGACTATGCTGGCACAAAACACGTAATTGGTGGAAAAAACGCTCAAAATGGTTCCGCCGCGCAATAACAACAATACTGCTACTCTTTGTCGGCTTTTATACTGTGATGACCGTTATAGGAGTTTACAACAGCTTTTACGGTAGAGATTGGTGGGATAAGCAGGTATCGAAACATGTGAGCCTGCACTCTTTTGCCGATGGCAAATATCGTGTTTACAACAATGTTACAGGCAAATACACCACCGAAAAAATTAAATGGTTGTCGGAAACAAGTGAGAACGACTCGCTTGCTGTTTATGCCATACACGGCAGACGAGGCTACATCAACACGAACACCGGTGAGATAGTTATAAAAGCCGAAGAAAACGCATACACCAAGGCGTGGGTATTCTCCGAGGGACTGGCAGCTGTGATGAAAAACGGCAAGGTGGGCTTTATAAACAAAGAGAACAAGATGGTGATACCTTTCAAGTTCGATTTTTTAGACAAGGTACAGGCGTGGGACTTCGGCTATGCTTTCCACGACGGTTTCTGCACCATGACAAATGCCGATGGCGATGTGGGCTTGATAGACAGTACAGGTGTGTGGGTGGTAGAGCCTGAGTACGACGAGATTTGGCGTCTGGACAACAACGGCTACCGCATTGTAATCGATGATTACAAGTATGGCATCATCGACAAAGAGGGAATAGTCGTACAACCCGCTAAATACGAATATATTAACATTGTATCCAACGGCTTTATTTTTACCAACGAAGGACGCATGTGGCAAACCGATTTTGACTGCAACATCATACAGCCATTTATGTTCGATGGCACATACTGGCTCAACTACCCCATCGGCTACAACGAAAGCGGTGAAATAAAATATGCCTTTGCCGACTATGCCAAATATAAAATTTTGTATTGCTATGGTCTTATGAACAGATTGACAGGAGAACCATTAACACCTGCGATATATGCCGACATAAATATGCTGTCGGAGAATGTATTCGAGGTACAAGATTGCAATAACTACGATTGGCATCTCATCGATGCAAACGGAAAAGCGATAAACAAATAAATTGAAAGAGGGCGACAAAGAATGTCCGCTTTATAAACAATCAGCCCCTGTAAACAGGGGTTGATTGTTTTGTATAATGATTTTTAAAACATCTTCTTAACATTATAAAACACTACTTGAAATATTTCAAATTATCAAACGACGGTTTCAGCTCGCCACGTTCTATCCTATGAATAATATCCACCACGCGGTCGTTTACAGGTGTGGGGAAACCGACTTTTCTACCATACTGCGACACTGCACCGTTTATGGCATCGACCTCGGTGAGTTTGCCCTTTTCGAGGTCCTGCAACATGCTCGCCTTTAACTTTGCATGTTTACGAATAGCTATGGGGATTATAAGGAACGAGATAGCGCGTTTAAATGAATTACTGTAATCGAGCAACATCACAATGTCTTTTCCTTGAACAGGCTCTATGCGTATGCCCCCTACCCTGCAAACATCTATACACTCTTTTATCAGGGCTTGAACAAGACGACGCGACTCACGAGGAGCGGCGACCTCGCCAAAGGTACAACCAAGCACTGCGCTCATGCCCGAAAAAGCCGCATTTATAAGCAGTTTGCTCCAACGGGTACCTATAAAATTCTCTTCCACATCAACCTTACCCATCAACTCCAACAACTCCTTTACTTTTGGAAAATGCTTACTACGTTTGTCCGATATTGCACCCAAAGAGAACGAAAGAGCATCGGGCTCGCTTGTCAGCTCGCACACACCGGGTTCTTGGAGGGTAGCACCCCAGGCAACAGTGCAACCAAGCACCCTCTCCTCGCCCAAGATTGTGGCAATCTGCATCTCGGGTAGCCCATTCTGGAAAGTTACAAGCACACCATCGGATGCAAGATATTCATTGAGCATGGGCACCACCTCGGCATTATTCTGCTGTTTTGTCATCAAAAAAATTATATCATACACCCCATTCATCTCGTCGGGCCTGTATGCTACAACAGGCTGAACAAACTGCATTGTTCCCACCACCCTTGCTCCGTTGGTATTAAGTGCCTCCACATGAGCTTTATTGCGGTTAATCAACTCTATCGGCACACCGGCCTTACTTATAAATGCTCCAAGAATTGTGCCTAACGAACCGGCACCATATATTGCTACACGCATATATCACACAAATTTAATAATTAACAGTTATAATCGAATGCCACAAATATACTCCAAGTTGCAAGAATAGCGATATAAACAAGACCATAATTTTATATATGACTATCTCGTGGAACCATTTATTATTGCGTGCCCGGCTCTGTGCCCTCCCGCAAACAAGGTTGTCACAAGCAACGCGCTTTCGCGTTGCCAAATTCCCCTAAAAGCATTATATTTACAATCTATTTTACAAGAAAGAAAAGATATGACCAAACAGAATCGTTTACCATGGTGCGACGCCGTGCGTCTGCTAGCCTTTTTCATGCTTCTATGTTGCCATGCAGCCGACCCGTTCTATGCCTCGGTGGCCTATGCCTCAAACGGCACATCAACCACCCCGGAGTTGTTGCGATGGGCAATACGCTGGGGGTCGCTGGTACGCCCGTGTGTTCCCTTGTTCGTGATGCTGACAGGAGTCCTCTCTCTGCCCGTGAAAAGTAGCATGGAGCTGTTCTACAAAAAGCGCATACCAAGGGTTTTATTCCCCTTCATGATATGGTCTGTCATCTATTACCTCACCCCCTGGCTTACAGGCCTGCTGGACATGGATAGCAGTGTTGTCACAAGGCTTTTCAGCTGGGCCGAATCGGACAGCCAAGCATTGAGCGATGGGCTTGCACATATTGCACGTATCCCCTATGCGTTCAGCTTCATAGCCTGCCACATGTGGTACATATATATGCTCATCGGCCTATACCTGTACCTCCCCATCTTTTCTGCATGGGTTGAAAAGGCGACACGTCGCCAAAAAGAGGTCATGCTCGCTCTGTGGGCCCTCAGCACCATTCTGCCATACTTCACAGAGTATGTGAGCCGATACGCCTTCGGCACTTGCGAATGGAACTCGTTCGGGTTGTTCTATTATTTCTCGGGCTTCAGCGGTTATATGCTTTTGGGGCATTATATTCACCAATATATCAAATGGAACCTGACTAAAACGCTTTGCGTGGCCATACCACTAATGGTTACAGGCTTCCTCATAACCTACTGCGGATACAGCCACATAATGGGGCTACCCGACAAGACACCCGAACAGGTAGAACTTTTCCTGACATACAACACCCCCAATGTAGCAATGATGACCATCGCCTGCTTCCTGGTGATACACCGTGTCCGCATACCTTCGGGCTCTCGTACAGCATCGTGCCTTGCCAACCTCACAGCATGCGGTTTCGGCATCTACATGATACACTACTTCTTTGTAATTGCCGGACACGACCTTGGAGCATGGTTGCACATTCCCGCACCGCTACGCATACCCTTCTCGGCACTCATCATTCTTGCCTGCTCATGGAGCATAGTATCCATCGCCAAACGCACCTTAGGCAAATACTCAAAGTACATTTTTGGGTAGCTAAAAAACAGCTAATCCAAAGCATGCGACGTGTTTATATTTTCTATTAAAGCGTTTCTTATTTTCAAAAAATATAATAAATTTGCATATATAAGTTAAGAAAAAATACACACTTATTCAATTTCGAAACATGTCTCTTTGGGATAAAATAATAAAATCGATAAGCGATACAGGAAATAATTCGGTTAAGCCGGTAATTAGAGATACATCTCGCTATGCCTTTGTAGATGTGGAAGTAGGTATAAAGGACCATAAAATTCACGATATTGGCGCATTGCGATGGGATAGAGCAACTTTCCATTCAGCAAAAAAAACAGAATTATATGATTTTTTGAATGGTGTGGATTTCGTTTGTGGGCATAATATAATCCACCATGATGCAAAATTTCTTTTTGAAAAGGATATTCATCAATGGATATTGATTGATACGCTCTACGTTTCTCCATTATTATTCCCGGAAAGGCCATATCACCATCTATTAAAAGATGATAAATTAATCAGCGAACAGATTAACAATCCGGTCAATGACTGTGAAAAAGCTCATCACCTATTAATGGACGAAGTGGCTCAATGGAATACTTTATCAGAAGGTAAAAAAAGTATTTATGCTACACTGTTACACGATATAACAGAATTTAAAGGTTTTCTTAGTTTTGTAAATGCAAAGATTGAGAAGGTAGAGAAGGTAGACAACTTATATAATTTGATATTATCTGTTTACAAAAGCAAAATATGCGAGCACGCAGATATTAAAGATTTAATTGCCCAATATCCATGTGAACTAGCATATGCATTAGCTTTAATAGACACAACAGACCACAGGTCTATCACTCCGGCATGGGTGCTATATAACTATCCAAACGTAGAGCATGTTGTAAAGCTCCTGCGCCACACAAAATGCCATGAAGGTTGCATCTATTGCAACAAGAGTCTCGATGCCCATAATAACTTGAAGCGATATTTTGGTTACGATCATTTTCGCACATACGATGGCGAACCTCTCCAAGAAAAGTCTGTATGCGCAGCCGTAGATGGAAAATCACTACTTGCAATATTCCCTACCGGTGGAGGCAAGTCACTAACATTCCAGTTGCCGGCTTTAATGGAAGGAGAATCTGTACATGGACTAACAGTTGTAATATCTCCTTTGCAATCACTTATGAAGGATCAAGTAGACAACCTTTCAGAAAGGGGTATTACAGATGCTATAACGATAAATAGTCTACTCGACCCCATTAGTCGTTCACTTGCTATCAAACGTGTTCTAGACGGCGATGCCACACTTTTATATATAGCTCCTGAGATGTTGCGATCTAAGACAATAGAGAATATTCTACTATCGCGACATGTGGTGCGTTTTGTGATAGATGAGGCACATTGTTTTTCATCTTGGGGGCAAGATTTCAGGGTTGATTATCTGTACATTGGAAAATTTATAAGTGAATATCAAAAAAAGAAAAAACTCAAAGAATCAATACCCGTTTCATGTTTTACAGCTACTGCAAAGCAAAAGGTTGTGCAAGATATTTGCGACTATTTTAAGCAGACACTTAATATAGAGCTTCAATTATTCGCTTCAACTGCATCGAGAACCAATTTGCGTTATTCTGTTATTCATACAGATACCGACGAGGATAAATACACAAAACTACGTTCATTGATAGCAGGTTCTTCATGCCCGACGATAGTATATGTATCGAGAACAAAGAGAACAAAGCAACTTGCCGAAAAACTATCCCGTGACGGATATCAGGCGTTGCCATTTAATGGCCGAATGGATGCTGACGAAAAGATAGCTAACCAAGATGCTTTTATGTCTGATAAAGTTCGTATTATCGTTGCCACCTCAGCCTTCGGTATGGGAGTCGACAAAAAAGATGTTGGACTTGTTATACACTATGATATTTCGGACTCATTGGAGAATTACGTGCAGGAGGCAGGGCGTGCAGGAAGAGACCCACACTTACAGGCTAAATGTTATGTATTGTATTGTGATTCCGACCTAGACAAACATTTTATTCTGCTAAACCAGACGAAGTTGAGTATTAGTGAAATACAGCAAGTTTGGAAAGCGGTAAAAGAGATGACGAAATATCGCAACCATGCATGCTGTTCAGCACTGGAAATTGCAAGAAAAGCCGGTTGGGACGACTCTGTTTCGGATATTGAGACACGTGTTCGTACAGCTCTGGCCGCCCTGGAACAAGCCGGATATTTGGAACGTGGTAATAATGTACCACACGTATATGCGACGGGTATTACTGTAAAAAATGTAGATGAGGCACGTAGGCTTATCACAAAATCTATTCTATTTGAAAGCGAAGAGATTGAGATGGCGGTACGTGTTATAAAGTCGTTGATTTCTCAAAAACATATAAGCAGAGCTCAAGATGATTTAGCAGAATCGCGAATCGATTATTTGGCAGATATTCTTGGACTGAAAAAGAACGATATAGTATCGGTTGTTGAACGTATGCGTCAAGAGGGAATATTGGCAGACACGAAAGATATTTCTGCTTATTTGAATGATGTTGGAGAGTCGGAACATAAGTCCAAACGACTATTAGAAAAATTTGCAAAATTAGAGCGTTATATACTTAATAAAATTCCGAATGATGTTCTTAGAATATCGTATAAACAGCTGAATGATAATGCTCAGAATGAAGGTATTACAACTGCGACCGAAAAAGACATTCGTACATTGCTTTATTTCCTTACAATAAAAGGATATACACGAAAGAGAGAAGATGCGATACACAACATAGAGGTTACTCCTCAATTAGATTTAGAGACTATCATTAATCGTTTTGAAAAGCGCTTAGCTATATGTCAATACGCTATTGAATGGTTGTTTAAACAAACCTTATTCACATCTGATAAAGAAGATAAAAAGAGAGGAGTGCAATTTTCTGTTATCAAGTTACTCAATGATATTAAAAAGAGCTCAAACCTTTTTGGTTTTTTGCAAGACACGCAACTAGAAGATGTCGAAGAGGCACTGCTCTACCTATCTAAAATAGGTGCGTTAAAATTAGAAGGCGGTTTTCTTGTGCTCTATAATGCAATGAATATCCATCGCATAAAAGATAATAGATTGCGCTATAAGCAGGAGGACTACCGTATACTAAACGAATTTTACAAGCAAAAGATTCAGCAAGTACATATTGTCGGTGAGTACGCAAACCTCATGGTTAAAGACTACAATGCCGCCTTGCAATTTGTACAAGATTATTTTCAGATGGATTATAAGCGTTTTGTGGCAAAGTATTTCAAGGGTGAACGTGTCCGAGAGATAGAACGCAATGTTACGCCCGAAAAATACAAACAGCTTTTTGGTGCACTGTCTAATAAACAAATGGAAATAATATCCGACAAGGAGTCGCGATGTATTGTGGTTGCCGCAGGCCCAGGAAGCGGAAAGACAAGAGTATTGGTACACAAATTAGCATCACTGCTTTTGCTCGAAGATGTAAAACACGAGCAATTATTAATGCTAACCTTTTCACGAGCAGCCGCAACAGAGTTTAAACAGCGACTCATGGGGTTAATTGGCAATGCCGCACACTTTGTAGAGATAAAGACTTTTCATTCCTATTGTTTTGATTTGCTGGGTAGAATAGGTAATTTAGATGACTCAAAAGATGTAGTATCGCGCGCGGCACAAATGATCAATAACGGAGAAGTTGAACCCAACCGCATTGCAAAAACAGTCCTTGTAATCGACGAAGCACAGGATATGAGTGAGGAGGAATACGACTTGATACATGCTTTGATGACTTCGAACGAAGAGATGCGTGTGATAGCTGTTGGCGATGATGATCAAAATATTTTTGAGTTTCGTGGAGCAAGCTCAACATATATGGCTAAATTACTCAAAGAATCCAATGGGCGCCTTGTTGAAATGACTGAAAATTATCGTAGTTCACAACATATTGTGAATTGTGCTAATAAGTTTGTAAGTGCAATAAAAGGTAGGATAAAAAAGAATCCTATCATATCAATGAGCCAGGACTTTGGAAATGTTAGTGTGACACAACACACATCGGCCTATATGTATCAACCTCTTGTTGATGATTTATTGAAACATCGTAGCCAAGGTACAATGTGCGTTCTCACTCAAACCAATGAAGAAGCTGTCATTATTGTGGCACTCCTCAGAAAACATAACCTTAAAAGTAAACTGATACAAAGCATGGAAGGCTTTCGTTTTTGGAATATTGCCGAAGTACGATTCTTCCTAAAATGCATCGAGGCAGAAACTCATACACCTATGATTACAGATGAAGTTTGGGAGAAGTCAAAACAAAGGACATTCTCGCTCTATTCCAACTCTTCAAGTCTATGTTATCTGCAACGTTGTATTCAGCTATTTGAAAATACAAATAAAACAAAATATCTGACCGATTTCAAAGAGTATGTCTTTGAGTCATCTCCTGAGGATTTTTGCGATTTACAAAATGCAGATGTGGTGGTTTCAACTATTCACAAATCGAAGGGAATGGAGTTTGACGATGTATATATGCTTATATCTGAACCACGACATCTAACAAACGAACTTCTTCGTCGATATTATGTAGGTATAACTCGTGCTAAACATAGATTGTTTATACATACTAATAGTTCCCTATTTGATAGAATTAATGCAGATAAGAAATACGTAGACAGTAGCATTTATGAGATGCCTAATGAGATTGTTCTTCAGCTCTCGCATAAAGATGTGAATTTGGGCTACTTTAAGGAACGAAAGAAAGATGTATTAGCATTGCGTGCCGGACAAAAGCTACGCTACGACAACAATTATCTAATAGATATAAACACAAATAAAACAGTCGGTCAATTATCACAAAAAATAATTGGGGAACTCGGTATGTGGAGAGAAAAGAATTACAATGTCTCAGATGTTGCAATTCGCTTCATTGTAGCTTGGCGACCTAAAGATGCTCCCAAAGAAGAGTCGGAATATGCCGTATTACTCGTTGATTTAACCTTGAATAAACGCATCGATAAAGAAAATTGATTTCATATATATATGTCGGTGAAGCATACATTCTTTTTGCATCACTATGAGCGTAATCTCACAACGCTATCCATCATAAAAGAAGTCAAGCACATCGCTTATATTTTCTGCATATTCTGATTACAAGGAGCACTATACCCCCAATAAATAGTACAACAACAGCAACAAAAAGCACTAGTAACCCCAGCAGAGCTGTGTAAACACCTTCTACTTCATCTACATAATACTCCACAAATGAATATTCCTCGTATATACGGCAACAGATACAATAGGCACCACCTCTGTTCCATGCATCGTCCAAATATTCATAAAAGCCGGCCTCCTCGTTTTTATGCCAATGAATACTATCCTTTTCACAAAGCGATTCCAATTGCCGAACACAATCATCGGATAGTTTTTCGGCAAACAACGAACGATGTTCAAAGCAATCCCAGCACGATGTACCTCTATCTAAATTATCCCACGACTCAACAGAGATTATATCCGGTAAATCGAGTTTTGTTATTTTCTCGATATTTGTAGGATCCTGAGCCAATTGGTGATGTGATTCAAATCCTCCGGTTTTAGCAAAAACAATGAGCAAGACCGACAAAACAGCCACAATTATCCACGACCAAAGATATTTTTTCAACCACTGCGCCATATATAACAAGTATTATCCTTTTACCAACTCACACTCTACGCCAAGGAGTTGTTTCTCCCTGCAGTAGATACAAATATACCACAAATTATGTAAATAGATAAAAACACGATAATAAAAGAGATAACAACAAGTTCGAATATTTTTTTCGGACCGGGGTGGGCGAAACGCAGAACTACGAAGGAATGATTTCCATCGAGAGTTCAACCAACGAGCCGATGAAGATGATATTCCCCAAGCAACAATAAGACAGAGTGATAGATTTCATGTCTGTTTCACTCTATACTATAAAACGAACAATTAAAATTAAGCTATATGTTGATTACAATTTCACTTTTGGTTCTTGCTTATATGATTATGGGTAAGGATATTTCGGGACTTGTCGAGAAGGTCAAGGAGATTGACTGGCGTAGTAAAATCAATGCAATGATAGACATACTCCGTCCATGGGCATTGAAAGCAGGTCGCGTGACAACCCGCCCCCTGTTGCAGTTCTACTATGTAATGGCTGACGAGAAGACATCTACGCTTGACCGTTTGTTGATTTACGTAGCGATTATATATACCATTCTGCCTATGGATTTTCTGCCTCGCGCAATATATAAGTTCTTGGGCATTTTGGACGACGGCATAGCTATGCTTTATGTCTACAAGAAAATTAAGGATAAGATTACCCCGGAGATTAATGCCAAGGTCGAGGATACACTCAACGAGTGGTTTGGTGTCGAGTATGAAATGATTGAAGAATAATAAGGTACACAACATTTACAAAAGATGCGGTGGAACTTAATTTCATTGCATCTTTTAATTTATTACAGTAACAATATGAATAATTTACCGGAAACAGATATTAACCGCTTTATAGAAGCACAAGATAGCCTATATTATGGGAGTTACCAACAGGCTTTGGAGGAGATTCGAAACGGAAAGAAAACCAGTCACTGGATTTGGTACATCTTCCCACAATTAAGGTGCTTGGGACGCAGTAGGAGGGCTCACTATTATGGAATAGCCGACAAGAAAGAGACTATTGACCGCATTGCGGTATGTTCGATAGACTTTGCTGTACACTCCGCAAGTGAGTTGGATAGTGCCATCAAGTCTATCTCAGGTATCAAGGGTGTGGACGAAGTACATAGAGTGGATATTGAGTAACAAGTAATTTGTACAACTATGATTATAACAGACATAAAGCAGATTGATCGTATTGCCGAAGAGACATTTGGCAAGACAAAGGGTATCGTATCAGTTAATATGAAGGATTACGCCTTTATCAAAGACCATTCAAAATCTTTGAAGGCAATAAAGTTTGAAGTGTCGGCACTTACAGAGGAGGTTGTGCGTTCGCTTGATAATGCCATCATTGAAGCAGGAAAAGAAAACACAAGTAATGTTTTACTATATATCAAAGGCAATGGCAGTGATGCAGGAATACGGGCTGTGACAATAGAACAGTTTAATATGTTTATTGAGGCATTCAATAAGCATTTTGAGACAGCAAATATTATATGGGGAATGGGTGATGATAACGAGAGTGTCGAAAACATCTCGATTCTTATTATTCTTGGGTATGGCAAATAAGGATGACAATATAAGAAGAACTGTTGCAACCGCAGAACTCGTCGAAACAATAATACATAAGTTGGGCATTAGGAATCCTATTGAAGAGTTCGTGGAATAATATAATAGAACACTACCTGTTGGATTTCCGGTATTCTTGATGAATATTGCACCTCTGTGGAAGTCTGAAGATAGAAGCAAGTATCCGGAATGTGCAAAGAATGTATTCTTTCCGTGGCGCGATATTCTTGCTTGTATGTTCACGAAGTACGAACATTTGCCACTATCAGAAAGAGTATGTCCTGAGTATGGAGAACGAATGATTACTTTTCTTTATACTTCACCTGCTTGGACATGGAATAGCCTATGTGGAAGAGCTGGTATCATTACAATATGTCCAAACTGCCCGAGGCAAATTGAATTTTCATTAACGTTGATGAACTAATAAAACTGTGCTATGCTTATTACAGGTCGAACTGAAATTAAGAAACACATATATACAAAAGTTTGGAATGAAATAGTCTCCAAATGCAAAGAGACATGTACCAGCCTTATAAAAATACCAGCAGAAGAACTTGAGAGATGGGCAGATTCTTATTCAGAGGAAATAACAAAGATCTGTGAAAAAGCATTGACTCCATTTCAGAAACGAGCGAGTGAAATCTACTATATATATGTTTATTTTGGAGGAGAATCATAGTAGTTACGCCAGTTTACGGATAATGAAGGCTCATGGTATGAGATGCTTTGTGATAAAGTTCTTCCTTCTTGGATAAATCGTGAAACTAAATGGGATTTTATACTAGCATTGAAGAGGCATTGGATTCAGAATCTACTAAGCAGGATTACATATATACGTAACGCTTTACTTTGACAAATAAAGTAATGATTATGAAAATAAGATATACCACATTCTCAGAAACAGGAAAACAGAGAGCAAATCAAGATGTATGCCGTGTTATTGAGATGCCAAAGCACAATAAAGCTTTGATGATTGTTTGCGATGGTATGGGTGGTCACTTGATGGGCGATGTGGCTACCGAGACAGTCTGCAATACTATCTGTGAGTTCTGGAAAAATAACCCCGATGTTCCTGACTCAGGAACAAAGATTACAGACGCTTACAAAGTGGCGTCTGATGCTTTATATGCTCGCTTACGAGTAGTTCGCCCTATTAAAATGGAAACCACCATGGTGATGGCGAGTGTTGAGGGTAAATCGTAACTATTGCTCACTGTGGTGATAGCCGATGTTACTTGTTGCGTGATGGAGCGGTTGTATATCAGACCCAAGAGCTTGCCGACCCTCATTGGGGTTCGGAGGTTGTAACAAGATGTTTCTTCTCAATAAATCCTGAGGTTGCTGTACCCGAATTCGCACGCTTCGAAGTTTAGCTTGGAGATAGAATCCTCTTATGTTCAGATGGCGTATATAAAGCGATGGCACCGCAGATACTTACTGCAAGATTGCAGGACAACAAATAATTGAATGAGGTTGTAGATGTGATAAAGTTTATGTGCGAAAAGTTTTCGACAGACAACTATACAGGTATATTGGCTATCGTGGAATAATCCAGTTATTAGCGCTTTATTGTTAACTCAAATATGTGATTTATGTTAGTTGTACACCCCAAAGATATTACGACAAGTGTTCTGACCAGCCTGTACAAAGAGACTGACTCTAAAGTCGTTGATCAGACTGCAAGTAAGCGTGAGGTTGAACATTTTCTACACCATTGCTCGCCACGTGAACGGATTATGTTGCTTGGGCACGGTTCCGACAATGGGCTCTTCTCACGCACTGATGATAATTTACCAGAGTTCGACCGTATAATAGTCGGTCATTCTCACGCATACTATTTGCGTCATCATGGTGCAAATATTATCGGTATATGGTGTCACGCTGATAAATTCGCACGCAAAGAAGGTTTGCACGGGTTGTTCTCCGGAATGATAATATCAGACAAAAAGGAGGCTGAAGAATATGGAATCATCACTCTGCAACATCATATAGAAGAGGATAATGAAATAATGTTTGCCAGACTTCGAAAATTGTTAGATGATGGTGTTCCGCTTCATGAAATTCCGGAACGAATGAAGGCTTTAAATGACAAACCTTCATGGCTGACAAACTTCAACTATGAGAATTTCTATTATTTGTAGCATAAAGGCTATGGAATAAGATAAATAATTTAGGTAAAAGATAGATTTGCCCGTAGATGCACGGTGCATTTAATACTAAAAAGACTCTTTATGGCAACCCCTCGCAGATTCCGGCTATTGCCGAACAAATTCGTCAGGCATTTGTCGCTGATGGTTACGAAGTGAGAATTGATAATCCTGCAAACGATCAGGAAATATACATCACCAAAGGTGGTTTCGTCAAGACTGCTCTCGGGCTTCGTTCTGTATTGAAGGTTACGATGAAACATGCACGCGATGGCAATATCAATTTTGAAGCAGGCGTGAGCATCTTCAAGCGGCAGTTTGTGCCGACTGTTATCACGATGTGTTTTTTCTCACCTGTTGTCATTGCCCAAATATGGGGTATGATTAAACAGTTAAAACATTATAGCAAGGTGTACCACTTACACATGACTTTCGTTTTCGATGCAAAAAGTGTAGATGATTATCAATCAGCCATTTAGCACTCTAAAAGGTACAACCACTCATTTGGCAAGTCGTTGAGAATGTGTAAGTTAGTGGTTTTCAACGCACTTTTCGCCTTGTACCTCCATTTTGGAATGGCAAATTTAGTGCAAACCGAGTGAAATGCCAAACTTGTTTGAGCATTTCCGAGGTGCCGCCTAAATTGCGCCGCAGGCGAAAAGTAAGTGTAATTTCTTGAATATCAAAACCCGAGGTACAAAATTGCCGATAAGTGAACGGAAAGAAAGCTCGCTTGCTTGCCTGAACGCAGGCAATTTATCTAAAAACTTGCAAAAAATCGCATTTTTTACCCCAAAAAGGTACAAAAACGGCTCTGAACCCGAGGTTGGGGTCAGAGCCGTTTGACTGTTCGATTTTAAGAAGTTTTTTGCACTAATGAACAGTGTTGTTCTCACTAAATTGCCTATCTTTGTAGCATAATAAACACTATAAAAAGTACAATATGACTCTCTCTGCGTTAATTCGAAACATAAAGGATCTGCATAAAAGCAATATAGGGTCTGATCTATATGTAATTGATCGTTTGAAACTTCAACGAGATAAACTGTTGTCATATATTGAGGATTTAGATTATGGTGTGTTTTATGTTCTAGAGAATAGTGAACGTAAAATAAAGGCTAATATTAATTATATTTATGAGAATGCTATTTGGTGTATAGAAACATACTTCCATGGGCGTTTTGATAAAAGTAGAGAGATAATCTTTAATACTTTTTTCGATAAGAATAATCGAGAAAGGATTCTGCTTAGATATGATGATGTTCGTTCTAAGACGCCCTTTTTTAGAATGCGAAGTAACGAAACATACGAATTGTATACTCAATTAGAGATGTTT
>JAZQVO010000029.1:0-83592 GCA_045631905.1 Bacteroidaceae bacterium
AGCTCTCTTCGTCGTAAGCACCGCTATTCTGGGCCTGCAACTGCATAATCTCGCCACCCGACAAGGCGCACCCAAGCAACGATAATTGCTCGATTACTTCGATGTTTTTTGTTTTTGCCGCATTGTTAAGAGCAAGCGAAAAAAGATAATCACCGGTGAGTATTGCCACCCTATTGCCATAAAGGGCATTGATAGAGGGATTGCCTCGACGCATATTACTCTCATCGACAACATCGTCGTGAAGCAGGCTTGCTGTGTGCAACAGTTCCAAAGAGGCCGCCGCTGCGTAGGTCTCTTGCGAAATATTACCGCAAGCACGCGACGCGAGCAGGAGCAGAATGGGACGCATCATCTTGCCCACCGACGAGGCCACACTGCCCAATGCCGAACCCAGCAGCGAAATTTCGCTGACAAGTTGAGCATTGTAATACTCCTTAAAAACATCCAATTCCTGTTTTATGGGAGCCTGTATGGCTTTTTTAAAATCCATCGACAATATTTATTTATTCACCGTTGCACTGCAACAAGTGCAACCGTTTTTACATTTACAATGCAAAAGTAATAAAAAGAATATGGTTGGTAGCATAATTTTTGTATTTTTACATTCGGTAATTGTTTATTAAAAATGGAAAAACTCTTTTTACTCGACGCATACGCACTTATTTATCGTGCCTACTACGCATTTATAAAGAACCCCCGAATAAACTCAAAAGGGTTCAATACATCGGCAATTCTGGGCTTTGTAAACACGCTCGAAGATGTTATAAAGAAGGAACAACCCACGCACATAGGTGTTGCCTTCGACCCGAGAGGAAAGACCTTTCGTCACGAAGCATACGAGCAATATAAAGCGCAGCGCGAGGAGACCCCCGAGGTTATACGCGAATCGGTACCGGTGATAAAGGAGATTCTTAAAGCCTATAATATTCCTGTATTCGAGGTTCCCGGCTTTGAGGCCGATGATGTGGTGGGAACATTGGCAAAACAAGCGGAGAAAAGGGGAATTATTACATATATGATGACCCCCGACAAGGACTACGGACAGCTTGTTTCGGAGAATGTTTTTATATATCGCCCAAAGTATGGCGACAAGGAGTTCGAGGTAATGGGCGTGGAACGTGTAAAGGAGAAGTTCGGAATTGAGTGCACCGCACAGGTTATCGACCTGTTGGGATTGATGGGCGATGCAAGCGACAATATTCCCGGTTGCCCGGGCGTGGGTGAAAAAACTGCACAGAAACTCATTGCCGAATTTGGCAGTATAGAAAATCTGCTCGATAATACCGAAAAACTAAAAGGGGCACTAAAAACAAAAATAGAGGAGAACCGCGAGAAGATACTTTTCAGCAAATTCCTTGCAACCATAAAAACCGACGTTCCGGTTGAACTCGACATGGAGAGCTTGAAACGCGAACCGGCAAACGAAGAGGAACTCACACGTCTGCTCGACTTTTACGAATTACGAGCACTCAAAGAGAGAGTGAAAAAGACAACACTCGCTCCCTCACTCTTCGACACTGCCGACGCACCCGAAATTACGGCAACAACCACCGATAACAAAAAAAGCAAAAAAAGCGACCCTCTGCAACCCTCTCTCTTTGATATTTTTCAGGCCGAGAGTACAGATGAAGAAAAAAAATCGAGCCATTTGAGCTTAAAAGACACCCCACACAGCTACAAACTAATTGATACAGAGGAGGATATATATAATTTTCTTTCTGCTATAAAAAATTACCAAACTGTGTGCATAGACACCGAAACAACAAGCCCCCATGCATTAGAGGCCGAACTTGTGGGAATTTCGCTCTCGGTGAAAGAAAACGAGGCTGTATACATACCCATGCCACCCGAACGCGAAGAGGCAATGCGCCGTCTCGAAATTTTGCGACCACTCATAGAGAACGAAGAAATATGCAAAGTGGGACAAAACATAAAATACGACCTCACCGTTCTTGCCAACTATGGAGTAGAACTTAAAGGAAAGCTCTTCGACACAATGATAGCCCACTACGTGTTACAGCCCGAGCTCTACCACGGCATGGACTACCTTGCCGAAATTTATCTCAACTACGAGACAATAAAAATCACCGAGCTGATAGGCGAAAAGGGAAAGAACCAGAAGAACATGCGAGACCTCTCCCCCACCCTCGTGTGCGACTACGCATGCGAAGATGCCGATGTCACTCTAAAACTAAAAAACATTCTCGAAAAAGAGATAGAAAAAGAGGGTATAGAAGAGTTGTTCTACAAAATAGAGATGCCACTAATACCCGTGCTTGCCTACATGGAGCGCAACGGTGCACGCATAGACACCGTTTCGCTAAAAGAGACATCGCAACTGCTTGGCAAACGCCTAGACGAGATAGAGAACGAAATATTTACACAAGCAGGGCAAGCCTTTAATATAGCATCGCCCAAACAGGTTGGCGACATATTGTTCGGCAAACTGAAAATTGTGGAAAAACCCAAAAAGACAAAAACCGGACAATTTGTTACATCGGAGGAGGTGCTTGCACAACTACAACACCGCCACCCCATAGTAAAAAATATTTTACAATACAGAGGGCTGAAAAAACTTTTGAGTACATACATAGACAGCCTGCCCGAACTTGTAAACAGCCACACAGGCAAGATACACACATCGTATAACCAAACGGTGACAGCAACGGGACGACTAAGCTCGAGCAACCCCAACCTGCAAAATATCCCCATACGCGACGAAGATGGTAAAGAGGTGCGCAAAGCCTTTATACCCGATGATGGTTGCCTCTTCCTGTCGGTCGACTACTCACAGATAGAGCTACGAATAATGGCCCATCTGAGTGGCGACAATAACATGATAGATGATTTTTGCTGTGGACACGACATACACACAGCAACAGCCGCCAAGATATACAAAAAACCCATCGAGGAGGTGACAAAAGATGAACGTCGCAAAGCAAAAACAGCCAACTTCGGTATTATATACGGTATATCGGTCTTCGGCCTCGCCGAGCGCATGAATGTGAGCCGTCCCGAAGCAAAGATACTCATAGATAACTATTTTGACACATATAAAGGGGTTGCACAATACATTGAAAAATGTAAGCAAGAGGCCAAACTGAAAGGGTATGTCGAAACAGTATTCCACCGCAAACGCTTCCTACCCGACATAAACTCGCACAATGCCGTAGTGCGCGGATATGCCGAGCGAAACGCGGTAAACGCACCCATACAGGGCAGTGCCGCCGATATTATCAAAGTGGCGATGATAAACATATACCAACGCATGAAAGAGCAACTGATGCGCTCAACAATGATTCTGCAAGTGCACGACGAACTTAACTTTAATGTTGTGCCCGAAGAGAAAGAGAGCCTGCTCAACATTGTGCTCGAGGAGATGCAAAACGCTTTTAGCATGAAGGTACCCCTCGTGGCCGATTATGGTTGGGGTAACAACTGGTTAGAGGCACACTGATAACACTATTGAAAATTAAACATCGTCCGACCTAAAAAAAACGACACAAAAACCATGGAAAGCAAAAAAAATTGTAACAAGGAAGAGGCAGACATCATGTCGTGGATACGCTTTCCGTTGGTTTTAGGTGTTGTGATGGCACACTCAAACATATATGCTCTTGTGGAAATTTGGGAAGGAACAGCACCCATGTGGCCCGAATGGTTGAAATATATTTTCAACTACTCGTACCTGATGATTCTGCCCGAAAGCGTTCCCCTGCTTTTTATAATATCGGGATACTTCTTTTTTAGGTCGCCCGAAGAGAAAAACATAAAATTCTACCTCACAAAGTGGCACCGAAGAATTTATTCACTACTCGTTCCATACCTCATTTGGAACACAATAGCCATAGCCTTTCTGTTTATAAGGTTTAATATTCTGGCAGGAGAAAACCTTACACTCTGCGACTACATAAGCGGTTTTTGGGACTTCACAGGTCGCGAAGGGAACGACCCTGCCGATGGCCCTTTGTGGTATATTCGCGACCTTATGGTAATGTCGCTCACCACCCCACTCTTATACCTTTTATTGAGAAAAAAGGTTACAGCCATACTACTCTTTGCACTGTTGAGCACCTGTTACATCACAGGAAGCGGAATACATATAGCCGGTTTCGACACCGATTCATACATATTTTTCGCCGTGGGAGCATACATCGCAACAAGCAAAATAAATTTTGCAAATATCCCCCACAAGGTGGGTATTGCAACACTCATATTATATGTTCCCATGCAGATTTTTATAAACAAAACAGTGAACACTCCTCTGCTTTTTCTCGTTACAACAGCTGTTAAAACAACAGCCTTACTCTACCTTGTATCGGTGCTGTTAAGAAAAGGGATTATCGGCCCGCACAACAGATTATCTAAAATTTCATTCACTCTATATGCCCTGCACGGGATAATCATAGGAGGTATCATTAAAACGCTCTACACCGTTACAGACAGCGATAACCCGCTTGCCTTGCTAAGCATATATATTTCAACACCACTCATAATAATTACAATTTCATATACGCTCCAAAAGGTGCTGAACAGGTATGCACCAACGATTGCAAAACTCATGACCGGCAACAGATAAACCGATAAAAAATATTTTATTTTTATTTTTTTGTAACATTTAAATGAGTGACTGCGTCTAATAAGCGGTACCACAAACAATAATAACCCTTAAAACACAAAAAATGAAAACAATAGCAAAGATTGTACTTCTTTTGGTTATGACCATAACCCCCACTCTTTCACAAGGAGAAACAACAAAAAATAAATGGATAGAACTTGCCGAAAGCGGATATATAACAAAAGAGCAGGCGGTAACAGCCATAGAAAAAGAAGAACTTGACCGCTGGGAAATGCAGAAATTAAGTGCAAAACAAGGTTACGAAGTACAGAAACGTAACTACGAGATGGACGAGCAACAAAATTATTTTCAATTTATGTTGATTATCACAACTATTGTTGCTACATCATTATGCATAATAATTGTAACAATAATAGTCTTCCGTTACAAACGCCGAAAAAACGAAAAAGAGAATGAGACACTCAACAAACTCATAGACAAAGGGGTGCTCTCGCAAGGCAACCCGGCAAACATAGAACTATTAATGCCTAAAAAAGAGGTTGTTTCGGCAAATAAATTTATGACCGATGCCACAATAATGGGTATAGGATTTGCAGGTTTAGTATGCAATAATGGTGAATTTGTATATTTATTAGAACTGATATTCCACATATTATTGTGGGTTGGTTTGTCACGAATAATAGTTCGCACAGCAATAGCAATAGCAAAAGCCATAAAGGAAAAAAATAATAAAAGAGGTGCCACAACAGAGCCTGTAACAGAGGAAAAAGTGGTGGTCGATGAAGAAAATAAATAACTATCATCGACATGAAAAACAGTGAAGATATTCTGTGGGTAACAAGGATACTTCTGTGGAACGACGAACGGGCATTTTCGCACCTAATGAGTAAATATTTGCCACAAGTGCGCAGATATTTCATTGTACAAACAATGGGAAACGAAGCTACAAGCGACGACCTCACCCAAGAAACATTTATAAAAGCATGGAAGGGTATAAGGGGATTCAAACAGCTGGCATCGTTCGAAACATGGCTCTACCGCATTGCTTTTAATACTTATGCAAGTTACACACGGAGCAACAATAAAACAACGTTGTCGATAGACGTAGCATACGACCTCACCCAAGAAGATGAGCACTCGACAACCTGTTACGAAGAACAAAAAACAGTGCAAAAAGCTGTTTACAGCCTCAATGAAAAAGAGCGACAATGTATAACACTCTTCTACTTGGAAGAGATGAGCATAAAGGAGATTCAAAAGATAACAGGTTACCCCACCGGGAGCATAAAAGTATACTTGTCACGAGGACGCAACAACCTCGAAAAAATATTGAAACAATATGAAAGAGAGAGATAATAAACTTACCGACGTGCTTAAAAAGAGTTTTCCCACTCAACCCGAAAAGGAAAAACAACTCCACGCACACACTATGAGGTGCCTGCCCAAACGCAAAAGCAATAAGAGAACTCTTCTGTTCATACTTAATTGTACAGTAACAATAGGTGTAACATCACTCTTTTTTATTATAAACATAAAAGAGATAATACAAATTATTATAACATTCACAAAAAATATTCTCAACAACACCTTTACAGATAACACATACACTGTTATCTTATCTCTTCTTATATTGATTATTTCAACAATATGGCTGTTATACAACTCGCTCGACGAGTATTACAACAACCAAAAAATTGATATTTTGGAAGATGCCATGAGAAAGAGAAAGTAAAGAGGGTTGTACCCTATTTTTTACTTACAAAATTATTCGTTATTTTTGCACTGTTTTTCAAGAGAACAGTGCAAAAATTTTAATAACAGAATAATATACCAAAAAAGATGGCTTTAAAAGCAGGAATTGTGGGCTTGCCCAACGTAGGAAAATCGACACTTTTCAACTGCCTGTCGAGCGCAAAGGCTCAGGCGGCAAACTTCCCCTTCTGTACCATAGATGCACAGATGGGACAGATAACCGTTCCCGATGAACGACTAAACAAACTCGCCGAAATTGTTCACCCCGGACGCATAGTACCCGCTACATGCGATATTGTGGATATTGCAGGCCTTGTAAAGGGAGCCAGCAAGGGCGAAGGCTTAGGCAACCAATTTTTGGGTAACATACGAGAGACCGATGCCATAATACATGTTCTTCGTTGTTTCGACAACGATAATATTGTCCACGTAGATGGCTCTGTGGACCCTGTGCGCGACAAGGAAATTATAGACATTGAGTTACAGCTAAAAGACCTCGAAACGGTTGAGAACCGCATTAAACGTGTCGAGAAACAGGCGCGTGTAGGTGGCGACAAGCAGGCAAAGCTCGAATACGACGTACTCATGCAGTATAAAGAAGCCTTGGAAGCAGGAAAATCGGCCCGTACAGTGGTTTTCGAGACCGAGGACGAGCAGAACATAGCAAAGAACCTTTTCCTGCTCACAACAAAGCCCGTGCTTTATGTGTGCAACGTAGATGAAACAGGTGCCGCAAACGGCAATAAATATGTCGATGCGGTGCGCGAAGCCATAAAAGAGGAAAATGCCGAGCTTTTAATAATTTCGGCACAGACAGAGTCGGATATTGCCGAGCTCGAAAGCTACGAGGAGAAACAGATGTTCCTCGAAGATTTAGGTCTCAAAGAGTCGGGTTGCGACCGCCTTATCAAAGCAATTTACAACCTGCTTACATTACAGACCTTCATCACTGCCGGCGAGATGGAGGTTAAAGCATGGACCTTCCGTAAGGGGTGGAAAGCACCACAGTGTGCAGGTGTTATACACACCGATTTTGAAAAAGGCTTCATTCGTGCCGAGGTTATAAAGTATGACGACTATATATCACTCGGCTCCGAGGCTGCTGTGCGCGAGGCCGGTAAATTAAGCGTCGAAGGAAAAGAGTATGTAGTTCAGGACGGTGATATTATGCACTTCCGCTTTAATGTATAAAGTAGCATGAACACCCTATTACACATTGTTTGGAACCCCGATGTAGCACTCTTTTCCATAGGAAAATTCGATGTGCGTTACTACTCGCTATGCTGGGTGGCCGCAATAGGTATCGGGTTTCTTATAATGAAATATCTTTACAAGAAACAGGGTAAGAGCGAAGAGCTCTTCGAGCCTCTCTTCATGTACTGTTTCTTGGGAATTTTCATAGGTGCCCGTTTGGGTCATTGCCTCTTTTACGAGCCACACTACTACCTTTCGGGCGTGTCGAATTTTTTGGAGATGCTACTGCCCTTCAGAATAACATACGACGGCTGGACTTTTATTGGTTATCAAGGACTTGCAAGCCATGGTGGAACAATAGGACTTTTTCTTGCCCTCCTTGCATACAGCCGTAAATATAAAATATCGTTCACATGGGTGCTCGATAATATAGCAATAACAACACCTGTTGCTGCGGCTTTCATAAGACTTGGAAATTTTATGAATTCCGAGATTATAGGCCGTGCAACCGACAGCCCTTTGGGTATAATTTTTATTCAGTACGATAATGTTCCGCGTCACCCGGCACAGCTGTACGAGGCAATAGCCTACCTGTTATTCTTTATTGCAGGGTGGCTACTCTACCGCAAAAACCCCGGCATGGTGGGTACAGGCTTCTTTTTTGGTTACTGCCTTGCCACTATATTCACCTTCCGCTTTTTTGTGGAGTTCCTCAAAGAGGTGCAGGTGGGCTTCGAAGAGAGCATGGCTCTCGACATGGGACAGATACTGAGTATCCCGTTTGTTGTGATAGGAATTTACAGCATGGTAAAGTCAATAAAAAAAGCGGTTTGACACCGCTTTTTTTATTTATAAAACATACCCTGTTTGTTACACATTTATCCTTTGTAACAAAGACTATTTTACTATTTTCTTTATTTCGTTCAGTTTGTTGAGAGCCTCCAAAGGAGTAAGGTTGTTTATATCTATTCCAAGAATCTCGTCGCGCACCTGCGAGAGTACAGGGTCGTCGAGCTGGAAGAAATTAAGTTGCAACCCCTCGCGACTATCGGCAATATCGGTTGTGGGAGCACTCTTTATGTCACCTCGATTATCGTTGGCCTCGAGCTTGGCAAGTATCTGTTCCGAGCGTTTCACAATACTTTTGGGCATACCGGCCAGCTTTGCTACATGAATACCAAACGAGTGCTCGCTGCCACCAGGCATGAGCTTGCGCAAGAATATCACCCTGCCATCAATTTCGCGCACCGATACATTAAAATTCTTTATACGCGGGAAGCTCTTTTCCATCTCGTTAAGTTCGTGATAGTGAGTAGCAAAAAGAGTACGTGCCCTGCCGTTTGAATATTCGTGTATATGTTCAACTATCGCCCATGCGATAGACATACCATCGTAGGTAGATGTTCCACGACCAAGCTCGTCGAAGAGCACAAGACTGCGCCCCGAAAGGTTGTTAAGTATATTTGCCGCCTCAGTCATCTCTACCATAAAGGTTGATTCTCCGGCCGATATATTATCGCTTGCACCCACACGGGTGAATATCTTATCGACAAGGCCTATGTGAGCACTATCGGCAGGCACAAAACAACCTATCTGCGCAAGCAGGGTTATGAGAGCTGTTTGGCGCAAGAGTGCCGATTTACCGGCCATATTGGGACCTGTGACAATTATTATCTGCTGTTTTTCGGTGTCGAGATAGAGGTCGTTGGGTATATAACTCTCCCCTACCGCCATCTGACGCTCTATCACAGGGTGTCGCCCCTGCTTGATGTCGAGCACATTATCTTCGCTTATTACAGGACGGATATATTTAAAAGCACGCGACACGTTGGTAAACGACAAAAGTGTGTCGAGCCTTGCAAGTAGTGTGGCATCGAGCTGTATCGAAGGAATATACGATGCAAGGTCGGTCACAAGCTCATTATAAATGCGTGTTTCGAGAGAGAGAATTTTCTCTTCGGCACCGAGAATTTTCTCTTCATACTCTTTAAGTTCCTGTGTAATATAACGTTCGGCGTTTACAAGTGTTTGTTTTCTTATCCACTCTTGCGGGACAGAATCCTTATAAGTGTTACGCACCTCGATGTAGTAACCAAAGACGTTGTTGAACGATATTTTTAGGCTGGGGATACCTGTGCGCTCACTCTCACGCTGTTGTAATTGCATGAGGTAATCTTTCCCGTTGTAGGCTATTGCACGCAGTTCGTCGAGTTGTTCGTTCACACCGTCGGCCACTACTCCACCCTTATTGAGTAAAAGAGGCGGTTCGGGAACAATTTCACGAGCTATACGGTCGCGTATGTCGGAACAACAATCGAGCTTGGCACCTATATTTTTTATAGCTTCGTTCGACGACCCCTCACAAGCCTTTTTTATGGGCTCCACCGCCTGTAATGCAAGTTTCAACTGCACAAGCTCACGCGGGGAGACACGCCCGGCCGCCACCTTCGATATTATGCGTTCAAGGTCGCCTATCATGTGAAGTTGTTCTTCGACAAGCTCGCGGAACGAAGGCTCACGAAAATAGTACTCAACAATGTCGAGACGCTCCTCGATGGGCCTTTTATCCTTCAAAGGGAACACAAGCCATCTCTTTAAAAGGCGTGCACCCATGGCGGTAATTGTTTTATCTATAACGGAGAGAAGCGAAGAACCGCCGTCGTGCATACTGCCGAGAAGCTCGAGACTGCGAATAGTAAATTTGTCGAGCCTCACGTAACGCTCCTCCTCTATGCGCGAAATATTTCGAATGTGAGAAATTTGTGTGTGCAATGTAACACCAAGATAGTGCAACACAGCACCGGCAGCTATAATACCGCTTTGTAAATGGCTTATACCAAAGCCTTTGAGATTCCTTGTTTCGAAATGTTTTGTAAGTTTATCGTTAGCAAATTCCGAAGTAAAAACCCAGTCGTCGAGCTCAAATACAAGATATTTATTACCGAAACACTCCTCGAAACGGCTTTTGTTGCCACGCTCGAAAAGCACCTCCTTGGGGTTGAAGTTAATGAGAAGTTTTTCTATATAATCGTATGTGCCCTCGGCTACAAGAAACTCACCGGTTGAGATATCGAGAAAAGAGACACCGCACATGGGCTTTCCAAAGTGTACGGCAGCAAGAAAATTATTCTCCTTGTAGTTGAGAATATTATCGTTTATAGATACGCCGGGTGTCACAAGCTCTGTTATTCCACGCTTAACAAGTTTTTTTGTCATCTTGGGATCTTCGAGCTGGTCGCATATCGCAACACGCTTACCTGCCCTCACAAGCTTGGGAAGATATGTGTCGAGCGCATGAAACGGGAAACCGGCCATCTCGATAGCTTGCGCGGCAGGGTTTTTACCGTTTGAACGCTTTGTGAGTGTTATTCCTAAAATTTCCGATGCAACAACAGCGTCGGAGCAATATGTTTCGTAAAAGTCGCCACAACGGAAAAGAAGCACAGCGTCGGGGTGCTTGGCTTTAAGCTCCAAAAACTGACGCATCATAGGGGTTACGGCTGTATCTTTTTCACTCATCTTATTTTTATTACTTTTCAAATTATTAAGACGCGAAGATAACTTTTTTTTACCGAAAAAGCGGGTATCAAAAACAAAAAAGGATAATAAAAGACAAATTCTTTTCACAAACACCCAAAAACTCCATTTTTTATTTATTTTTGCACGTTATTACATCTACTATGTAGATAGTAATACAATTTTAAGCGAAAAATATAAACAAAAAATAAAATGGGATACAATTTTAACGAGATTGAACAAAAGTGGCAACAGCGATGGAAAGATAATAAAACCTATCGCGTAGTGGAGAATGAAAATAAAGAAAAATACTATGTGCTTAACATGTTTCCTTACCCCTCGGGAGCAGGACTACATGTGGGACACCCCCTTGGATATATTGCATCGGATATTTATGCACGTTTCAAACGCTTGCAAGGTTTTAACGTACTCAACCCCATGGGTTACGATGCTTATGGCTTGCCTGCCGAGCAGTATGCCATACAAACAGGACAACACCCTGCAATTACAACAGAGCAGAATATTAAACGCTACCGCGAACAACTCGACAAGATAGGTTTCAGCTTCGACTGGGACCGTGAGATAAGAACATGTGAGCCCGAATATTATCACTGGACACAGTGGGCATTCATCAAGATGTTCAACCACTATTACGACAACGATGCAAAATGCAGTAAACCCATCGACGAGCTCATTGAAAAATTGAGCAAAGAGGGTAGCGCAAATATTAATGCCGCCTGCACCGAAGAGGTTAATATATCGGCTGCCGAGTGGAACGCCATGAACGAGAAAGAGCAACAAGAGCTTCTCATGAACTGGCGTATAGCTTTCATAAGCGAAACCATGGTAAACTGGTGCCCCAAATTGGGTACCGTGCTTGCTAACGACGAGGTTGTAGATGGTGTTTCGGAGCGTGGCGGTTACCCTGTTATACAAAAGAAGATGAAACAGTGGTGCCTGCGAGTGTCGGCCTACGCACAGCGTCTGCTCGATGGCATGGAGACCATAGACTGGACCGACTCGCTCAAAGAATCGCAACGCAACTGGATAGGTCGTAGCGAGGGTACCGAGATGCAGTTCCGCATTAAAGAGAGCGACATAGAATTTACAATCTTCACCACACGTGCCGACACAGTGTTTGGTGTAACCTTCATGGTACTTGCACCCGAAAGTGAACTTGTGGCACAAATAACCACCCCCGAACAAAAAGAGGCTGTAAACGAATACCTCGACCGCACCAAAAAACGTACAGAGCGCGAGCGCATGATTGACCGCACCGTAACAGGTGTGTTCACCGGTTCTTATGCCGTGAACCCTCTCACAGGCGAGGATATACCTGTATGGGTTAGCGACTATGTTCTTGCCGGCTACGGAACGGGAGCAATTATGGCCGTTCCTGCACACGACAGCCGTGACTATGCTTTTGCAAAACATTTTGGCATAGAGATACGTCCACTCATCGAGGGTTGCGACGTGAGCGAAGAGAGCTTCGACGCAAAAGAGGGTATAATGACCAACTCACCCGTTGCAAAATTTGCCGACTGCAAGCTCAACCTCAACGGACTCACAGTGAAAGAGGCCATCGCAGCCACCAAACAATATGTTACCGAAAACAAACTCGGCCGTGTAAAGGTTAATTACCGCTTGCGCGATGCAATATTCAGCCGTCAGCGTTACTGGGGTGAACCTTTCCCCATCTACTACAAAAACGGTATCCCCACACCCATACCCGAAGAGTGTCTACCCCTTCAACTACCCGATGTAGAGAAATTCCTCCCCACAGAGAGCGGAGAACCCCCGTTGGGACACGTTAAGATGTGGGCTTGGGATACAATAAATAATTGTGTAGCAAGCAAAGACAACCTCGATAACGAAACTATATTCCCCTTGGAGCTTAACACAATGCCCGGCTTTGCAGGTTCAAGCGCATACTACCTGCGTTACATGGACCCCCGCAACAACAAAGCACTTGTTTCGCAGGAGGCCGACAAATATTGGCAGAATGTAGACCTTTACGTGGGTGGTAGCGAGCATGCCACAGGCCACCTTATATACTCACGTTTCTGGAATATGTTCCTTTTCGATATAGGAGCAAGCATTAAACAAGAACCCTTCCAGAAGCTCGTAAACCAAGGTATGATTCAGGGACGAAGTAACTTTGTATATCGTATAAAGGATACCAACACATTTGTATCGCTTAACCTGATAAAAGATTATGAGGTAACAAAATTACATGTCGATGTAAACATTGTATCGAACGATATTCTCAACACCGAGGCCTTCCGTGCATGGCGTCCCGAGTTTGCCGATGCCGAATTTATACTCGAAGATGGAAAATATGTATGCGGTTGGGCTATCGAGAAGATGAGCAAGACCATGCATAATGTGGTGAACCCCGATATTATTGTAGAAAAATATGGAGCCGACACACTACGTTTGTACGAAATGTTCCTCGGCCCGGTAGAGCAGTCTAAACCTTGGGATACCAACGGTATAGATGGTTGCCACCGTTTCTTGCGTAAATTCTGGGGACTCTTCTTCGACAAGAACGATAACTACATCGTGAGAGACGAACCCGCTACAAAAGAGGAACTTAAATCGCTACACAAACTCATTAAAAAGACAACCGAGGATATACCCGCATTCTCATACAACACAGCAGTGAGTGCATTCATGATATGTACAAACGAGTTGAGCACACTCAAATGCAACAAAAAAGAGATACTCGAAAAATTTGTTGTACTGCTTGCACCCTTTGCACCCCACATCTGCGAAGAGCTATGGGAGAAACTCGGTAACACAACAACCGTGTGCGATGCAGAGTGGCCCGCCTTCAACCCCGAATATTTGAAAGAAGATACCATAAAATACACAATTTCTTTCAACGGAAAAGCACGTTTCAACATGGAATTTGCAGCCAACGCATCAAATGCCGATATAGAAAAAGCTGTTCTTGCCAACGAAAACAGCCAAAAATATATCGACGGTAAACCTATAAAAAAAGTAATCATTGTGCAGAAAATTGTTAATGTGGTAATTTAAAACCATAAAAACAGGCAGTTTATTAATGTGGTAATAACAATCCCCTAAAACAAAAAGTTATGTCAAAACGCTTTATTCCCAAACCTTCGATAATGGAGGAGGTTAAGAATTATTTCATGATTACTCTGGGACTTATGACATATGCGATAGCTTGGAACTTTTTCATGGCTCCCTATCAGTTCGTAACAGGTGGTATTACAGGTATCGGTGCCATTGTGCAATATACAAGCGGTACTCCCATGCAATATACCTATTTTGCAATAAACGCCGTGCTCATTGTTATAGCAATATGGCAACTTGGTCTTAAATTTTGTATTAAGACCATATATGCCATATTTGTCATGACAATGTTCCTCGAACTGTTCCAAAATATATTCGAGGTTTACCCTAACGCCTATATTATATTAGGCCCCGACAAACAGCTCGAAGCATGTATAGTGGGCTCTATATTTACAGGTATAGGTATTGCACTGTGTTTCCTGCACAACGGAAGCACAGGAGGAGTTGATATTATTGCTGCCATAGTAAACAAATACAAAGATGTAAGCTTCGGCCGTGCCATGCTTTATGTCGATGCAATGATTATTACGAGCAGTTTCTTTATAATTCCAACTCCCGACGTGGCTATGAGCCTGCAAAAGGTATTCTACGGCTATATAACACTTGTTATTGTAAATATTTCGCTCGACTATGTAGTGAACAGCAACCGTCAGATGGTGCAGTTCTTTATATTCTCGAACAAATACGATGAGATAGGTTACTACATAACACGACAACTTAACCGTGGTGTCACCCTGTTAAACTCCATAGGTTTTTACTCAAAAAAAGAGGGAAAAGTTATTACCACACTGATACGTGCCAACCAGTCGAATACACTATTCAGCATGGTTAAGCAAATAGACCCTAATGCTCTTATATCGCAAAGCAAGGTTATGGGAGTGTATGGTAACGGATTCGACAAAATAAAGGCTAAGAGTATCAAACTGCAAGAGGCCGATTTTGACAAATTTGAAAACAAAGAAAACACCGAAGGAAAATGAAGCTGGTTTTTGCCACAAACAACAAACATAAATTACAGGAAGTAAGAGATATTTTAGGGAGTAGGGTAGAGGTGCTGTCGCTGAACGATATAAATTGTCACGACGATATACCCGAAACAGGCTCTACACTCGAAGAGAATGCTCTTATTAAAGCACGCTGGATAAGCAACAAATACCACTGTAACTGCTTTGCCGATGACACCGGGCTCGAGGTAACAGCATTAAACGGTGCACCGGGGGTATATTCGGCACGTTACGCAGGCGAAGAGTGCGACTCACAAGCCAACATGGAGAAATTGTTGCAAAATTTAACAGGAAAAACCGACAGAAGCGCACAATTTCGCACAGTTATAGCGTTAATAATAGACGGGGAGGAGTTACTCTTCGATGGAATTGTAAAAGGCTCAATATCGAACAAAAAGAGGGGTGATTCGGGCTTCGGATACGACCCTATATTTATTCCCGAAGGTTACGAAGAGAGTTTTGCGCAAATGGGCAACGAGGAGAAGAACAGCATAAGCCACCGTTTCCGTGCGACAGAAAAAATTAGTAAATACCTGAACGAAAAAGAATGATTAAGAAAATTTTTGCACTATTAGCTGTTCTGCTTTTGTCGTTAAACATAAAAGCAGGTATCGGTGATTGGAACATACATACATCTTACTGCGAAACAACATATTGTCAAGTTGTTGGCAACAAGATATATGTGCTTGCGTCCGGGGCTCTCTTCTCATATAATAAAGAAGATGGCGAGGTTTATGTTTACGACAATATAAACGAACTCAACGACACGAACATCACCCATATTGCATATTGCAAAAATATCGATGCACTTGTTATTGTATACAAAAACGCAAATATAGACCTTCTCTATTCAAATGGTGAGGTTTATAATATTTCGGACTTTAAAAACAAGATTCTCCCAAGCAAAATAATAAACAGCATCAACATAGAGGAGAGCACATTGTACATGAGCACAAGTTTTGGTGTCGTGGTGCTGAATCTCGAAAAACATGAGTTTACAAACACATATAACCTTAAACTTGATACATTCTGTTCTTATGTGAAAGATAATTTTCTGTACATAGGAACAGAGAAGGGTATGTACAAAGGCTCGTTAAACGATAACCTGCTTGACTTTTCTAAGTGGGTTAAAATAAGAGATTCAAAAGCTGTTGCTTTGAACGAGACCGATAATCAACTGCTTTATGTAGTGGACAAAGCCGGTGCGTTCCTGTTAATGGAGAACTTGGAGATTAAACCCTTAGACACAAACTCCAAGGCATTCAAATTCTTGTATAAAGAGGGTGATAAAATTTATCTCGGGTGGGAAAACAAACTCACAATAATAGAGCAAGATGCCTCGTTACAAACATACGCAGTAACGCAAGGTACAAACTTCCTTGCTGTCGATGGTAACACATTTTGGAGCTGTAAAGGTATAAAAGGTTTGGTAGAGAGCAGAATATCGAACAATACACTTACCGACGGAGAGAATTACATACAACCCAACAGCCCTGTGCGCAATAATTGTGAGTTTATGAAATTCATAAACGACGAAAAATTATTGGTTGCAGGCGGAACACTCAACTACTTCGATATCACATTCATACCCGGAACCGTTATGGAGTATAACTATTCCGAAGGAAAGTGGTATAATTTTAGGGAGGATAACATTAAAGATTTCACAGGGGTAAAATATGTAAATGTATGCTCGGTCGATGAAGACCCCACCGAGGAGGGGCACTACTTTGCAGGCTCTTTCGGTCAAGGCCTGTACGAGTTTCGCAACAGAGAGATTGTGGCACATTACAACCACAAGAACAGCCCTCTGCAAAGCCCTGTATCGCTCAGCAACCCATCTGTCGTAAATTACATACGTGTTCCAAAAGTTGAGTTCGACAACCAAGGAAACTTGTGGATAGTAAATACCCATGTAGAGGATATTGTAAAGGTGCTGAAAAAAGATGGTACTTGGTTATCGCTGAAATATGATGATATTGCAGGCTTCGAAACCGTTTCGGACATATTCATCGACTCACGCGGTTGGTTGTGGGCTGTATCGACACAAGGTGACCCCGGTCTCTTCTGTGCCCAGATGAATAACACACCATTTGACACAAGCGACGACAAAACAAAAACGTGGCTCAATAATATAACCAACCAAGATGGTACAAACTACACCATATACACGGTATTCTGTGCAATAGAAGATAAACAGGGAGAAATATGGGTGGGTACCGATAATGGCCTGTTTGTTATCAGAGATGCTAAAAAGTTCTTTAACGATGGTATATTCACACAAATAAAGGTTCCACGCAACGATGGTACAGGCCTTGCCGATTATCTGTTGAGCGGTACTGCCGTGTCGGTTATAAAAACCGATGGTGCCAACAGAAAGTGGATAGGTACAAAGAATAACGGAATATACCTTGTGAGTGCCGATGGTATTGAGATGATACACCACTTTACAAAAGAGAACTCTATTCTCCCGTCGAACAACATAACATCTATTGCGGTAAACGGAAAAAGCGGTGAGGTGTTTATTGGTACAGATGGTGGAATAGTAAGTTTCATGAGTAACGCAACAGAGCCTGCAAAAGAACTTAACGAGGATAATGTGCATGCCTACCCAAACCCTGTGAGAGCCTCTTACAGCGGAAATATAACCATCACGGGTGTAACACACGACTGCGAGCTTAAAATCGTCGATGCAGCAGGATATTTGATTAACGAGGGGCACTCAACAGGTGGCAGTTATACATGGAACGGACGTAATGCAAAAGGCGAAAAGGTTGCAAGCGGTGTCTATTATGTTCTTATGTACGACGAAAACGGCGACGAGAGCATAGCCACTAAAATTCTCATTACTCGCTGATATTATTTTTTTAAGATTTTATACCAAGGGATATGTCGCAAGGCATGTCCCTTTTTACATGTAAGCATCTATAAAGCATCAGGCGGCGAGTTTACACACAAGTACTATTATTTGTATATTTAAAGCGAGCAAAGGCCTTAGAACGGTTTTTATAGAACGCTACCTTATATATATAAAAGAGTGCCTACTTGGTAGAACAACCGGGCACCATAAAACACAGTTGTTATCAACCGTTGTTTATTATATTCTTTCCTTATTTAAAAATTAGAAAAAGAGAAAAAACAATAATAACTCCTGTTGAAATTGTAGAGAAATATTTTCAAAAAAAGTTGTTTTTAAAGTTATTATGTCGAAATCTTTTTTTATCAATCGTTATTAACACTCTAAAATATTGAAATATATTGTGTTTAGTGCTTTATCAACACCGTGTTGATAATAGTATGTTAGTTAAAATTTATATGTTCATAAGTTGAAAAACGGTTAAAAACCCCTTGATAATTTTATTTGTAAAAAGTGGTAAAATAATTTGTTTTTTTAATTTCACTCATGGCTTAATGAGTAATCTTGTTTTTCAAAATTTATTTGCCATTATTTTCCCTTTTTTTATCAAACACTTTTCAACACGCTATTAACAACTTTTCATGGCATTATCAACAATAGCCCACATAGAGTGGGGCACTTTGTTTTTATGTTTACTCGAAGGTATCAATTAAAATGTATACAAAACACGTTCTACAATAAAAGAGATTAAATTAATAAACTTTCTTATATGTGATTATTTCGCACATTTATAATACAAGTCTCTTTTATTTTTCTAAATTTGCAGGTCACTGCCGAAAGGTATCTGTTTAAACTGAATAAAAAAAATTGTTTACAATGAAAATAGCAATTATAGGAGCTGGCAACATGGGTGGTGCAATAGGACGAGGCTTGGCTGCAACCGCCGAAGGTACCGATATTTATGTGTCGAATCCCTCACAAGGGAAGCTCGATGCTTTGAAGCACGATTTTCCCTTTATAAAAACAACAACCTGTAATAGGGAGGTTGTCGAGGGTGCCGATTTTGTTTTTCTTGCGGTTAAGCCGTGGAAGATGGAGGAGGTTATCGAGGAGATTAAACCTTCGTTGTGTTATCGTAACCAAGTTGTGGTTTCTGTTGCAGGTGGTGTGAGCAGTGCTCAAATTGATAATTGGCTCTTAAAAGATGGTGAGGAGCTCCCTGCACTTTATATTGTTATACCAAACACGGCTATATCCACAAGGGAGAGTATGACATTTATTTGTGGTAAGCGCACAAAGGTTGATACAGACGAAAAGTTATTACAGATGTTCTCTTGTGTGGGCGAGGCTATGTTGGTTGATGAAGGTTTGATAGGTGCTGGGACATCGCTTGCTTCGTGTGGTATAGCATATGCTTTGCGTTATATTCGAGCAGCCGTCGAGGGTGGTGTGGAGCTTGGTTTCCATGCAACCGATGCACAAAAAATTGTTATGCAGACATTAAAAGGTGCTGTGAGCGTGCTCGAGGCAAACGGAACACACCCCGAGGTTGAGATTGACCGTGTGACAACACCGGGTGGTCTCACAATAAAAGGGCTTAATGCCATGGAGGAGGCCGGTTTTACGGCAAGTGTGATAGAGGGGTTAAGGGCTTCGACCAAAAAGTGAAATAATATGTTTTTCTGTCGTTTGACAGGTGTTTAATAAAAATATCAAATATGTGTACAACATATAAAAGAATAGCGGTTAAGGTGGGTAGTAATGTGCTCACACGTCCCGACGGCACACTCGACGTTACACGTATGTCGGCAATAGTGGACCAGGTGGCGGCCTTGCGTTCTATGGGTGTTGAGGTTATACTCATCTCTTCGGGAGCGGTGGCAAGCGGTAGAAGCGAGTTGCGCGGTATGCCTTCGCGTCACCTCGATACCGTAGGTCAGCGTCAGTTATATTCGGCTGTGGGGCAGGCTAAACTCATAAACCGTTACTATGAACTTTTCCGCGAGCATAATATACATGTCGGGCAGGTACTCACCATGAAGGAGAGCTTTGCTACGCGCAGTTTATACCTGAACCAGCGTAACTGCATGATGGTGATGCTCGAAAACGGTGTGCTTCCTATTGTGAACGAGAACGACACAGTGAGTGTGACAGAGCTCATGTTTACCGATAACGACGAGCTGTCGGGCCTTATAGCCTCTATGATGGACGTTCAGGCACTTATAATATTAAGTAATGTCGATGGAGTGTATAACGGTGTTCCCGGCAACGAGGGGGTTGAGGTTATACGCCGTGTAGAGCAGGGTAAGGAACTTTCCGATTATATTCAGGCAACAAAGTCGAGCTTTGGTCGAGGCGGTATGATGACAAAATGTAATATAGCGCGTAAAGTTGCCGAGGAGGGTATAGCTGTGTATATAGCAAATGGTAAGCGTAACGATATTCTTACATCGCTTGTTACCGCCCCCGATAAGGTTGTTTGCACCTGTTTTGTGCCTAACGAAACAACAGCTTCGTCTATAAAAAAATGGATAGCTCACAGCACAGGCTTTGTAAAAGGTTCTATAATGCTTAACGCCGATGCGGTGCAGGCTGTGTGTGGCGATAGGGCGGTTAGTATTTTACCTGTCGGGGTGACAGGTGCCGAAGGTTCTTTCTGGCGCGACGACCTTGTACAGGTTCTTGCACCAGATGGCGCGGTGCTTGGTGTTGGTCGCGTGGCCTACGATAGTGAAGAGATTAAAGAGGTTATAGGCAAGCATGGTTGCAGGCCTATTGTACATTATAATTATTTATATTTAGAGTAACAGATGGAATTTAATGATATATTTAAAGGAGTAAAGACAGCATCGAAGGAGTTGCTTAAATTGGAGGAGTCGCAAATAAACAACCTTCTGCTTGCGGTGGCCGATGAGGCTGTGGAGAAACAAGATGTAATTCTTGCAGCAAATAATGAGGATTTATTGCGTCTCTCGCCCGAGGACCCGCGTTACGACCGTTTACGCCTCACACCTGCCCGCATAGAGGCCATCGCCGCCGACATGCGTAAAGTGGCAACTTTGCCATCGCCTCTTGGTAATGTGCTTAAAGAGAGTACTTTACCTAACGGGTTGCATCTCTCTCGCGTGAGCGTTCCTTTTGGTGTTATAGGTGTTATTTATGAGGCACGTCCTAATGTGAGCTTCGATGTTTTTGCCCTCTGCATGAAGGCCGGTAGTGCTTGTGTGCTCAAAGGTGGTAGCGATGCCGAGATGTCGAACAAGGCTATTGTTGCTGTTATTCACGATGTTTTGTGCCGTTTCGGTATCGATAAGAGAGTGGTGGAGTTGTTGCCCGTAGAGAGAGAGGCTACACAAGCTCTTTTGACAGCGCGTGGTTTTGTCGATTTGCTTATACCGCGAGGTAGTAGCAGGCTTATTGATTTTGTGCGCTCAAATGCCACAATCCCTGTTATTGAGACAGGTGCAGGTGTGTGTCACACATATTTCGATGCTTCGGGCGACCTTGAAAAGGGAACTGCCATCGTAAATAACGCAAAAACCCGTCGCGTGAGTGTGTGTAACGCTCTCGATTGTTTACTTGTGCATGCTGACCGTTTGGGTGATCTTCCTGCTCTTTGTGCCCCTTTGCAGGATAGTAGTGTAAAGATTTATGCCGATGAGCCTGCTTTTGAGGCTCTTTCGGGCAGTTATCCCGAAAATATTCTTTTGCACGCTACCGAGGAGAGTTTTGGTACCGAGTTTTTGAGTTATGCTATGGCTGTAAAGTGTGTTACTTCGGCCGATGAGGCTGTTGCTCACATCGCAACATATGGTTCGGGGCATAGTGAGTGTGTTGTGGCCGAAGATGAGGTTGTTGTTAATAATTTTACTCTGCTTGTCGATGCTGCTTGTGTGTATGCTAATGCTCCCACCTCTTTTACCGATGGTGCGCAGTTTGGTCTTGGTGCCGAAATTGGTATAAGCACACAGAAGTTGCATGCACGCGGTCCCATGGCTCTCGAGGAGATTGTAACTTATAAATGGATTATAAAAGGTAACGGGCAAGTGAGAAAGCCTTAAACAAAATGTGTCTTGTAATAAGAAAAATTGCAGTATAGCCGGCTATACTGCAATTTTTCTTATTTTATACTGTCGCGTAATACGATTAGTGCTTCGGGTCCCATGTTAAAAAGCAGGTCGGCTATGCTAAGGTTGGGGATAAAGCCGTTGCGCATGGCAAATACCTGGTAGTAGGGTTGTGGTGTGTATTCTTTTATGGTATCTATCGCTTTTGGCTCGGCTATGGCTCTTATGTCGAGAGGGTTGTTTATCTCTGTTTCGTGTGTAAAGAGTATCTCTTTTTCAAGCCCTAAAAGTTCGCACACTACGTTGTGCAGACGCATGTTAAGGTCGAGCAAAAAGCCGTCGCGCTCTTCGTAAAAGTGTGCAAAATCATCGGCATAATAGTCGAAGAAAGGGCTTTTACGGTAGGCACTTACCATGGCGTTCCAGTGAAGGTGTCGCCAATTTCCATGTTCGCTTATGCGTACATCGCGCATGGGTTGGTTTCCGTTGTGCACAACCGGTATTGTGAGGTTTTGTGTGCCGTTTTCGGTTGCAATGACCGTGCGGTTGCGGAATGTTTGCTTTACAAATTGTGCCTCTGTATCAATTATAAGCCTGTCGGCTTTGAATAGTTGTGCATATAACGGGATAGGGGCAAGGTATAGGGGGTGTGTGAGTAGTTCCATGCTACCTTTTTTATTTATAGCTATCTACAAAGCGGAAGAGACGATCCCAACGTATCTTGCCGTCGAACCAGCCACGGTCCTTGTCGAGCGATAGCCATATGAGTATGGGCTTGCCCACGATGTGATCTTCGGGTACAAAACCCCAGCAACGCGAATCGGCACTATTGTGACGGTTATCGCCCATCATCCAGTAGTAATCCATGTTAAAGGTGTAGCTTGTGCTCTCCTTACCGTTTATGTATATTTTGCCATCTTTTACTTTTAGGTAGTTACCTTCGTAAACGGCTATGGGGCGTTCGTATACGGGGAGGTTTTCGAGTGTAAGTTCTATTGTTTCGCCACGCTTGGGAATCCACACCGGGCCGTAGTTGTCTACTGTCCAGCCGGTGTAGCCGTTGAGTGGGTAAATACCGCGTATTTCGAGGTTTTCCATCGGCTCGACCGATTTTACAAGGCTTGTCTGTTTTTTAAGCTCTGTTGCTGTTTCGTTGGTTAGTGGCAACAGGTATCGGCCGTTGTATTTGCGTTGCAGGTCGTCTATGCTTATTCCAAGTTTACGTCGTGTTCTTTCGGGCATAGGTCTTTTAAATTCAACCCAGTAGTTGAACTGTACATTTTGTGGTGCTCTGCTTTTTTTGCCGTCGATGTATATCTCTTTGTCTTTTATTTCGAGTGTCTCGCCCGGGAGGCCTACACATCGTTTTACATAGTTCTCGCGACGGTCCACAGGTCTCCATAATTTCTCGCCATATATTTCGGGGTGTTTTTCCATATACTTTCTTCCGGCATCGTAGTATAGGTTGTACACCGCACGTTGGCGTTCGGTGGTGAGGCTGTCCATGTCTGGGTGTTTGGGGTATAACTCCTCGCCTATGAGGTAACACTCGGTATAGTAGTCTATTACTTGTGGGTTTGTGGTGGCGGTGTCGCCTGCCGGGTAGTTAAAAACCACAATATCGCCACGTTCTATATTTTCCCAGCCGTTCACGCGCTCATAGTCCCACTGAATACAGTCGAGATAGCTTTTACCGCCTGTCACGGGCATAGTGTGTTGTGTGAGGGGTGTGCTCAATGGTGTTTGCGGTTTGCGGGGGCCGTAGTTCATTTTGCTCACAAAAAGATAGTCGCCTACCAACAGAGATTTTTCGAGCGACGATGAGGGAATAACATAATTCTGAAAAAAGTAGAGGTTTACAAAGTATACGGCTATAAGGGCAAATACTATGGCGTCTACCCAGCTCATTATACCTCGTAAGGTTTTGTTTTCCGACTTTTTCCACCAGCCCCATGGTATGTATTTTGTAATGTAATTATCTATGATAAAGGGTATTACAATTATCCCCAACCAGCTTTTAACCCACACAAGGAATGTTATGTAAAGGGTTAGGGCTATGGCGAGGCGGAGCCAATCTTTTTTGGTAGGTTTTCTCATTATTTTTGTTATTAGAAGTCGAACATGTTGCTCATGCCTAACAGGCCGTTGTGCTCGTTTACATATTCGGCGGCAAGCACGGCGCCGAGTGCAAAACCGCTACGGTTCTTTGCATCGTGGGTGATGGTTATGCTGTCGGCGGCAGAGTCGTATGTTACGGTGTGTATGCCGGGTACCTCGTCGCGACGTATGGCATCTATTTTAAGTTCGCTCTCTTGGGGTGTGGCTCCCTTTGTGATGGTGCCGTCGGGGTTGGTAAGGTCGCCCATAACCCATCTGTCTTTACGGTCGAGGTTGGCAAGAATACCTTCGGCAAGGGTGATGGCTGTACCGCTTGGAGCATCGAGCTTGTGTATGTGGTGGGTTTCCTCCATTTGAACGCTGTAATTAGGGAAACGGTTCATAATTTTGGCAAGGTAGCGGTTTACTGCCGAAAATATTGCTACACCGAGGCTGAAATTACTTGACCAAAAGAGTGTTTTGCCATCTTTCTCGCACATTTCTCGCATCTCGGCCTCGTGCTGTTGGTACCAGCCTGTGCTACCGCTCACAACCTTTACTCCGCCCTCCATGGCTCTCTTGCAGTTGTCGAAAGCAACTGTGGGTGCTGTAAATTCTATGGCAACGTCGGCCGAACGGAAGGCCTCTCTGTCGAAGTCTTCGCGGTTGTCGATGTCTATTATCGAAACTATTTCGTGTCCTCTCTCTATGGCTATTTTTTCGATGGTTTTTCCCATCTTGCCGTAACCTATAAGTGCTATTTTCATTTTGTTTGTATTTTGCTATTTGGTTTAACTGCGCGAAGATAGTGAAAAATCCGTTATTTTAAATAGGTTTGCCCGTGAGAGTGGTTAAAAGTTGTTTTTGTGTATAAAAAAACAAGCCGAAATTTTTCGGCTTGTCGGAGGTTATTTTTGTAAAAAGCGTTTGGCAAGGTAGCGACGCATGGGTTCGTCATACAGTTTAAGAATAGTGTATGCAAGCAGTATGCTCGATATTACAACTATGGCTACAACACCCCATGTCTGTTCGAGTGTGTAATATTCGTTCTTTATCAACCATTTATAGAATATATACATTATAGGGTAGTGTATTATGTAGAGCGGGTATGATATGTCGCCAAGGTATTTATTTATGCGTCCTGCACAATTATCCTCGCAACCTCCGCAGGCTCCAAGCCACACTGTAAGAGGGAGTATGGTTGCTATACATATAACCTCGTAGAGGCTGTTGAGGCTTGTGTTGTTTATCGGTGCTATATATGGCATGGCAAAAACAGTTATGAGTATTGCACTGCATATCCAGAAGGTGCCTCTTATTTTGCGAGGTTTAAATGTGCGTGCAAGTAGCATACCCATGGTAAAGGGGAAGAGCATGCGTACAAGACCGCCCCAGAAATTTATGCTGTCTATTGTCCAGCCTACTCCCACGCTGTCGTAACCCGAAATATTACCCACAAAGAAACATGCGTGAGCTATACCTAATAGGGTTGTCAGCACAGCGAGGGCTTTTGTGGGCAGGTGTCTTATGACAAGGGCGTAAAGAATATTTCCTATGTATTCGAAAAAGAGCGACCATGTGGGTCCGTTAAGGGGGAACATCTCACCGTTACCGCGCACCTCGTGTGGCTGGCCGGGGAGTGCAGGTATCATGAAGATAGTGAGCAGTAGAGCGAACATCACAAGGTTTGTTGGGGTAACGGTGCCGTTCCACTGCTTGCAACCCTCGGTCAAGAAGGCGATGGCACCTATAATTGCTCCCATGACAAGCATGGGGTGGAGGCGTATGAGGCGACGTTTGAAAAAGTTACCGAGGCTCATTTTACCCCAGCGTTCGTCGTAGGCATAGCTGATAACAAACCCTGAAAGTATGAAGAAAAAGTCCACGGCTATGTGCCCGTGGTTGAGTGTTGTTATAAGCCCGCTTCCGGCTTCGTTGGTGGTTTCGGCAAAGGCAAAACCTTCGTAAACGTGGTAGACAAGCACAAGAAGGGCGGCTACTCCGCGAAGGCCGTCGAGTAGTTCGTAGTGTGGTTTCGTGTCGGCGAAATTTGCCGATGAAAGGGTGGTTTTTTGCATTTTATTCTTTCTTTGCGGTGTGTTATTTTTGCAAATATACTCTTTATGTCTAAATTTCCTATGTGTAGCCGACAATTTATAGTCCAAATATTTAGTATATTATATTTGGGCCGATGTTGCCCTCTATTTGAAATAAAATTTCTATTTTTGTAAATTGCTTTGCGAAAAGCAATATTTACTTAGGAAAAAAGAAGAAAAACAAAAAATAAATTCTCACATGGAAAAGACATTTAAAAGAACTTTGGTTACTTCGGCTCTGCCCTATGCAAACGGTCCTGTGCACATAGGACACCTTGCAGGTGTGTATGTTCCGGCCGATATTTATACACGTTACCTTCGTCTGAAAGGCGAGGAGGTGCTTTTTGTTGGTGGCTCCGACGAGCATGGTGTGCCTGTGACACAGCGTGCCCGCAAGGAGGGTATCACACCGCAAGATGTGGTTGACCGCTATCACAAAATCATCAGCGAGAGCTTTAAGGAGTTTGGAATATCGTTCGATGTGTACAGCCGTACAACATCGGAGACTCATCACAAGTTTGCGTCCGACTTTTTCCGCAAGCTATACGATGATGGCAAGCTCGTAGAGCAGACAACCAAGCAGTTTTACGATGAAAAGACCGAAAAATTCCTTACCGACCGCGATGTAGTGGGTGAGTGCCCCTACTGCCACAAACAGGCCTACGGAAACCAATGTGAGGAGGGTTGCGGTCGTGCTCTTGAACCTACAGAGCTCATCAACCCCCGTTCAAAAGAGACAGGCGAGACACCTGTGTTGAAAGAGACAAAAAACTGGTATCTGCCCCTCAACGAGTATCAGCAGTGGTTGAAGGAGTGGATTTTGGAGAATCACAAAGAGTGGCGTCCCAATGTTTATGGTCAGTGTAAGAGCTGGCTCGACATGGATTTACAGCCTCGTGCCATGACTCGCGACCTCGACTGGGGTATACCTGTGCCCGTGGAGGGTGCCGACGGTAAGGTGCTCTATGTGTGGTTCGATGCTCCCATCGGCTATATTTCGAACACAAAGGAACTTTGCGATAAGGAGGCCGAAAAGTGGGGCTCTTGGGAAAAGTGGTGGCAGAGCGAGGATACTCGTCTTGTGCACTTTATCGGCAAGGATAATATTGTGTTCCACTGTATTATATTCCCTGTTATGATGAAGGCTCACGGCAAGTATGTGATGCCCGACAACGTGCCCAGCAACGAGTTCCTTAACTTGGAGGACGACAAAATATCGACCTCTCGTAACTGGGCTGTGTGGCTCAATGAGTATCTTGTCGATTTCCCCGGCAAGCAAGATGTTCTTCGTTATGTGCTCACCGCAAATGCTCCCGAAACAAAGGATAATAATTTTACTTGGAAGGATTTTCAGGCTCGCAACAACAACGAGCTTGTGGCTGTATATGGTAACTTTGTGAACCGTGCTCTTGTGCTCACAAAGAAATATTTTGAAGGAAAGGTGCCCGCCGCCGGTACATTCAACGATTATGATAACTCGATAATTGCCGAGTTTGTGAATGTGAAGGAGCGTGTCGAAAGCCTCTTGAACCAATATAAGTTCCGCGAGGCACAGAAGGAGGCTATGGAGCTTGCACGCATAGGTAACCGTTACCTTGCCGAAACAGAGCCATGGAAACTTGCAAAAACCGACCTTTCGCGTGTTGCCACAATCCTTAACCTATCGTTGCAGTTGGTTGCCAACCTATCTATCGCTTTTGAGCCCTTCTTGCCTTTCAGCAGCGAGAAGTTGCGTGGCATGTTGCAGTTGGCTTCGTTTGAGTGGTCGGCTCTCGGCAGCATAGAGCTTTTGCCAGAAGGTCATGAGCTTGGCGAGGTTGGTCTCTTGTTCGAAAAAATAGAGGACGATGCCATACAGGCACAACTCGACAAGTTGCAGGCTGCAAAGAAGGCCAACGAGGAGGCTTCGTACAGAGCCAACCCCATACGTCCCGAAATTGCTTTCGAGGATTTTCAAAAGGTTGATATTCGTGTGGGCACCGTGCTCGAATGTACAAAAGTGCCTAAGGCCGACAAATTATTACAGTTTAAGATAGACGACGGCTTGGAGACACGTACCATACTGTCGGGTATTGCAAAGCAGTTTAACCCCGAGGAGCTTGTAGGTAAGCAGGTTTGTTTCATAGCTAACCTTGCTCCGCGCACTTTGCGTGGCATAGTAAGTGAGGGCATGATTCTAAGTGCCGAGGATAACGAGGGTAAGCTCTCTTTGCTCACTGTTTCTCCCACAGCAAAACCCGGTAGCGAGGTTAAGTGATGAGCAGTAAAGCCACAGATACACTAAAACATGCCGTCGCAAAGAGTTTTCTTTGGGGCGGCATGAGTAATGCTGTGTGCCAGTTGCTCAGTGTGATATTCGGTGTCTATTTGGCACGCATACTCGGCCCCGACGATTATGGTCCCATAGGTATGCTTGCTATTTTCAACGCGATAGCAAATTCATTGCAGGACAGCGGTTTTGTGGCGGCGATAGCCAACCGTAAAGAGGTGAAACACGACGATTATAACGCTGTTTTTTGGTTCAGCGTCATAACATCGGTCATAATATATGGCTGTATGTATGTATGTTCACCTTTGGTTGCCGACTTTTTCAATCAGCCTGTGCTCTTGTGGCTTGCAAGGTTTAATTTTCTTGCCTTCGTGCTCAACGGTTTCGGTGTGGCTTTTTCGGCCTACCTCTTCAGGGAGTTGAAGGTGAAAGAGCGTTCTATTGCGTCGATACTTGCCCTTTTGGTGTCGGGCGTGGTGGGAATAGTGTTGGCAGCCAACGGTTACTCTTATTGGGGTATCTCCTCGCAGACAATAACCTATGTGCTTGTGCGTCTGTTGGTTTGTTGGTATTACACACCGTGGAGGCCGAGCCTTACAATACGTTTCTACCCCCTGCGCTATCTTTTTGCATTTAGTTATAAGTTACTTATAACAAATATCTTTCAGAAAATTAACTGGAACGTTTTTTCGTTTATCCTTGGAAAGTTTTACACCCGTACCGACGTGGGCAACTACTCAAAGGCTGCCGATTGGTTCCGCATGGGTAGCGACATGGTGAATGTGGTGGTAAACACCATAGCACAGCCTGTGCTTGCGCGTGTGGTCGATGATAATGAGCGACAGTTGCGTGTCTTTCGCAGAATGATGCGTTTCACGGCTTTTGTGTCGTTCCCGTTGTTACTTGGCTTGTCTCTTGTGTCGCACGAACTTATTGTGGTGGTGCTCACCGACAAGTGGACAGAGAGCGCAAGCATGTTGCAGATTCTTTGTCTGTGGGGTGCTTTCATGCCCATTCAATCGATGTTTACCAACCTTTTGATAAGTTGCGGTCGCACAAATACTTTTATGTGGTGCACTATTGTTCAAGGTTTTTTGGTACTGCTCATGCTTTTCGCCATGCGTTCGCTTGGTATAAAACCTATGCTTGTGGCTTATTGTGTTTTTAATATAGCATGGCTCTTTTTGTGGTGTGTGCTTGTGCGTCGTGATATCGAGCTCACTATAAGAATGTTTGTTTCCGATATTGTTCCATATATGTGCACGGCTCTTGTTGCCATCTTTGTCACATGGTATGTTACACGGGGCATGGAGAACTTGGTGCTTATGCTTGTGTCGCGTGTTGCGATGGCGGCATCTATTTATGTTTTAATATCGTTCCTGTGTGGGTTCGAGGAGTTGCGCGAGGGTGTTGAGTTCATCGTTCATCGCAAAAACAAAAAAGAATAATTATGAAAAAGATTTTGTACGATAACCAGATGTTTACGTTTCAGAGGTTTGGTGGCGTAACTCGTTACTTTGCCGACCTTATGTACAACCTGCCGTCGTCGGAATTTATCTCGGAGATTCCCATGCGTTATTGCGAGAATCACTATGTTACCGAGACTTATGGTCACAAGTATGAAACGGTGAGGTTTCCCCGGTCGTATAGGTGGCGTCGCAGAGTATATCAGGTAGTGAACCGCTTCTATGCGTGGAGAGCTCTCAAAAAGGGCGATTATGATATTTTTCACCCCACATATTTCAGCCCCTACTTTCTTGGTGCTTTGAGAGACAAGAACAAGCCTTTTGTGCTCACTGTGCATGATATGGTTTTTGAGCGTTATCCGCAAGATGTGCTCATATACGACCGTACTATACCGCATAAAAAACGTCTTGTGGTCGAGGCTGACCACATTATAGCTGTGAGCGAAAACACAAAACGCGATATTGTGGAGCTTCTGGGTACCGACCCTTCTAAAATAACAGTTGTACATCACGGCTATCGTCAGGTGAGCGAGGTTGCACCCCGCCTGTTCGACCGCTATATTCTTTTTGTGGGCGAGCGCAAGGGGTATAAGAACTTTTTCCCCTGGTTGTCGGCTATACGTCCTTTGTTGATGAAGGATATAACTCTGCGCATCGTTTGTACGGGGCAACCGTTTACTCCTGCCGAAAAAGAGTTTCTTGCAAAATGGAATATTGCCGACAGGCTTGTACATATTTCGGCTAACGATGCCCAGATGGCATCGCTCTATCGCCATGCTCTCTGTTTTGTGTTTCCCTCGCACTACGAGGGCTTCGGGATACCTATTTTGGAGGCTTTCCATAATGGTTGTCCTGTCTGTTTGAGCAACGCGAGTTGTTTCCCTGAGGTTGCAGGCGAGGCTGGTATCTTTTTTAATCCGCACGATGCACAGTCGATGTCCGATGCGTTGCAGGAGATTATATCTTCGCAAGCTCTTCGCGATGAACTTCGCATCAAAGGTCTCGAACGTGCCAAGGAGTTTACCCTTGAACGCATGGTGCAGAATACTTGTGATGTGTACCGCAAATTGTAAATAAACAGGGTTGTACCCGAATTTTATATTTTATGATAAAGTGTTTTTTGAAAAAGAGTTATCCCCACATTTTGGCGGTGTTGGCTTTCTTTGTGCTGACAGCCGTATATTTTGCCCCCACCTTCGAGGGTAAGGATCTTGTGCAGGACGATGCTGTGAACTCCCGTGGTTGGGGCGAGGATCTTCGTAAGTATCACGAGGAGACAGGCGAGTATGCTCACTGGTCGAACGCTATGTTTGGTGGTATGCCTGCCAACTACACTTATATGCCTCAGTCGGTGAATATTTTTCGTGGCATAGGGCGTTTCCTCACCCTCACATGGCTTGGCTGGACAGGAAGACACAACGGTTATATTTTTCTTTCGTTTGTCTGCTTCTATATTTTTCTCTTGTCGATAGGGTGTCGTTCGTGGCTCAGCTTCATAGGTGCGGTGGCCTACACGTTGTGTTCCTATAACTTTATAATAATAAATGCCGGGCACATGAACAAGGCGCTGGTGATGGCTACCATGGCTCCTATAATTGGTGGTGTTATAATGTGTTACAGGGGTAAACTGCTGTGTGGAAGCCTTGTGACACTGCTCTTTGCCGGCCTTAATGTTTATTGGAATCATCAGCAAATAAGTTATTATCTGTTGCTCACTTTGATTATTTTGGCGGTGGTGTATCTTGTGTATGCTGTGCGCGAGGGTGCGTGGCGTAGTTACCTTAAATCGACAGGTGTGCTTGCTGTGGTTGCTCTTCTGGCGGTGTTGCCTTCGGTAGGTCAGCTGTGGCCCACAATCGATTACACCAAGGAGAGTATGCGTGGCGGTTCGGTGTTACAGCAGGGTGGGGCGGAAAATTCTTCGTCGGGCCTCGACATCGATTATGCTTTTGCATGGAGCTATGGCATAGATGAGAGCCTCACGCTCTTGGTGCCTAATATTTATGGTGCAAGTTCGCACTATAATCTTGGTACCGACTCCGAGACATATGCTCTGCTTAAACGTGCTTATGGCACGGTGGGTGCAAAGCAGAATATTAAGCACATGCCTGCCTATTGGGGTGCGCAACCTTTTACATCGGGACCTGTGTATGTGGGTGCTATTGTTTGTTTCCTTTTTGTGCTTGGTCTTGCGGTGGTTAAAGGGCGCGAAAAGTGGTGGCTCTTGGGTGCCACCATATTGTCGCTCGTGCTTGCATGGGGTAAATATTTGCCGAGTGTGAATAATTTTCTTTTCGAGTATTTGCCGTTGTACAACAAGTTCAGAGCACCTTCGATGGCTCTTGTGATTGCTTCGCTGACTATGGTTACTCTTGCTGTCCTTGCGGTAAAAGAGTTTGTCGATAAAAAGGATAAAATTATAGAATATAAAAAGGAGCTTTCAAAGGCTCTATATGTTGCTTTTGCGGTGACAGGGGGGCTCACTCTTGTGCTTGCTCTCTTTGGTGGGGTGATGTTCGATTTTGCTTCGCCTTCCGATGCTATGTATCCGCAGTTGCTTGTCGATGCTTTGCGTGCCGACCGTGAGAGTATGCTTGTTGCCGATGCTTGGCGTTCTTTTGGTTTCATAGTAGCCACATTTGTGTTGCTTGTGCTCTTTTTGAACACATCGTTGCGTCGTCGTTATCTCATGGCGGGGCTTGCTGTGCTTGTGATTATTGACCTGTGGGTTGTGGATATGAGGTTTTTGTCGTGGGATACTTTTGTTCCTCAAAAAGAGGTTGCAACAATACCTGCAACACAGGTCGACAGGCTTATCTTGCGCGATACTCACCCCGACTATCGTGTGCTGAACACAACAACAAGTACTTTTAACGATTCGCGCACATCGTACTTCCATAAATCGGTGGGTGGTTACAGCCCTGCCAAATTACGTCGTTATCAGGATATTATCGACCGTTATTTTGCCGGCGGAATAAACATGAACATAATAAACATGCTTAATGTGCGCTATGTGATTGTGCCCGACGAGGAGGGGGGAACGGCTGTGCAGAAAAATCCCGAGGCCTTTGGTAACTGTTGGTTTGTCGATGATATAGTGTGGGCCGAAACACCTGATGAGGAGATTGTGGCGATAGGTGATGCCGACCTGCTTTCAACAGCTTTCATCGAGAAGAGCTGGCAGGATAAATTTGTCGATAGCAAGGCCTACTGCAACCCTGTCGATTCTACTGCATTTATCATGCTCGACGAGTATAAAAACCCGGGCCACATAACATACAAGAGCTACTCGCCTACACCACAGCTTGCTCTCTTCTCGGAGGTTTACTACAAGACTTGGAAGGCTTATATAGATGGCGAGGAGGTGCCTTTGTTGCGTGCCGATTATCTGTTGCGTGCTCTGCCGGTGCCTGCCGGAGAACATGATATAGAGCTTCGCTGTGTCGATGAGGTTATTCTAAAGTCGGCCGGAATCTCTATGGTTTCGTCGTGGTTGGTTGGTGCGGTGCTTCTTTTGCTTGCCGGGATAATTATTTATAAAAGGACTAAAAAGGGGAAAAAATGTCTTTGAAACCACGCTTTTCCATAATAACAATTACTTTTAATGCCTCTGCTGTTATTGAGCCTACGTTGCAGAGCGTGGCGGTGCAGACATATAAGAATTATGAGTATCTGCTCATAGATGGTGCTTCGACCGACGACACGGTGGCAAAGGCTGTTGCTCAGGGCATAAGCTTTTCGCACATCGTGAGCGAGCCCGATAAGGGGCTTTACGATGCCATGAACAAGGGTATTGCTCTTGCGACAGGTGATTATCTCTGTTTCCTGAATGCCGGTGATGCTCTCTATGCACCCGATACTCTTGAACGCATGGTGAGTGCTCTGGAGGGGCTGAACGAGTTGCCCGAGGTGCTTTATGGCGAAACAGCCGAGGTAGATGAGGCGAGGTGTTTTGTGCGTATGCGCCGTTTAAAGGCTCCCGAGGTGCTCACATGGAAGAGTTTCAAGCAGGGTATGTTGGTGTGTCATCAGGCGTTTTTTGTGCGTCGCGACAAGGCGTTGCCCTACGACCTTAAATATCGCTTTTCGGCCGATGTCGATTGGTGTATAAGGGTTATGAAAAGTTCGAAAAAGCTTTTAAATACCAATATCATTATAGTGAATTATTTGCAGAACGGATTATCTTTGCAGAATCATCGTGCATCGCTGTTGGAGCGTTTCAACATCATGTGCAAGCATTATGGGGTAATCTCCACGGTGTTTAACCACTTGTGGTTTGTTGTGCGTGCCATAATTAAAAGATAAAAACCAATAAAAACTTATAACTATGTTTTCGAAAGAGACTTATATCAAGCGTCGCGCAGAGTTGAAAAAGAGTGTAGGTAACGGTCTTTTGCTCTTTCTTGGTAATACCGAGGTGGGCATGAACTATGCCGACAACGCCTATCATTTTCGTCAGGATTCTACGTTCCTCTACTATTTTGCATCGGACTATTCGGGTCTTGCCGCTATAATAGATATTGACGAGGATAAGGAGATTATCTTTGGCGACGAACTTACTATCGACGATATTGTGTGGACAGGTGTACAGCCTACCATAAAAGAGAAGAGTGAGCGTGTGGGAATTTCTCTCACTATGCCCATGGCGAGCCTTGCAACATATTTGAAAGGTGCTATGCAGAAGGGGCAAAAGATTCACTTCCTTCCCCCTTATCGTGGTGAGCACAAAGTGTGGTTGCAGGAGCTACTCGGTATAAACCCTTGGGAGCAACAAGCAGGTGTTTCCATGGATTTTGTAAAGGCTGTGATTGCACAGCGTAACTGCAAGAGTGACGAGGAGATTGCACAGATAGAGGAGGCTGTTAATGTGTCGGTCGATATGCATTGTGCCGCTATGCGTGCTGTGCGTCCCGGCACGACCGAGGCTGAGATTGTGTCGGTGGTGCAGGCCGAGGCTGCAAAGCATAATTTTGGCCTTTCGTTCCCCATTATTGCAACAGTGAACGGCCAGACACTGCATAACCATGCTTATGGAACAGAGCCTTTGAGAGAGGGGCAGATGTTCTTGCTCGACTCTGGTTGCGAGAATGCCATGCATTATGCAGGCGATCTCACAACAACTATGCCTGTGGGCAAGCAGTTTACCGAGCAACAGCGCACAGTGTGCAACATTTTGCGCCGTGCACATCTTGTGGCAGTGAACGCGCTGAAGCCGGGCGTGGAGTTTCGTGAGGTGCACAGAATGGTGCTTACAGAGATAGCGAAGGGTATGATAGACCTTGGGCTCATGAAGGGTGATGCCGCCGAAGCTGCCAACGCGGGTGCGGCTTGCATGTTCCTTCCTCATGGTCTTGGTCACATGATGGGGCTCGATGTTCACGATATGGAGAATTTTGGTGAGCTCTATGTAGGTTACGAGGAGGGGCGTTCAAAGAGCACTCTTTTCGGTTGGAAATCTTTGCGTCTGGCCAAGGCGTTGGAGCCGGGTAATGTGTTTACCGTTGAGCCCGGTATCTACTTTATACCCGACCTCATAGACAAGTGGCGTGCCGAAAAACAGTTTACCGACTTTATCTGTTACGATAAACTCGATGCTTGGCGTTCGTTCGGCGGTATACGTAACGAGGAGGATTACTATGTGTTCGACGGTGGTGCCCGTCGCCTTGGTAAGTACAAGCCTATGGCTCCCGAAGAGATTGAGGCTGAGCACAATAAATAATTTTTATTATATGAATATCTCTCCTAAACAAAAAAATATTTTGTATTCGACAGGGCTGGCTTTGCTGGCCTTGTTGGTGTTTATGTATATCTTTGACTCCAAGATAGACATTAACGGTGATAATTGCTACTATTTTGCTTTTGCATCGTCGGTGGCGGCGGGTGAGGGGTATTGCGACATGATGGGCGAGCCTACCTCGCTCTTTCCACCGGGTTATCCTTTGCTGATGGTTCCCTTGCGCTTGGTGACCGATAGTGTGGTGGCACAGAAGATTTTAAATCTTTTGTTCTTGCTTGTTGCAACCATGATGCTCTATTTCCTTTTGCTTGCCGAAGAGGTGCGTCGCTCTGTGGCTTTTGTTGCTTGTGCGGCGGTGTTGCTCACGGCTCATGTTTTGGAATTTTCCACCATGATGATGAGCGAGGCTTCGTGTATATTGTTCATGGTGCTTGCCGTTTTTGCTTATAGGCGTTTGCCCGATGGTGGAGCCATCGCTTGGCGTTCGCCGTGGCTCTATCTTTTTTTGTTTGCCGTGCCTTATGCTTTTCTCATACGCACGCAGGCTGTGGTGCTCGTGGTTGCTTTCTTGCTTGTGCTGTTACTTGGGCGCAGATTTAAGCTTGCTCTTTTGTTGTTTGCTTCGTTTGTGTTGTGTTACGCACCATGGGCTGTGCGTAATTCGTTGTTGGAGCTGGGGCAGTCGCGCTATGTGAGCCAGATAGATTTTTCAAATATCTATGGTAATGTGTGTATGTTGCTTGTGCAGGCTCTGCCCGAGAGCGTGGTTCCTTTCTTCGATGTTAAGTATGCCTTGGCACCTACTCCTCTGCTGTGGGTTATTGCGATGTTGATGCTTGCCACGGTGATGTTTGGTTTTTGGCGCATGAAAAAGATTGGGCTTTTGCTGGCGTTGCTCTTTGTGGGTAATGTGGGTATTGTTTCAATAATGAACACCCCGAGCTACTATCGTTACACGGTTATCTTGTTGCCGTTTGTAACTGTTGGTATGGTTTGTGGTTTGTGGGGAGTGGGCTGTGCGGTTTCGAAGCGTCTGTTCAAACGCTCTTTTTCGCCTCTGTTCCTTTTGTTACTGTTTGTACCATCGCTTTTTTACATGGGCGACAAAACAAAACACTCGATATTCGGGTTGAACAAAGTTTCAAATCTCAATTATATGCCTTCTATCGCTAATTATCTTAAAGTGGGGCGTGTGCTGTCGAAGCAGAAAGATGCGCGTGTGGTGTTATCGCGCAAGCCTGAACTGCTTTTTGCTCATTCGGGCGTAAAGGGCAAGCGTTACAAGGAGGGGACAAATAATGTGCAGATTGTGAAGGATTTGCTCATGGATAATGCCGATTATATTATTCTCGATAATCTGGGTTTTAAATATTCGTATGAGGTGCTCTATCCTTTTATTATGGAGCACGAACGGCTTTTCGATATCGTATATGTTACTCCCGAACCTGTAAATGTGCTTTTCAGGTTCAAAAAGAAAGAGGCGTATGAGTGGCTTATGAATGGTGTGAAAATTCCTGCCGAGGAGCAGTAACAAGTATAAAATTTTCATACTCGACGATGGTATTTCAATATTGAAAAACCGTCGTCGTTTTTTGTAAAATAAGTTGTAATTTTATATCTCTGTTTTCATATAAAATTACTATTTTCGCAGGAGAAACGGTTCCTTGCACGAGGATTAAAAGAGAACGGGGTGCGACTCCCCGACAGTCCCGCTGCTGTGTACCCCCTATGACGCTTTGCATCACCCTTGCCACCGGTCTTTGTGCCGGGAAGGCTGTAAAGAAGAGGGGTTAGTCAGAAGACCTGCCGTTTCGTTAAAGGCTGTCGCTGCTCGTGGGTTAGGGCGATGGTGCGAAAGTTTTCAGGAACAAACAAATAACACAAACAAATGATTCAAACTGTTGTCAAGCGCGATGGACGCATCGTGGGCTTTAACGAGGAGAAAATCGTAACCGCAATTCGTAAGGCAATGCTTCATACCGAAAAGGGTGAGGATATGTCGCTTATACGCCAGATAACCGACCATATATCTTTCCGTGGCGATTCACAGATGACTGTGGAGGCTATACAGGATATGGTGGAGATGGAGCTTATGAAGAGTAGTCGTAAAGATGTTGCAAAAAAATATATTGCCTACCGAAACCAACGTCGCATAGCACGCAAGGCTAAGACACGCGATATGTTTCAGGAGATTATAAACATTAAGTCGAACGATGTAACGCGAGAAAATGCCAACATGAATGCCGACACCCCTGCCGGTATGATGATGAAATTTGCGAGCGAGACAACAAAGCCTTTTGTCGATGACTTTCTGCTTGGCGACGAGGTTATGGAGGCTGTGAAGAATAGCTATATTCACATACACGACAAGGATTACTACCCTACAAAGAGCCTTACCTGTTGTCAGCACCCGCTCGACCATATTTTGCGTAACGGTTTTTGTGTGGGGCACGGCGAGTCGCGCCCTGCCAAACGCATTGAGACGGCAAGTGTTCTTGCTTGTATCTCCATGGAAACGGCACAGAACGAGATGCACGGTGGTCAGGCTATCCCGGCATTCGACTTTTACATGGCACCATATGTGCGTAACACCTTTATCGAGGAGCTTAAAGGCTTGGAGGAGCTTACATCGGTGAGCTACGAGCATCTTTACAATCGCGAGATAGACGACTACGAGGAGCGTCCGCTCGACTGGCTTGCCGGCGACGAGCGCATCGTTCAGCATGCGATGAACCGCACTGTTAAGCGTGTACATCAGGCTATGGAGGCTTTTATTCACAACATGAACACAATACACTCACGTGGCGGAAACCAAGTGGTTTTCAGCTCCATAAATTATGGTACCGACACATCAGCCGAGGGGCGTTGCGTTATACGCGAGTTGCTTGGTAGCACCTATCGTGGTGTGGGTAACGGGGAGACTGCAATATTCCCTATTCAAATATGGAAAAAGAAACGTGGCGTGAGTTATTTGCCTGGTGATCGTAATTACGACCTTTACCAGTTTGCATGTAAGGTTACGGCTCGCCGTTTCTTCCCTAACTTCTTGAACCTCGATGCTACATATAACCAGAATGATGAGTGGCGTGCCGACGACCCTATGCGATATATGCACGAGGTGGCTACCATGGGTTGCCGTACCCGCGTGTTCGAGAACCGTTTTGGTCCCAAGACATCGGTAGGTCGTGGTAACCTCTCTTTCTCCACCGTTAATATTGTGCGTCTTGCCATCGAGTGCATGGATATTGAAAACCGCGAGCAACGTGTGGCATGTTTTTTTGCCAAGCTCGACAATATTTTGGAGCTTACTGCCCGTCAGTTACACGAGCGCATGGAGTTTCAGCGCACAGCCTTCGCAAAGCAGTTTCCTCTTGTCATGTCGGCTTTGTGGATAGGAAGCGACAAACTGAAACCTACCGATACTATTGCATCGGTTATCAACCAGGGTACTTTGGGTATTGGTTTTATAGGTCTTGCCGAGTGCCTTGTGGCTCTCTTGGGCAAGCATCATGGCGAGAGCGATGAGGCTCAGGAGCTTGGTGTGAAGATTGTTACCTACATGCGCGACAGGGCTAACGATTTTTCGGAGCGTTATCAGCATAATTACAGTATTCTTGCAACTCCTGCCGAGGGCTTGTCGGGCAAGTTCACACGCGCCGACCGCAAGAAATTTGGTGTGATAGCCGGTGTTACCGACCGCGATTATTACACCAACAGCAACCATGTGCCTGTATATTACAAATGTAGTGCGCGTCACAAGGCCGAGGTTGAGGCTCCTTATCATGCGCTCACGGGTGGTGGTCACATTTTCTATGTTGAGATTGATGGCGATGCTACTCATAACCCCGACGCTATAATGCGCGTGGTCGATATGATGGATAAGTATAATCTGGGCTATGGTTCTGTGAATCATAATCGTAACCGTTGCCTCGACTGTGGTCACGAAAATTCTGAGAAAGATTTGAAGGTGTGCCCCAAGTGTGGCGGTTCGCGCATCGACAAGTTACAACGCATCACGGGCTATCTTGTAGGTACCACCGACCGATGGAACAGTGCAAAACTTGCCGAGCTGAACGACCGTGTAATACACGAATAACCCCATGATTTATCTTCTCGATATATTAGAGGACACAACCGTCGATGGGCCGGGGTTTCGTACCTCGGTCTATTGTGCGGGTTGCCCCAACCGTTGTCCTGGTTGTCACAACCCACATTCGTGGGATACTGCCAACGGTCGTCCTGTGGCAACCGAGGATATTTTAAAGGTTATCCTTGCCGACCCTTTCGCCGATGTTACTTTTAGCGGAGGCGACCCTATGTTTCAGCCCGAAGGGTTTGCCGAGCTTGCAAAAGCTATAAAGGAGCAGAGCAACAAGAATATCTGGTGCTACACAGGTTTTTTGTTCGAGAATATATTGAAAGAGCCATCGCAACGTCATTTATTGGAGCTTGTAGATGTGCTTGTCGATGGTCCTTTTGTGGAGGCTCTCAAAGAGGAGGGGCTACGCTTCCGTGGTAGCAGTAACCAGCGTGTTATAGATGTGCAGGCATCGCTTGCCAAGGGCGAGGTTGTGCTTCTCGAGGGTATGTGATGTGTCGCCCTCTTTTTATCCTTTATTTGTCTTTTTATATAAATATGTGGTGAGCAAGTATATGAGTACACCGCTTGTAACGCCTGCAATACCGTCTATAAGGTAGTGTGCTTTTATGTAGACCGTTGCACAGCATAGTAGCAGGTAGAAAGGTGCGATAGCGAGCGTGAGTCTCTTGCTCGCTCTAAAAGCAAGCAACATTATTATTGTGGATATTCCTATGTGTGAGCTTGGGAAGGCGGCTGTGGGGCGTTCTCCCGATGCTTGTGCCATGTTTACGAGCGATGTAAAAAAGCCTTCTTTGTCGGCTTGTGGCAGGGTAATTTCCGGGTTCAGGTTAAAGTAGTCGCCTATGGCGGGGTAGGGGCCTGTTGCCGCCACCGCATCGCCTGTCACGGGAAAGTAAAATTGTGGTCCGGCCACAGGTATGAATATATATATAAGGTAGTATATAAAGAACGATGCCATGACTATGAATGTGCATTGTTCGATGTCGCGTTGTTGCTTGAAGAAGTACCACATCACTATGGTTACTATCATGGGGTAGTAGGCCCAATATCCCATGTTAAAGGCCTCGCGCCACAGAGGGTGTGCGCACACTTGTTCAAAAAGTATGGCAGGTTGGCAACCGAAAAGCGATAACTCGGTTGTGGCAAAAAGGTGGTCGAGGTTGGGGAATATGCGGTTGAACTCAAAGGTGTCGGGGTACCAGTAGCTAAGCAGTGCCATCTGCCCTGTTATGCGCAACAGACGGGTTAGTTGCGAGGGGTATAGGGTGTATATGTATATAACAACAAAGGTTGCCGCTGCTATAAAGAAACGGCCCATGAGCATCTCCTGTGGGTTGTGCAGACGGTTGAAGAATATTATTATGAATATTGTTGTGAGAAGGTTGTAGAGCAGGTTGAGCTTTTCAACTGCAAGGAATTTAATCTCCTTCTCTTCGCGTTCTAAGAATTTTATAGCCATTTTTCCTGTTTGTACCATTGTATTGTCTCTTCTGTGCCTTGTTCGAGGTTGTAGTCTGTTGTGAAACCAAGTTCTTGTTCTATGGGTGTGGTGTCGCACAACCAGTTACGTTGTTTCATTATGTTGTATTTGTCGCTGTTGAGTGTCGATGCCTTTTGGGTGAAATTTGCAACGGCCTCTGCTATCGATGATATTATTTTAAGTACCCATATGGGTGCTGTTATGTGCAGGACATTTTTTACTCCCATGCTTTTTTGTATGTAGTCGCTGAAACTGCGACTGCTGTATCCGCGTGGCTCGCTCACAAAGTAGCAACGGTTGGCGACATCTTTTTCGACCGATAGGTAGATTGCTTTCACAAGGTCTTTTACATAGATGAATGTGATGGTCTGCTTTTTGTAGCCCACGGCAAAATCTATATGTTTTTTTATGCTTACCGCCATCTTGTAATAGTCGTGCTCGCGGGGGCCGTACACTCCTGTGGGGCGCAATATTATGTATGGGATATTGCTGTTTCTTATGTATGCTTCGGCCATGAGCTTGCTGTGCCCGTAGGCTGTGTTGGGGATTGCCTGGTCGCTGTCGAGTATGGATGTGTGCGGTTCCTCCTCTCTCACCGGCCCGAAGATGCTGAGCGAGCTCAGATATATAAATTTAAGGGGGGTGGCCTCGTTGTTTTTAAGTGCTTTTATGAGGTTCTTCGTGCCTTCGAAGTTTACCATCATAAACTCCTTTTTATCGAGACATTTTGTAGCTCCTGCCGCGTGAATTATGTAGTCCCATGCTCCATGTTTGGCTTTGTGGTTTTTTATCTGCTCGTTTAAAGTATCCTCGTTGCCCAGGTTTAGTTCGATGAACTTTATATTTTCGTCTTTCAGGTACCGACGGCTACTGCCTGTGCGCATTCCGGCCCACACCTCATAACCGAGGGTTATACCCTTTTCTACTATGAAACTGCCGATGAAACCGCTTGCTCCTGTTACAAGTATTCTCTTTTTTGTCATTTTCCTCTCTTTGATTGTAAAGGCTACGCAAATGTACTCTTTTTGTTTTTTATCGCAAAATATCGGCCTTGCAGAAATTGTTGATATCGCAACTTGCATGGTGGGTGTCGAGGGTATTTTTGCGAAAAAATTAAAAGCTGTGGTATGATGAAAAAAATTAAATCCTTGTTGTCGCTCTTTGGAGCATCGGGGTACAGGTATAAATTTTCTCTCTTTATGTTTGACAAGGTTCATGGCGTGGAGGACGCGTTCCCCGACGAGGGGGCTGTCTTTGTCTTCTTGCGCAGGGTGTACGATATTTTGCATCTTCGCTTTTCCTATAAGTTGATACATTGTGGTGCTACAAAGGATTTGTCGGCTTTGTCTGTGGCGAGGTTGTCGAAGAGGTTTCCCTCGCTCCTCTCTTCAAATTGTTTGGGTGTGCTCTATGAGAAGGTGCCCAAGGAGCGCAGTTGCATAGTTTCCGATATTATACGCCGTAATTTTACATAGTTTAAGGTTTGGTCACTTGCTTTTGTTTTCTGTACGTTTGTATTCTGTTTTTTTATTACTAATTTAGCACAATCCTTGCACGAACGGTTTGCGAGGGGTGTTTAACAAGTAAAAAAAGAGGTACTATGGCAAAGAAAGGCGGTAAGGCGAAAGGACGTTTGAGCAAACGTATGCTTCTTGATATGTTGGTTGAGTTCTTCAACAGGCACGACGGGGAGCAGATAAGTACAAAGGAGTTGTTTAAGGAGCTTGGGCTGACATCGACTTCGGCACGCACTTTGTGTGTAACGATGCTCGACGAGTTGGTGTTCGACGGTTATTTGGTGGAGCCCGCCTTCCGTCGCTATCAGTTTGCAAACAGCACCTCATCGATGTTGGGTATCTTTCAGCGCAATAATAACGGGTATAACGTATTTTACCCCGACGACGACAGCGAGCCTGTGATGGTGTCGGAACGTAATTCGGCACATGCTCTCACCGACGACTATGTGCGTGTGGCTCTTTTTGCGAAGCGTCGTGGCCGTGGTCGCGAAGGCGAGGTCGTGGAGGTGCTTAAACGTGCGCACGACACGTTTGTGGGCGAGTTACACGTCGAGAAGCACTACGCCTTTCTGCTCACCGAGAGCCGAATCATGCCGTGCGATATTTTTATTCCCAAGGATTTGCTCAAAGGGGGAAAGAATGGCGACAAGGCGGTTGTGAAATTGTTGGAGTGGCCGGCCGAGAGCAAGAACCCGGTGGGCAAGGTGATTGATATTCTTGGCAAGTCGGGAGAGAACGATGCCGAGATGAATGCTATTCTTGCAGAGTTCGGCCTGCCCTATAATTACCCTGTTGCCGTGGAGCAGGCTGCCGAGAGGTTGCCTGTCGGCATAACCGACGAGGAGATTGCTACACGCGAGGATTTTCGCGCTGTAACAACCTTTACGATAGACCCTGCCGATGCAAAGGACTTTGACGACGCTCTCTCTATACGCCCCCTTTCGGGTGGCCTTTGGGAGGTTGGTGTGCACATTGCCGATGTGTCGCACTATGTTACCGAGGGTAGCGTGATAGACAAGGAGGCCTTCAAACGTGCAACATCTATCTATCTTGTCGATAGAACAATCCCTATGTTGCCCGAGCGTCTTTGTAACTTTCTCTGTTCGCTCCGTCCCAACGAGGACAAGCTTGCCTACTCTGTTATCTTCACGATGAACGATAGTGCCGAGGTGAAAAACTTCCGCATTGCGCGTACCGTAATAAACAGCAACCGCCGTTTCTGTTACGACGAGGTGCAGGATATAATAAAGAGAGGCGAGGGTGAGTATTATACCGAGATAGAAAAACTTAACTCGCTTGCACAAACCATGCGCACCAAGCGTTTTACGGCGGGAGCAATAGATTTTCATCAAGCCGAGGTGCACTTTCGCCTCGACGAGAGCGGTAAGCCCTTGTCGGTATATTTTAGCGAGAGCAACGAGTCGCATCAGCTCATAGAGGAGTTTATGTTGCTTGCCAACCGCACCGTTGCCGAAAAGATAGGGCGTAAGGCTCCCGGTAACGCACCAAAGACCTTTGTCTATCGTATACACGACCAACCAGACCCCGAAAAACTTGCCATGTTGTCGAAATTTGTGAGCAAGCTGGGCTATAAGATGAGGAGCGGTTCGGGGCGCACAACATCGGCTACCGCCATGAATAACCTGCTTAAAGAGATTCATGGTACAAAGGAGCAGAATGTCATAGAGCAGATATCGGTGCGCACCATGCAAAAGGCACGTTACTCAACCGAAAACATAGGTCATTATGGCCTTGCTTTCCGCTACTACACACACTTTACATCGCCCATACGTCGTTATCCCGACCTTTTGGTGCATCGTCTGCTCACACGCTACCTGTTGCAAGGGGCGCGTTCGGCAAGCCTGCCCAAGTACGAGGATTTTTGCGACCACTGTTCGGCGCAGGAGCAGGTGGCTGCCAACGCAGAGCGTGCAAGCATAAAGTACAAACAGGTGGAATTTATGAGTGAGCACATAGGCGAGGAGTACGATGCGGTGATAAGCGGTGTCACAGAGTGGGGTATCTATGCCGAGATTAACGAGAACAAGTGTGAGGGTATGATACCCATACGCACCTTGCAGGACGATTATTATGAGTTCGACGATGCCAATTACTCGCTTGTGGGGCGTCGCAAGGGGCATCGCTACACAATAGGCGATGCTTTGCGCATACGCATAGCCCGTGCCAACCTCGACCGCAAACAGCTCGACTTTGAACTTGTGGAGCATTACGAGTCGTAATTTAAATTCTTGTTTCATTTTCTTTTTAGAAACAGCTTCTACCTTTACATAAAAAAAGATTATGAAGATACTTGTGGTTGAAGACGATTATTCGTTAAGCGAGATAATGTGTAGGGCTCTTCGCGACGAGGGGTATGTGGTGGAGAGTGCCACCACGTTCTTCGAGGCCTCCGACAAAATAGCGGGTTACGACTACGACTGTATTCTGCTCGACATTATGTTGCCCGACGGCAACGGCCTTAAATTGTTGGAGCAGGTGAGGGCACTCGACAAGGGCGACAGGGTTATAATAATATCTGCCCGCGATTCGGTCGACGACAAGGTGGCCGGGCTCGAACTTGGTGCCGACGACTATTTGGCAAAGCCTTTTTATATTGCCGAGCTGTCGGCACGCATAAAAAGTGTGTTGCGTCGCGGGGCGGGTGCTGTCTCTAAACTTATGAGTGCAGGAAACATATCGCTCGACTTGCAAAGCCGTCGTGTAGCGGTTGCCGGCAACGACGTTCCCCTGCTGAAAAAGGAGTTCGATATTTTGCTCTACTTCATGCAACGCCCCGGGCACATCGTGGACAAGGCTGTGCTTGCCGAGGGGGTGTGGGGCGACCATGTGGATATGTCCGACAATTTTCAGTTTGTGTATGCACAGATAAAGAACCTTAGGAAGAAGCTTGCAGAATCGGGGTCTACATATAATGTGAAAGCTGTTTACGGCTTTGGGTATAAATTCATGGAGGTCGAAGAATGAGACTTATTTATTACATAACGGGGCGCATGGCACTTGTGTTGCTGCCTGTGCTGGCTTTGTGGTCGATGCTCTTCTATTTTAACTTGGTCGATGAGATAAACGACGAGACCGACGATAGCCTCGAAGGGTATGCCGAACTTATAATAAGACGCACGCTTGCCGGTGTCGAGTTACCGTCGGTGAGCGATGCATCGAACAATAGTTACAGCATAGAGTATCTTGGAGCTGTCGGCGTGCCACCTTCCATGACATATTGCGACTCTCTTGTATATATCCCCGAAAAACGTGAAACCGAGCCTGCTCGTGTGCTTGTCGCCTGCTTTGCCGACTCGCAAGGGCACATGTACAGGCTTGTGGTTACCACCCCCACCTTTGAGCGTGAGGATTTGTTGGAGGCTCTTTTAGGGCATATAACGCTTCTTTTTGCTGTGGTGGTGCTCACTGTGCTTGTGGTTGTGATAGTTGTTTTCTATACAGGCATGCGTCCGTTGTATAGTTTGCTTCGCTGGCTCGACAAGTATATCCCGGGGAACGGGGTTGAGGGCTTTCCTGCCTCTTCGTCTATTGTTGAGTTTCGCAAGCTCATGGACTCGGCAAAGAGTACTATTGCCCGTGCCGAAAGCCACATGGAGCAACAGAAACAATTTTTAGGGAACGCCTCTCATGAGTTGCAGACCCCTTTGGCTATCTTGGGTAACCGCATAGAGTGGTTGATGAATAACACAACGCTGTCCGACGAACAGGCCGAGGAGCTGTACAAGATGCAACAGTCGTTGCGCAGGTTGGTGCGCATGAATCGCACCCTTCTGTTGCTTGCCAAGATAGAAAATTCGCAGTTTCCGGTGAAGGAGCAGGTCGATTTTGTCTCTCTCATCAAGGAGAAGGTTGAGGATTTTAGTGAAATTTATGCCGATAAGGGTGTTGTGTGTAATATCTCTTTGCCACAAACATTTGTGCGTAGCATAAATGTTGAGCTTGCCGATATTCTTGTTACAAATATTGTGAAGAATGCTTTTTTGCACTCTCCGGCAGGGGGTGTGTTCACCGTGTCTGTGTCGGGCAGTGAGATTTTGTTTACAAACAGCGGTGGCGAAGAGCTCGACAGGGAGCGTCTTTTCGACCGTTTCTACAAAGCGGGCAACAGCGGTAACCTTGGGCTTGGGTTGGCTCTTGTAGGCTCCATAGCTCGTGTATCGGGCATCGATGTCAGATACTCTTTTTCTGCCGGTTTGCATGGCTTTTCTCTTGTTTTTTAACAAAGTTTGTTTATATTTTCTTTTTTTAAAAGAAAGAGGTGTATCTTTGTGTTCATCTTAAACTTAATTAACAAATACAGATTATGCAAAACATGACATTTGGAGATGCAATAAAGGTTTGTTTCTCAAAGTATGCCGACTTTAATGGTCGTGCTCGTAGAAGTGAGTATTGGTACTGGGTTCTCTTTTCGTTCCTTGTAGGTGTTGTAATTGGTTTAGTTCCTGTTCTCGGACAAATAGTATGCTTAGCTTTTTTACTTCCCGGTATAGCTGTTTCGGTGCGCCGTTTGCACGATATAGGTAAATCGGGTTTGTGGTATCTGCTTTGTCTTATACCTCTTGTAGGAGCTATAGTTCTTATAGTTTTGTTCTGTCAGGATAGCCAGCCCGGTGAAAATAAATGGGGCGCAAATCCCAAAGAATAATTTCTTTTTTCAAAAAGGATAGTGCATCTTGCTTTTGCAAGGTGCACTTTTTTTATCTCTTTTTTTGCGCTACACGGCTTGTGAATGTGTTTTCCTCCTTTTTTTTGAATTTTTTCTGTTTTTTCTTTTTATTTCAATTTTATTTCAGAATCATATATAATCTTTGCAGTGGAGATTGGCTCGAAAGGGTAAACAAACAATCTCGAAAAGGTGTTAAATAAATAGGTATAATTGAATTAAAATTGAAATTATGAAAAAGATTTTATTTGTACTTGTGGCGATATTTGGTTTGGGAGTTTTTAATGCAAAGGCCGACAACGATAGAATTATATCAAAGGAGCTTATGCCCGTGGCGGCTCAGAAATTCATAGATGCGCACTTTGCCGGTATTAAAATTTCTTATGTAAAGGAGGAGAGAGATTTCTTGGAGCGTTCTTATGAGGTTGTTTTTGCCGACGGCTCAAAGGTTGAGTTCTCGCGTAAGGGAGAGTGGTTAGATGTGGATTGCAGATATTCAGAGGTTCCTTCGGCGGTGGTTCCGGTTCAGATAGCTAATTATGTGAAGGCTCACTACCCGGGTGTTAAAATTTTGAGGATTGAACATAATTCAAGAGATTACGAGGTGAAGCTTTCGAACAAGTTGGAGCTTTCTTTCGACAAAAAATTCAATATAATAGATATTGATGATTAATGTAAACCTTTTAAAAATAATTAGTTATGAAAAAGTTATTATATTCTTTATTGATGCTTACTGTGGTTGCTTTCACAGCATGTAACGACGACGATGGTCACCCGGCAGTTGAACTTAACGAGGCTCAGAAGGCTTTTATTGAGACAAAGTACCCCGGTGCTGTGATAACAGAGGTTGAGAAGAGCCGTGGTGGGCTTGTTGAGGCCGATATTGTTCACGACTCGAAGCAAAAAGATGTTTATTTCAAAGAGGGTGGAGATTGGTTGTATACCAAGTGGGATATTCTGCATGCCGACCTGCCCGAAGCTGCTAAAAACGCAGTGCTCGACGCTAACCCCGATTATCATATCGACGAGGTCGATTACGTGGAGAGCCCGACAGGTGATTTTTACGAGGTTGAAATTAAGAAGCATGGTTCTGCCGACAAATATGTAAACGTTACAGCCGAAGGTTTAATAGTTGATTGATTTAATTATAGGTTTTGTGTTTTGATTGCGACAGGAGAGGCATATACCTCTCCTGTTTTTTTGTCTGCTAAATGTTGTTACAGCTATTGTGAACAGCTTAAAAAACGTGCGATTTATTTTGTATTGCATCTATTTTAATTTAACTTTGTGAGTTAATGGGGTAGTGGCGTTTGTCGCTTCCTCGGTTTTGAGTAAACGGTATTATATGAGAGTTATAGAAAGTATAAATTCCAGCGAGAGAACGGCTTTTTCGTTCGAGGTGTTGCCACCTGTAAAGGGTACAGGAACAACAAGGTTGTTTGGCGACATTGAAAGGCTCATAGAATTTAATCCAAAGTATATAAATATTACCACACATCACAGCGAGCCTGTGTATGTGGACCTTGGTAACGGCATGTACAGGAAGGGTGTTATACGCCGTCGTCCGGGTACTGTGGCTGTTGCTACGGCTATACATCACCGTTTCGGTGTCCCCGTAGTGCCACACATCTTGTGCAATGGTTACTCGCTCGAAGAGACCGAGTATGTGCTCATCGACCTCCAGCTGTCGGGTATCACCGATATCCTTGTTTTGCGTGGCGACAAGTGTAAGGAGGGTATGGGGCAGTGCGAGCAGAATAAGTATGCGATAGACCTTCTGCGTCAGGTAAATCGTTTCAACGATGGTTATTTTATCGATGGAACAATGATGAAGGAGCGTGGTGAGCGTTTTTCGTGTGGCGTGGCTTGCTACCCCGAGAAGCACGAGGAGGCTCCCAACATGGAGAGCGACCTCATGGTGCTTAAACAGAAGGCCGATGAAGGTGCCGAATATGCTGTGACACAGATGTTTTTCGACAACAAGAAATATTTTGAGTTTGTGGAGCGTGCACGTGCCATGGGCATAACAATCCCCATAATACCGGGTATAAAACCCATGCATCGCCTCTCACAATTAAGCGTGTTGCCAAAGACCTTTCGTGTAGACCTGCCCGAAGAGCTTGTGAAGGCTATGCAACAGTGTAAAGACGATGCCGCGGCTACACAGGTTGGTCGTGAGTGGGCCGTGGAGCAGTGTAAAGAGCTCATGGCCAAGGGTGTCCCAAGCATACATTTTTATACAATAAACGCGGTGGACAGCGTGTGTGAAATAGCAAAAAGAATCTATTGATGGCTTTTGATTTTGGGAATATAATAGGTCAGGAGAGGGTTATCGAGCAACTCAGGCGTTGTGTCGATGAGAACCGTTTGGCGCATGCGTTGCTCGTGACTGGTCCTCGTGGCAACGGCAAGTTGCCTGTTGCCGTGGCTCTTGCACGCTATCTGTTGTGTCGTAACAGGCAGGGTGGCGATGCGTGCGGTGTATGCCCTTCGTGTGTGAAGATGAATAAGCTCATTCACTCGGATCTACACTTTATATTCCCTGTAAAAAAGAAAAAAAACAGCGGTGCCGACTCGATGCCTGTGAGCGACGACTACATAGCCGAGTGGCGCGAGTTGTTTTTGAAGAACCCCTATTTTAGTTACGATGATTGGCTCGACAAGCTCGACCTCGAGAATCAACAACCCATGATATACGAGCGTGAGAGTAGCGATATTTTGCAAAAACTATCGATGACTTCGCGCGAGGGTGGTTGGAGAGTGGTGATAATATGGTTGCCCGAGAAGATGAAGGAGGTTGGTTCGAATAAGTTGTTGAAGATTATCGAGGAGCCTCCCGCGCAGACACTCTTTATTCTTGTGTCGGAGGAGCCGGGGCTTATTATACCTACCATACTGAGCCGTACACAGAGGGTGGAGGTTCCCCGTATTTTGCAGGGTGACATCGAGAAGGCTCTTGTTCAGCGTCATGGGCTCACAGCCGAAGATGCTTCGCGTGTGGCTGCACAGAGTGGCGGTAGTTGGGAGAGTGCCGAGGGTATGCTCTCGCTCGACAACGACAAGGCTCTCTATCTCGACCTCTTTGCACAGCTCATGCGCTCGGCCTATGCACGTAACATTCGCGAGATGAAGCGTTGGAGCGAGCAGGTGGCCGCCATGGGGCGCGAGCGTCAAAAGCGTCTTTTGGGCTATTGCCAGCGTATGATACGCGAAAATTTTATAATGAACTTCAAGCGTAGCGAGATGGTCTCTCTTTCGCCCGAGGAGCATAATTTTTCGGTTCGTTTCTCGCCTTTTGTGAACGAACGCAACATCTTCGGCATAATGGAGGAGCTATCCGAGGCGCAACGCCATATAGAACAGAATGTAAATGCAAAAATGGTCTTTTTCGACATGTCGTTGAGAATGATTGTTTGGATAAAGAATCGTTAAATGGATAAAAAATATAAAGAATGTAACCACTGTTCGGGTATTTGTTGTGAGGGTTGTGGCAAGATGGACGCCCCTTTGAATACCTTCGATTGGTTGGCCGGTGTGCCCGGCAACGAGGAGTATACCGACATCGTGGAGGTGCAGTTTAAAAATACTCGCAAAGGGTACTACAAAAACAGCAACGGTCTGGAACTTAAAAAGGGTGATATTGTGGCTGTTGAGGCTACCCCCGGCCACGACATAGGCACGGTATCGATGACAGGCCGTCTTGTGCTTTTGCAACTTAAAAAAACACGCCTCACCCCCGAGAGCGAGTTTAAACGCATATATCGCAAGGCAAAGCCTGTGGATATGGAGAAGTATGAGGAGGCCAAGGCTCGCGAGCACGACACGATGATTCGTTCGCGACAGATAGCCAAGGACCTTAATCTCGATATGAAGATTGGCGATGTGGAGTATCAGGGCGACGGGCAGAAGGCTATCTTCTATTATATTGCCGATAATCGTGTCGATTTTCGTCAGCTTATAAAGGTGCTTGCCGATGTTTTTAAGATAAAGATTGAGATGAAGCAGATTGGTGCCCGTCAGGAGGCCGGTCGCATAGGCGGTATCGGTCCTTGTGGCAGGGAGCTGTGTTGTGCTATGTTCACCACAAATTTTGTTTCGGTATCGACATCGGCTGCACGTTTCCAGGATATATCGTTGAACCCTCAAAAGCTTGCGGGCCAGTGTGCGAAGCTTAAATGTTGCCTTAACTACGAGGTCGATGCCTATGTTGAGGCTTCTCGTTCGCTCCCTCCGCGCGACGTGGAATTGGAGACTACCGATGGTACTTATTACTATTTTAAGGCCGATATTTTGCGTGGAGAGGTTACATATTCTACCGATAAACATATACCGGCCAACCTTGTGACTGTGAGTGCACGTCGTGCGTTTGCTGTCATCGAGATGAACAAGCGTGGTGAGCGTCCCACGGCTCTCGATGGTGCTGGTTTGTCGTCAAACAAGCGTTCTATCGACCTTTTGGAACAGGAGAATATTAACCGTTTCGATGGTGCTCCAAAGAGCAAAAAGCGCAAGAAGGGGCACAACGGAAAGTGTCGCGATAATAGAAACAACTCAAAAGGTGAGGCAGAGGGTAATAAACAAGATTAAGGTACCGGCCCTGTTGCTTGCTTTGTGGTCGGTGCTGGCATGTGGTGGCACGATATGTCACGAATATATTGCTTTGGGAGGCGTGTGGGGTTCTTGCGACACGCTTCTCTTTGCTTGCAACGGCTGTGAGGCCGAAACGCTTGCTCTTTCTGTGGGGGTGCGTCACTCGGCCGACTATCCTTACAAGGATCTTTGGATTGAGGTTGAGGGTATGTTGCGCGACTCTATCGTGCATCGCGACACGGTGTGTTGCAGTATCTTTGGCGACGATGGGCGCATAAACGGAACGACGGCCGGCATGCTCTATCAGTCGGAATTTTTTGTTTCTGAATTACCAACTCCTTTGAATGGTTTGCGCGTAAGGCATATAATGAGCGATTCTATGTTGCGTGGTGTGCACGATGTCGGAATCAGGCTCGTGCTTCCCGGTCGGCATCAATACGAAGGAAGGTAAAAAGCAGTATAGAAAACCCGAGGAACGAGGAGCCTCCGTAACTGAAAAACGGTAAGGGGATACCTATCACGGGCATTATTCCAAGCACCATACCTATGTTTATGGTAAAGTGGAAAAAGAATATCGATGCAAGAGAGTAGCCGTAGACTCGCCCGAAGATGTCGCTTTGCCGTTCGGCAAGTGCCATGAGCCTTAATATAAAGAGGGCAAAGACTGTGAGCACTATTGTGGAGCCGAAGAATCCTTGCTCCTCGCCTATCGTGCAGAAGATAAAGTCGGTATCTTGCTCTGGAACATATTTAAGCTTGGTTTGTGTGCCGTTGAGAAAGCCTTTGCCGAATACTCCGCCCGAGCCTATCGCAATTTTCGACTGGTGGACATTGTAGCCTGCGTCGTTCAAGTCTTCTTTTAGGCCCAGCAGAACCTCTATTCTTATTCTTTGGTGCGGTTTAAGTCTTTGCATCATCTGCTCGCACGACATGAAAAAGAGCAAAGCTCCCACAATATACACTGCTATCCACAGGTTGCTTGTCTCCTTCTTTGTGCGTGCTTTCACCAGCAGGTAACCTATGTTAAAGGCAAGTAGCAGGTACTGCACTATAAGTACGTTGAAGCTTATAAGGTAGACGGCTACAAGGTATGTGGTAAGCGATATCCCAACATTTACGAGTAGAAGAAATTTAAATGTGTCGTGGTGTCGGCACCAAAATTTTATCATGGCAAGCGAGAAGGCCTGTATGAGCAGTGTTACAGCGTATGTTCCTATGTTCACAGGTAGTGTTTCGCTCTGCACCTCGGCGTATCGTATGCCGACAACAAAGTATACCACGGCACTTATTGCCATGAGAAGCAGTATGCCTGTCATGCCTTCGCGGTAGAGTACGAGGAAGAAGGCAAAATAGACAAGTGCGCTACCTGTTTCGTTCTGCCCTACAATTACCACCATGGGGAGCATGATTATGCCTACACATTTAAAAAAGTCGATGTTGTTCTTTATGTTGAAACCGTAACGTCCCATGAACGAGGCGAGGGCGAGCGTGGTGGCCGACTTCATGAACTCGGCGGGCTGTATGCTGAATGAGCCTATGGTTATCCATGAATGGGAGCCTTTGATGTCGCGGGCTATGAAGATGGTTATTATGCCTAAAATAACGGCTCCTGCATATATAAATGGTGCCAGGTCCTTGTATGTGTTTTTGTCTATGCACATGAGTATCATGCCCACTATGGTGGAGAGCCCCATCCACATGGCTTGCTTGCCGGTTCTCTCGCTTTGGTCGAAAAAGTCGAGAAAATCGGTCTCTATATAGCTGTAACTTGCACCGCATATCGACAGCCAGCCCATAATTGCAAGTAGGGCAAAAAGGCCTACTATCCACCAGTCGATGCGACTGAATATGTTACCTCTCGTACGTTTCATAGTGTATAATGCGGTTCTCTATCTCTTCTGCTTTTTGTTTGCTTGCTTCGCTTAGTTCTCTATTGAGGTATAGCTCCATGAGCAGTGCTCCTATGGGTACGCCGTATGTTGCGCCGAAGCCTCCGTTCTCAACATATACGGCGATGGCTATCTTGGGGTTGTTCATGGGTGCAAAACCCATGAAGGCAGAGTGGTCTTTGCCACGGTTCTGTGCTGTTCCTGTCTTTCCGCAGACCTCCCAACCGGGTATGTTGGCTGCACGGCAGGTGCCGTTGAGTACTGCTTCGCGCATGCCCTTTACTACATCTTCATAGGCTTTGCGCCCTGCCATGGTTGGTTTGTATGTTTTGTATATCTCTTTTATGGTGTCGCCTTCGATGTTTTTAACAAGGTGTGGAACAATATATTTTCCACGGTTGGCGATGGTGGCTCCGAGGTTTGCTATCTGCAAGGGGGTTAGCGTTACCTCGCCTTGCCCGATGGAGATACTTACCACGGTTGTTGCCTTCCAGAATTTACCGTAGTGCTTGTCGTAGTATTTTGCATTTGGTATCATGCCTCGTACCTCGCCGGGGAGGTCTACCCCGAGTTTGTAACCGAACCCCATGGATACCATGTAGTCGCGCCATTTGTTCATGGCCTCTTGTGTGCTCTTGTACTTGTCGGCGGCAAACATGCGGTGCAGGCCCCAGCAAAAGTAGGCGTTGCACGATGTTGCGATGGCCGGGATAAGGGCTGTGGGCGATGAGTGGGCATGACAGCCGAGCTTGAACCCTTTTAAGACGAACCCGTTGTGGCAAGGGAAGGCTGTTTGCGGGTTTATAATACCCTCTTCGAGGAAAGTGAGTGCTTGTGAGGTCTTGAAGGTGGAGCCGGGTGGGTAGGTTCCCATGATTGCTCGGTTGAGCAGTGGCTTGCGCTTGTCTTTCGACAGTTTTTTGTGGTTTGCTCCTCGTGCACGGCCTGTAAGCAGTTGGGGGTCGTACGATGGGGCCGATACCATGCAAAGTATCTCGCCTGTGGAGGGCTCGATGGCTACTATACTGCCTATCTTGTTCTTCATGAGTCGCTCTCCAAGCTTTTGTAACTCTATGTCGAGGCTTAGTGTGAGGTCTTTACCGCGAACGGGCAATGTGTCGAGCTCTCCGTTGCGGTATTTGCTCTGTATGCGTCCGTGAGCGTCGCGCAAAAGAATCTCGGTGCCTTTGTGTCCGCGCAACGCCTCTTCGTACGATGCTTCGAGCCCTTGTGTGCCTATGTAGTCGCCCCTTGTGTAGTATGAGTCTTTGTCTATCTTTTTTTGCGACACCTCGCCTATGTCGCCAAATAGTACACCGCCCACGTTGTAGTTATATTGGCGTATGGTGCGCTTGCGCACGTAAAAACCGGGGAAGCGGAACATCTTTTCCTGAAATTGTGCAAACTCCTCACCGGGCAATTGTGTCATGAACTCTTGCTCGGTGTAGTACGAGTATCCGGGGTTGTGGCGTTTGTTGCTCACCCTCTTCATGCGTGCGTCGAACTCCTCACGTGTAATGTTAAGGGTTCGGCATAGTTCGAGCGTGTCTATCCCTTTTATCTCTCGTGGTACAAAGGTTATGTCGTATGCAGGTTGGTTGTAGACGAGGAGATTGCCGTTGCGGTCGTACATGAGCCCTCGTGCCGGGTAGATGGTCTTTTTGTAGAAGGCGTTGCTGTCGGCTTTTGACTTGTATTCGCCGCTCACTATTTGCAGGTTGAACAGTTGTATTACGTATATTATGAGCGTAACCAACACAGTGCCCCCAAGTATGTATTTACGCTTGTCGTAGCTGTGTATGTTCATCGCTCCTATCTTTTACGGGTGAAACATTCGATGACAATTGTAAAAAGCATGGTGAGCAGTGTGCTTGACAATACTCCTATAAGCAGTGTGAGGGGGTAGTGTATCGTAAATAGTTCGAGCGTGTATAGTACGCCGTAGAATAGTAAGAGGCAGAGTGCTGAGTAGGTTGTGTATCCTCCCCAGTTAAGTGTGTGCACGCTTGGTATAAAATCGTCGGCAACACCTTTTTGTGTGAAGGCCGATAGTATGTAGTTGCGTGCAAAGGCCATGGCTGTTGCCGCGCATGTGTTGAGGCCGGGTGTGTTGCCAAACATGTCTACCGCAAGGCCGAAGAAGAAGGCCCACAACAGAAGCTCGTTGCGCGATGTGAGGCGTGGTAGTTTGAGCAGGAAGATGAGGTACACGTAGGCTGTCGCATACTCTAAAAGATGAATGCGACTGAATATTAGCACCTGTACAAGTGTTAATATTACAAAATTACGCAGTCTTATAAGCGTGTTACTTGTCATCTCCCGTTACTTTTTTTTCGAGTTCTTTTTGTTCCTTGCTCTTTTCGTTGCCTACAAGGAACACTTTGCTGATGCTTGTGAAGTCGGTGAATAGTTTTACTTTTGCCCGGTGGTACATGCCGTCGGCCGAGTCTTCAATTTTTTCGATTCTTCCCACGGGGATATTGCCGGGGAAGATTGATGAGTATCCGCTTGTAACCACGGTGTCGCCCTCGGTTATTTTAGAGTAGCGTTGAAGGTCTACAAGGTAGGAGTGCTCTGTGTCACCTCCCTCCCATTGAAGGGTTGCGAAGTTTTTGTCGCCATTGACTATGCAACTTAGTCGGCTCTTGCTGTTGAGCAGAGGGACTACTATTGAGTAGTGTTGCGACACCATGTACACAATGCCTATCACTCCATCGTCGGCAAACACTCCCATCTCGGGGATTATGCCGTCGGCCGAGCCTTTGTCGATGGTTATGTAGTTGTTTATTGCGTTTACGGTGTTGTTTACGATGGTTGCTGTTTCGAAGTAGAAACCATGTGTGGGTGTGAGCGATGACACCGTTGTGCTGTCTTTGTATGTGGCAAGTTCGGCACGCAGGTCGGCAATCTCTTGGTTTAGTTTTTTGTTGTATTGTAGCAGGTTTTCGTTCTCTTCTTTAAGCCCGAAGTAATCTCCTATATCGGTGATTGTGGCAAAGAGACCGCCTGCAATATTGTTTGCCGAGGTGAAGAACTTGGCGTTTTGGTAGTTGTTGAATTGCACAATAAGCATAACACCGATTACCTCTAATATTGCAAAGAGGAACCAGTGGTTATGCTTAATTATGAAATTCAGTAGTGCTTGCACGGCATTAACGCATCAAGAAGGGGTAGTTAAGGTCGTTGAGTGCAAGCGCGGTACCTTTGGCCACGCAGTAGAGAGGGTTCTCGGCAATGTGGAAAGGTATGTTTATTTTGTTCTCCAAACGGCGGTCGAGGCCACGGAGCAACGCGCCACCTCCTGCAAGGTATATTCCGTTGTGTACAATATCGGCATACAATTCGGGAGGGGTTGCCTCCAACGCGCTTATGATGGCGTTCTCAATCTTCATGATTGATTTGTCGATACAGTGCGCAATCTCTTGGTAGCATACGGGTACCTCGATGGGCATGGCTGTTATGCGGTTAGGACCATGTACTATGTAGTCCTGTGGGGCTTCGTCGCCAAGGTCGGTGAGTGCCGAACCTACGTGAATCTTGATACGCTCGGCCATGCGCTCGCTGACGCGTACGTTGTGCTGGCGTGACATGTACTCTTGGATATCGGCTGTAAAGTCGTCACCGGCGGTGCGCAGTGAACCGTTTGAAACTATACCGCCGAGCGATATTACTGCAATCTCGGTCGAACCACCACCTATGTCCACAACCATGTTGCCTTCGGGTGCTTGTACATCGAGGCCGATACCAAGTGCCGAGGCCATGGGCTCGTATATGAGGTATACGTCGCGACCGCCTGCGTGCTCTGCCGAGTCGCGTACGGCACGCAACTCAACCTCGGTTGAGCCGTAGGGCACGCCGATAACCATGCGCAACGAGGGGGTAAAGAGCTTGCTACCCATGTTTACTTTGTCGATGAGGCCACGCATCATCAGCTCGCATGCGTGGAAGTCGGCTATCACACCGTCGCGCAAGGGGCGTATGGTTTGTATGTGGGGGTTGGTCTTTTCGTGCATCTGCTTGGCACGCTCACCAACTGCAATCATCTTTTTGTTGGTGTCGATGGCAACTACCGAGGGCTCATCGACAACAATCTTTCCGTTGTAGGAGATGATGGTGTTGGCGGTGCCGAGGTCAATCGCTACATCTTGTGTGAATGAAAAAAGTCCCATTCTTTGTTCTCTCTTTAAGGGGTTAATTAATGTTTGAAGTGGCGGAAACCTGTGATAACCATTGATACTCCGTTGGCATCGCAGTATTCAACCGACTCCTTGTCGCGGATAGAACCGCCCGGGTGGATAACTGCTCTTACGCCGGCTTCGTGAGCTATCTGCACACAGTCGGGGAAGGGGAAGAAGGCGTCGCTTGCCATGACACTGCCCTGCAACGAGAAGCCGAAGTTGCCTGCTTTCTCTATGGCGTGACGCAATGAGTCGACGCGTGAAGTCTGGCCTACACCGCTTGCGATAAGTTGTTTGTTCTTTGCCAGCACAATAGCGTTGCTCTTGCTGTGTTTCACAATCTTGTTGGCAAAGAGCATGTCCTCGACCTCGCTTGCCGAGGGCTCGGCTTTTGATACTGTTTTGAGGTCTTCGGCTGTCTCAACCTTCTCGTCGCGGTCCTGAACAAGTACACCGCCCAACACGCTGCGGAATGTTTGCGAGGGGAGCTGTGTCGATTTTTGTACAAGGATAATGCGGTTCTTCTTCTGTGTGAGAATCTCCAAAGCGTCCATGTCGTAGTCGGGGGCTATGATAACCTCGAAGAATATTTCGTTTATCTTCTCGGCTGTTGCTTTGTCGATTACAGCATTTGCTATGAGCACACCGCCGAAGGCCGAAACGGGGTCGCCTGCAAGGGCTGCTTCCCATGCTTCGCATATTGTGGGACGCGATGCAAGACCGCATGCGTTGTTGTGTTTGAGGATTGCAAATGTTGTTTCACCTGCAAAGTCGTTGATGAGCTCTACGGCTGCGCAGATGTCGAGCAGGTTGTTGTATGATATCTCCTTGCCGTGTATCTGGTTGAACATTTTGTTGAAGTCGCCGTAGAAAGCACCCTTCTGGTGGGGGTTCTCACCGTAACGCAAAGACATGGGGCAATCCATTGTGCAACGGAACGCGCTCTTGTCCTCTTTGTCGAAGTAGTTGAAGATTGCCGAGTCGTATGATGAAGATACTGCAAAGGCCTCGCGGGCGAAGAAACGACGCTCCTCTAATGTGGTTTGTGCACCGTTGCTCTGCAAAATGTCCAAGAGGGGCTTGTACTGTCCCTTGCTTGCTACGATGACAACATCGTTGAAGTTCTTTGCGGCACCACGAATGAGTGAGATTCCGCCTATGTCTATCTTCTCTATGATGTCGGCCTCGGGAGCTCCCGAGGCAACTGTCTGCTCAAAGGGGTAGAGGTCTACGATAACAAGGTCGATGGCAGGTATTTCATACTCGCTCATCTGCTGTTGGTCCTTCTCGTTCTCTCTGCGACCGAGGATTCCGCCAAATACTTTGGGGTGAAGGGTTTTTACTCGTCCGCCAAGGATTGAGGGGTAGCCTGTGAGGCTTTCAACCGCTGTGCAGGGGATTCCGAGAGACTCAATGAATTGTTGTGTGCCACCTGTCGAGATGAGTTGTACTCCTTCGGCGTGCAGGAGCTTGATAATCTCGTCGAGACCATCTTTGTGGAACACCGATACCAATGCCGATTTAATTCTTTTTGTAGACATGTCTATAAAGCTTTTATATTGTGTTTCTTGTTGATTATTAATTGTTTGATTGCGCAGTGCGCTGGTGCGCCTTAATTTTACGCGAAGATAACTTTTTTTGTGCGATTTTACACTATAAAAAGAGGCTTATTTATTAACATTTAAATGATATTTTATAGTTATAATTTTTATGTCGATATTCTGTTTGTGAATTTGTGTTTTTTAACCTTATGCTGTCGCCCTCAAAAGCCGAAGGTGGTACACAAAAAAGAGCGACCTGCATAAAGGTCGCTCTTTTTTGTATCGTGGTGTTACTCTTCTTTTTTCGGGTGGTCGATGTTGTAGTGCAGGCCACGGCTCTCTTTGCGCTCCATGGCTTGACGCATAATGAGATAGCCTACATTTATTATGTTGCGTAGCTCGCAAAGTTCACGGCTCACGACGCTTTGCTTGAAGAGCTCTTCGGTCTCTTCATAGAGGAGGTCGAGCCTGTTCCATGCGCGTCGCAAACGGAGGTCGGTGCGTACTATGCCCACGTATGTGCTCATAATCTGTTGCACCTCTTTGGCGTCTTGCGATATAAGCACCATCTCTTCGTTCATCTTGGTGCCTTCGTCGTTCCACTGTGGGATATTCTCGTTGTAGCTATATTTTTCGAAGTGTTCCAAGGAGTGCTTTGCGGCTGCGTCGGCATATACCACGGCCTCGATGAGTGAGTTGCTCGCAAGTCGGTTGCCGCCATGGAGGCCTGTGCACGAGCACTCGCCCACGGCGTATAGTCGCCGTATGCTCGATAGGGCATTGAGGTCTACCTTTATACCGCCACAGAGGTAGTGAGCGGCAGGAGCAACGGGGATATAGTTTTTGGTTATGTCTATGCCAAGGGAGAGGCACTTTTCGTATATGTTGGGGAAGTGCCGTTTGGTCTCTTCGGGGTCCTTGTGGGTGACATCGAGGTAGACGTGGTCGTCGCCACGTGTTTTCATCTCGTTGTCTATGGCGCGTGCTACAATGTCGCGTGGGGCGAGCGAGAGGCGTTCGTCGTATTTGTGCATGAACTCCTTGCCGTCAATAGTGCGTAATATACCGCCGTAACCGCGCATGGCCTCGGTTATGAGGAACGAGGGGCGGTCGCCGGGGTTGTAAAGTGCCGTGGGGTGGAATTGTATAAATTCCATGTCTTTAACGGTTCCTTTGGCACGGTAGACCATGGCTATGCCGTCGCCTGTTGCAACAAGTGGGTTGGTGGTTGTTTTGTACACTGCTCCACAGCCTCCTGTTGCCATGAGTGTGACTCTGCTCAAGAAGGTGTGTACCTCGTTGGTGGCGATGTCGAGCACATAGGCTCCGTAGCACTCTATGTCGGGTGTTTGGCGGGTTACTGTTACTCCCAGGTGGTGCTGTGTGAGTATCTCTATGGCAAAGTGGTTGTCGAATATTGTGATGTTGGGGTGTTTGCGCACTGCCCGTATGAGCGATTCTTGTATCTCGGCACCGGTGTTGTCGGCGTGGTGAAGAATGCGGAACTCTGAGTGGCCTCCTTCGCGGTGAAGGTCGAACTCGCCATTCTCGTTTTTGTCGAAGTTTACGCCCCAGTCTATTAGTGCCTGAATTTGCGTGGGTGCCTCGCGCACCACCTTCTCAACGGCTTGTCGGTCGCTTATGTGGTCGCCGGCTATCATGGTGTCCTCTATGTGCTTGTCGAAATTATCGACTTTTAAATTGGTGACCGATGCCACACCGCCCTGTGCAAAATAGGTATTTGCCTCTTCGAGTGTGGTTTTGCATATTATGGCAACTTTTCCTTTGTCGGCCACTTTAAGCGCGAAACTCATTCCGGCGATACCGGAACCAATAACCAAAAAATCGAATTTCTTAACCATAAATTCATGTTTGTTGTGCCGGGTGGTGGCGCCCAATATAAAAGGTGTTGCATCGCGCCCTGCTATTGCTACCTGCAAAAATACACTAAAAACGGGAATAAAACACTCTTGGCATGTAATATTTGATAAATAATAAGTAGTTTTACCGAACTTTTTGTTATGAACTTTTATGTGTATGGTTATAAAAAGATATTTATTGTTTGTTTTTATTCTTCTTGCCTCTTTGCGTGCGGTGGCGCAATCTCCGGCCGAGAGGCTCACGGCTCTGCTTGGCGACGAGGTGGTTGAGCAGTGTAATGCTTCGCTTGTGGTCTATGACATAGAGGGCGATTCGTTGCTTTTTTCGCATCGCGCCGGCAAACTTATGCGTCCTGCTTCGGTGTTAAAGCTCTTTACTTCGGTGACTGCTGTCGAGAGGCTTGGAGCCGAATATGCAATAGAGACTCCTTTGTTGGGGAGGGGTAACAACCTTTATATTAAAGGGGCTTTGGATCCTCTGTTTTCTTACGATGACCTTGGCACTATGCTTGCTTCGGTGCCACAAGGTATGGTGGTAGACACTCTCTTTGCCGACTGCTCTTTTATGGATTCTGTTTATTGGGGCCCCGGTTGGGCGTGGGACGACACTCCGTGGAAGTTTCAGCCTTATATATCGCCCTTGATGCTCTGTGGTGGTTGTGTGGAGGTGAAGGCGAGCCCGGGTTTAAAAGGGTTGCCTCCTGTTGTGGAGTGTTATCCGCCGTCGGCATTTTATTCGGTGGAGAACGAGGCTGTGAGCAGGTCGGGTAGTGAGGAGAAATTTACGATATTGCGCGACTGGCTTGCGGGCACTAATGTGATACGTCTGAGGGGTAATTGCAGGTCGCCCAAAAGCGAGAAGATGAACATGTATCCTTCGCAAGACTATTTTATGGCTGTTGCCATGGAACGCCTTGTTGCCTTGGGGGTGGAGGTGCGCAACGTGGCCTATGGTAAGGCTCCGGCGGGGTGCGACACCTTGCATGTGGTGCGTCGCCCTTTGTTTGCTGTTGTAAAGGAGGCTTTGAAGGAGAGCGATAATTTATGTGCCGAGGCTCTTTCCTACCATTTGGGTTCTCTTTATGGCAGTTATCCTGTTTCGCAGGAGATGGGGCCCAAGATTGTTAAAGGGTTCATGGAGTATACTCTCGACCTGCCCGAGGTCTATGCCATACGCGATGGTTCGGGCCTCTCGCCCTACTCTTTTGTGTCGGCCGACATGGTGCTTCAACTGCTCCTGCATGCTCATGGCAGGGAGGAGGTTCGCGACGTGCTTGCGGTGGGGCTTCCGCAGTCGGGGGTAGATGGCACTTTGAAGCATCGCATGAAGAGTGGTGTTGCCTATAAAAATGTATTTGCAAAGACGGGGGCGGTAACAGGGGTGTGCAACCTTGCAGGTTATGCAAAAGCCTCGAACGGGCACACTCTTGCTTTTGTTATTCTTTGCGAGGGGTACCCGAGGGCGAGCTTTGTGCGCAGGTGGCAGGATAAAGTGTGCGAGGTTATTTGTACCTACTGAGAGGTTGTTTAAATTCCTGTAAATATTTTTTGTAGAAGCGGTTTCATGGCCTGCTATGCGCTGTTAAAAAGCTACTCTTGCCCTGTAAAAAACTTGGCTATATAAATTCGTACAGCTTCTAACTGCCTTGTGGTGATTTATTGTTTTTTTGTCGCCTCTATGTTGCGCATTAATTGTGCGTAGCCGGCACGCTCCACCGCGCTCTCTTTGAAGAGGGTGTTGTATTGCTCCTCGGTGAGCGAACGCCATCTTTCGTCGTTCATCTCTTTAAGTTCTTTTATAGCGAGCAACTCATCTATGTTTGTGGTGGTTGAGAATTTGTTCCATGGGCAGGCGTTGTTGCATCGGTCGCAACCATAGAAACATTTTCCCATCTTTTCACCGATGTTTTCGGGTAGCTCGCCACGGTACTCTATGGTGAGGTACGAAAGGCACTTGCGTGCATCGAAATTTGTGGCGGTGAGTGCTCCTGTGGGGCAGGTCTCTATGCAACGCATGCAGGTACCGCAGTGGTTCTCAGTGTAGGGGTGGTCGGGTTCTGCCTCTTGGTCGATGAAAAGCTCGCCGAGGAAGAAGCGCGAGCCCATCTTGGGGATAATGAGCTGGTGGTTGCGCCCAACCCAGCCTATCCCGGCCTTTACGGCCCAATAGTGCTCCATCACAGGTGCCGAGTCGCAAAAGGCACGTCCTTGTGCTCCTGTTGCCTCGTTTATGCTTTTCAAAAGCGCAAAAAGCCTCTCTTTCATCACTTTGTGGTAGTCTTTCCCACGTGCGTAACAGGATATGTGCATCTGCTCCTCGTTGCAGGTAGGTTGTGCATAGTTCATGGCTACCGAAACAATGCTTTTGCAACCCGGGACAAGGGCGCAGGGGCTCTCTCGCTTGTCGCTGTTGCGTTCGAGGTAGCTCATTGTGCCGTGTTGCCCTTGTGCCACCCATTCTGCGAAGCGTTGCATCTCCTCGTGTGGCACATCTTCGGCTCGGGCAATGCCACAAACGGCAAAGCCGAGGCGTTTGGCCTCGGCTTTTATTTGTTGCGACAGTTTGCGTGGTGTCATTATTCAAATATTTTGAATGTGTAACCCTGCTCTTGCAACCAATCGATGGCACGGGGGAGTGCGTAGCGCAGGTTGCTTTCGGAGCGTTGCGAGTCGTGAAAGGTGATGATGGAGCCGTTGCGTGTGTAGCGTTTTACGTTTGCAAGTACATCTTCGCCATACATGTGTATACTGTAATCGCGTGTCACAAGGTCCCACATAACAAATTGGTATCTCTTGCTGAGCTCGTTGTATTGCTTGGTGCGCAAGAAACCGTGTGGAGGGCGAAAGAGGTTGCTGTGTATAAAGGCATCGGCCAGGTCTACGTTCTCCACATACTTTTTTGTGCTTGTGAACAGCCCTTTCAGGTGGTTGAAGGTGTGGTTGCCGAGCCTGTGTCCTCCCTCGACAACCTGCATGTATTCTTGTGGGAATTTATGCACGTTGTCGCCCACCATAAAGAATGTGGCTTTTATGTTGTTGCGCTCGAGCAACTCCACAACCCATGGTGTTACAACGGGGATGGGCCCGTCGTCGAAGGTGAGGTATACAGCCTTCTCGTCGGGGTTCATGCGCCACAGAGCCTTCGGGTATAGGTTGCGGAAAAATTCGGGTACCTGTTCTATAAACATATCAGTTTAACTCTTGTGCTTTTTTGTACCATGTGGCATAGCGTGTGTTGAGCTCTGCTTTTATGTCGGTGGCAAGGGCTTTGCACTCGTCGTTACCTTTGTTCAGGTCTTCTATGATAATTTTCACAATCTCTATTGCCATGTAGCTGTCTTGTGCTGTTGCCGCAAAACGGTACTTGTCGAAGCTGTTGTACCAGTTGATATATTGTAACTGCTCTTCGGCTATCTCTCCAAGAATTTTGCAACCGTTCTTGTAATCTTTTAATGTAACAAAGAGACGGCCTATGTCGATACCTCCCATAAGGGCGTTGTGCGGTACGATGTTCGACGGGAACTCCTGCTCCAGGAGGCAGAGAAGGTTGTGTGCCTTTTCTTTTTCTCCTTCGTTGTATAGCTGGGTGGCAAGCTCGGTTATTATGCGACGCTGTGTGTGTACCATGCGACTTATCGTTTCGTCTGAATAGTAGTCGGGGTACTCTTTAAATCCTCCGAACTTGAAACGGTTCATAACGTTGTTATAGAATGTTTCGGAGTCGGCTATAATGTTTCTGCCTTCGCTGTATCCGAGCTTTTTCCAGTTGAAGGGGGTGATACGGTAGGCAAGGCCCTCTTGTACAAAGAACTCTTTGAGTACACTGAGGTAGTTCTCGTCGCCCACGGTGGTGGACATGTACATGGGACGCTCCCAGTTACATTGCGAGAGAAGCTCCAGGAGCATGAGGTCGGCACGCGACAAACGGTCGCGGTTGCCCAAGGGGATAGCCATGTATTCGGGCATGCCGTCTTTATACTCTTGCGGTATAATCATGCCCGAACGTATAACGGCCTCGGGATCTATCTTTATGTACAGCGTGTCGGTGGGTATTAAATTGAGCTTTTTGTTATTGCTACAAACCCAATATTTCATTACGTTCTTTACCTCGAAGGGGTTTTCGCCGAAGCGTTTTTTGGCTCCCTCGGGGTTCTCTTCGTAAATCTTTTTAATGATATCTTTATATTCGGGGTTTATCTCCACTACTTCGTTTGCGTTGCCTGCATAGTTTATGCGTTCCCATTTTATGGGCAGGGCAGGCGAGTCGTATGCGGGGCGACGCATCTGGTCGATGTACCAGTCGGTTTGCAGGTACGAGAGGTTGCACACGCGGGCATCGGTGCGCACGCCTTCAACCTCTTGGTTGTACCACAGTGGGAAGGTGTCGTTGTCGCCACATGTGAAGATGATGGGGTTGCCCTCTTGGGGTATCGAGCTCAGGTAGTTTGCTCCAAAGTCGCGACAGGCGTAACGTCCGCTACGGTCGTGGTCGTCCCATGTTTGCGATACCATCTGAATGGGAACGAGGAGGCACACCGTTGCAACGGCCAGGCTTGTTGCAATATTTCTCTTTTTGAACCACTGTGTGATACCGGCAACTCCCATACCTATCCATATGGCAAAGGCGTAGAACGAACCGGCGTAGGCATAATCGCGTTCGCGGGGTTGCAGGGGTGTTTGGTTAAGGTAGAGAACTATGGCAAGTCCTGTCATAAAGAAGAGCATGAACACTATGAAGAACTGTTGTAAGCCCTCCTTGCTGTGGCGTGCCTGCCACATGAGGCCTATGATACCTAATATAAGTGGCAGGGCAAAGAATACGTTGCGCCCTTTGTTGTTTTTGAGAACATCGGGTATCATCTCTTGGTTGCCTATAAGCAGGCTGTCGATGAAGTTGATGCCTGTAATCCAGTTACCATGTTCCAAATCTCCGTGTCCCTGCATGTCGTTCTGTCGGCCTACGAAGTTCCACATGAAATATCTCCAATACATGTGGTTGAGCTGGTAGTTTACAAAGTATTGCAGGTTCTCGAGCTGTGTGGGCATGTTCACATATTTTGTTTCGCCCCACGGTGTTTTGTAGCGCACGTTGTGCCCTTTTATTTTTCCACCGCACCACTGCTCGTACAGGTTCACTCTTTGTGTGCCGTAGTTGGCATGCTCGTAGCTGTACATGCGCGGGAAGAGCATGTTCTGTGCATATATTATATCCTTGTCGTAGTCGAGAATCTCATACGAGTCCTTCTCGTCGGGTGTGGCTTTTGCCTTTGGTGCATATTTGGGTGCTCCTTGTATTACTTTTGCCACCCAGTAGTTGCCCGACGCTTCGCGCTCAATCTCCGAGCTGTATGCCTGCCCGTAGAGCAAGGGGCGTTTGCCATACTGCTCGCGGTTGAGGTAGGTGCCAAGGGTGAATATATCCTCGGGTGAGTTTTGGTCCATGGGGGTATTTGCAGCCGAACGTATCACTATGAGGGCGTATGATGAGTATCCTATGAGAATAACAAACATGCACAGCAACGAGGTGTTGAGCAGTCTGAGGCTCACAAGGTGTCCGTCGCCTTTGCGCATCATGACTGTGATGAATATTATCGCAAGGGCAATTATTCCTATTACGATGCTCGAAACACCATAGCCGTAGAAAGGTATTCCCAACAGGGCTATCGACAGGGTAAAGAGCACGGCAAGCGCGGTGTGATTAGTGCCCTTTTCGCTCAGGTAGATACCGCCTACAAGTGTTGCGCACAGGATAGCTATATATGTGTAGAGGCCGGTGTTGAACGAGAAACCTAATGTGTTTACAAAGAGCAACTCGAACCAACCGCCTACCTTTACCACGCCCGGCACTATGCCGTAGAGCACCACGGCCACCAAGATGCCCGACAACAGCAGGGCAAGGAGGCTTCCTTTGATGTTTATGCTTTTTGCACGTTTGTAGTACACCACAAGCACTATGGCGGGTATACACAAGAGGTTGAGAAGGTGTACTCCTATGGAGAGGCCTGTGAGGTAGGCTATGAGCACCAGCCAACGGTCGCTGTGTGGTTTGTCGGCATGTTCTTCCCATTTGAGAATGAGCCAGAATACCACGGCCGTGAAGAGCGATGAGTAGCCGTAAACCTCGCCTTCTACCGCGCTGAACCAGTATGTGTCGCTCCATGTGTAGGCAAGAGCACCCACAAGGCCCGAAGCGATAATTGTGATAATTTGCGATGTGCTGATGGTGTTACTGTTGCCCACAACCAGCTTGCGGGTGAGGTGGGTGATGCTCCAAAAGAGGAACAGTATGCCTCCGGCACTTAAAATGGCACTCATGTAGTTTACCATGAGGGCGACGTTCTCGGGCTTGGCAAATAGCGAGAAGAAATTTGCGGTGAGCATGAAGAAGGGTGCACCGGGTGGGTGTCCCACCTCGAGCTTGTTACCCGATAATATAAATTCGGGGCAATCCCAAAAACTTGCGGTGGGCTCAACGGTGAGGCAGTAGGTTACGGCCGCCACAAGGAATGTGAGCCACCCGAAGATGTTGTTTACGATTTTGAATTGTCTCATTATGTTTTTTTATTTTGTTTTCTCGCGTCGGTGTGCCTTGTCGTCTTTTTCTTCCCTTTTAGGGGTTGGCAACAGGGGGCTTTACAAGGGGACGATTGTGTTAAACAGAACTTCTCCCTTAAAATTGTGCAAATTTACTAAATATAGAGATAAGAACAAGATATTAAATGCGAAAAACGCATAAACAGTGTTAAAGCGGGTCTACATCGTAGAACATTTCCACGTATCGGTAACGTGGGTTTTGGGTAAAGGCCTGCTGTATGCTTGCAAGTGCTTCGTTTACCTTGTATTGCGAGAGCCCGTTCTCTATTTTGAGCACTATTTTTCTTATGTACTGCTCTTTTATCCTTGCCACGGGTGGTAGGTCGGGGCCCAAGATGCGCCCTTCGAATACCTCTCTCATGTGCTTGCCCACAAGCTCCGAAAACTCTTCGAGCAGGTGTGCGTCGCGGTGTTTCATATATATGTAAACAAGCCGATAAAAAGGAGGATAGTGAAAGAGCATGCGCTCCTGTAATTGTGTGTTGTAAAATTGTGTGTAGTTGTTATCTACTATGTCGGGTATCACAGGTGCGTCGGGCACTCTGGTTTGCAGGAACACTTTGCCTTGCCCGTTCTTACGGCCGGCGCGGCCTGCCACTTGTGCCATGAGCTGGAAGGCTCTCTCGTTGGCGCGAAAGTCGGGGTAGTTGAGAAGGGTGTCGGCATTTATTATTCCCACCACAGAGACGTTGTCGAAGTCGAGCCCCTTAGACACCATCTGGGTGCCTATGAGTATGTCGGTTTTTCCCTCTTGGAAGGTGGTGATTATGTTTTCGTATGCGGTGCGTGTGCGCGTGGTGTCGAGGTCCATGCGTGCTATGCGTGCGGTGGGGAAGAGGTTTTGCAGGTCGTCTTCTATTTTTTCGGTACCGTAGCCAAGGTTTATGAAGTTGTTTTCTTCGCAGTTGGGGCAATATTTGGGTGCCGGTATTGTGTATCCGCAGTAGTGACATGTGAGCTTGTCGGCGTTTTTGTGTAGCGTGAGGCTCACGTCGCAGTGTTTGCATTTTGGTACCCACCCGCATGTTTTGCATTCGAGCAGGGGGGAGTATCCTCGGCGGTTCTGGAAGAGTATTATTTGTTTACCTTCGCGCAGGGCTTCACTCATGGCATCGACAAGCGGGTCGCTGAACGGGCCTGTCATGCGTTTGCGGTGTTGCATCTCTTTTATATCTACAACCTCTATTTGGGGGAGTTTTATCTCGCGGTGGCGTGTGGTGAGGCTCACAAGGCCATATTTCCCCGTGGTGGCGTTGTAGTAGCTCTCGATAGACGGTGTCGCTGTGCCGAGCAGGCACTTTGCTCCGAAGAACGATGCAAGCACCATGGCGGCGTTGCGTGCGTTGTAGCGTGGTGCCGGCTCCTGTTGCTTGTAGCTGTTCTCGTGCTCTTCGTCTACTATTACGAGGCCTAAATTTTTAAAGGGGAGAAAGAGCGATGAGCGCACGCCCAGGATTATGTCGTAGGGGGTGTCGCTTATCTGTTTTTTCCAAATCTCCACCCTCTCGGCGTCGGAGAACTTTGAGTGGTAGAGCCCTATGCGGTTGCCGAACACACGTCGCAGTCGTTCTATAATTTGTTTAGTGAGTGCAATCTCCGGTAGCAGGTACAGCACCTGCTTGCCCTGTTCAAGAGCATGGCTTATTAGGTGTATGTATATCTCGGTCTTTCCGGCCGAAGTTACCCCGTGTAGCAGGGTTACATTCTTTTGTGTAAAGCTCTCTTTAATTTGGTCGAAGGCTCGTTGCTGCGCCTCGCTGAGCTTGTTTTGTGGAGCAACAGGCTCTTTGCACTCTGTCAGTCGGCCTATCTCCACCTCGTAGCTCTCCAAGAAACCTTTGTCGGTGAGTGCTTTGTATATGTTGGGCTGTACATCGGCTCTTTCGAGCAGTTTGTGTTTTTGTACCTCGACGGGTGTGCCGGTGTAGAACCCTGACATCTCCAAAAAGGTGCTTAATAGTCTTTTTTGGCGTGGTGATCGCGACAGCGATTGCAGTACAAGGGCGATGGCTTTTTCGTCATTGCATCGTGCCGTGAGCCTTGTGCGTTGCTCGGTGCGTGGCTTAAACTCGCCTTTAAGCCCTTGTGGAACGGCTGCCTTGTATATGTCGCCCATGTAGCTCATGTAGTAGCGCGATATCCACTCCCATAGTTTGAGCTGTGTTGGTAGCATTATGGGTGTCTCGTCGAGCAACTCCTCCATGGGGCGCACCTTACACCCTTGTGGTTCCTTGTCGTGTGTGGCTGTAATCATGGCGGTGTAGTGTCGTTTGGGGCCGAGGGGAACGCTTGCGCGACACCCGGCCTGAACCTTCTCCTGCCACTCTTGCGGTACGCTGTATGTGTAGGTGGTGGGGAGGGGTAGTGGTAGTATGACATCTACAAATTTTGCCATTATGTTTATCCTTTGTTATGTATGTGTGAGTATTCTAGTGTTAAGGGTTCTTGCCCACACAGGCGCGGGTAAAGGGTAAAAAAGGGGTGGCAAGCCACCCCTTTTTGTCGTTCTGTTTATAGGTTACAGCAGTTTAGAATATGTAGGCTGCCGATACCTGCCATGTGTTTACTTTTGAGCCTTTGATGTAGTCCCAACCTGCGCTTGAGGGGTTCGATTTAAACTCGCCTGTGTTGCCAAGTGCAATGTTGTAGTTGATGTGTAGCTGCAAGTGGTTCAAGAGTGTGGCACCTGCGCCAAGGTTCAGGCTGAGGTTGCTCTTTTTGTACTCCCACTCATATATTTCGCTTGCTGCGCTTTCCCAGCTTTTTTCGTCACCGCTTATTACCCAGCCAAACTGAGGACCTACTGCGATGAAGGGCTCTACGATACGGCTTACGATGGGGAGTGCAAAGTCGTAGCGGAGGTAGATGGGCACCTCTATGCTGTGACGTTTTGCGCTGTTGCCACCAAGTTCTGTACCGCTCTGCGAGTATAGAAGGTTACCCTCCAAACCGATGTTGAGTACTGGTATGATAACTTTTGCTGTGGGGCCGACAAAGAAACCGGTCTTGCCCTCTTTCGATACTCCTGTCTCTTTTAGTGAGCTGGGCTCGCCTGCGAGGTTTACTCCGGCTTTGATACCCCAGTTGAACTGTGCAAAGGCGGGTGCCGAGGCTAAAAGACACAATGTTAGTGCTATTCCAAAAATCTTTTTCATATTGTTGTTTTTTTAAGGTTATTCTGTTGTGGTGGGCTACTTGTTGTTTCTCTTTGCTCATAATTTGGGACAAAATAAGTGTAAAATAAGTTAAAATGCAAATTTTACCATTGTTTCTTTATATAACAACTATAATGAGCGAAAGGTATGGTCTGTTTGGTGCTTTGGTTGTTTGGTTGGTTTTTACACAAAAAGAGCAACCCACGGGTTGCTCTTTTTGTGTGTGGTGTGTTTATCGTCTTGTGCGTCGCACCGATATTCTTGCTCCGCCACCACTTGGGCTTTTGCTCTTTTTGGGTTTTGCTTCGCTCTTTTTTTCTTCCTTCTTCTTTGTACTGCGAAAGGGTGTTTTCTTTTCCTCTTTGGCTGTGGCGGCTATTGAGTCGTTTGCTGTTGCGGTGGTGTCGGCAGGTGTTATGGCAACGGGGGCTTTCCACAAACCGGTGCGGAAGTCGTTTAACTGTTTTTCTATTTTGGCCTGCTCTTTTTTAACCTCGGTGCTGTCCTTGCAGTATTGGTTGAGTGCCAGGTTCCTGAGGTTTACTGTTTTGTATATCTCTCCGCTGTAACAGCCTTTTATGAAGTAGTCGTCGATGGTCATGGACGATACGTTGTTGTAACTGCTTGTAACAAGTGTCTGACGGGCGAGCAGGGGGGCTATCTCGTCGTAGTTGAGCCAGAACATGGGGAATTTTGTTGCCTCGCCATCGCGGTGTTGCACAGGGCAGATGGCTGTTACGCGTGTGTTGTATGTTGCGGTTCTTTGGTCGTAGTAGTGGCTCTCTTTTATGAAGTAGCTCAAAATTTCGGCCGAGGGGATATCGCTCTTGCCCACAACAAACTCGCCGTCCTTCTCTTCGTAGTATATCTCGTAGTTGTCGAGGAGGTCTTTGGGTTCTAACTTGTTCTCTTCGGTAAACGATTCGTTGCCGTCGAGGTTGTATTTGTAGGCTGTTATGCTACCGTCGAGAATGAGGCGGAACACGTAGGTAAAGAGGTTCATGTTGCTTCCCATGGGCTCTACGGGGTAGTAGAGCGAGGCGTTCTTCTCGTTTTTGAGGTCGAGAGTGCGGTATATGTCGCGTTTCCACACAACCTCTTGGGGTACAATGGTTGTGGGGTATTGGTTTCTTGCTCTTTCGCTCATGTTTACAGCAGGTGTGGTGTTTGCCTTCTGTTCTTTTTTGGCTTGCTGTTTGCTTCGGGCGGGTGGTTGTGCCACTGCGTATTGTCCCATGAGCGATACTGCTATAATAACAATTAGTTTGCTGATGTATTTCATAACTGTTTTATTATTTGTCCTGTTTGGTGTCAAATGGTTTCTCTCGCCTGATGTTTAGTTCATTATTACTTCGAGCGAAGAGGGTAGCAGACGTTCCACGTTGTCGGGGCCTATGGCTCTTACGTGTGAGATGTAGAAGCGTTTGCCTCGTCCCAGGTTGCGGAACATCTCTTTCTGTTTGGTGGTAAAGTCGGCTCCTTGCGATACAAGGGGTACGGCGTTTCCCATGTTGTCGTAGAATACTGTTTCGAACGATAGGACTTTGAATCCTATGTTCAAGAGCCCGTCGTCGATAGCTGCAACTATGCCGTTTGCGCTCATGAGTGCTTTTTTGCTAAGCGGTGTGCCTCCTCTGTATCGTTGTGTGTTGCCGTCTTTGTCTTTGTATTCGATGAAGGCGGTGGGGTTGGGTAGCTGGCGCACACGGAAGGTGTATTGTCACATGCTTTGTGTGCGTCCCTCCTCGTTTGTGGCGTTTACGCCTATTACAATATCTTCGCCCACTTGTGAGGGGATAACTATGAAACCTCCCTTGCCGTCGTTTCTGAGTGTGCCTTTGCCACTTGCGATGCTTGCTTGTATCTTGTTGCTTGCTACACCGGGCACCGAGATGCTTACGGGGTTCTCAAAGCCGGCATACAACACGTTCATGAGCGATGCGCTCACTGTTGCCGTGGGCTCTACCACGGTGTACTTTTGCGAGAAGTCGTAGCGTGTTTGTGCGCCTGCTCCGTCGTTCACGAGCATGTATCCGTTTAGGGTGTAGTCGCCCACGGTGTTGCAGGTCTTGCTGTATTCTCCGTCCTCGGTCTCAAAGAGCTTGTCGTCTATGTATATCTGTGGGCGTTGTGTGGAGTCTACGGCTGCAAGAATAATTTGTGCCGAGAAGTTTCCGCCACGCACCACGTTGCGCGATGTGGGGATCACAAGTGAGCGTATCTGGTTTACGCGCACGTCGCCCATGTCGATGTTTCTTGCAAGGGTGTGCAGAACCTCGCCTTCGGCGTATCTTACATCGTTTTGTAGTTTTGTGAGCAGGGTGATGGCTGCTATGGCCGGCATGCTCTCAAAGTTGTACTCTTGCCAGTTTTTAAGTAGCGATATGTCGCGACGCGGTATCTCGGTGCTGAAACTGCTTTTTATTATCTCGCGTTGCACCGAGTCGGTTATCATGGTTATAATCTCTTCGCGGTATTTTACTATTGCGTCGTAGAGTGCTTGTCCCTGTCCGCTGCCGGGAGCGAGCATCACATATGTCGATGCTTCGAGGTCTTCGCGGTTCACAAGGTTGTTGTGGTCACCTTTCTCTCCATCGGCTTTTTTGGCTATGCGCTCTTTCAAGAGGTCGGCAAAGTTGTATAGCGAGTCGGATATGTTTTTTACATATTGTGCACGCTCGTACCAGTTGCGAACCTTTTCGGGGTTCTGTGCCATGAGCTCTTCGAACTTCTCGTATTGTGCTTCGTTCTGTCGGCCCACGTTGTCTTTGGTCTTTTTGAGGCTCTCATCGACGAGTGTAAAGCCGTTGAGCACGTCCGAAGAGACGTTCAGTGCAAGCATCGCCATCAGAAGAACGTACATGAGGTTTATCATCTTCTGACGTGGTGAGACTCTTTGTTTCTTAATCTTCATTGTGTGCTCTTTTTACTGTTGAGGCTTGTTTATATTCATTGTCATAGCCTGAATCATACGGGCGTACATGGCGTTGAGCTCTTCTATCTGTTTTGCCATCTTCATGGTTTGCTCGTTTACTTGGTCTATTGCGCCCACTTGGTTGCCTGCGCTACGCAACTGCACCTCGTATAGTGCGTTTATGCCTGTTAGGTTTCGGCTTAATGTCTCCATCTCGGCCATGTTCATGCCAAGGGTGTTTGCTTGCTCGGCAATCTTCTTTATTGCTTCGTTAAGGGCTGTAACCTTTTCTATGTACTCTTCGGTTACTTTGTCCATTTGGGGGTAAAGCTCGGGGTTGTTGGTTGTGGCGGGTGTGCCGGCGGGGGTTACTTGCGGGGTTATACTCTCTGTGCCCAAGGTGCCGTTTATCACTATTGTTCCACCATGCATGGGTGCTCCTTCTATTTTTATTTGTGAGCCCTCTTCGGCTGCCTCCTCTCTCTTTTCGTCGAGTGCTACATCGTAGGGGCGTTCGAAGGCCGAGAAGAAGAATACTACAACCTCGGCTCCCATACCGACGAACAGCATTATGTTGGCTCCGGCAATGTGGGTTAGCTTGAAGAGTGTTCCCAAGATTACGATTGCGGCTCCCCAGCTATAAAGGTAGTTGAGTACGGTCTTTCCTCTTGCCGAGTCCATGAATGCCTGTATTCGTCTTATTGCGTTTTTATATTTGCCCATAATTGTATATCTGTGTTGAATGTGTGAATATTGTGGTTGTTATCTTCTGCGGTTGGTGCCGGCGTAACTGCGTACACAGCGGAAACCGATGTATGAACGCGCCTCGTTTTGGTATTCGTAGTTGCGTGTGGCTCCTTGTATGAAGCGTACGGCATCTTTCCATGAGCCTCCGCGTATGGTCTTTTTCTTCATGCTGTAAGGGTCCTCTTTGGCGGCGCGATATTGCAGGTCGGGGTTCATGTCGCTCATCTGCAACACGCCTGCTTCGGTGTACACGGTTGAGGTCCACTCGGCAACGTTTCCAGCCATGTCGTAGAGGCCGTTTGAGTTGGCCGAGAATATTCCGCAGGGCGATGTGATGAGACTGCCGTCTTTGGTGTAGTTGCCCTCTTCGGGTTTGTAGTTGGCATAGTAGCACCCTTTGTCGCTCTTTGTGTCGTCGCTCTCCCAGGGGTATTTGTTACCGTTTTTGCCTCGTGCGGCATATTCCCACTCTATCTCCGAGGGGAGGCGGTAGCGTTGTATCCACTTTGCTTGTGCTCCAAGACCACGGAGAAGATATTCGGTGCGCCATGCGCAGAAGGCGTTGGCTTGCTCCCAGCTTACTCCCACAACGGGGTGGTTGTTGTAGTTGGGGTGGCTGAAGTAGAGGTTAAGGTATACCTCGTTGTTGGCGTTGGGGAAGTCGTTCACCCAGCAGGTTGTGTCGGGGTATATGTTTACTATGTAGGTGTTGAGAAAGTCGTATTGGCTCGACAAGGGGCGTGTGATGGTCTCGCGCACGATTGCTCCCTCATCGTCGATGTATGCGGTGTCTTTCGATATTGTTATCACTGCATCGTAGTCGGTGGGGATATCGGTGTTGCGGTTGCGCTCCTCGGGGTTCAGGCGGTTTTTGCGCATGGCGGCTTGTGTGTAGTCGTAGATGCTGTAACGGTAGTTCATCTGTGAGGCGTCGAGCATCTTCTCGCCTGTTATGGGGTTGGTTATGTAGACACTCTCTATGGCGCGTTGTTCGTCCTCGCTGGGGCGTTGCCAGGGTATGGGCTTCTTCCAGTTGAGGTAGGGCTCTATGGGCTCGCCATACTGGTCCTCGGTTATTTTATAGGTTTCGTCGCCACCATATGCGGGGTCGGCAAGGCGTTCGCGAATGATGGAGTCGCGCACCCAAAATACAAATTGGCGGTATTTGGCATTTGAAACCTCGGTCTCGTCCATCCAAAAGGCATCGACCGAGATGTCCTTCACGGGTGCCGAGGTGCCCCAAAGCGAGTCGGCTTTCTCCTCGCCCACCTTTATCGAACCGCGCTCAACAAGCACCATACCATAGGGCGTGGGTTCGTTGTATCCTGTACCGCCCACACCTGTAACCTCGCCTCCGTTGGCATTGCCGTAACTGCGGGGGCTGAGGCACGACGCTGTAACGAGTGCCAAAAGAATCGTTGGCAGAAAAATTATCTTTTTCATCATTTCAATATTCTTATACTGTTATGTTTATTTTTTCCTTTTTTAAATATTTCAAGGTCCATTTTGTAACCTATGAATATGTCGTGGTTTCCGTTCTTTGCTCCTATGCCCGATGTAAACAGCTCGTATCCGTAGCTTGCTGTTATGTTCATAAATTCTACACCGAAAAATATTGTTACAGAGGTGTTTGGGCTGTATGTCAAGCCTGCGAAGTACTCTTTTTCGTTGTAGCTGTATGTGCCTTTTCCTGTGATGTCGGCTCGCCACGAAACAAGGTCGGTCATCACTTGGAGATAGGGCTGTATGGTTATTAACGTATTTTTTAACGGAATATTGCCTCCTGCCGTAAAATTATAGTAGGGCTCTATTTGAATCTCGTTTTTTTCGCCCATAAGAATGAGGGGTGAGTTGATGTGCAGGGCCGAAATTCCGGCGTAAAAGTGTTTGTGTTGGTAGAGGAAGCCTATGCCTATATCGAATTTGTTGCCATCGGCCTCGCCCGAGGGGAATGCCGGGTCGTTCTTGTCGCCGCCGAACTCAATTTTTTTGCTGTCGAACTTTGCGTTGAGAATGCCTAACTGCAAGCCTCCTGCAAACCTTCCTTCAAAGAGTTTTATTCCGTAGGCATAATTTATATAGAGGTGTTGGTTTGTGAAAAGGCCTATTTGGTCGTTAAGTGCTCCCAAGCCCATAGAGTGGTCGCCTGCGACAAAGGGTATGGGTGAGTCTACGTGCAGGAGCATGCTCTTGGGGTTGTTCTCAAAGCCTGTCATCTGGTTGCTGTATGTGCCGTAGCCCCATAGCTTGCCTGTGGAGCCTGCTCCGGCCGGGTTGTAGAAGCCGAGCATGTTCCAGTAGTGGGTAAAATGCACGTCGTATTGTGCGTGAGCTGTTGCAAACGCTCCTATTGATATTATGAGAAGTATAAATAGCTTTTTCATCTTCTTTTTAACGTGCAAAACAGGCTGTTATTATTTTTCATCTGTTTTAGAATACAAAAATAATTGTTATCTGCTCTAAATACAAATTTTGTGATTTTTTTTGAATATTACATTTAATATGGTGCAACCGCTTTACCCTCTTTTTGGCGTGAAAGGAGGTGCTGTATGGTGGTTGTTTCAAAATAGGGTGTAGGTACTAAAAACATAGCCGACTTTCGCGAAAGTCGGCTATGTCTCTGTTTTTATCTCATATAGTTATTTTACGATAACTTTTTTGCCATTTATGATGTAGATTCCGGGGGTGGTAATTTTGCCTACTTTGCGACCCGACAGCTCGTAGATATTGTTGCCGTGAATATCTTCTTCGGCCTCGATATCGGTTATGCCTGTTGTTGTGTCGAATATACGTTCGGTGGCAACAAAGGTCGAGCCCATGTCTTTCCCTGTGGACCAATAGGCAAGATAACCATCGCGCAGGTTCATTTTGTTATTGCTGTAACCTTTTTGTTCCAAGTAAAAACCTGTGTCGGCATACTCGCTTTTTGTGGGAACCCAATATGTGTTGTTGCCGTTAGGAGCTGGTTCCGTTATCATGACGGGGTGGGTTCCGGCTCCGGTGTTGCCGGCCATCGTTGTCGATGATGATAGGATATGTCCTTCTCCTGCAACAAGATTTACAATTTTGTAGCCTTTGCAGGGGTTGCCGATAAATGCGAAGCTGTATGCGTCTTTGTCGGCTTCTGCCTCGGGGAGTGTAGCTGAATTTAACGGCATGGCTGTTTCGCCCTCTGTGTGTTTAAGGTAAAAATTGTTTCTTGTGTCGAGTGTTATGAAGTACCACTTGTCGATATCTTCGTAGCTTGTGGCAAACTCAAATGGGAGCTCGCCGTTTAGTGTGCACAGGATATTTACAGCGGGTTGCGATTTGCGCACAAGACCGTATCCCCTAAGCGAGGTGGTGTGTGCACCAAAAGCTGTTGCAGGCTCGGTATAGGGGGTGTTTATTTTGAGGTTTTTGCTCTCGCTGTACCACTCTTCGTCGTTGCTTTTGTAGTTGTATGTAACAGCGATATTGCCAGTTGCTGTGGGGGCATCGGCTGTCAGGAGATACCATGCCGAGCATGAGTTTGCTCCCCCGGCCCATGTAACTATTCGGCCACTCTCGCCGCTACCGTTACTGTGCCCTTCGGTGTGCATTACAACATTATTCGATATAATATTGTACTGCCCTGTGCTTTGCAAGTTAAGCGTTGCGCCGGTGGAGGGTACACTTGCACTCACCTCTTGCCCGTTCATGTATTTTGAGTCACCGGCGTTCTTAAAAAAATATTTTCCGTTTTCGGTTTTTTCGAGTAACCAGTAGAACGATGCGTCGGTGTAGTCGACATCTTTCCACATGGTATTTGTGCCGTTGCTGTATATGGCTTTGTCGCCGGTTGTCCAGCCGGTGTACGCGCTTTTTATAACGTAGTAGTTGCCGGCAACAGGTGTTGTTGTTTCGCCTAACGCGTTGAGTGCGCCTTGAACGGCGTTGTCGGCAAGCTCAATATCTTCGTTTGTGCTTTCTTCGTTCAAGGTGGTGGCTTGGGCGATGGCTCTGTTTAGTGTGGCAACTGCCTCTTCGTTGTAATATCCGGGGTCGGTTCCGGGTTGTATGTTTCGTGTGCTTATCTCGTCGATTTTTTCTATGAGAGCACCAAGAGCACCCATCTCTCTCTTGGTAACAAGAAAGGTGGAGCCGGCACCATAACCTGCTGTCCAGTAGGCGACTTTGTTGTCGCGGTTGTTCATTTTGTTGTTACTGTGTCCCTTTTGCTCCAGGTAGAAGCCATTTGTGGCATTTGTGCTTTTTGAAGGAACCCAGTAGATGTTGTTGTCGGCAGGGACAGGTTCGGCTGTCATCACGGGGTATGTGCTACCGCCGGTTGTACCCATCATGGTGGTCGACGAAGAGAGTATTTTGCCTTGTGCCGCGTAGTTCACTATTTTGTAGCCTGTGTAAGGGTTGCCGACAAATGCAAAGGTGTATGCGTCTTTGTTGCTCTTGTCTATTGCGGTTTTATTCAGAGGCATAGAGGTTGCACCCTCTTCGTAAAAGAGATATTTGTTATCGAGTGTCAAGTAGTACCAGTTGGTTATCTCCTCTACTGTGGCGGCTGCCACAAAAGGAAGAGCCGACGGGTTGTATGTGGCATCAATCTCTTTTATGCAGTTTGCTGTAACTGTACCTGTGGGTGTTTGGCCAAGGGTGATACCCCAAGGTGCCGATGGTGCAGGGTATGTGCCGTCGGTGGTTATTTTCACCTCGGTGTGCATAACCTCGCCGTTAAACATGTGTTTGTATTTAACGCTGTACCCCGAGATTACGTCGGCAATAACATGTACCTCGCCATCTATGTATTCGGCAGGGATAGTGTACTCGTCGTTGTCGTCGAAGAGGTCGGCGGGTATGTAGTCGATGGAGTACTGCTTTGTGCCGTGAACATACTGCTCGCTTGTGATGGCATAATCTTGGTTGGCATCAATCTCTATGTTGTAACCGTGAACAACGGTAACGCCTCGGTAGGCAAAGCCGTTCGATGGTACTACTTTTATTTTGTAGCCTTTGCCAAAAGGCACGGTTGTGCCTCCAAGGCCTTCGTTTGTTTCGGCCGATAGTAGCTCGCAGTTGCGCTGGTGTGCAGATATTGTTGTTGTCTCGCCGTGAATATTCAGACGTACATCTACAACAGCTCCACCGTTTGCGGTGATGGTGTTGCCTTCGAGTGTGTTGCCACCGGGGTCTACGCTGTTCCAGTCTATCTTGTAGCGCATGCGGTAGAAGCCGTTTGCAAGGTCGGCAGGTATTGTGAATGTGGGTGGGTTGAGTACGTTGCGTGCGCTCTCTGTGAGGTTTGTTCCGTTGCTGTTCTTTCCGCTTGTACCGTCGCTGCTACCACTATAAAAAGAGTATGTCATGATGTCGGAGCCTTCGGCTATGCTCAAATCGTCGTTGAGTGTTGCGTGGAAACGGCCGTCGTTGCCACGGTCGAGGTATACGTAACCGTTCATCCAGTTGCCGTTCATGGCCAAGGTGGGGGTTATTGTTTCGCCGGCTTTTGCCAAGAATGCTTTGCCTTCTGTTTTGTCATAATACATCTGCTTGTTTTGTGCAGTGTTAAGTGTTATGCTTTGGTTACCGTCGGCCGAGCCGTTAAAGGCTATGCTTTTAATCCAGCGCGAGGCGTGGGTGCTGTTGGCGTTTTTTTCGAAGTTGAGTGCATAGTCGGTGTAGATAATGCGTTGTACGGGGTTGTTGTTCACCTCAATCTGGTCTACGTAGGCTATGAAGTCCTCGCTGAGTGTGTGGGGCGACTCGCAATCGACCACAAATACAAGGCTGTAAATGCTTATGTTGCCGGCACCTTTAATTGCAAAAACGGCATCTTGCCATTTGTTGGCAACAAAATCGACCGATGCAAGCTCCCAAAACTGCTCAACGTCTTTGGGCTGTGATGCGCGGTCGTTGCGCTTGCCAAGGCCTATGAGCATCACACGTCCGGCAACGGGCTTGTGTATGAGTGCGTGAACATATTTTGTGGTGGCTGTAAGGGCGATAGGTTCTTTGAGGTCGACTCTCACACCAAAGGTGTTACTGCCGAAGCGTGAACGCTGTAGGGCAAGCATCTTGTCTGTGGGGTTCGCGGCCTCGCCCAAGAGGTCATCGACCTGGTTCAGGTGGTTGGTTACTATGGCTGTACGGCCTGTCATCTCTCCTGTGCGGAAGGGTGATTTTTCCCATGTGTCGTACACGTTGATAGCTTCGTATTCGGGCTCGACGGTGTCGAATGTTATTGTCTGTGCTATTGCAACGAAGGGCATGGCAATGGCTGCAACGAATGATAGATATTTATTTAGTTTCATGGTGCTCGTTTTTTAGAAGATACTTACTGTGTGCAATGTGGGGCATGCTTTACTGCCTGTGATGGTTATGCGCACATATTTTGCCCGGTAACCGTTGCCGTAGCTGTTCGATGTGCTACCGTTGAGGGGGAGTATGCGTTTGTAACCTATTGTGGTGCATTTGATGTTCCCTCCACGTTTAACCCATGTGTTGCCATCTTCCGATGTTTCGATGGTGAAGCCTTTTACTCTCTGTCCGAGTCTTATGTACTCCATCATGCTCACATAGCGTACTGTTTGTGGTGTGTCCCACTCGAAGGTGATGGTTGCTGTGTTTGTACCGTCGTTGGTTGCCCAATAGGTGTTTTTGTCGTCGTCTATGATGTTGTTTGCAACGTAGTTACGTGTCTCTCCGGCTCTGCGTGTCTCGCTCACTGTTACTTTTGCTGTTTTTGCAAGGTCGGTGGCGAAGCGCGACGAAAGCATGTCGCCAAGCTCCTTCATGCGGTTTACTGTTGCTGTGGGGAGTGAACCGCTTTTGTCGGGAGGGAGGTTGAGGATTAGTGTTGCGTTGCGTCCGACAGTCTCCAGATACATTTGGAAGAGTCTTTCGGCCGACAGAACGCTCTCGCCATTATGCCAGAACCAGCCATGTGTTGTTGCTTTGGCATCGCTCTCTCCGGGCAACCATACCCAGCCGTTCTCGGCACCTTCGGTGTTGGGGCCTGCTCCGCGTCCGCGGTTTTGTGTCTGCCAGTTGGTCTCGCCTGCCCAGCCGGCTTCGTTACCAATCCAGCGTGCTTCGTCGCCCACGCCCCACATTACACAATTGGGACATAGCTCGTGTACTTGGTGGCGCAGGTTGGGGATATCGTAATATGTGCTTGCATCGATACTGCGTGTTGTGTTGGCACCGCCGTAGTATCCGTCGCCACCGTTTGCACCGTCGAACCACATCTCAAATTGGTCGCTGCCATACTCGGCAAGCTCGGTACATTGTGGAATAAAGAGTTTCTCTACGTAGTTGTTAGTGCCATCGCCGTAGTATGCGCTGTTGCGGTCCCAGGGCGATACATAGAAACCATACTTCATGTCGAGCTCTTTTGCGGCGGCCGCAAAGTCGCGAGGTATGTTGGTCTTTTTCGCGTTGGCATTGCTCGATGCTGTTACATTGTGTGTTGTTGTCTTTGTGGGCCACAAACAGAAACCGTCGTGGTGTTTTACAACGGCTATACCGCCTTTCATGCCTGCGCTTTTCGCCGCTTCGAGCCACTGTTTGGGGTTGGGCACGGCGGTAGGTGCAAAAGAACTTGGGTCTTCGTTTCCGTATCCCCACTCTTTGTTTGTATAGGTATTTATTCCATAGTGGAAGAATGCGTAAAATTCTGTTTCGTTCCACAATATCTGTCGCTCGTGTGGTACAGGGTGCACCGGAAGAGGTTCGTTTTCGGGGTTTTCACGAACACTTTCTACAACCGAAAATTCGGTTTGTGCAAAGCTTGCAAGTGGTATAACCGCCAGCATTATTGCATGGAAGATGTGTAAAAATTTTAGTTTCATAAGTTTATCTTTAAGTTTATTCTTTTTATGTATACTTTGCCCAATATATCTATTATATTTAATATTTTGCATATATAATAAATTTACACATACATTTTGGAGTTTCCCCTTCACCTTTTACTAATATTAACATTTTTTTATATGTGTCGCTTTTAGGTGTATTTGTGCCGTGTTTGCATAGTTTCTATTTTTTTGTGATAAAGAGGCACCACCCGCAAGAGGTGGAGAGTTCTTCTTTGCGCGACAAAGAGGCAAACGCGTAGCCCACGAAACCTTTTTGCCGGCAAGCCTAACAACAACCATGGTTTGCACTGCAACAAAAAAAGCAGGGGAGGCACATGCCTCCCCTGCTCGGTTATTGTGTAAGGAAAGAGTTATTTATTCCAAACATCGCCCCATTTGCCCTGCTGGCGGTTGCTCAACTGCTCGCTACCACCGTTGCCACTTTGGTCTATGCCGATGTTTCCATCGGGTGAGGTAGCTATTATTTCGTTGCACTCAACCTCAACAACGCTCATTGCGGGTGAAAAATAGTTTCTTTTCATAGTTCGTCTGTTTTTAATAGATTACTTTCTTACCGTTAATAATGTAAACGCCTTTTGCGGGGTTCTCCACGGGACGACCGAAGAGGTCGTAAACCACGCCGTCGGCCTCGCTCTCGGCCTCAACGCCCTCGATGCTTGTGGTACCGGGGAAGCGGAAGCTGAACGATGCGGCCTCGCTGTCGCTGATAACCATGTACATCTTAAAGCCGTTGATGTA
>JAZQVO010000030.1:0-15485 GCA_045631905.1 Bacteroidaceae bacterium
CGGAGAAGCAGATCGACCAATACATCAAGAGCTATCTGGGATTCCTCGACTTACGCCTCGTTCCTCTGGTTGTCAACGAGAAGAACGAGCTCATCGGCGTGGGAATCGTGATGCCCTCGCTGTCAAAAGCCCTCCAGCGCGCAAAAGGAGCCCGCAGCATCTTCGGATATATCCCTTTGGCTTGGTCTCTCTATGTGAAACATGCGAAGAACATCGACATGCTGCTCATCGCAGTCAAGCCCGAATATCAGGGGAGAGGCGTCAACGCGCTGATAATGTCGCACCTGCTCCCCGTCTACCATAAGCTGGGCTACGAGTTTGCCGAGAGCAATCCCGAGCTTGAAGTCAACAACAAGGTGCAGAGCCAGTGGGACTACTTCCCACACGAGAATCACAAGCGCCGTCGTGCCTATGTGAAACCCATTGAATAACAAGCAAAGATAAAAGACCGAAATAAGTGGCAGAGGAACTAATCATCAACGGAACGAAGGAAGAGGAACCGGTACAGTATACCGACGAAAACATCCGTCACCTTAGCGATATGGAGCATGTCCGCACACGCCCGGGCATGTATATTGGAAAGCTGGGCGACGGCTCGCAGAGCGACGATGGTATATATGTGTTGCTGAAAGAGGTTATCGATAACAGTATCGATGAGTTTAAGATGGGTGGTGGCAAGCGCATAGAGATTGATATAGAGGACAACCACTCTGTCACAGTGCGCGACTATGGTCGCGGTATCCCCCAAGGGAAGATGATTGAGGCCGTGAGCAAGTTGAACACCGGAGGAAAATATGACGACCAGGCATTTAAAAAGTCGGTAGGTTTGAACGGTGTGGGCTTGAAGGCTGTTAATGCGTTGAGCACCCGTTTCGAGGTGCGCAGTTATCGCGATGGCATAGTGCGCTCGGTTGTCTTTGAGGCAGGTACGCTTGTGAGCGATGTCACCGAGAAAACAACCGACGAAACAGGTACATATATCTCCTTTACCCCCGACTCTAAGCTCTTTCGCAACTACGAGTATCGCGTGGCATTTGTGGAGACGCTGTTGCGCAACTACACATACCTGAATACCGGTCTTGCCATAATGTTCAACGGCAAGCGCATATTGTCGCGCAACGGTCTTGCCGACCTGCTCACCGACAACATGACCGCAGAGTGCCTCTACCCCATAATACACCTCAAAGGTCACGATATTGAGATAGCCTTTACACATGCGCAACAGTATGGCGAGGAGTACTATTCGTTTGTAAACGGCCAACATACATCGCAAGGCGGTACCCACCAGAGTGCCTTCAAGGAGATGGTGGCATCGACCATTCACGACTTTTTCTCGACAAAGAATTTTGAATATTGCGACATACGTAACGGTATTGTGGCGGCGATAGCCGTGAATATTCAGGAGCCTGTGTTCGAGAGCCAGACAAAGGTGCGTCTGGGCTCAACCACCATAGCACCCGAGGAGGGTAGTATGAGTGTGAAGAAATTTGTAGGCGACTTTATAAAAGAGGAACTCGACAACTTCCTTCACAAGAATCCCGACATAAGCGATGTGATGTTTGTGAAGATACAAGCATCGGAGAAAGAGCGTAAGGACCTTGCGGGCCTCACAAAACAGGTGCGCGAAAAGGCCAAGAAGGTGAACCTGCACAACCGCAAGTTGCGCGACTGTCGCATACACTACAACGATAGCAAGGGCGACCGCATGGACGAGAGCTGTATATTCATAACCGAGGGCGACTCGGCGAGCGGTTCCATCACCAAGAGTCGCGACGCCAACACACAGGCGGTGTTCAGCCTGCGCGGTAAACCGCTCAACTGCTTCGGGTTGAGCCGTGCGGTAGTCTACCAAAACGAGGAGTTTAACCTCTTGCAGGCGGCACTTAACATAGAGGACGGCCTCGAAGGGTTGCGATATAACAAGGTTATTGTGGCAACCGATGCCGATGTCGATGGTATGCACATACGCCTGCTCATGATAACCTTCTTCCTGCAATTTTTCCCCGAACTAATAAAGAAAGGGCACGTTTATATTTTGCAGACACCGTTATTCCGCGTGCGTAACAAACGCAAGACGGCACGTGGCAAGAAGAGTGCCGAGGAGGAGGGGCAACGCAAAGGCGATTACGAAACGATATACTGCTACTCTGAGGAGGAGCGTCTGGCCGCCATCGAAAAGCTGTCGCCCAACCCCGAGATAACCCGCTTTAAAGGTCTTGGAGAAATATCGCCCGATGAGTTCCGCAACTTCATAGGCCCCGACATGCGTCTGGAGCGTGTCTCCATGCACAAAGACGACAAGGTGGAGGAGTTGCTCAGTTATTACATGGGCAAAAACACCATGGAACGCCAGAATTTTATTATCGACAACCTTGTTGTCGAGGAGGACAAAGCCAACAATGAATAAGATGGAAAAGATTGCTCTCTTTGCAGGTACGTTCGACCCCTATACCAAAGGGCATCACTCTCTTGTGTTGCGTGCCCTTTCTATCTTTGACAAGGTAGTGGTGGCTGTGGGCAAAAATATGGGCAAGAACAGCCTTTTTACCCCCGACGAGCGTGTTGCGCAGATAGAAAAGGTGTATGGGAACGAGCCTCGCGTGAGCGTTGCCATGTACGACGGTCTCACCGTCGACTATGCTCGCTCGGTGGGTGCTTCGGCTCTTTTGCGAGGTGTGCGCAGCGTTAAGGATTTTGAGTATGAGCGCGACCTTGCCGATGTGAATATGAGGATAGGTGGTGTGGAGACCGTGATACTTGTCTCTGCTCCCGAATTTTCGGCGGTGAGTAGCAGCCTTGTGCGCGAGCTCATGGCCTATAACAAAGATGTAAAAGATTTTTTACCTTAAAGAATGATTATGAAAAAACTGTTTTTGATACTTTTGGCGGCCATCGTGTCGCATGTAGCCATGGCGCAGGACAAGATGCCTCTTTCGCTCACCAAATTGCTCATGGCCGGGAATATAATTAACCGTTGTTATGTCGATTCTGTCGATGATGCGAAGGTTACCGAAGAGGGCATAAAGGCTATGCTCAAACAGCTCGACCCTCACTCTACATACACCGACCCCAAGGAGACAAAGGCTCTGCTCGAGGAGATGCAGGGTAGCTTCGGTGGTATAGGTATACAGTATAACATGGTCGATGACACATTGTATGTTATTCGCACAACGACAGGCGGTCCGTCGGAGCGTGCCGGAATTTTGGCAGGTGACCGCGTGGTGATGGTGAACGATACAACCATCGCAGGTGTAAAGATGACGCGTAGCGATATTATGTCGCGCTTGCGTGGCCCCGAGGGTACAAAGGTTGTGCTTGGTGTTAAACGTGCGGGCATAGAGCGTTTGCTCTCTTTTGAGTTGGAGCGTGCGATGATATCGACCGAGAGTGTCGATGTTGCTTACATGGTCGATAAAAAGGTTGGTTACATGCGCATAACATCGTTTGGTGCAACAACATACAAGGAGTTTGTTACGGCTCTCGATTCGTTGAAGAGGTGTGGTATGCGCTCGCTCATGCTCGACCTGCAAGGTAACGGCGGTGGTTATCTGTCGGCGGCTGTGGATATTGCGGGTGAGTTCCTTGCCGAAAATAATCTTGTTGTGTATACCGAGGGGCGTTTCTCTCCTCGTTACAACCATGTAGCCAAGGGTGGCGGTCGTTTCGCAAAAGGTAATCTTGTGGTGTTGGTCGACGAGACATCGGCTTCGGCCGCCGAGATTCTTGCAGGTGCCTTGCAAGATTGGGACCGTGCCGTGGTGGTTGGTCGCAGAACCTTTGGCAAGGGCCTTGTGCAACGCCCTTTCACTCTCCCCGATAACTCCATGATTCGCCTCACCATCTCGCGTTATTACACCCCCACGGGGCGCAGTATTCAAAAGCCTTATGGCGACTCCATAAAGTATCAGGACGACCTTATGAACCGTTATAACAGCGGTGAGCTCTCGAACGCCGACAGCATACACTTCCCCGACTCGTTGAAGGTGTTTACAAAACGTCTTGGGCGTGTGGTTTATGGTGGTGGCGGTATCATGCCCGACTACTTTGTGCCTCTCGACACGGCTCGTTACACACCTTATCATCGCGAGCTTGCGCGTAAGGGAAGCATCATACAGTCGGCTCTTCGTTATGTAGATATTCACCGCGAGGAGGTGACAGCAAAATATCCCACGGTCGATGATTTTGACAAGAATTTTGTTGTCGATTCGGCTTTTGTACAGGTTCTTAAATTACAGGCCGAGCGCGATAGCGTGAAGCTTGCAACACCCGAGGAGTTTGAAAAATCTCTTCCCGAAATTTCTCATCAGCTAAAATCGCTTGTGGCTCGTGATATTTGGGGTTTATCGCGCTCGATGCGCATAATTAACAGCAACAGCGACTTCTTTAAAAAGGGTTACGAGATTGTGAGGGAACGCAATATTGATAAGGTCTTGAAAAAGGAGAAATAATTATAAAAAAACCGTTTGGGCCGGCCCAAACGGTTTTTTTATGTGTTGCGCGTTCTCCTCCACTATCCTGCGTATTTATGTTGAGGCGGGGTATTTATGCTTTTTGACACAGAATAAGGGTCTTGCGCCCGTCGGCAAGGGTGGTGGCAAAGAGGTAATTGCTACTACCTTCGGCAAGTTTGAGCCTTTTGCGCAGTACCTGTACGCTGTCGGGGAAGTTGCGCACGGTAATGTTTGCCTTGCCCATAGCCGACAGCTCTCTTATGTCGCTCTTTGAGAAACCATACTCCTTGATAACCTTGAATTTACGGCCGGGGAAACTTCTCAAGTACTCGTCGGAGGTGTATAGCTGGCTGTTGGGGTGGAGCTTTGCCGTGCCTGTGGCTTGTGCAAGCGATTTGTAACCACCGCTCTTCTGTATGGCTGCGTTTGGCTCGTAAAGGTATGTGCCGATGCTCTCGCTGTAATGTGCTGTTGCCTCCTGCTCCTCTTCGAACGTGAACGTGTACTCTTCGTTACTGCCGGCTGTGATGTTTACACAGTGTATGCGGGTGCTCTCTTTTGCTTCGCGTTCAAGTATGAATAGGAGCTCTTTGCATTCGTTGTTCACGGCTACGGTGTGCACCTGTGTTACGCTTCTCAGCTCTTTACATGCTGCCGCGATGTCGAGCATGGGCGAGCACTTTATCATTATTTTGGGGCTTCTTTGCAATAGTTGCTCCTCTAAAAGGGTTACGCATGGCTCGCAGTCGCACAGGGCAACAACCTTGCGCCCGTCACCGTCGCGTCGGGCAGGGTCTATAAATATCCAATCTTGCGTGGGGAGGGTGTTGAGCGTGCTTTCGCTGTTGCTGTTTATGATCTCTATATGTTGCAAGCCTAATAGTGCGAAATTCTCGCGAGCTATGTCGCATAGCAGGGTGTTGCGTTCCACATAGGTAGCTTTCTTGAATTTGCGTGCCATGTAACTGCAATCGATGCCGAAGCCTCCTGTGAGGTCGGCAAGGGTGTCGCCTCCGACGAGCGATGCTTTGTAGAGTGCGGTGGCCTCGGACGAGCACTGCTCCATGGAGAGGCGTGGCGGGTATATGAGCCCGTCGGTGGCGGCCCACTCGGGTAGTTTGTTCTTGGCGAGTTGCCACCCTTCTATCTGTGTTATCGCCTCGCGCATCTCCACGCCGGGGTGTCGTGCTCCTTGCAGGGCAAGTGTGCGGGTGTCGCTTGTCAGGTGTTCTTTAATGAATTTTCGTGTCTCGGGGCTTAACATAGGTGTTGTGGTTGTGTTGCAAAGGTAGTAATCTTTTGCAATATATATAAAAAAGTTGAGGGCAGTTTAAACTGCCCTCAACGTGTATATAGCCTGTTTCTCTTATATTAGAGTTTGGGACCTGCTGCAACAAGAGCTTTACCGGCCTCGTTGCCTGTGTACTTGGTGAAGTTCTCGATGAAACGTCTTGCCAAATCGATTGCTTTCTCCTCCCACTGTGCAGCGTCTGCGTATGTGTCGCGAGGATCCAAGATTGCGGGATCAACACCGGGCAACTCTGTGGGAACAACAAAGTCGAAGTGAGGTATTGTCTTTGTGGGAGCTGTATCGATTGAGCCATCGAGGATAGCGTCGATGATACCGCGTGTATCTTTAATAGAGATACGTTTGCCTGTACCGTTCCAACCTGTGTTCACGTGGTAAGCCTTGGCACCGTTCTTCTCCATCTTCTTAACGAGCTCCTCACCATATTTTGTGGGGTGCAAGCTGAGGAACGCAGCACCGAAGCAAGCTGAGAATGTGGGAGTGGGCTCTGTGATACCACGCTCTGTACCTGCAAGCTTAGCTGTAAATCCGCTGAGGAAGTAGTACTGTGTCTGCTCGGGTGAAAGGATTGATACGGGGGGCAATACACCGAATGCGTCGGCCGACAAGAAGATTACCTTCTTAGCGGGTGCTGCCATTGAACCGGGCTTGATGTTGTTGATGTGGTTGATGGGGTAAGAAACGCGAGTGTTCTCTGTCACGCTCTTGTCGGCAAAGTTGATTTTGCCGTTTGCATCAACTGTTACGTTCTCCAACAAAGCGTCGCGCTTGATGGCGTTGAAGATATCGGGCTCGCTCTCTTTGTCGAGGTTGATAACCTTTGCGTAGCAACCGCCCTCGAAGTTGAATACAGACTCGTCGTCCCAGCCGTGCTCGTCGTCACCGATAAGCATACGTTTGGGGTCGGTAGAAAGAGTTGTTTTACCTGTACCTGAAAGACCGAAGAAGATTGCTGTCTCGCCCTTCTCGTTTGTGTTAGCCGAGCAGTGCATAGAAGCGATGCCCTGCAAGGGGAGGTAGTAGTTCATCATAGAGAACATACCTTTCTTCATCTCACCACCATACCATGTGTTGAGGATAATCTGCTCGCGTGTTGTGAGGTTGAACACAACTGCTGTCTCTGAGTTCAAACCGAGCTCTTTGTAGTTCTTAACAGCTGCCTTTGAAGCGTTGTAAACGATGAAGTCGGGCTCACCGAACGATGCAAGTTCCTCGGCTGTGGGGCGAATGAACATATTTGTAACGAAGTGTGCCTGCCATGCGACCTCCATGATGAAACGTACTTTAAGACGTGTAGTGGGGTTTGCACCGCAGAATGCATCAACTACGTAAAGTTTCTTGTTTGAAAGCTCTTCTGTCGCAATCTCTTTAAGAACGTTCCAAGCCTCTGTTGTAACAGGTTTGTTGTCGTTCTTGTACTCCTCAGATGTCCACCATACAGTGTTCTCCGATGTTGCATCTTTAACGATGAACTTGTCTTTGGGAGAACGACCGGTGTAAACACCTGTCATTACATTCACTGCGCCAAGCTCTGTAACTTGACCTACTTCGTAACCTTCAAGACCGGGCTTTGTCTCCTCGGCAAAAAGTTGCTCGTAAGAGGGATTGTAGATAATCTCGGTAGCACCGGTAATACCATACTTGGTAAGATCTATTGTTGCCATAATTTTAAAAATAAATTATTTGTTAGTAATTCATTTGTTGTTCTCTAAACGGAGTGCCTTTTTGTGCAAATTTTAACATTTTACTCAAACTTGCCGAAGTTCTCCAAGTGCAAATATATATCTTTTTATTTAAACACTCAAAACAATTAAAGAAAAATTTCTTTAATTAGCGTATTTTCCTGCAAAAAACCTCGATTTTGGCTCTTTTTTGGTGTTTTTTGGTATCAAAATAATATCTTTTTGTTACAAATACCGCTTTTTGTTTTTCTGTTTATCTCTCTTGTTGGTGCATTTGTCTTGTAAAATAGTTGTTTTTTTGACAATTTGATTTTTTTGATGTTTTTTGTTGGTTTTTCTCTCTTTTTTCTTGTAATTTCTTTTCAATTTATTTCAAAAATTCGTGATTTGTGTAAAAAAATGTATATTAGCGGAGTTTTTTTGAAATTCAGTGTATACTTTCATTATATATAGTTACTATGAAAATTGTTGATTTATCGAAGCAGAATACAATTTTAAACAGGTTCCTCACAGAGATTCGCGACAAGGAGGTGCAGAAGGACCAGATGCGCTTTCGTCGCAACATTGAACGTATAGGCGAGATTATGGCCTATGAGATAAGCAAAGAGTTGCCTTATGAGGCGCTGACCGTTCCCACGCAGTTGGGCGAGGCTGTGCATAATGTCCCCACCGAGAAGGTTGTGCTTGCAACTATTTTGCGTGCCGGTCTTCCCTTGCACACAGGTTTCCATAATTATTTTGACCATGCAGAGAATGCTTTTGTGTCGGCTTACAGGGAGTATATCGATGAGACTCACTTTGATGTTAAGGTGGAGTATTTGGCATCGCCACGCATCGATGGTAAATATTTGTTGCTTGTCGATACGATGTTGGCTACCGGTTGCAGTGCGGAGCTTTGCTACCGTGCCATGCTCACGAAAGGAACGCCCGAGAAGTTGATTTTGGCATCGGTTATCGCAAGTTGTGAGGCTGTCGATTTTGTTCAGGCAAATTTCCCCGATGATGCGGTTCTTTATTGTGCTACAATAGATCCTATATTGAATAATCACTATTATATCGTGCCGGGTTTGGGCGATGCGGGTGACCTTTGCTTTGGCGAGAAGGATTGATATTTATCTGTTTTTTGATATAAACAGGTTGCTGTTTAAGTAAACCCCCATGAGTAAGCGCACTTACTCATGGGGGTTTGTATTGAAATTCTGCTATTATGCTCCTTGGGGTAAAAAGGGTGTTACTTGCCAAGTGCTTCGGCAACGGCTGTCTTCATACCCTCGCCACGAAGGTCGCGTTTCAAGATGGTGCCGTCGGGGCCTATGAGCATTATTTGAGGTATGCCTTGTATGCCGTAGAGCGATGTGGCATTTACTTCGGCGGGTACAAATATTTGCGGGTATTCTATCTCCTCTTTAATAAGTGACTCTTTGAACTTCTGTTCGTTGTCCCACACGTTCACGCCGATAACTTCAAATTTGTCGCCACCATAGAGCTTGTGCAACTCTTTGAGGTTGGGTATCTCACCACGGCAGGGGCCACACCAGCTTGCCCAAAAGTCGATAAGTGTGTATTTGCCTTTGCCTACATATTTTGATAGCGCAACAGGGTTGCCGTCGAGGTCCTTGCCCTCGAAGTCTATAAAGGGCTTGCCCTCTTTGGTCTTCTCTTTGCTTTCTATTGAGGCGCGGGTGTCGCTGAGGTGCTTGATCTCCTTGGCATATTTAACTTCGTTCATTACCGAATCGAGTGAGGCGAGGTCGGGGTAGAGGTTGTGTGCAAGGTTGGCAAGCAGGTAGGCACCGAAGATGTTGTCTTTGTTGGCTGCTATGTTTTTCTTGTATAGCTCGGTCATCTCTTTGCTGGTGCGGTTGCTGTATTCTTGTGCCTCTTCGGGTGTGCCGTTGTTTATAAGTTCGGCATATTTTTCTCTGCATGCGTTCACGAAGCCGTGCAACATCTCTGTAAATTCGTTGCAGATGGTGTTGGCACCGCCGTTGTCGGTAACGGGGTAGGTGGTGTTGGTAAAATCGACATTAATCTGTTGTCCTGCCTCGTAGAGTAGGGGTAGGTGGCTGCGACCTATCTGTACGCGGTAGATACCGGGTTGCTCCTCGGTTCTTGTGAATGTAAATGTTTTGCCTGTTACAACACACGAGTCGGTTGCTTCGTTGGTGTTGTCGCATACGAGATATGCGGTGGCTCCCTCCATGCTGTCGTCGGTTGTTCCTGTGATGGTTGTTGTGTTGTTGCAGGCTACCATGGCTGTGGCTGCAAGTGCATAAATAATTTTTTTCATCTTCTTATTAGTTTTTTGTTATTGTTTTTAACTATTAATCTCAAAGGTATATTATTGTGCCGGGCTATCGGGTGTGTTTTAATATTTTTTGAACTTTTTTATTCAAATGTAAGTGTTACGTGCCCCAAGTAGCGTCCGTTTTTGTTCATCTGTTGCATGACAACCTCTTTGCCGTCGGCGTTGGTTAGTGTAACAGGGGTTGCGTACAATGTGTGCGAGTGCCCGCCTAATATAATATCAATCCCTTTTGTGGTGGCGGCGAGGCGTTCATCGTCGCAATCGTTGTTGCTCATTTTGGAGCCGAGGTGCGAGAGGCATATTACCACGTTGCAACCTGCTTTGCGCAACTCGTCAGCCTGTGTGTTGGCTGTTTCTGTGGGTGAAAGGTATTTTACACCTGCATAGTTGTCTTTCTGTATAAGCCCGTCGGGGTTGGGCGAGAGGGCAAATACTCCTATCTTCACCCCTTTGCGCTCTATGATGGTGTTTTTCTTTATGAGTCCTTCGCAGGGGGTGCCTGTGAAGTCGTAGTTGGCGCACAAGAGGGGAAATTTGGCTGTTTGGGCAAGACGGGCGAGGTTTTCCATGCCGTAATCAAACTCGTGGTTGCCGAGTGCGCCGGCATTGTATCCCATGGCGTTCATGAGCACCACCTCTACCTCTCCTTTTAGTGCATAGTAGTAGAGCGAGCCTTGTGAGAAGTCGCCACAATCGAAAAGCAGGAGGTTTTCATGCCCGACCGAGTCGGCTATCTGCTCTATGAGCATGGCGCGGTTCAGTACTCCTGCGTTGCCGTTCTTTTCGGGCTCTATGCAACTGTGTGTGTCGTTGGTGTGCAGTATTGTTATCTTCACCTGTGCCTGCAAGGTGCATGCAACGGCTATTAATAGTGCAAATAGTATCTTTTTCATGGCGGTTGGTTATTTTATGGTTATTCGCCCGTCGAGTGTGGCGTTTATCGGTTTTCCTTGGCTGTGAAGCTCGGCTATGTAATTTACTATAAGGTCGCGCAGTGAAAGGTTTGTTATCTGCACGTCGCTTCCCTCGGCAAGGGTGTATAGCTTGTCGTTACCCTCGGCAAGGTAGTCGAGTGTGGCTATGCGGTAGTTCTGCTCGGGGTTCACGGCTTTGCCTCCAACAGTGGCCTCTATTAGTTTGCCGTCGGTGCTTATGACGAGCCTTGCTCCGCTTATGGCCTCGCCACCCACCTTGGCAATATCGCCGAACAGTCGCATGAGCTGTGTGCCGTTGAGCGTGAGGTATGTGAGGCGGTTCTCAAATGGGAAGACATTATATATATCGCCGAATGTGAGCTCTCCTTTGGGCAGAATGTTGCGAAGGCCTCCCTTGTTGGTGAGCGCGAGGTCTGTTTTTTGTTCGCGCTGTGCAATCTCGAATATAGCGTCGGCTGCAAAATTCATCAGGGGGCTTTCGGGCTTGTACGATGTGAGCTCGGCCTGTGATGTGCCTACAACAGGTGCTTTCACCTGCTCTATCGTGGGTTTATACTTCTCGAGAATGGTTCTTACGTTTTCTGCGCCTGCTTTGCTGTTGCTCCCGGTTACTTTTATGTTACCGCACTCTATGGCAACAAGTTTTTTCGGGGTTTCGTTGCACGAGCAGAGGATTACTGTTGCTATAAATAGCAGGTGGTGTATCTTCATGGTATAATGGGTTGTTTGTTATTCTTTTATCGGGTTTGTGAATATTTTCCCCAAATGTAGTGTTTTATTGTATAAAAAGGAGCAAAAAGAGGTGGATAATTTTGCAGAACGGATAATTTGGCCTATCTTTGCAGTCGCTTTCGGCGTAATCGCTGTCAAGGAAGAGTAACTTGATATGTTGCGCTCGAATGATTGAACAATTTAAACAATTCAAAGTAAAATGGATTTAATTAAAATTGCTAAGGAAGCATTTGCTACTGATGTAAAGCGTGAGCTTAACTTTCACCCCGGTGACACAATTACAGTAGCTTACAAAATCATTGAGGGAACAAAAGAGCGTATCCAGATGTATCGTGGTGTTGTTATCCGCATCTGTGGTCACGGCGACGAGAAACGTTTCACAGTACGCAAAATGTCGGGTACTGTTGGCGTTGAGCGTATCTTCCCTTTGAACTCGCCCGCTATCGACAGCATCACTGTTAATAAGCTCGGTCGTGTTCGTCGTGCTAAACTTTACTATCTCCGTGCTCTTACAGGTAAGAAGGCTCGTATCAAGGAGATTAAGGCGTAAGCATATTAATGATACCAAGCAAATAAAAAATACCACCTCGCGAGGTGGTATTTTTTATTTTGTGCAGGTGAGTTGTTCCTTAATTGTAGGGTGCCGACGAAACACACTCTTTCTTTAAAACAGCCCTTGCCATCTCGCGGTCTTTATCGTCGATGATTACACAAACCTCGCCACCCAAAGTGGCGTATGGCGATGTGACGGCCGATATTGTTTCGTTGCGCAACATGCTCGGGATATTGTTTGCCTCCAAAAGCCCCTGTATAAGCTGGGCCTGCCACAGGTTCCCGCCGAAAATTTTTATTAAACGATGCTTTTGCCTCTTGCTTGCCATATTAACCTCCTTTTATCTCTACAACATGTGCAACGGGTTGTTGGTTGTGTTGTAATGTCACAATGATTATTAATATTATTGCATCTAAAATAGTCTCTTTTGGCATGCGCTCCTGTTTGTAATTATTAAAAAATCTTAAAATCGCTTCTCTTTGGCTCTTATTCTTTATTTTTGTGTTTAAATAGATGAATTATAGGTTTTAAAAATGTAAACAATAAAAATATAGACTTATGTTAGACGTAAAAGCTTGTTTGAGTGAGATAGAGGAGATGATGGAGATGACTATCATGCACCTCGAAGATGAGTATTCACATATTCGTGCGGGTAAGGCAAATGTGCATATCCTCGATTGTGTAAGAGTGAGCTCTTATGGTTCGGAGATGCCTATTAACAATGTTGCCACAATAACTACCCCCGACCTTCGCACAATAGCTATTAAACCTTGGGATAAGAATATGATTGCTCCCATAGAGAAGGCTATCATAGACTCTCCCGTGGGTATCATGCCTACAAATAATGGTGAGGTTATTATAATTGCTATACCTCCCTTGACCGGAGAGCGTCGTAAGGAGCTTGTGAAGCAGTGCTCTCACGAGTTGGAGACTGCAAAGATAAGCATTCGTAACGCACGTCGCGACGGTATCGATGCAATGAAAAAGTCGGTTAAAGATGGTACTCCCGAGGACGTTGCAAAAGACGGTGAGGAGAAATTGCAGAAAATCCACGACAAGTACATCAAACGTGCCGAGGAGATTTTTGCAGTAAAAGAGAAAGAGATTCTTACCGTGTAATAAAGCGTTGTACGCGTGCAGGGAGTTGTAATAAAAAGTTCGGGCAGTGTATATGCCGTGCGTGTGGCCGACGGCACCGTGGTCGATTGCAGGGTTAAGGGAAATTTCCGCCTCAAAGGGATAAAGAGTACCAACCCTGTGGCGGTGGGCGATGTTGTGGAGTTCGATGTGCGTGCCGATGGTACGGCATACATCGTCGATATCATGGAGCGCAAGAATTATATTGTGCGCAAGGCATCGAACCTGTCGAAGCAGTCGCATATTCTTGCGGCCAACCTCGACCTATGCTTCCTTGTGGTTACAATAAGCCACCCTGTGACCTCCACCACGTTTATCGACCGTTTTTTGGCATCGGCCGAGGCTTACAGAGTGCCTGTGGTGCTGGTCTTCAACAAGGCCGACCTTTACACACCCGGCGAGGTAGAGGAGCTTGAATATCTGGTTGCTCTGTACGAGAGCATAGGTTATGCTTGCCTTGTCACAAGTGCCGAAAAGGGCGAAGGTATAGAGAAACTGAGGGAGGCGATGCGTGGCAAGGTGTCGTTGCTTGCTGGAAATTCGGGTGTCGGAAAGTCGAGCCTTGTGAACGCTGTTGCGCCCGAGCTTGCCACCAAGGTGGGTGAGATATCCAAAATACACGACACGGGCATGCACACCACCACATACACCGAGATGTTCGAGTTTATGCCCGGCAGTTATATTGTGGATACTCCCGGCGTAAAGGGCTTTGGTTCCTATGCCATGGAGAAGGAGGAGATTCCACATTACTTTGTGGAGTTTTTTGACCTGTCGAAGGATTGCAAATATGGCAACTGCACTCACACACACGAACCCGGTTGCGCGGTGCTTGCCGCCTTGGAACGCGGGGAGATTGCTCCGTCGCGTTATCAGTCCTATTTGAGCATGCTCGAAGACGAGGACGAGGGTAAGTATCGTACTTCGGAGTAGTCTCTTTTTAGATAGTACCTTTAAAGCAATATCAGCACCAAGAAATCTCTTGGTGCTGTTTTTTTTATTACGAGGCTTGCCTGTCTCTTTCTATCGTGATGCATGTATAGACGTGAGATGGCGAGGCTGTTGCCTCGCCATCTCACGTCTATGAATTTGTTTGTAAATTTACTTTTGAGGGTGGTTGATAAGATACTCGGCAATTTGCACGGCGTTGAGCGCGGCACCCTTTTTAATTTGGTCGCCCACAATCCACATGATTATACCGTTGGGGTTGGTGAGGTCCTTACGTATACGGCCTGCATATACGGGGTCGCTGCCAGCAAGGAACAAGGGCATGGGGTACTCTTTGTTCGCAGGGTTGTCCATGAGCACAAGGCCTTCGCCCTCTGCTACGGCTTTCTGCACCTGCTCAACGGTGAGGGGCTCCTCGGTCTCAATCCACAAAGTCTGTGAGTGTGAACGGAGGGCGGGCACACGTACGCACTGTGCGCTCACCTGAATGTCGCTATGCATGATTTTGCGGGTCTCGTTGTACATCTTCATCTCCTCCTTTGTGTAGCCGTTGTCGGTGAACACATCGATTTGGGGGATTACGTTGAATGCAAGCTGGTAGGCAAATTTCTCCACGGTGGGTTCCTCGCCTGCAAGCACCTGACGATACTGCTCGTATAGTTCGGCCATGGCAGCTGCACCTGCACCGCTTGCCGCCTGATAGGTCGAAGAGTGTACGCTCTTGATGTGCGAAAGGTTCTCTATCGCCTTCAAAGCAACAACCATCTGAATAGTTGTACAGTTGGGGTTTGCGATGATACCGCGGGGGCGGTTGTATGCGTCGGTGGGGTTCACCTCGGGCACAACAAGGGGCACATCTTCGTCCATGCGGAACGCGCTCGAGTTGTCAATCATCACACAGCCATGCTTTGTGATGGTGTCGGCAAAATCTTTCGAAACACCGCCTCCGGCCGATACAAAAGCATAGTCGATGCCTTTGAAGTCGTCGTTGTGTTTAAGCTCTTTAACAGTGTAGTCTACACCTTTGAAATTATATACTTTTCCTGCGCTACGTGCCGAACCAAAAAGTTCCAACTCGTCGAAGGGGAAATTTCTCTCGTCAAGAACGCGGAGGAACTCTTGTCCCACAGCTCCGCTTACGCCTACGATTGCTATTTTCATAGTTATGTATTTTTTTGTTATATTTTCGGTTTACAAATTTTGTGCGCAAATATACAAACAAACGAGCGAAAAACATGAAGTTTACTTCAATGTTTTTCACAGCGAGTGCAGTATATATTCGATTTCTTTATCAAATATACAAACAAACGAGCGAGAAACATGAAGTTTACTTCAATGTTTTTCAAAGCGGCAACGCGAAAAAGCGTTGCTTGCGACGACTGAAACTTTAGTTTCACAAAGGAGTGTTGCCTGCAACCCAAAGGATATATTCG
>JAZQVO010000031.1:0-87206 GCA_045631905.1 Bacteroidaceae bacterium
TCCTATCCTCTCATACACTTGCACACTCTTTACACTTTCTTATAGTATTTACACTCACATTCGTAATCTTGCTGATGTTTCGGAGGCTGATACCCTTTTTCAGCAACTTGAACACCTCACTGTATTCCTCACGCATAGCCTCATCACTCTTGCGATAACCCTCTTTACGACCAACCTTGCCACCATTGTTACGATAGTTGGCATAACCACTCGCTACACGCTCACGAATGGTCTTGCGCTCCATTCTTGCCACCTCTGCGAGTATGGTAATAAGGAATTGGCTCATTGGGTTTACCTTGCCCTCTGCTGTCAGTGTTTCGATGTTATAGTTCTGTATATACAGCGAAATACCCTTGCTGTTCAGCATTTCGATAACCTCAAGCACTTGCAAGGTATCACGCCCCAAGCGAGAGAGTTCAGTAACAAGCACCTTGTCAATGGCATTTGCCTCAACATAAGCAACCATATTCAGCAATTCGGCACGCTCTTTGTTGGCTTTCGCACCTGAAATTTTTTCGGCAAACACTGCCTCTACGCTCCAACCTTTGTTGTTGGCAAGTACTGTTAATTCATTCACTTGTCTGTCGTACTCTTGTATGTTGGTGCTAACCCTTGCAAAAATTACTGTTTTCATATTTTTATACTATATTTGTTTTATATATCAATTATTACAATGCAAATATACATTTAAGAAAATTAAGAAACAAATTTTAATTAGCGAAAATCGCAAATAATTTGAAATATATTGTTATTTATGATAATTTTAGTATATTAGCACCCAAAATAGGATATACATGGAAAAGATATTGGCAGAAAATGTAAAACGCCTTTGCAAACAACAAGGCAAACAACTTAAAGACCTTGCAAGCGATATGGATATAGATGCTTCAAGTCTAACGAGAGCGATGTATGGTAACGCTCGACTTGATACTATTGAGAAAATGGCAGTTGCTCTTGGAGTTAGTGTAAAATCCCTTTTTGAACCTATGGGCGATGAGGCTGTAGAGGGGTTTATCAAGATAAGAGGAAAGATATATCAGTTCAACTGTAGGAGTGAATTGGAAAACCTACTTAAATAGTTAATAAAATTGATAATTTCCTTTATCAAATTAGCAAGTTTGCTAACAAGGTGATATTTACAAAAATTAAAGTATAGTTTAATATATATATATTATGAAAAACAATAAAGAGATGTTACAGCAATGGGCAGAACTCAATATTGAGAATGTCGATTTTAAAGAGTTAGAAAAAGAATTGGAGTATAAATTATTAGACCAGTTTGAAGATTTAACTCTTTTAGAAAAGGAAAGAGATAAAATTGGCAATCCTAATACTCTTGGAGAAACTGTTATGAATGTTGTTTGGGAACAATTTCTTAATCAAATAGCAGTTACAGCGGGAGAAGATTTTATAAGAGAAAACAGAGGTCTTACTCTAGACCTTAGTAATGATGCACATATTCAAACACCCGAAAATTTTGCCAAAGGAAAAATTGCTGAGCATAATCATATAAGCAGAGTAGAATTAGAGGAAAATTATAAAAGATATAGCGAAACACCTCATAAAGAGTTTAGAAAGGAATATGTTAATCCTGGTATGGATGCCACATTAGAAAGAGCTGGAAAATTAAAGGCTCAAGGTATTGATACTGTAACAGATATTTATACAGGTAGACAAATTCCTACTGAAACAAAATTTGAAAACGGTAAAAACAATCCAAATGCAGCACAAAGAGAACATGTTAAACCGTCAGCAGAAAATTATGAAAACCCCTCTCTTCAGATGGGATATAGTAGCGAGGAATTAGCTGATATTATAAATCATCCAGACAATTTACAAGGCTACACAACCGCCCAAAGAAATGGTCGAAAAAGCGACAAAACTGCCAATGAAATGGAAGATTGTGATAAAACAAAGCATTGGGAGAAAGCAAATGAGAAAGCCGAAAAACACATTAAAGAAAAGGAATTAGAGGGTGAAAAGCGACTAATAGATGAAGGTCGTAAAACTCAAATAGAAGAAACATTTCGTATTGGTGGAAAAGCATTAAGAGCTGTACTTATGAGCATGCTTGCTTCTCTTGTAAAAGATATAATTCGCAAACTCATTAAATGGTTCCGCTCTGGAAAACGAGTGTTATCAACATTCATTGACAGTATAAAAGACGCTATAAGAGAGTTCTTCAAAAACATGAAACAGCATTTAATTAATGCGGGAGATACTCTTTTAACAACAATAGCAACTGCAATTATCGGTCCGATTGTAGGAATGATAAAGAAAGCTTGGATATTCTTAAAACAAGGATACAACTCTGTAAAGGAAGCAATTGAATTCTTAACAGACCCTCAAAATGCCTATATGCCTTTTAGTATTAAACTTTTGAAAGTTGGTAAAATTATTATTGCAGGATTAACAGTAGGAGGAGCAATTTTGCTTGGTGAGGTTATTGAAAAATCACTTATAAGCATACCAATATTTGCCTTTGAAATTCCATTATTAGGAAGTCTGGCTAGTTTATTGGGAATATTTTTTGGTGCGGTAATTAGTGGAATAATTGGTGCTTTAGCATTGGATTTCATTGACCGTATGGTTGCAAAAAGAATAAAAGAAGAAAACGCTATTAGAACATTTGACACAAAAAATACGATATTAACAACCCAAACACTTGCTATCCAAGTTGCCACTGTTAATACTGCAGAGGTAAAAAATACAACTGCAATGTCTATTATTGATAGACATAACGAAGCTGGAAATATTGCAAGAGAAATTATCAATAAAACTGATAAAACATCAACAGATACAGACAACACGAATGATAGGATTAGGAAACTTCTAAATAAAAAGAAACATGAATGAAATAGAAATAAAGAAACATAATTTTGAAATTGCCAAAAAGCGAATTGGCAATTTCAAATTATCTAATAATGGAAATTCATTTGAAAGGGTTAAAGAAAAGTCTTTTTGGGGATGCTTTAACCATGACGTTACGGGTCTAGAAATGAACCAGCATATAGACAAAGTACAAAGTGCTTTTATAGAAATAAACAAATACATCTATGATATTGTAAAAGAATTTAAAGAGATATACAACGCTCTTGACGCATTAGACAAAGAGTATATCAATGGTATTATCAAATCTTTGGAAAAGGCGCAGAAGGCTATTAGCGAGAATAACGATACTGTAAAAAACCTAGAGGAAACTGTCAATTATTTGTTGGAAATTGAAAAAAATATAGACGTTTTCAAACAAGATATAGCAAATCTTAATAATAATAATACAACACAAACCAGTCGCATAGCAAATATTAAATTACAAATTGAAAGACTTGAAAATGCAAATGTTAAAAACAACGAGAACTTTGAATTATTTAGAGAAGAAATTATAAATATAAAGCAAAATATAAAAAAAAGCAAGCTAGATATTTTCTTTGATAGTTTATATTATAAAATTTCAATTGGAATATTTGCAACAAGTTCATTCGTGATAAGTTTAATACTTTTGTTTAGCAAATAATTTAATCTTTTATATTAGAATAACACAAAAAGAATGTATCAAAGTGGTCTATTTATAAGATTACTTTGATACATTTTAATTTGATGTGGATATGTTGTAACCATATAGATATAGTTATAACATTTAGACTTTAATAAAGAGAAGACGACTTGCAGGTCGCTTATTGAACAATCAAACCCCACCATAATTTTAAGCGGGGTTTGATTGTCTTTGTGAATAGACTTTTAGTCACCTTCCATTGACAAAATATATGGGTGGAGGGAGTTATTCTTGTTGGTCGAGATAGTAGAGGTCTCCGCTGAGTATCTGTTGAACTCTCTCGAGCACCTCGCTACCATGTAATGTTTGGGATATAATACGGCCTTCGGGGTCAATCAGGAACATCTTGGGTATTGCTTTTATGCCGAGCAGGTTGGCTGTGCCCGAGCTTGTGCCTGCGAGGTCGCTGGCATGTACCCAGCCGTCGCGGTTGAGGCCGTGCTTGTGTATGGCTCCTTCCCATGCTCCTTTTTTGTCGTCGAGCGAGTAGCTTATTATTACGAATTTGTCGCTTTGTGCTTTTGTTTCGTCATAAAGTTTTTGCAGGTGTGGTATCTCCTTTATGCAGGGGGCACACCAGCTTGCCCAAAAGTCGAGCAGTATATATCGGCCACGGTAGTCGCCGATGGTTTTCTCTGTTCCGTCGATAAGGGGTAGCTCGATGTCGGGTAGTGGGCTGCCCTCTTTTATGTCGATTGCAAGCACCGCGTTTTTTAGTGCTTTGTAGTAGGGGTGACTATGCAGCGTGCTCGACACGCTTTGTAGCAGTTGCAGGGCTTGGGTTTTGTCGAGGTCGGGGAGTAAGAGTGTCTGCATGGCAAGGGGTGTCATGGGTGATGTGTTGTTTTCGAGTAGGAATTTCTGTATCTCGGCATTGCCCTTTATTCTCTCCTCGGCTTGGACACGGTTATAAGCTTTTCTGCCCTCTGCGCTTTTTGCCCACTCTGTGCCGTTTTGGTTTTTGAGCTCGGCAAATCTTCTCTGCCCCTCTCTCATGGCGTTGATGAACATCTGGGTTACGATGCTGTATGCTTCGTTGGTGGGGGTGCCCGCCACTTTGCTGTCGCCCGAGAGGCTTGCTTTTGCTGTGTGTATGGTTATCTCGCCGGGCTCCAAGAAGAATGTTGCTCCGCTGCTGCCTATAAAGCCTGTTATTTTGTGTAACATCACTGGCTCGTTCTCCTGCATTGTGTACTCAAAGGTGTACTTGCTGTCTACCACCTCGGTCGAGTCTGTTTTTGTGGGGTTGCCGTGTTCGTCGATGCGTGTGAGGTAGACCTTTTTCACATTCTCGCCGTTGCTCATCTTTAAGTCGGCTATGGTGCCTTTGACAACACATATGCCTTGTGCCTGGATAGCCATGCAGGCAAGCAGTGTTGTTGCTGTTATAATGAATCGTTGTAGCATTAACTTATTTATTGTTATTATTTGTAATCTCTTTGCACAAACTCCTCGGCGGGTTTAAGGGCATCGAGCTTGCCGACATCTATAAATTCGAGGTTTTCGGCCACTACGCCATATACGGGATATTTTGCGGCGAGCCACATGTAAAAGCTCATTATGGGGAAGCGGGTGCCCTTCTCTGCATCTATGGGCAAGTTCTTCTCTTTCACATACTCCTCCATGAGTGCGGGAACCTTGTCGCTCAGAATGTGTATACCCGAGAAGGCGAGAGCACGGCACTCGGCAGGGTTGATGTCGGGCGATGTTACGTGGTGGTCGCCTGTGTCGGTGTTCAGCCACCCTGTAAGTTGCATGTTGCTTGGGTCGAAGAGCAGGAAGCGGGTGGTTTTCCTCTCGCTCACCAACAACGTGGCCATGGCCTCCTCCTTTACCTGCGATGCAAACCACTTTATGTCGCAGTTAGACAGTATATCTACATTGTGTATGAGGAACCTTCCGCACCCCTCCAAGAAACGTCGTGCATGCAACACGGCTCCCCCGGTTTCGAGCAGTTGTGCCCTCTCGTCGCTTATCTCGAAGAGCATTTTGCCGTTGCCAGCCTCCTTTTTGTCATCGGTTATCCATGGTTGTGCTTTTGTCCACTCCTCTATTTTGTCGGCAAAATAGTGTATGTTTACAACAGCCTCGTTAATGCCGACAGCTTGTAATTTGCGTGCCACATGCTCCAAGAGTGGCTTGCCACACACGGGAACAAGTGCTTTGGGCAACGTGTCGGTTATGGGTTTAAGGCGGGTACCGAGCCCCGCCGCAAAAATCATCGCTTTCATTCTTGTAGTACTTTCTTTGTGAGTTATAGTATGTCGCAAATATAATGCAAACGGGTGAATATTTACCGCATTATCGCCGTCGAGGTGCAATCTTTCTCTTTTTTTCAAAAAAAAGAGCATTTTTTCCTTTTTCAAAACATTTTATGTTATTTTTGTGGCATCGTTTCGTGGTTGTTGAATATATAACTCGATTATTGTTAAGGGATTTGGGTTTTGGAACGATGCTCGAATATTTGTGTTCGATGTGATAGTTGTAATAAGTTCCGTGCTATGATAAAGAAACTTTTGTATAAACTGCGCAGTGGGAAAAACTGCAAATTCATATATTATCTGGTGAATAATTTGCGACAACTGCAACCTAAATTTATTTTCAGGTCGCGTCTTGCAAGCACTCTTGCATCGCTGGAGCAACGCAAAGATAAAGAGTACATAATGGAGCGCGTAAATTATTATAACAAGTTACAGCCTTTGGTGAAACTGCCGTCATCGGCACCCATGCTCTCCGAACATAAGGTGCGAGGTGCCAAGGTCTACTTTTACGACACCTATGAATATATACGTTGGTTCTCTCCCTCTTTTCATTGGGGCTTTTGCCCTGGCGATGTGGTGTTTGTGCCCGAATATCCCTCGGTAGTGAAGAGCCGTCCCTTGTGCGAGGGCAATGAAAACTCCATATTGCTGAAACTTGACAAAATACGCCATTTTATATTCGTAAAGGATAATAAAAAGTTCACCGACAAAAAAGACCTTGTGATATTCCGCGGGAAGGTGGTAGGCAAGGAGAGCAGGGTGCGTTTTATGGAGAAGTATTTCTCACACCCTATGTGCGACCTTGGCGATGTGAGCAGGTCGAACGACGTGCCCGCCGAGTGGAAAACAGAGAAAAAGACCATACGCGAGCATCTCGACTATAAATTTATAATGGCTCTCGAAGGTAACGATGTTGCAAGCAACCTTAAATGGGTTATGTCGTCTAATTCGTTGGCTGTCATGCCAAGGCCTACATGTGAAACATGGTTCATGGAGGGCAAGCTCATACCCAACTATCACTATGTGGAGATTAAGCCCGATTATTCCGACCTTGAAGAGCGTGTAAACTACTATATTGCCCACCCCGATGAGGCTCAAAAGATAATAGACCACGCTCACGAATGGGTTTCGCAGTTTCGCGACAAGAAACGCGAGAAACTTATATCGTTGTTGGTGATGGATAAATATTTCAGAGCTACGGGGCAAAAATAACAGCCGGTAAGGCTCACAGCCTTTATCCCAAATTTAGATTTGTTTTCAAAAGTTCGCATGTGTCACCCGTTTAGCCGTGGCACACCCCCTTTGTTTGTGTATCTTGTTAAAAAGGCCTATCTTTGCACAACGGTAGGCGTTTTTTTATGCCTCTGAGCAATCACTTATAAATAAACAGCAGATAATATATATATATGGTATCGGTCGATGGACTTGCCGTTGAATTTGGCGGCACAACTCTTTTCAGCGATGTTTCTTTTGTAATTAACGACAAGGACCGCATAGCCCTCATGGGCAAGAACGGTGCAGGAAAAAGTACCTTGTTAAAGATTCTGGCCGGTGTGCGTCAGGCAACACGCGGTGCAGTGTCGGCACCCAAAGATACGGTTATAGCCTATCTGCCTCAGCACCTCATGACCGAGGACGGCCGTACGGTTTTCGAGGAGGCTTCGCAGGCTTTCAGTCATCTCTATGAGATGGAGGCCGAGATAGAGAAGCTCAATAACCAACTTGCTACACGCACCGACTACGAGAGCGACGAATACATGGCTCTGATAGAAGAGGTTGCCACAAAGAGCGAGAAGTTCTACGCCATAGACATGACACACTTTGAAGAAGATGTTGAAAAGACGCTTCTCGGCCTCGGTTTCGAACGCAAAGACTTTGGCAGGCAGACAAGCGAGTTCTCGGGTGGCTGGCGCATGCGCATAGAGCTTGCCAAGATGCTTCTTCGCAACCCCGATGTACTGTTGCTCGACGAGCCCACCAACCACCTCGATATAGAATCGATAGGTTGGCTCGAGGAATTTCTCATAAACAACGGTAAGGCGGTGGTTGTTATAAGCCACGACCGTAAGTTTGTCGATAACATAACCACTCGCACCATAGAGGTAACCATGGGGCGCATATACGACTACAAGGTGAACTACTCGCAGTATCTTGTGTTGCGTGCCGAGCGTCGTCAGCAACAGATGAAGCAGTGGGAGGAGCAACAGAAGATGATACAGGAGACAAAAGATTTCATCGAGCGCTTCAAAGGCACCTATTCAAAAACCTTGCAGGTGCAGAGCCGTGTGAAGATGCTCGAAAAGTTGGAGATAATAGAGGTTGATGAGGAGGATACATCGGCATTGCGCCTTAAATTCCCCCCTTCGCCACGCTCGGGGCAGTACCCTGTGATTATGGAGGGTGTGGGCAAGGCTTTTGGCGATAAAAGAATATTCTCGGGTGCCACCCTCACCATAGAGCGCGGTAACAAGGTCGCCTTCGTTGGGCGTAACGGCGAGGGTAAATCGACCCTTGTAAAATGTATAATGAAGGAGCTCGAGCACGAGGGCTCTTTACAGCTCGGTCATAATGTGCAGATAGGTTATTTTGCACAGAATCAGGCCTCTTTGCTCGACGAGAATCTGACCGTGTTTCAAACAATAGACGACGTTGCCAAAGGCGATATTCGCAACAAAATACGCGATCTCCTGGGCGCATTCATGTTCGGTGGCGAGGCAAGCGCAAAGAAGGTGAAGGTGTTGTCGGGTGGCGAGCGCACCCGTTTGGCACTTATGAAGTTGCTTTTAGAGCCCGTGAACCTGCTTATTCTCGACGAGCCTACCAACCACCTCGATTTAAAGACAAAGGATATTCTGAAACAGGCTTTGCAGGATTTCGATGGTACGCTCATCTGTGTCAGCCACGACCGCGATTTTCTCGATGGTCTTGTTACAAAGGTCTATGAGTTTGGTCACGGTAAGGTGCGTGAGCATCTGTGCGGTGTCTACGAGTTTCTTGCAACAAAGAAGATGGAGGAGTTGCAGGAGTTGGAGAGAAAATAACATCATTTTATATGCCGGGCAATCGGCCACAGGTAGAAACTACTGAATATAATACAACGATGGCGACTAATTAATTAGTCGCCATCGTTGTATGTCTCAATCTCTTATCCTTCCGTTACTCTTTGGGGGTTATAAAGCGGTAGAGGTTACAACCTATGAAATTCCCGACAACCAAGCAGGGGTAGAGAACCGCAATATCGGCAATGTGGGCCAAAGTGTAGCTTGTGGGAGCGGTGAGGTAGTAAAATGCGTCGGCAAGGCAGTGTGGGAAACCGCAATTAATGAAAAGAGGCACACCAAAAAGCAGTGTCAGCGGTTTGCCCTCGCGTGCAAAAGTTACAACTGTTGTCATTATAAAACCGCAACCTATGGCAAGCATGCCGGCTCTTACCGGCCCTATCGCAAGGCGCGACTCCAATATCTTTTGTGCCGCCTCGCCCAGCTCTATCGGTGAGAGGCGTGTGAGCAACGCTACCGAGAGGCAACCTATGATATTGGCAAAAAGTATAAAAACCAGCTCGCCTATGGCGCGTAACCAGCGCGAACGCCCATCTTCGTATCGCAGTGCCACGAAGCCGGCAGTGCCGGTATATAATTTTAGTTTATAATTTACTACGGTTAAAAGACCGAATGAAAATAGTATGGCCCCTATTATATTGGGAAAAGCCAGGTATCCCCACCCGGCAATAGCAACTGCTATACCCGATAGCATTGCAGAACGTAATGTGTTTTTCATGTTCATGGTCTCCTTTTTAGTATAGCTCCTCGTATCGCTTGGTAATTTCGGCCCAAGTATAGTGTTTCTGTGCAATATCTCTTGTCTTTTCGCCGTCGAGGTTCTTTTGCTCGGTAAGTTGCTTTAACTCTTCGCAATCTTTCCAGTAATAGGCGCTCTCGTGTGTTGTGGCCCTGTTGTAAACCACATCGTATGCAAGAATGGGGCGCCCAAAGAACATCGCTTCCACAAGCGAGGGGTTTGTGCCACCTGCGCTATGCCCGTGAATATATAGCTGGCAGTTATTGCGTATAGTGTACAATATTCCAAGGTCGTATATACTGTCGAACAATTTGATATTGCTGTATGCGCTGTATTTCTCTTTTTGTTTACGGCTGTATTCGCTTTTGTTCCAGTTGCCTATGAATACAAGTTGCTTGCCACTCTCGGCAAAGGCTTGCAGTGTTATGTGGCAGTTGTTCTCGGGTTCAATGCGACATACCGACATAGAGTAGGCTCCTCTCTCTAACCCGTAATGGGCAAGAATCTCGATTTGTTTCTCTTGGGGCACAGGCATTAGTGCATGGTCGCCACCATATGCTATGAGTTTGGCCTCCTTTTTATATCGCCATCTCACATAGTCGGCTATGCCTTTGTTGTCGGCAATAACAACGTGTGCACTCTTAACGGCAATAATCTCGGAGAGGAGCAGGAATTTACGCACCGAGCGTGTCCATTTGTCGCGACGATGCTCCAAACCGTCAATGTTCACTATTATTCTGGCACGGCTGAATAATCTCACAAAGGGCATGAAGATTCCACCCGAAACGCCGAGTATCAGGATAGTATCGTACCCTCTCATGGAGCGCATCATTGCAATAATATCATACGGTATGCTTTGCGAACCGTTTGCTCGCAGGGAGATGTATTTGAGCTTTGCCCCTTTGTGGCTTTCGAGTTTTTGTGGCATGTCCTTACCACTGCAAAATACGGTATATTCGATATCCTCGGAGCGGTGTTCTCCTATGATATTCTCTACAAGAGTTTCAAACCCGCCATAATTTGCAGGAACTCCTTGTATACCGATAACTGCAACTTTTTTCACTTTTCTTTTATATGTTCTATTTCGTGTAAAACTCTTTCGGCCATTATGCTCGAGCTGTATAGTTTCGAGCTCTTATAAGCATTCTTTGACAAAGATAGATATAAATCGCGATTAGATATAACTTTTTTTATGAAATCTTTGATTTCTGTAAGGTCTTGCACATCTATTTTATAGCCATTTACCCCATCTTCCACCATCTCGGCAATGCCTCCTACTGTGGGAACTATCACGGGGAGAGCATTGCTCATGGCCTCCAACACTGTGAGCCCGAAGGTTTCAATAGCATATTCTTTGTTTGTGAGGCTCAGTACAAGCGATGCGCGGTTGTAGAATTTCGATACATCATTCTGCCGTGGGTAGATTGTGAGATTTGTTAATTTTGATATATCGTTTTTCTGCAAAAAAAGGTCGATGTTCTCCTGTGTCTCGTTCAGCACAAGTTCAAAATCATATTGTGGTAGCCATTTTGCCAACTCTATAAATTCAACAGTACCTTTATACCCCTTCAAGGAGCCGAGCATAAGTACTCTTTTCTGTTCAAAAGTGTTTTCGGGGGCGGGGGTGAGCTTCTCTATAAAAGCATCTTCCAAAGCATTAGGGATCACCGCCACACCTTCTGCTCTTTTGAGGAACGAGCGTTGATAGTTGCTCACGCATATTATTTTGCTTGCAACTTTTTGCATTATCCATGAAAGAGCGCGGTAGAATGTGCTTTTTATCGTTGCGTTCTCGTGGTAGTGATATATAACTTTTTTGCCTGTGAGCCACCCTGCAACAGCCGGTCCGACAGGCAGAATGGTGTTTATGTAGAAGACGGCCTCTTTATCGAATATATAGCTCAGTGCCACAAAAAAAGTATACACCTGCACAAGGGTGTATCGCACAAGTGTAACTATGGCATTTGTGCTGAACTTGTACGAGTAGCTCTTGCGCGTGAGGTTGTCGCAAGGCGTAAGCTCGTCGAGCACCCCTCCGCGAGATGTTATGAGTTCTATCCTTGTATTCTTTTCAAGCAATTTACCAAGCAGGTTTTTCAGCACCTTGGGGCTCCCGCTGTAATCGTTGAAAAGGTGGAAACATACTAATTTCATAGTCTTGTTTAGAATCTTAACGAACAATTAAATTCTTTACTTTTTCACCCCTTTTTGCGTGGTTTCTGAACTTCTCATCTGTTTGTAAGGGGGCATAGACTTTGTCGTTTCGACGATAGAAAGGAGGAGAAATCTCAGAACAGCGTATAAAGAGATGTCTCACAGCGTATCGACACGACAAAGACAAGCTCTCAAAATATAATCCCAAGTAACAAAGGGGAGCGAAGCATCGCCTGTCACATCGCCTTTTTCCCTAAGTGTGAAGCGCGAGATTATATCGAGCAGGTACATAGCCGTTGTCTCTTTGCCGAACCTCTCAATTAAAAGCGTGGCAATCTCCTCTTTTGCCAGGTGTCTCTCGAATATTGCAGTTTGCATGGCAAAATGCACAGCGTCGAGCCCGGGAGGGTAGGTGAGTGCCGAATATTCAAAATCGAAGACAAACAGCTCGCCTTGCTCGGCAAACATGTTCCACGGGGTAAAATCGGCATGATAGGCCGAAAAAACGACCTTTTTATCGTGGAATTTTGCTACTACGGCATTAATGGCAGTTGTTGTTACCTCTTTGTCGCAAACAGCCGGCAAACGGTCAATGTTCTTTTGCAGGGCGACGAGTGCTTGGTAGTAGTCGCTCTCCTCAAAAAGCACTGTCTGCTTGGTTCTTTCGTGCAGTGTGGCAAGGAATTTATCGTGTCGCCCACCCCAGCTGTGCAACACCTTTGAGTTATGGCTCTTCACGGTGCTCTGAACAAATATGTGCACCCCGTTGCTCAAGGTACCGCAAAAAAGAGCCCTTGGTATGTTATTTACCCCCTTTTCGGCAAGTACCGACAGCGTTTCTGTCTCCTTCTCAAAAAGGGACAAAATGTCGGCATTATCGCTCGCCTTGCAGTAGCCGAGTATGTGCCCACCATGGCTCAGTTGCATGGTAATCTTTTGGTGCACACAGGGTGTGCCCTCGAATATGGCAAATTCAATCTCTTTTACACCTAATATCTCGCACAAAAGGTTGTTAAGCTCCTCTTGAAGAGTGCAGTTGGTGGTCTCGGCTTTTATTGCCCTGCACACAAACGGCAGGCTGTGCAAGTACGGGAATAACGCCTTGAGCAACTTGCCTTTTATCCCGCTTGGCTGGTAGAGCGAGAGGGCAACCTGCATGTTTCTTGCAGGGACTACCCATCGCTTGCCGTCGGCGTTGCCAAAGCGGTAAAAGCGGTTATTTCCACCCGGAGTAATTATTTTGTTCAGTAGGTTCATACTGTTTTTGGGTATTACCTTTGCTTGTGTCGCCTCCCTTCAGTAGACTTGTGTCGCCTCCCCTCAGTAGAGTGGTGGAGTTTATTTAAATCTTTCATTCAACAAATCCCTGAACTCTTTGCCACGAGCCTCCCAGGTAAACTGCGCACCAACATTTTTCGCCTTTTCACCGATGTTTTTTCTCTCTTGCTCGTTGCACATGCGCTCAATCGCATAACTCATATCGTCGATAACCTGCCTGCGTCCGTTGCGAGGTATCACCACAGCATAATCGTTCGAGAAGTAGCGTGTGTAGCCCGTTGTGTCGAGGCAGATAAGCGGTTTACCCATAGCCATGGAGTCGAACGAGACGGTTACGGCACCCTCTTTAAGCGAGGCATTTATAACAACGTCTGCCTTCGAGAGCAGGTTGTAATACTCGTTCATGGCGACCTCGCCTGTGAAGGTCACCTTTTCGGCTACCCCCAAGCTCTTTGTAAGCGCATGCAGGCGTTCCCTGTCGCTGCCTTTGCCCACTATGGTGAGGTGTATGCCGGGTATCTTTTTTGTTGCTTGTGCAAAGCTCTCTATTGCAAGGTCGAACCCGCGCCATGCGTCTAACCTTCCTACGGTTATGAAATTAACGCACCCGTCTTTGTGGGCGGTGCTTTCGGTTGTTTGCGTGTGGTGCTCAACTGCAACGTCGGTAAAGAGCACAGCCCTGTCGTGGCAGGTCGCAGGTATAAGGTTGCGTGTTATCTCTGTCTTGCACAGCATGATATCGGCATTCTTGCAATGGTTTTTGAACCCTATGTTCATGGGTAATAACCCTACTGTAAGCCTTCGTACCCACTCTATTAAGCGTGCCTTGCACGAGTAGTGCTTGCTGTACTCGGCAGGTATTGTCTCGAGCCCTCCCATGGGGCCCCACACAAAGAACTGCTTTTGTCCGTATGAACTCACCTTCCACAGTGCATTGCCATAAGTGAGGTGGTGGAAAATTTTAATATCGTTCTCTTGCATTGTGCGCTTCACAATGCTGTTGGTGCAAAACTGCCATATATTGTAGTATGTGCGCACACCGCGTAGCCCCTTCTTCCAAAACCTCGCCCACTTGGGAAGGTCGAAGTAGAGGAAGTGTATGCCACTATATTCGGGGTGTTCGGCAATCCATGGTTCTATGGTGGGGCGGTTGCTCTCGCGTGTGAGCACCCACAGCTCAAAGTAGCGCGACATCTCCAGCACCCAGTGCCAGCCCACACCAATCTCGCTGCCAAGCCCCGGTTCGCAAGCGTATGCCGATACAAATATTTTCTGTTTGGTTGTCATGCGTTTTGTTTGTTTTTAAAGATATGCTCACACATATCTAAGCCTTTCCCTATCAATAAAGGTACAATAACTCCCATGATGGTGTATAATATCCAGATAAAATTATTGCTTTGTGTAAGTACCGGAAATTCTGAAAGTCTTTCAAAAGGTTCCCCTTTTGCCATAATAAATCCTAGACTTACAATTTTAAAGGATATAAAATGGAATATAAGGATATTCAGTGTGTTCTTTCCAATAAAATCCATGATATGTGTTGTCTTTCCGCATATATGCTTGGATAGATATATAGTCGATATAGAGCCAATGATTGATATAAAGAAGTATGTGAATATAGCAGGGCCTTTCGCGTCAATGTCTGCTTTAAAGAATAGCGAAACAATTATTACAACGACATATCCCAAAATACCTATGCTTAATGGTTTCTTAACGTTTAAATTCATCTCCTTGAATGTGTAACCGGCAATGAAGTATGCTGTTGCAAGCAGTGTTTTACTGCTTATGGTGGGTATTTTAAATGGTGCGATACTTGCAAGATAGGCTATCGCAACGAAGAAGATGCAAGAAAGCAATAAACTTGTTCTATTTAGTTTAGCGCCTAAGTATGTAATTAGTTTGATAAAAAGAATGGTTATTATCGACGCATATAGCAGTTCCTTTAAAAACCAGAAACCTCCTAACAGCTGTTCGCTTCCGGTGAGGGTGAATATCTTGAAAATATTGATTTTAAAGTCGTGAATGGTGTAGTGTGTGCTATACAGGTTTAATGTTGCGAAAACATTATGTAGTAGAAGAAATATAAGTGACCATTTAACAAATGGTACGTATAATCCCTTTATTTTTCTTGTGATAAAAGATTTTACATCGTTTAGATATTTATCATTAAATAATAACCCTGAAATAAAAAAGAAGCATGGCATGTGAAATGTGTAAATGAATTTAGTTAGCTTCTCCGGTGCTCCGGAGTGCCCCACCACCATAAGGGTAATAAGTAGTCCCTTAACAACAGAAATAGATATGTCGTGCTTTTTATTTGTCATTATTTTAGTGCTTGATAAATATAATTTCACATGTACTTTATAAATCTATATATGTGCATTGCGCATCTTCCAAAAGGGCAGGTTATGTTGGATAGTGCAGAAAATATGTATGGGTGTTTAATTGCAAACTTGGCAAGAATGTTTTTACCTTTTATGCTATTGAGGCTTTCTCTTATATTATCCGCTTTATTTTCTGTATCATCGTAAAAAAAGAAATAATTGCGTAAACCTATATATGCCATCATTTCGCTAATTCTTCGTATCTCGGCCTTTACGTTGTCGTTGGAATCAATGAACGTAGTTAATAACATGTCGTTCATTCTTTTTGCAAGTCTTAATGTGCTATATACGGTTTCTCCACTCTTATACGATGTCATCGTTGTAGAGATGCTCGTTTTGTTGTAGTGAATAAGCAAAATAGGTGCATATTGTACCCGTTGTGCATAATGTACCAGTTTGTGCACCCAGTCTACGTCCTCGATTCTCTCGTTTTCGGCAAAAAATAGTTCATTGTCAATCATGTGTGAACGCAGAAAGACAAATTTCCACGGAGCATAGGGTATTGAGTTTTTTTCAATAATTTCATCTCCTGTCATAACCTCTCTGTGTGGAAAGTTGTGCTGTAACTTGTTGCTTACTTTGCCTGGCGACTGGTAAGCGCAGTCTACGACGAGAATGTCCAAATTATTCTTTTGCAGGTGGTTGTATACAGCCGTGATGCTTTCTTCGTGGTAGTAATCGTCTTGGTCTATAAATATGATATACTTTCCTTTGCCGGCTCTGACACCTTTGTTTCTGCTACCGCCTTGTCTTATATTCTTTTCATTCTCAATAACATAAAGGTTTCTATGCTCTTTTTGTAGCTCTTTCAGCCATGTGCGTGTGTCGTCGCTACTACAATCGTCTACACATATAACCTCATATAGGCTTTTGTCGAGCGATTGGCTCCATATGCTGTTCAAGCATGTGGGTAACCCTTGTGTAAGTCCGTTGTAAACGGGTATAATAATAGAGAAAAAAGGGGTTTTCATGTTCGTAATATTATTTAAATTCTTTTTGTGTAGTCTCTCAAAGATATAGTTGAGAATCTCGCTGACAAGTACCCGGCTCGCATGCTTATGCCGATATAAATATTTTCTGTTTGGTTGTCATGCGTTTTTAATCAAAAATACGATTTAGACCCTTTTGTATGTAGTCACAGCTCTTTTGATATATATATCCAAAAATTATTAAAGTGATGATATAAATTATTGAACCTATTAACTTTTCGTTGGTGTTAATTCCTTGTATAATATCCGGCCCATAACATAGTAGCATAATTTTAAAAACAACTTTCGTTAAAAAGATATGTCCGATAAAAATTTCAAAGCTAGTACTTGATAATTTTGAGAAAATAGGGCAGTTTAGTGCTTTATATATTATAGATTCTTTTTTGAAGCAAGCAAAAATCACAAAAGAATAACTTACAATAGGTAATATTCCGTGTACATCTGTAATAAATAAAAGCGATGTAGAAGCAATGAGACTAAAAATGCTGATGGTATTTAATAGCTTGTTGCTAATAATATCACTATGATTATTAACTAAATGATTTATTATACATCCAAGTGAAATACCTCCTAATCCGCGTAATAATGGTAGTGGGTATGTCCAGGCTTCGTTTAAAATATGATTGTTGTTGAGAACTATTGCATAACAAACAAAACATAGTGTGCCAAGTATAATTTTACTTTTTTGCGGGAATGCTTTTATAATTGCGTATATCAATGCACCGCCCCATATTAATACCATAAGATACCAAATAACTGAGTTATGAACCAGCACGTTATTGCCAGTTGGTATAATGTTTGCTAATAGCAAGAAAAGTCTTACAAGTATATTGTAAAAATCATTTAAGCAATTAAATGATATCGAATTGTTTGTGAGTGATATAATGATGGTAATAAGTACTGTCTTAAGCCAAAATTTATTTAGCTTGTTTTTGGTGTATTCAATAGCACCAATATGTTTGTTAGAGCTTTGATATAGCAAATATCCCGACAAAATGAAGAAGAATTCTACCGGTATATAGCCCGAGTTTAGTATCCCCTTTGAAAGCATAGGGAAATGCCAAAAAGCTATTACAAATGTAAAGACAAGTCTAAAGAAATTTATAGAATGATTCATAAGCATATGGTATTGTGATGTCTGATTATCTGTGTTGTTTGTTTTTAATAAGTCTGTTATATAGGAATAATAGAGAAGAAGGGGGTTATCATGTTCGTAATATTCTTCTTAAATTCTTTTTATGTTGTCTCTCAAAGATATAGTTGAGAATCTCGCTGACAGCCTCCTGTGGTGTGCTCTCGTTGAGCACCTTGTGGTAGCCTTTTTTGTCGCTCAAATAATCAATTTTCTCGTTTATGGCTCGTATGCCCTCCTCGTCGAGCTCGCGTTTGCGGGCAAGAATGGTGTCGGTGCTTGCGGTGAGCAGAATATTATAGTTGAGCGTAGGTATAAAAAGTGCCTGCCAGGTATAGAGGAACTTGGGGCTCAGGTAGATGCGCGAGCGTCGGCTATCGCAAATAATATCGGTAAAGTAGCGGTCGAACACCACCACACGGGTTATGCGTGTTACGGTTTTAACTTTGGTAAAATACCCTGCAATGTAGTCGATGGAGTAGTAGGCAAGGCGTGCAATAGAGTTCAGACAGCCTGTCTTTGCTCCGCGATGAGGCTTGTCGTAATTGCGGTCCACCTCCTTTTTTATCCCGGCCGAGTGGGCCACCTCGCCCAAGTTGCCAAACAGCATGGGGCGGAAGTGGTAATATTTGTGAGCTGTGCCAAACACGGGGGCTATCCTTTGGAGCAACATATCGATTACGGTTGTTTTTCCGCTTCCGTCGGGCCCTGTGAAGCCCACACTGAACCCTGTGTTTGAGCATATATAATTTTTCACAAACGTGTAGAGGAAATACACCATGCTACATATAAGCGCAAGAGGTCTCTTCTTTATGTTTGACCATAATGCTCTGAATATTAGTTTTTTACCACATGTACCGTCGCACTCGGCAACGTTGTTGCACCCGAATATCTCTTTTACCTTTTGCACTACGGCAGTCGAGTGTTCGGCAACCTCGCGTGTGGCACGGTATTTTTCGGGGTAAGCACTGCCCACAGCTCTGTTATATAGATATTTGTCGAGAAATTGCCCCTCGGTTTCTATGTAGTAGAGAAAGCCGTTGAATTTCTTGTGTTGCAGGAACTCCTCGGCACTCATTAGCTGTATACCCCACACCGATGTGTCAAAGAAAAAGTCCCACTGCACAATATCGGTTACCTCGCCACTGTTTTTTGCGCACACATAGCTTATAAGGCGGTCACTATTTAGGTATGTTACAATATTCCAGCCATTTGTGGCTAAAACATCTATGAGCTCCTTTTTTATCTCTTTGTAGCTCTTGCGTGTTATAATTATGTCAATATCGCGACTGTCGTTTTGGTCGGGCAGTCCCTCGAAGTTGCGCAACACCGCATATTGCGCCTTTTTGTTCAACAGCGCAATTACTTCGCTTATGTGCTTTATTGTGTTTTGTGTTTGGCCCATTTGTGTGTTGATATATTGTGTCGTTTTTGGTTTTTGTTGTTTAAAACGAAAGTGAGAGGTCTCTGCGTTTCCTCGTCGCTGTGGCTCTGTCGGAAAGACATAGTTCAATATACCCCTATGTTCTGTTCCTTTTTTCGAATATTCTTGTATTACTCTTAATCTTATCCCAAATATATGAAGGGCGGTAGTATATACATTTAATAACCTCCCACGCACCCTGGAATATGTTGCCTTTTTTAAAGTAAAAAGCACCGTTACGCAGAGCGTCGGCAGCCTTGGCATCTTTTTGGAACTCTTTCAACTGCTTTTGCGACAAAGAGTTGTAAAACTCAATAAAGGAGAGTTCCTTCTCCCCGGCCCGTCGTCTCAAAAGATTACACTTTGTATAGCGCATCTTAATAATCATGTTAAAAGAGTTGCTCGAGAGACCACCTCCTTTGCGATATTTACACAATACCTCGGGTACCACTATTATGGCTTTTTTCTTTGTGTAGAGGTCGCTCATGCGTGTCCACAGGTCGAGGTCCTCGCAAAAATCTTGGTAACGAGGTTTGCCTTGCAGGTAACCATCTACAATATAACCGCCAACACTCAATGCCACCTCCCTGTCGTATATCGCAGTAGGTTGCATGAATATTAGTTTCTTTGCCTCGGCCTTCTCGTAGAATTTCTCTTTTGTTTTTTCGCCCAAAAAGAGCCCTCCGCCCATCTTTTTGCCCTTTTCATCGATATATTCGAGGTAGCAACCAACCGCCATAAGCTCATTGTCGGCCGTTATTCTTGCATACATCTTTTCAATAGCTGTGGGGTACAGAATATCGTCGGCATCGAGGAACATCATGTATTTTGTTTGCGCCTTGCGCTCGGCAAAATGACGTGCATACCCAATACCCTTGTTCTCTTCAAAGGTTACAAGTTCGTGTTGCCGTGGGTGCTCTGCAAGAAACTCCTTAATAATGGTGGCACTGCTGTCGGTACTGCAATCGTTCACAATAAGCAGGTGAAAATCCTGCATCGTTTGCCCGGCAACCGATAGCAAGGTCTCTTTTATATATTTTTCGGCGTTATAAACGCATATCGCAAGGGTGAGGGTGGGCATGTTTTGCTTCTAAAATCTACTCTTCTTATATATGTGAATAAAGAACTTAAAAACAGAGTCGGCGCTTTTTTCGTTAGTGTAAAACTCGTTTACCGTTTTAAATGCGTAGTTGCAAATATCGTTATATTCATTCGTACTTAAATTGGCAACTTCCAACATCTTTTGAACAAGCTCTTCTATTGTGTTCCAGCGTATTGCAATTTCGTGCCCGGTGAATTTGACTCCGTTGTCAAATTGTTCTTTTGTTCCGGCTTTGTTACGACCCATAACAAGACATTTGTTAAACATGGCTTCAGCTGTTACTCTTCCTAATCCTTCGAAGTGCGATGCCATAATCAACGCGTGTGCATTTTGCATAATATTATCAACATCTTGTCTGACCCCCAAAAAATCGATATAGTCGGTAAGGTTGTTTTCTTTGCAATAGTTTTTAATGGTATTATCCATCGCAGACGATGATGATGCACCACATATAAGCAGTTTGTAGTCTTTACGATATTGAATAAAGCTTTTGTAGGCTTTAAGAACATCTAATATACCTTTCTTTTCATCTAATCGCCCCACAAACAGAAACGTTTTCTGTTTTTTTACGTTTGTTACCTCATGTCCTACATCTTTTATTCCGTCATAAATAACAACGGATTTATCGTTGTTTTGCAGGTCGTAGTGTTGTTGTATGCTTCTAGTAATACAAATATTATAGTTTTCCTTTAAAATGTTACAAAAAACTTGTTTTGAGGGTATTATGTTCATGTCAAAATCGCGGTCTTGAAATTCCCTGATATGGTACACATGGGGAATATTCATCTTTTTTGCCACATTGTACCCGATATTGACAACGCTCACATTTGTGTACAGGATATCCGGCTTAACTCTTTTGCATAGTTTGTATAATTTGTGTTCCGATACTTTGTTTAATATATAATGCCCTAAAAGTTTAAAAGGAAAAATAAATTTTTGAGCTAAACTCTTCTTTGGCGGGTAGATGTTCCATCGTATCGGAATTAAATGTGTTTCAATACCAAGATTTTTCAAGGTATCGTATACCGGACCTTTGCATGGACAGCTCACAACAATGTTTATCTCTTTGTTTTTTAATTTATTTAATAACGAGATAAAAGATATACTGCTACCTCCCGACATGCTAGATGAACTTAAAATGCAAAGAACCTTCATCATAGTATAATATTTGTTTTTTTCGCAGTTCTGTTTGATTATTCTTGTCGGATTACCGACTACAACACAATTATCGGGCACATCTTTTACTACAACTGTGCCAGCACCAATGGTAACATTGTTGCCAATTTTTATATCTCCAATAACAATTGCGCCCGTACAAATATTTACGTTGTTCCCAATAACGGGTCTTCCTCCAAAACTTTTTGCTCTTCCTATAGTAACATTCTGCCAAATTTGGCAATTACAACCGATACTTTGGGGCCATATAATAGTAGAAAATTCATGCTGAATAACCAATCCTTCCCCTATGTATTCCGATGCTGTTACAAAATTTAAAGTTTGCATAGATGGAATAATCAGTTTTAACAGGAAACCAATACCGCCTATTCTGTGAAAAAAGAGATTGCGATACTCTTTATATATAGCGAACATTCGTATGAAAGTCAGGAAACGGCTTTTTCGTCGAACTACGGGGAGTGAATTTTCCCATTGTTTCAGGTCCTTAATAAGAATACCGTTTCTGTTTTTTAATAGAAAAATAGGATATAACGGGGTTGCCAGAATGCATTTAATATATAGAAGTAATTTTTCCATCTATTATATATTTTTTTGTTTATTCTTCTTCGTCGGTTTCAAGTTCATATCTGTTTTCGTAGAAGTGCTTAATAGCTGTTATGACTATTAAAAGTGCCCAAGCATAATAGATATTTCCTCCGCTGGTACCCGATACTCCCGCAAACATAAATAATGTTCCCAAAGACCAAAAACTGTAAGCACAGGTGAAATTTAGAGTTAAAGTGATGATATAGAATATTATTCCAAAGTCGTCGAATAAAGTTTTTTTACTACCCATCGCACGTCCCGAGTCAATACCTTTGCCGAACCATGTCTCGAATTTTGTAAAATCGGCATTTAGAGAGTTTAGCACCGGGGTTATTCGTACCGATGCCGAACCGTCGGTTTCTCGCACTGTTTTAGCATCGAGTGTCGATGTGGCTTCAATGGTGCTCGTTGCTCTGTCGAGAGCTTCTATACCCGACGCTTGTATAAGTGAATATCCCATTACAAGCAAAGGAATTACATAGTACCAGTTGTGACGGCGCACAAAATATCCGCTAAACATAATGAGGCAGACAAAGGCGGTTCCGCTACCCATGGTAAGCATCATCCACAAGAAACGTATGGTAACCCATTTGTGTTCTCCGCTGAATAGCTCTTTTAAAGTAAAGGGGCCCTCGCCACGTTTGTACTCCTCGCATTTTACATAGGCATAATAGAAAACAAGCATAATTCGAGCAAAGTGGCTCGGTTCCAACGCTAAGGATTGGCAACCGATGCCTCGGTCGAGTACATACATCATATTGACTGCGGGCAGGTATGGTATTCCAGAAATTGTGAAGATTTGTTGAATTATACATACCACAAAGTAGGTCATCATCACCCATTTACATATTTTTATAAAATGTTCAATGGAAAAGACTCTCTCAATTACAATAAGGTTGTACATGCAAATGTAATTGAGAACCAACATTGTGGAGAATATCAAAGTGCTCCATCGCCAACTATCGGGGTGGAAACCTGCCGATATATATTGATACAGCAAGTATATAATACCAATAATCATTGCTTTTGACATTTTGAATGTATACAAAAGTAACACGATATTGGCTACTGTCGAGACAATGATTCTAAGGTTGCCAAAGCCTACATCTCCTTCGATGGGAACATATGTAATATTAAAGTATATTAAGAAGAATGTGGCAAATAGTCTTAAACCATTATTGGTTGTGCTTTGCATTATTTTTTCAATTTAAAGTACATTATCATTATCCCCATGTAAATTCTCATGGATAGGCTTGCCATGAATTTTCCGAAGGGGGTGTAGTCGCTGTATTTTTTTATGTAGTGCAGGCGCGAGCGTCTCCACTGCTTGAAACGGGGTACAGGGTTGCCCTTCTCGCTCTTTCGGTGTGCATGTATGGCTTGTGCATCGGCGGTGTAGTACATCTTTTTGCCGGCCTTCTCCACCTGTTTTCCCAGTATGGCCTCTTCGCAGTAGAGCATGGGGTATTCGTCGAAAAAGCCTATGCTTTCTATGAAGGAGAGCCTCACCATGAGGCAACAACCGCTCACCTTTGCACAATGGTGGCTTTGGGCAAAATTATCGATAAAATCGTAGGTTTCTGCGTTTTTTTTCTTGAAAAAACCGCCTACCCAGCCCCAACTGCTTTGCCAGCCTCCCTCTCGGCCCATGGGGCTTTGATGTCTGCCGTCGAGCCCTATGATGTCGCTACCACAAACCACAATATCGGTGTCGTTAATCATGGGTTTTAAGAGCTTTTCTATATAATCGCCCTCGGGAAACTCCATGTCGGGGTTGGCTATAAGAGCATACTTGTACCCTTTTTTTACTGCATAGCGCAACCCTACATTATTGCCCGCGTTGTAACCGGCGTTCTTGTTGTTGGCAAGGAAGGTTACACCTGCCTCCCTGCATGTTTCTTCTATCGCGGTGCGCTCCTCGCCTTGCGAGCAGTTGTCTACCACAATAATTTCCTGCTCGGTAGTTTGTGCTTGCAGGTAACCTATGCACTTACGGCAATCGGCCGACGAGTTGTAGTTGAGCAGTATGGTTGCTATCTTCATCGTTTTTGCATGAAGGTCAAGTAAATAAAACGTCGTATGCTACCGGTAAAACGGCACACTTTCCATGCAAGGGGGAACAGTGCAGGCCCGGTTGTCAGTCGCATGCTTGCTTTGTCGTAGGCTGTGCAACGACCACCTAGTAGCATTATATTTAAAAGTTCTTTCCAAGATAGTTTTTTTGCAAACGCAACACCATCGAAAAGTCCGGCCTCGCAAAGTGGTTGCAGGTCTATATCTCTGTTTTTTAGTGTGAGTATGTTTTGTGTAGCTTGTATGCACCACTCTTTGAGTATCTGTGATGAGTTAAGGACCTTGCCCGTTATCTCTTTGGCAATATGTGTGGCGCAGTTTGTGTTTGCAGTTGTTATGTTGTTCTCCTTGTGTGTGTAACCTTCTTTAAAAAGAGGGAAAATTTCCCCGCTCTTGTCGCTGTAACCCACCGTGGAGGGGTATGGCGAGGCCGAAAAGTAGTTTTCAACAAGTGTGGTAAGCTCGGTGCTCAGTTCCTGTGCTGTGAAGTAACTGTAAAACTCGCCAAATTTCTTGTCGAGCACGTCGCCTCGCACACCGTAGTAGAAAAAGAGTGTCTCTTTGTGTCCCTCCTCTTTTAAGATGCTGTTTATCATAAGTCGGGTAGTGCCTAACCAACCGACATCGACCATGGCTGTGTTTTTGCCGTCAAATAGCCCCTCTTGTGCAAAGTAGGCATTGAGTATGGCTCGCTTCTCGTTGGCTCGCTCCTGTAAGGCTTTAAGGCTGTTGTCGTTGCCAAACATTTTATCGAGAAAGTCTCGCTCTTTCTCCCTGTTATCTATCTTTGTGTATTCGAAGGTTATGGAGAATCTCTCTTTTACCTCCTCTCGGCTTGTGCCGAGCGAGTTGAGCAGAGCCTCTACGTTCTTCCCTTTCAGCGTTTGCTTGTCCTGCACGGCGAGGAGCTTCTCGGCTGTGGGGTGTTGCATGTAGGGGAGCAAAAGTGCTTTGCGCGACACGAAAAGATATCTTAGCTCTGTTTCGGGGTAATCCTGTTGCATGCACTCGGCAATCTTTTGCAGTATGTAGCTGTCGCGCGACAGGAAATATAGCCGTTTGATGCCACGTTCTTTTGCTTTTTCAAAAACAAAGCGCACATATGGTATATATGCCGGTGCTACAAAGTCGGCTGCCAGCGTGCTGTAAGCATTGTTACCCTGCTTAATGCGTGCTGTGCGTTGCAACCCTGCAAGGCACGATAGCTCGTAGCTCTGTTGCCCTCTGTTGTGTGTAAGGGCTTTTTCACTCTCGGTGTACGATGTATTTACAGGGTGTGCCTTTATACCTCTCTCTCTTGCGCGTTTCACATCGCTCACGGGGTGGTCGCCATAGTGCTCCCACTGTGCGGGGTTTAGGTAACCGCGCACGGTGTCGAACAGAGCTCCCGACGACTTACGTGCCCTCTCCTCGCACGACACATATACTTTTTCGTCGCCCGTGAGGCAACCCTCGCGTTGCAGAACACCGGCAAGGAAACGGCTGTCTAAATACATGTCCGAGATAAAACAGACCCTCTTCCCCTCTCTTCGGCATCGCTCTATCACGGCCTTTATAGCGGGGTTTGCGGTGAGGTTGTCGCTCTCGGTCTCTTTCTCGGCCTCGATAAGTTCGGCAGGGGTGTACTCGCAAAAACTCTCAACCCCCTTGGCACGGTATATGTCGGCGATAGTTATCTCACGCCCATGTGCATGTGGTGCTACGAGCCTTTCGGCCATCTTGCGCCATGCTATAAAGCACCCCCTCTTGGCCTCGTTATCTGGGTAAAGGCGGTGTGCAAGCAGGTAGAAGATGTTTTCGGGCTTTCCGCATTTGCGCACGAGTACGGTGTCGAATATGTCGAACGACGCGAGGTTCATTTTGCAATAAATTTGTATATTTTTCTAATGAAGTTAATAGGAAACAAGTTGGCAAACCAAAACAATATACCTTTCTTGTTTAGTACTATATACTTTTTGCTTGGCCTAATTTTTTGCAAACGAACTTTGTGTTCGTTTGTCAGTTCGGTAGTTGTCAGTGTTGCCTTAAAGTAGTTTTGTAGATATAGAATTCGTAAAAAGGAGGCATATTTGTAGCTCATTTTAAATTTTATAGGAAGTATTGACGAAATTCGTCTATAGTTTTCCGATAAAATAATATGCCCAAGAGTGTTAGGCTTGTGCTTCCCGTTCCTTGACACAGAATCGTAGGCCTTGGGGCAGAAGTAGTAATAACCTTGTTCCTCTACCATTATTATTCTCTTAATGTGGCATAGATAGTTATGCCAAAACATGCCATCTTCCCCACTCCAAATATCCTCTTCAAATTTAAGATTGTATTTACGTATAATTTCGGTAGAGAATATTTTACACCAAACTGCCCAATTATATAGTAGATTGTTATCCTCAATATATGACGAATGTTTTCTTTCTTCTACTATGTGGTTCTTGTATTTTGTATCGGGGTATAGTGTGTTGTATTTGTCGTTGTTATATCCAACAGTGTAGTATCCTTGAATTACTTGCGTTTCAATATCGTCGGTATTATATTTGATGAAGTTCTCCAAGTAATTTGGGGTTACATAATCATCGGAATCAATAAATGTTATCCACTTTGCTGTAACTTGTTCTAATCCCAAATTACGTGCCTTACTCGGACCGCCGTTATGGCTACATATCAGTTTAATTCGTTTGTCCTTTTTGGCATAGTTCCTGCATATTTCCAAACTATTGTCTGTCGAGCCATCATCGATTAATATTGCTTCGAAATCGCAAAATGTTTGGGCAAGCAAACTTTCCAAACATTTATTAAGGTATTTGCTTGAATTGTAGACAGGAATTATAACGGATATAAAAGGTTCTTTTTTCATATATTACTACAATCCTAAAACACTTTTTAGTTTTAAATATGAAAACTTGATATTGTATTTTTGTATATCGCGATGTCCTCTTTCGGCTATACGATACCTAAGCTCATCGTTCGATATTAGTTTTATTATACTTTGGGCAAGTGCGTCAGAGTCTTTAATATTGCAAATCAGTGCGTTCACCTCATCTGTGGCAACCTCTTTATACCCTCGGTTATTGGTGCACACAACAGCCTGACCGCATATCATTGCCTCCCCAATTGTTAAACCCCACCCTTCTTGCAAACTTGTAGCAAGGAATATTGATGCTTCGTTGTATATATTGTTGTGTAGTTCTTTGTCGGGTGTAATGTGGTATGTGTACCATTCGGGTAGTTCGGCCGGTTTTGTTGCCGACCCATACATGGTAACCGTCAGTTCCGGAAATGTCTTTTTTACGTTATTAAGTGCTTCAAAGCCATATTTACACCCTTTAATTTCTATGGGGCTATACACCATTGCTACTTTATATTTGTTCTTCTCCATTATAGGGATTGTGAGACCGAAGTAATTGAAATCAAATCCATTTGTAACAACTTCACAGTGCTCCCCTTCTTTGTTTATGATTTCTTTTAACCAATCGGACACTACAATCTTTTTAAGCGGGTAGTGGTATGTGGAGCGCAGAATTTCATCGGTAACACCGCCCCAGTTTTCGTAGCCTTGAATAAAGTAATATTTATTTTCGGTAGGGTAGTCCTTTACATACATAGCGGTGTAGGGCGATGTGCATATGTATATATCGCTTTTTTGCACATGGCGATAGTTGAGCGACAGGGTAAAATGCTCTTTCACACGCTTGTCGAGCGCGAACCAGCTTTTGCACGAATAACCCTTGAACAGGCGTTGAATGTATCTTATGCAGTTGGTTATTTTAAAGTATAGACTCTTCTTTTTCCAAAACAACGAACCCGAATAGATAATATTTACCTCGTGCCCGTCGGCAACAAGCCTGTTGGCATATTCGTAGATAACCTTAAAGCCACCGGCTGGGCCATCGGCAGGGTGTGGGAATATGAAGGAGATTGTGCTCATTTTAGTTACCTAATTTCTTTACTAATCGTTTCGCGATGAATTGTATTGAACGACGCTTCTTCCTATACAGTAGTTTGATATATCCGCTAAATGTGGTGTGCTCCCCCTCCGAATTTATTTTCAGGTTTTCAATAGAATCTCCTTCCATCAAACCTATATATGTTTGGAACGAGTCGTTACCACTGAAATATACCTTGTAGTTTTTGTCTTTTATTATACATGCACGATACAAGCTGTATGCATAGAAAGAACCAGTTGTTGATGGCGATAATAATTCGCGAATATATTTGAAATTTATACCATCGTAGCTCTCCCAAATAGTAATATTATTAAAGTCGTAGTTTATTAATATGTACTTGCCGTCTATGAAATTTACGTCGATGTGCCATGGCATGTTCGATGTTTGGGTAAGCACGCAATCGCTTTTTTTCGCCCAATTACGTCCATCGGTCGATTCGGAGTATGATAGCCCTCTATATTTGCGCGACTCGCTATTGACATACCACATACGGTATTTCCCGTTACTATAAAGAACCGCAGGGCTTACAACTGCGTTGCCCAAAGCATCACCTTCGCTTGTGGCAAGGTTTACCAGAACTTCTCTTTCTCCCCATGTTATACCATCTTTACTCTTTTTTCTAACCAATTGCAAATCGTCGTAATAATCGGCCTTCCCTTTTCTGTGAGTAAAGCGGTACCAGCATTCCAAGTAACCATCTGCATATACAAGATGTGGGTCGGAAAAATAATCGAGTTCTTCTATCTCTTTATTATTGAGGTTGTCTATGGGATTCCGAGTAATTTCGCTCCATGTCGTCCCATTGTTCGATACATGTATTGAAGGGCATTCGTTCCTGTCTATATATGGCTTGCATAATGGCGAGAACGGAGTTTCTGCCAGCCAATATTTATACCCGTTCCAACCTTCCTTAAAATAGAGTACAGATGGGTGGTATGGGCTGTCGCTTTTATCAAAAGTCTTTATATCGAGAGGCTTTTGATTATATGGTCTTAATTGTTTGTATTTCCCGTATATTATTACGGTTATCACCAAAAAAATAAGTAGAAATACCAACGCAATAAATATAAATGACATATATGCCTTTTATTTTGTTACTTCTTCGAACAAGTCGAGCCACTTTTGTGCAATAACCACTTTGTTAAATTTTTTTATAGTTTCAATAGCATTTACTCTTAATTTGTGAGCATATTTATCGTCGCTTATTAGCTTTTCAACTTTTTTTATATATTCCTTTTTATTGAAAGGCGAAACCAAGCAACCATTAACATCGTTGGTTATAATATCTTTCAGGCTGGTGAAACTATTATAGGCTACCGGTATACAGCCTTTTGACATAGCTTCCATCAATACCATAGGCCACCCTTCGGTAGAACTTGTCATGCAGAGTATTGCACCGTTTTTGTAGTATTCATCAGGGTCGCAAGAGCCTGTAAATGTGATATTTGTAAGGTTCATGTTTTTGGCTTGGGTTTCAAAATGCTTGACATCGCCGCTACCCATTATTATCAACTCCCAATCGGTGTGTTGTGGAGCAAAATCTTTCCAAATATCTAAAATACGGTCGGTACGTTTCATGTTATATTCGAGCCTGCCACACCATAATATTTTTTTTCCTTTTTCTGTTGTAGCGTTCTCTATTGTGTTTGCCATAGGGTTGTTTATGGCAATAACATTCTTTATGCTTTTTCTTTTTGTGGCAACCTCAAGGTCGTGTATGAGTGAATCGCTCAAAAGTACCAGTTTGTCGGAATCTTCGATTAGCTGATTATAGTAATTAAAATTATAACTTTTTATTTTCTGCTTTGTGTATAAATGATATTTTAAAAACAAAAAACACTCTTTTATCCATGCAACAGGTTTGTTCTCAACTCTATATTTGTTAAAGAAGTAGCTGTTTAATATATCGACATCGTGTGTTATGGAGAAGTGTAGTGCTGTTATAAACTTAATACCCTCTCTATTTTTTATGTCGATGCATAATTGAGTAAGTTCCTTAATGTGTGCATATGGGTTGAGTATGATATTTATATACTCATGTTTAACAATTTCGCAAAAGTATTTGTGGTTTTCTTCGGATAATAAATTTACGTTGTCGGGTAGTATATATTGTTTCACGTCTCCAAAATAATTGTATTTAGTACCTTGAGGTGAAACAGAAACTATAGTAATATTGCATTTACCTATCCATTCATTGGTTAAAATAGATAATACTCTTTTAATACCACACATGTATTGTGGTTCCATGTCGTGCAATGTTATGCAGATGTTCATTTTAACTCTCTTTTAAAATCGTAGTTTAAATAAAAGGTACCCAACAAATCCTGTATTGAACGAAAACCAGTAATAAAACGAAACTAATGGTGTAAACGTGAAGTTTCTGTAGTTCTTATGAGCTGACGGGAACAGCCTCATAGCTTTTCTTATGTTGTAACGCAGTAACTCTATTTTGAGTTTGAGAGCCATGTTTGCAAAATCGTTATGAAAAGTTTGCAGGAGGTCGTGGGATTTAAGGTATTCGTAAATATTTATAATATTCTTTTCTGCCTTTATTATAATAGAATTTTCGTTGATTTTTGTAGTAGCATTATCATTTGTCTTGTTGTAAAGATACAAAGTGTTTTTTATATGCCCGTTCTTGGGGTTATGTGCTAATAATTGCAATGTTATATATGTATCTTCGCACATTACGGCGTCATCATCTGTATTAATATTGCAACTCTCCCAAAAATCTTTTTTAATAAGTTTGTTCCATATATATCCAGGTAGAATATTTCTTAATAGATTGCGTATGTTGGTATGGTTGTTTTCTGATAGTTTTATACAATTATGCTCTATATGTTCTTTATATATCTCTTTTATGTTGCACCATGCGATGTCTAAATCTTCTTTTAAAGCCTTTTGTGCTAAAAGTTCAAGCATGTTTTCTTCCATGCTGTCATCGCTGTCTGCGAATGCAATATAATCTCCTTTTGCGACGGATATAGCTGTGTTGCGTGCATTTACAACACCGCTGTTTTTTTGATGTATTACTTTGAAGCGTGTATCCTTGTTTGCGTATTTATCGCATATTGCTCCCGAAGAGTCGGTAGAGCCATCATTCACAAGTATAGCCTCCCAATTTGTGTATGTTTGTGCTATAATGGAGTCTAAGCACTTGCGAATATACTTCTCTGTATTATATACAGGGATAATAATTGACACAATTGGCTTGTTGCCTATGCTACGATCCATGAAACGCGATTATTTTTTTTGAAAACGATGAACGGAGTATGCAACGTTGTATGTTGTAATTTCCTTGTTTTTTTTGAAGCGGTTGTTCCATGCTACAAATATTTGTTGCATACTCCGCATTCATCGTTAAGAGTGGTTGCAAATATAATATATTTAATTAGCCTTGTCAAATGATTTAGCCATTTATTGCTAAGCGGTCTCTTGCTATGCGCCCGGGTGGCTTTTGTTTGCCAAAATGTTTAGGCAGAAACGGCGCATGAGCATGAGTTTTTGTATAAGTGAGTATCGTGGTGTGAGTTTTGTGTTTTTCCATGGGCTTATATTTTTATATTTAAGCCACTCTTCTTTTAATTTGTGCTCACAAGTCAAAACCCATGGTTTAACCCACCCGTTATAATGTATTATGGTTGGTAACTCTCCATCTTCTAATAGATTATGCCATTTACTCTTGTGCAGGAAACACTCCTCTTTTTTCTGCATCATCAGTTCTTGGTAATTATACCTGTATTCGAGGTAAAGTACTTCGTCGCACAAAATGTAATTAAGAGCATCTTGGTCGGGGAACACGCATTTATCGGCGTTGTTGTATATATACTCGGTAAGCCTGCTTGCCGTGTTGTTTTTTCTCCAATATTCCAGGTTCATTAATAAAACACCAGAATTAAAATAGGTTTTGTATAGTCCAAGGTTGTTTTGCACCCTTATATCGTCGCTTCTTTGGTCTTCCACAACCCCGCAGGCGTAGTTTGTTATATCACTATCCCACAACTCTTTAAGTTTGTTTGTGACAATTATGTCGCAATCAAAGTAGAGTACTTTTGCTTCGTTGTTTATGAGCTTGGGTAGCATAAACCTGAAATATATTGACCTTGGAAAACGGCTTGACACTTTTAATCCTTTAAATTGGTCGCTATCGATGTTTATAATTGTTACCTTTTGGTTATATATATTGCCGAGGTTTTGAAATTTCTCAATGGTTTCGTGTTTCAACCCTTCTGTCAATATATATATGTTACACTCCTCGTTTTTGTTATTTTCGAGTATAGACGTCACGCATACACCGCATGGGAATGCGTATTTTTCATCGGCGCAGAGAGCTATATTCATGCGTTTAATGCTTCTTTTAAGTAGTTGAGGGATTGTTCCTTTAAACTTTTCAGCTTTTTATTTACCTCTTCCCAGTTTATTTCTTTGTTTGCTATGTTCTCTAACGCATTTATATCGGAGAAACTTCTCTCTTCGAGTCCAAATGTTCTCAAAAGAGAGTCGAAACGTGCATTGCCACGTTCCTTGTTTTTGTATACGATAAACGGTTTGTTGTATATTATTGAGAATACACAGGCGTGGAACGAATCGGTTATAACAAACTTGGCATCGTGGAACCCGCGCAACCACTCTTCGACAGGTGGTTGTATGCGTTCCTCTATCGGTGCTGTTTCGTCTTGGTATTTTGAATTTACAAAGAAGGGTTTATATCCTTTTATTTTGGCAACATTGTTTATAAGTCTCTCTTTTTCGTTGCTTTTGTCGAGTATATAACAAAAGAGTTCTCCGTTGCTCTGTGCTGTGTTTGCATCTTCGAAGAGCTTGCTATATTCCCCCTTTTCTATAAGCATTGTGGGGTCGAGGACAAAAGTTGCCTCTTTGTCGAACTTCTTTTTGCATAAATTTACACCCGAAATTTCTCTTACAGATACTTTATCGAATTTTCTTAACAGTTTACCACAATGTTCAGTCTCTTCGTTGTTGTATTCCCACTCTTCGGTGCCAAACGATGCTGCATATGAGAGCCTTTTTACGTTCCACCCTTGGGTAAATTCCAGAAACACATTGTATAGTTGAGGGCGCGAGGCGGGTGCACGCCATATTTGGTCGCTTCCCACTATGTAAGCATCGAAGTCGCGCTCGCTTATGTTGCTGAAATCGCTTGTTATTATCCTCTTTATATATTTGTCGATGAATGGGCGTGTGTAGGTGCTCATTATCTTAATGTCGTTCTCTATCTTTGCATCTATCCTCACAGGTATGTTTTTATTAAGGATATATCTCATTAAGAATCGTTTGGTGTAGCTCTTGCACTTTGCCCCAAAAGGCATGTGGAAGCCTCTTCTGCGGTCGATGAGCGTAGCGTCGTGCCCCATCTCCCGCAAAATGCGTTGCAAGGCGTACGCTTGCAAAATGCCACCATAGTTCTCATTAAGTACTATGGTTATTACTCCAATCTTCATTTTAACAATCTGTTTTTAATGTTCCACAATACTTTTTCCACAAATATTGAGAGTGCGCTCTTGTGCAGACAATCTTCGGTGGCTTTGTGTACACCTTTCTTGAAGACCTTTTTGAAGAACTTGTCGCGTTGTTTTGGTTTTGTGGCACTCTTTTCTATTGCGGGGTTGTGTTTGAGTGCCTCGCTATATTCTATCTCTCTGCAAAAGGGTGGTTGAATCTCCTTTTCGCTGTTTCTTACAAGCACAAGCGAGAGCCCCTTGTCGTCGTCGAGGTCGGGGCAGATATCCCAGCAACCCCATAGGTCGGCAAGCGTGATGTCGCTGCCACTTTTTCCTTTTCGGGCGGGGCAGGCATAGCACGATGGGCGCAGGCACAGGTCGCTCAAAAAACAGCGCATGAATGTGTCGCTGTCGAGCGGTTTGTAGGCGTAAAAGGCGTTGGTTGTCAGCGATAGGCTGAATCTTTTCCAGCCTATGACTTTGTCGCGGAAACTAATCTCTTTTATATCATTTACGGGGCTTATCCCAAGCTCTCGGCATCTCTCTTCGAGGTAGCTTTTCCACACCTTGGGGCTGGGAGCACCGTGGCACACAACATCTATCGTTGTGAGGTTTTTATACTCTTTGCGCAGGTATCGTTTGAGGCCTGCAATTTGGCAAGGTGTACCGCTGAAGAGCACCTCTCTCCCTGCTTTCAGCTGTTTCTCGGCCTCTTGGTAGCTGTTGCCTATGTTGCTCTGCACGTATTTACTGCCACGCAGGCGTTTTAACTCCTCGGTGGTCTCTACGGCTGTGTGTTCCACCTCCCACCTTTCGTTAAATGTTGCGCCAAACACAATACCGCCCTTTTTTATGGTCTCTTCGGCATATATGGTGAATATACCGCCCGACGAGCTTGCCTTGCGTGTCTCCTCGTCTTTGTTTATTGCAACAACTGTTTTTTGCGGTATCTGTTCCTTTCCTTGGTTGATGACGGGGCACACCTTTTCGCACAGCCCGCAGGAGGTACATAAATCCTTGTCGGCCACGGGGTATAAAAAGCCCTCTTTATCCTCCTGCATGGTGATGCACTGTCGTGGGCATCTTTGCACGCATGCGTTACAACCGCAACATTTATGTTTGTCGGTGATTTTTATCATCGTTTAAAGAATCTCTTTTTCAGCTTACCTGCGTATGCTCTCAACAGCGTGCGCTCTTCTTTATCACAACCTATGTAATATATTGTAGCTCCTGCAGATAGTGCCGATGCCATGCACACGGTGATGAACCGTATAATTTCGTTTTCTATGTTAAAATAACATATTGCCGGCAGAATGCAAGATATTGCAGTTGTAGCTATAATGTTCAAATATATGTTTTTTATGTAGCTCATGGGGTTGAGCTTCACCGAGTATCGCAGGAACATCAACCTTGCGATGAGGCATATTTGTGAAATTACGATAGCTACCATAAGGGTTACCTCGGGGAAGAATCCCTGCTTTAACAGGTAGTACGATATGGGGAAATTCAGCAGTAGAATACCGCCCACCACAATCTGGTAGTCGCGTATGTTTCCGTTGGCCTTTTGCGCCGTAATAAGTGTGTTCGATAATATTTCGCTAAGCGAGAGAATTATAACCAATCTTGTGAAAAGCACGGTGTGCTCGGGAACCTGTCCTAACCAGATGTACAAAATAGCCTCTATCTCAAAGAAGATGGGTAACGACAAAAAGAGAAAGAGGTAATACGATAGTCGGGTTCCCTTAAATATTAGTTTGTGCATACGTTCCAAATTGCCCGACGCATACTCTTTTGTTATCTGCGGGTCGAGGGCAATCATGAAATTCGATGAAAATTGTCCGATAATGCTGTTTATCTGCATGGCAATACCGCGTGCGGCATTGATGGCCGGCCCGGTAAACATGTTTATTGCTATGTTTACTCCTTGGTCTTTCATCTGGCCTGCTGTGCAACCAATGAAGTTCCACCCGGCAAAGCCGAACATCTCCTTGAAAATCTTTTTGTCCCACATGGGGGTGTAGTGACACTCTTCGAAACGGCTCTTGCAGTAGTACCAATAGTAAAACTGCTTTATAAGTGTGGGTATGAGCGATATAATGGCAAGCAGTATGAGCTTGTCGCCACCATAGTACTTTATGGAGAAGACTATGGCAAGGCGTGCAACAGCATCGAAGATAGAGAAGTAGGCATATATTCCCATCTTTTCGTGAGCTATGATGGCGGCGTTGTATGGTACCGATAATAGCCCCACGACAAAACCTATTGTACTGCACTGCAATACCCAATGTGCAGCAACCATGCGTTCGGCGGGTATAACCATCTTGTTGCATAGAAACCACACTCCTATGGTCTCTATGGCAAGTACCACAATTACTGCAAGTACTATGTGGATATTCATCGATGTTATGAACACCTTGTTGCTCTCCTTTTTGTCGTCCTTGCCAAGCGCAAAGGTTATGAATCGCGAGGCCGACGAGGTGAGCGAGTTGGATATTAGCGAGAACATCGATACAAGACCACCAACCACGTTGTTTATTCCATAGTTTACCACCCCTAACGCTTCGAGGGTTATGCGTGCAGTGAAGAAACTGATGATCATCATCAGCCCCATGCGTGCATATAGCAGTAAGGTATTCTTCGCTATGCGTTTGTTTGCTTCGCTGTTGTTCTCCATCTTTCTTTGTTGTCTGCCTTTGAGGGTGTTATATCTCTGTATTCAGCAGAGTGCGCACCGTCTCCATCTCTTTTTTGTTGAGTGCAACAGAGTTAATGACATATAGTGCGTCTATGTCGTGCATGTCACTTCCAGCAACGTTGTACATCTCGTTTTTCAGTAACCACTGTGCTTTTTTCTGCGTAGCCTTGCCATATACTCCCGCAAGCGATATTATGTTGAGCTGGAACTTTACTCCCATCTCTTTGAGCTCTTTGTAGACCTCTTTTTCCATGTACATGTAGCGTTCGGGGTGGGCGAGCAGGGGGTGATAGCCTTTGCTCTGTATGCGTTTCAGGCTCTCTTTCAGCCTCATGGGAGGGGTGTAGTACGATGTCTCCACAAGCAGGTGGTTACCGGTTGTGCCTATTGGTAACAGGTCGTTCTTTTCGAGTAGGCCGAAAAAGTAGTTGTCGAGCATATACTCGCTTGCGAGGTGCAGGGTTATACCCCCATGGTACGAGGCCATGAACTCTTCGAAGCGTGCCTTCAAGCGTGTGGGGTGGTTGGGAAAATCCTCCATCACATGTGGTGTGAGCCACAGGTTCTTTATACCACTTGTCTCGTATGTGTCGAGTGTGGCAAGTGCTTCGGGTAGGTTTTGTACTCCGTCATCGATTGCGGGGAGCAGGTGGCTGTGGTAGTCGGTTGCCCCGCCGAGCAGTTGCTCGTTGCCTATTTTCCTTTTTCTATCGAAAAACCACATGGTGTAATTATGCAAAATTTATCACTTTTTCTTGTCGCCATGATAGCCGTAGCGGTAGCCGTATCTGTAACCATAGCGGTAGCTGTAACGGTAACCATAACGGTAGCCATACTTGTAGTATCCGCCGTGGCTGTATGTTCCGTTTAGTATTATGGCAAGGCTTTTCAAGCGTTTCTCCTCGTGAATCTTTTCGAGCTCGGCAAGCATACTGCGTTCCAAAAGGCCTGTGCGCACAACAAAGAGTGTGCGGTCGCAGTGCTCCTCAATAATATGCGTGTCGGCTACAATGTCTACGGGAGGGCAGTCTACTATTATGTAGTTGTACTTTTTACGTAATTGCGCAATAAGTTCCCCATAGCGTTTGCCATGCAACAGCTCGGTGGGGTTGGGAGGTATGGTGCCGACGGGTAACACGTGCAGATTCTCTATCCCATCGTACCCTTTAATAACCTCTTCTACGGTACTTATGTCACCACTCAGGTAGTTGCTGAGACCTTTTGCGGGCGATGCTATGTAGGCCGATGTGGAGCCGTGGCGCATATCGCCGTCTATTACAAGTACTTTATCCTCTTTCAGTGCAAGGCTTGCCGCAATATTCATTGCAAGGAAGGTTTTTCCGCTACCGGGGTTGAAGGAGGTGAGTGCAAGCACATCGCAACCCTCTTTCGAGTTGGTCATGAAACGGAGGTTAGTGCGTAGCACGCGGAAGGCCTCGTTTATTATGTCGCGACTGCCGTTTTTTACAATAATTTTCTTCTCTCCCTTGCCCTGCATCTGCTTTTTTGCCTCCTTCCTGTCGTCGGGGATAAACATAGGTATCTCGCCCAAGAAGGGTATGTCGAGCCCTTCGAGGTCTTTGCGACCGCGTATTTTGTTAAAAGTTATCTCCCTGTAAAAAATGAGCAGTGTAGGTATCAGCAATCCGGCGGCAAGTGCCAGCATGAGAGTGTTTTTTTTCATAGGTGCCACGGGCGTGCCTATGCTGTATGGTTTGGATATTATTCGCAGGTTGTTGGCCGCATACTCTTTTGAGAGCTCGTTCTCCTCTTTCTTTTGTAGGAGGAACATGTAGAGTGCGTTTTTTACTTTTTGCTGGCGCAGAATCGATTGCAGACGTTTTGTTTGTTCGGGGGTAGATGCGAGTGCCTGTTTGCTATTGCTCTCAACCTTTTTGGTGAAGCGTATCTGCGATTTTATAGCCTCAATCTCGGTGTCTGCCGCTACAAGTATCGTCTCTTTAAGTTTGTTCAGACGATTGTCGTAGTCGATGACAAGCGGGTTCTTCTCGCTACTGTTTTGCGCAATCTTGTTGCGTCGCAAGAGAGCCTCGTTGTACTCGTCTATGAGCGACTGCATATTGACGTTCTTTAAACCAATGTTGTTGGGTAACAGGTAGTTCTTTTTGTCTTTGAGAATATCGATAAGGTATTGTACCACTTGCTGTTGGTTGGTAAGTTCGAGCAGCGTTTTTTCGTTCTCGCTGTTCTCGTTGAGAAGGCTGGTTTTTACTGTATTGCCCTGGCTGTCGCTACTTGTTTTTTGTGAACCGATGAGGCCGTCTATCTCCCACAGCTCTTCGCGTAGCAGGGCTATTCTCTCATCGAGGAACGCATCGGTGCTCACCGCTATGCGGTTGCGCTCTAACAACCATTTTTCATTGTATGTTTCGATGATGGTGTTCAGTATGGCCTTTCCTCTCTTTGTCGATGTGTCTTTTATTTTGAGATTTACGATGGTTGTATTGTCGTTCTCGAAGTTGGCGCTATATTTCAGCAAAAACTCTTCGGCTGTCTTGTTTATGTTGGTGCGTGTAACAAAGATGTTTGTGTTTATGTTGGCCATCGGGCTCTCGGTGGGTGTTATGTGCATGCGTCCCAAGGGGGTGGAAACCGTATCCCCGCATTTTGCTCTGACAAAGCCCGATTCGTTCTCTTCTATTTTGTCGAATCCCCACATGTAGACCATACCTGCCTCATCGACCTGCATGGTGAAACTTGCATCTTCGCTTTTGCCTATGTCGAGCAGTTTAATGTTCACGGGTAGCTCATCGCCGAATATATCAGGGTTGTAGAACTTGCCTTTGAGCGCATAATTCATGTCGAGTTGCAACTTGTTTATTGCCTCAATTATCATTGAGGGCGATTGCAGTGCTTTCAACTCCTCTTCGGCGATACTGCGGTGACTCTCGCTGAACGATGTAAATGCAGCTGTGTTGTTGCTACGTGTCTCGCTGTCGTCTTTTATGAGAACGGTTGCCATGCTCACATAAACAGGCGGGGTGACGAGAATGTATAGCGTTGCCACCGATAGCGATATTATGAGCGCTATTACAAACCAATACCAGTTTGCGATGCAGTTGTACAACAGGTCCACGATGGGCAACGTGTTTTCGTTTTGTTGTTTGTTTTTTACGGCCATAGTCAGAGGCTGTTTAAATTTATAAAAAATAAATCTCTATGGGAGTGTTTTTTGTTTATCGGTTGTCTATGAATGTGACAAGTGCCATGACAAACGAGGCAAGCGACATCCAGAACGATGTTGAGCGCATGGTGTTGCTGTTTATTGTGGCTTGTCCTGCACGTTTGGCGTTAGGCTTTACATACACGATATCGTTCTGTTGCAGGTAGTATGCAGGCGAAGAGTATATATCTGTTGCCGATGTCAGGTCTATCTGGTACATCTTCTGCTCGTCTCCCTCCTGGCGAATAACCGTTACATCGTTGCGGGTACCTTCAATCTTCAAGTCGCCTGCCATGGCTATCGCATCGATAATTGTTATTGCATCGCGGTCTATGTTTTTCTTTCCAGGGCTGTTCACCTCTCCAAGAACGGTTATCTGTTGGTTAATATATTCGACGGTAACGTGAGGGTCGAGAACGAGTTCTCTTTTAATAAGTTCACTTTTAATGAGTTCTGCTATCTCCTCGCGTGTCTTGTTCTCGACGTTTATTTTCCCAATTACCGGGAAGTCGATGTTTCCAAAGCTGTCCACATTGTATGTGGCTACATTGCTTGCGTTAGAGCTTGTGCTGTTCTCGCTTCCGAGGTAGCGGTTAGGCACAGCAATGTTGAACATCATTGTGAGCTCGGGGTCCTGGCAGTTTACAACAACGGCTATTTTGTCGCCGGGTTTTATTTTAATCTTGTTTTCGAGTGTTGTAATGCCTTTTGTGTCACCATGTTGCATGTCCTGGAAGTATGTTACCTTTTTGGTTGTGTTGCAACTTGCTACCATTACGGCCATGAATAGAATCGTAAAAATCTTTTTCATAAATATCTGTTTTTATTTGTTTTTCATAGAATTTCAATAAAATCGGGAGAAATTTCGGTGTTTATTGCAACCGATGCCACACCCTCCACGAGCACCACTACGCGTTTGTTTCTTTTACCCTTTATTTTAACAAAAACACCTTCGGTGCCGTCGAAAGCTCCACCATGTATGCGCACTTTGCAACCTTTGGTTATGTCAAGCTCGTCGGGGCTGAGATAGGTTATTTCGTCCATGCGATTCTGCGTTATGGCGATGAATTGTTGCATCTCCTTGTCGGGCACGGTTATGGGTATGTTTTTTCCATCGCGGGGTGTTGTGCGGTATTGCAGGTAGTCGGCAACCCTTTTTATCTCTTTGATATTTTCCTTAGATGTGTGTACGAATATAAGATTGTGTATCGCGGGAACGATGACATGTTTTTTTCTACCTCCCCGTTCTACGAGGGTTTTGGTCATGGGGATAAAATTTTCAACCCCTTTGCCATCGAGAAAATCTTTTGCTCTAAGTTCGCGACGGTAGGGTGCGCTCATTACATACCATTTGATGTCGTCGCTTTCGTTCATATTTTTTGTCGTGCGCTTGCGAAAGTGTATACCTCTGGCTCCTCATTGCGTGCGTAACGCATTGAGTTACAATTTGTTAAAAATTTGAAGGGCTGTATTATGCGTCTCTCCGTCACAAGAACAAGTAATATTATTACTTTTTGACAAAGATTTTGTGTAGCGTAGTCCCCTCTTCTATCCTACAAAGATATTGAAAATGATGCAAATAAACAAACCGCCGTTTGTTTATTTGCATCATTTATTGTTAAATTATTGTTTTTTATAAAGAGAGGCAAGCCAAGTAGTCGTAGTGTTCTCCGTCTAAACATTTTGTGCATTTGAAACCATGCTCTTCGGCATACATGGAGAGGGTTTCAAAGTCTATGTACAGCCAGTCGAAAGGCTCGCCTGTCGTGTTGCGGTAACGCATCTTGTAATCAACCTCTCCGTAATATCCCGACGCGAGGTTTATATCCATGGAGCCGTCGTCGTTCATGAATATATATCTTATGTCCGAGGAGTCGAGCAGTATGTGGCCGCCCGGCGCGAGCAGTCGTCGTGCGGCACGAAAGAATATCTCTAATCTTTCGACCTTGCCGACTATGCCTATTCCGTTCATGGCCAATAGTATGGTGTCGAACTTTTCGGTGAAGGTTTCATCGAAAAAGTTTATGTTGCGTGCGTCGATACCGCGCTCTTTCATCACGTCGACCGACAGCTGGGATATATCTATGGCTACAACCTCGTGGCCTCGCGATTTTAGTTCGAGGCTGTGGCAGCCAGAGCCTGCACCTACATCGAGCACCCTGCCTTTGCACAGCTCTATGGCTTTTTGTTCTTGCGGGGGCATCTCGTCGAATGTGCGAAAGAGTGTGCCGACAGGTATTTCGTCCTCGTAGAACATTGAGGAGAATACTCTCAGTTTGCCGGCTTTCCCTGTTTTGTGATATTCGGCAATAGCTCGCCCCATAGGGTCCTTGTCACATGCTATTTTGCTGTTTTCCATTGTTTTGTCTTTAAGAAAAGAGGTTGCCCTGGCAACCTCTTTTTGTTTGTAATATGTTTCAAAAACAACCCCTTGGGGGTGTTTTTTAGGATATCTTTGCCAAGATGGTTTCGGCTACCTTTTCGGGCGGTATGTTCATGCAACGGTAATCACCGAACATGCAGGGCTTGTTGCCGAAGATTGAGCAGGGACGGCAGTCGAGCGGTAGCTGTATGCAGTTTTCTTCTTTCTGGTTCCAGCCGAGGAACCCTGCGAGGGGCGACGTCGCTCCCCAAATAGAGATGGCAGGAGTGCCTGCGAGCGATGCCATGTGCATGTTGGCCGAGTCCATGCAAACCATTGCATCGAGGTGGCTTATCATGCGCAACTCGCCGTTGAAGTTGGTGCGCCCTATGAACGAATGTACGTTCTCGAACTCTTTGCACCAGCTGTTTACAACCTCTTCTTCGGCAGGGCCGTTTCCAAAGCAGAATATCTCCACCTGTGGCTCTTTTGCCAATATTGCGATGGCTTCGCGCATCTTGCCGGTGGGGTATATCTTCCCTTTGTGAGCGGCAAAAGGTGCTATGCCTATCCACTTTTTATCTCCTTTTGCGGGGAGTATTCCCGAGAACTCGCTTATGTCGCCTTTTTGGCTACCGAACAGAGATGTAAACTCGGGGGTGAAGGGGAACCCTGCGCCCTCGAATACTTCGCGGTAACGCTCAAAGGTGCTTTTGAGCTGTCTCTTAATCTTGCCTTGGGTGAGCTGTTTTTTCTCTTTTCGACCTTTGTCGATGTATGCAACCTTTGTGCCGGCGAACATGTAGAAGTATGTGCGCAGTATTTTTGTGCGCAGTACGTCGTGCAGGTCAGCTATGAGGTCGGGTTTGTGCTTGTTGAGCTCTTTGTACAGCTTGTAAAGGCCGGCGACACCCTTGTAATCGTTTAAATTTATCCCGATGAAAAGGAGGTTTTTCGGGCTGTCTATGAAAAATTGCCCGAACCTTTCACGGCTCACAAATATAAACTTGTCGTCGGGGTATGTTCGAGCAAGCGAGTATAGCAATGGTATTGTCATTGCTATATCGCCTACTGCCGAAAAACGTGTTATAATTACTGTGCGCGAAGTGTTATTTTTTGCCTGCACCATAAAGTACTGGGTTTAGAGCCGGGTCGTTGTACATCTTCATCTGGCGGTAAACCTTCATGTATTTACGGCCGGCCTCAATGTCGTTGAGTAATTGGCTTATAGATGTGGTCATGTCCTTGTACTGCTCCAAGAGAACGTCGAGCTTTGCTTGGCATTTTGCAAGGTGTTCGGCATCAACATCGGTGCGGTTTACCTCTTCCTGCATGTGGTAAATCTTCAACGAGAGGATAGAGTAGCGGTCTACTGCCCAAGCGGGGCTCTCGGTGTTGATGGTTGCATCGGCTGCGGGTGTTACATCTTTGTAGAGGTCGAGGAAGTAGCTGTCGATGAGTTCTACAAGGTCGGTACGGTCCTGGTTCGACTTGTCGATGCGACGTTTGAGGGTAAGTGCTTCAACCGGGTCAATCTCGGGGTCGCGTATAATGTCCTCGAAGTGCCACTGAACGGTATCTATCCAGCATTTGAGGTATAAGTAGTATTCGATACTCTTTACAGGATATGGGTTGTTGATGGGTGTGTCCACATTGTCTGTTTTGTGATAATCCTCAATAGCCCTGTTGAAGATGGGCCAGCTCATTTCTGTGAAATTTTTCATAACTAATATATTTAAATATCTATAATAGAGTTCGGTGCGAGTGTAATACACCCATTATACCTGATATTACAGGCAAAACTAACGAAAGTTTGCGATATAGACAAACTTTATTGGAAACTATTTATATTTATATAATATAGGATTCGGTCTTTCACTATATTTGGATAATATAGGATACGGCTCGGAATAATAAATTCAAATAAATTTGATTTCTTCTTCGCTCGCCTTTCACTATATTTGTAAAGTTTAATACTTGTAGATTATGAAAATAGTAGTAGATGAGAAAATACCGTATATAAAAGATGCTCTTGTAGCTATGGGGCACGATGTTGTGGAGTTGCCGGGTGTGGCTATATCGCGCACCGACCTGCTCGATGCCGAGGCGCTCTTTGTGCGCACGCGCACGTGTTGCGATGCTCGTTTGCTCCAAGGTACGCGGGTGCGTTTCATCGGGACGGCTACAATAGGGTACGACCACATAGATGCCGAATATTGTGCATCGGCAGGTATCTGCTGGACAAACGCTGCCGGTTGTAATGCCGATGCCGTGTTGCAGTATGTGCAGTCGGTTGTTTGCGAGTGGGCACGGGATAACGGACGCTCGTTGCAGGGGCTTGTCATGGGTGTTGTGGGTGTAGGCGAGATTGGTTCGAGGGTTGCACGTTGGGCCTCCTCGGTGGGTATGCGCACTCTGCTTAACGACCCCCCGCGTGAGTCTGCCGGTGAGGAGGGGTTTGTGTCGCTCTCCACTATTGCAACCTCTTGCGATATTATAACTTTTCACCCTACATTGAGCAAAGAGGGTGCTTCCCCGAGCTATCACCTTGCCGGTGCGGAGTTTTTTGCCTCTATGAAGCAGTGTTCTCTCTTTATAAATGCCTCGCGAGGTGCGGTGGTCGATAATGTGGCCTTGTTGTCGCACATGGAGCATAACCCCTCTCTTGCCGTTGCGCTCGACGTGTGGGAGGGCGAACCCGATATAAATCTTTCCTTATTAAATAAGGTATATATTGCAACGCCTCACATCGCGGGTTATTCGGCCGAGGGTAAGATTAATGCCACGCGGATAGTGCTATCAAAATTTGCAGGGTTTTTTGGTTGCGAGAATCTTGTGCCCCGTCTTTCGCTACCTTCGCCTGCAAGTCCTGTGGTCGAAGCCTGCGCCATGCAAGATGCTTTTTTGAAGATTTACTCCCCTTCTACCGACTCGCGTGCATTGAAAGGGGCACCACAAAAGTTCGAAGAGCTGAGAAATAACTATAATTTGCGTCGTGAACCCTCGGCCTTTGATATAAAAATATTGCAAAAAAGGTAAAAAAACTCTCCTTTTTGTATACTTTTTGCACAAAAAAGAGAAAATGTGCAATAAAAAGGCAAAAAAAAGAGATGTTTCTTGGAGTTTCATTATTTTTATCATATTTTTGTGGCGAAATAATTTACAATTTTCAAAAAATTACAACTATGTCAGAAATTGAAGCAAGAGTAAAAGAAATTATTGTAGAGAAATTTGGTGTTTCAGAGTCAGAGGTTACTCCTGAGGCTAACTTTACAAACGATTTGAGCGCCGACTCACTAGATAGAGTAGAGCTTATTATGGAGATTGAGGACGAGTTTGGTATCTCTATCCCCGAAGAAGAGGCTGAGAAAATAGCAACAGTAGGTGATGCTATTAAGTATGTAGAGGAGAAGGCTGCCGAGAAATAATGCCTTTCTCTTCCTAACAATTCTATAATGAAACTTAGAAGAGTTGTTGTAACAGGTCTTGGTACCGTTTCACCGTTGGGTAATAACGTTTCTCAGGTTTGGGAAAACGCAATCAATGGGGTAAGTGGTGCGGGGCCTATTACTCATTTTGATACCTATCTGTTCAAAACACAGTTTGCGTGCGAAGTAAAGAACTTCGACGCGACACAGGTGATGGAGCGTCGCGAGCTACGCAAAGTAGACAACGTTACCATTTACGGTGTCGCTTCGGCTGTTGAGGCTATCGCAGACAGTGCTTTGGATTTTGAGAAAGTCGATTGCAACCGTGTGGGAGTAATCTTTGGAGAGGGTATAGGTGGTATAGGTGCTTTGGAAGACGAGATAAAGGCCTACACACTGAATCAAGAGGGCGGTCCCCGTTTCTCTCCCTTCCTCGTAACAAAGATGATCTCCGACATGACTGCCGGTATTATTTCTATCAGATATGGTCTTAAAGGTCCCAACTACGTGACAACATCGGCATGCGCATCTTCGTCGAACGCTCTTATAGACGCTTGCGACCAGATACGCCTGAACAGAGCCGATGTGATTCTTGCCGGTGGTACCGAGGCCCCTATCTGCCCCACGGGTGTGGGTGCTTTCAATGCCATGCACGCCCTGTCTACCCGCAACGAAGATGCGACAGGTGCATCTCGTCCTTTCAGCAAGAGCCGTGACGGCTTTGTTATGGCCGAGGGTGCTGCTTGTCTTGTGCTCGAGGAGTATGAGCATGCTGTTGCACGCGGTGCAAAAATATATGCCGAGATTGTGGGTTCCGGCCTTACAGCCGACGCTTATCACATCACAGCTCCCCACCCCGAGGGTGACGGCGCGATGCGTGTGATGCGTAACGCATTGATGGAGGGTGGTTTGTCTCCCGAAGATGTCGATTATATAAATGTACACGGAACATCGACCTATGCAGGTGATATTGCCGAGGTGAAAGCTATAAAAACATTGTTCGGAGAGCATGCATACAAACTCAATATAAGCTCTACAAAATCCATGACAGGTCACCTTCTTGGTGCGGCAGGTGCTATGGAGGCTCTGCTCACTGTTATGGCAATTAAAGAGGGCATAGTTCCTCCCACGATAAATCACGAAGATGGTGACGAGGACCCCGAGATCGATTATGCATTGAACTTTACCTTCAATAAAGCTCAGAAAAGAGATATTAAAGTAGCCATCTCCAATACATTTGGCTTTGGTGGACATAATGCATCAATAGCATTTAAGAAAGTTGAAGGCTAAAAGATTTTTAAAGAGAATCGTAGATAAGATAAGGCTCCTGTCTCGCAAAGACAGGGAGTCTTATCTTTTATTGTATTCTATATTGGGCTTTGTCCCCGGTAGCCTGAAACCCTATCAAATGGCTATGACGCACAGCTCGCAGGCTCCCGGTGCGCGTAAGCTTGGGTGTAACGAGAGGTTGGAATTTCTTGGCGATGCGGTTCTCAGCTCCGTAACGGCCGATTTTCTCTATTCTAATTTCCGTAAGGAGCGCGAAGGTTTCTTGTCTAAGTCGCGCAGTAATCTTGTTTGTCGCGAAAGGCTCAACGAGCTTGCGTTAGAGATTGGGCTCGACAGGTTTGTGCATGCGTGTGGTGCCGAGGATCACCACAATAACTATATATATGGCAATGCTCTAGAAGCGCTTATAGGAGCCATATACATTGATAAAGGCTATAAACAGTGCCGTGAGTTTTTGATAAACAAGGTCTTTGCCCGCCTCGAAAATTTAGATGCCGTGCTCCGTAGCGACAACAACTTTAAAAGTCGTCTCTTGGAGTGGGCACAGAAGAGGCATAAGAACGTGGCTTTTCGTCTGGTGAGCGAGGAGTTGCGCAAGGACGGCACCTTCTTTGTTACCGAGGTCCTTGTCGACGATGAGCCTTGTGGCAAGGGCGAGGGTTTTTCAAAGCGTGAGAGCCAGCAGAATGCGGCTCGTGAGGCTCTTGCTATGCTTGCTTGATTTACCTTTCGGCCTCTATTGTAACCGAGGCTTGCAGTCTGTCGCCACCCATCGGTGGTGTATCTTTTGTAACTCTTATCTTTATTCTCTCTACTATTGCGTGCTGTTTGAATATGCTTTCAGAGATTCGTGTGGCAACATGTTCGAGTAGTTGCGATGGGGTTCTCATCTCATCCTTTATAATATCGTAGATGTCGGCATAGCTTACCGTCCCGGCAATATCATCGCTATGGGCGCAACTATGGTCGCTTATCAGCATGTCGATATCGATGGTAAACCATGCTCCCACCTCTCTCTCTTGTTTCAAGACACCATGAAAGGCATACAGGTGTATGTCGCGCAACTCTATATTGTAACTCGTTATTTTCATCTTTAAATACTTTTAAACAAAGAGCCTGTCTGACAACTTTCGGACAGGCTCTTTGGGAATCTATATAGTGTATAATAAAGTTTGCATTAACCACATTTAGAGTAACCGCATGTGGGGCAGTGCAGGCAACCCTCTTCGAATATGAGCTGGCTCTTGCAGTTGGGGCACATCTCGGCCGATTGTGCGCCGTCTTTAATGTAGCGTTTGAGTGCTCTCTCTACACCGTTCTTCCATGTGTTGATATTGTCGGAACCAAGTTGGAGCGATGATATGAGCTTTATAACCTGCTCGATGGGCATTTTATAGCGCAATACTCCCGATATGAGCTTGGCATAGTTCCAAAACTCGGGGTTGAATCGTTCGGAAAGTCCCTCGATGGTTGTCTTGTAGCCGATCTTGTTCTCAAATTGGAAGTCGTAGCGTTTGCTGCCATCTTCGTTTATGTGCTTGATGATGATGCCGTGTGTTACGTTTTTGGGCAAGGGGATACCATCTTCATCATCTTGCTGACCGGTAAAAATCTCATAGGGCTCGCCGTGTAGCAGTCCGATGAAAGCAACCCACTTTTCTTTGTTATTCTGGAAGCGTACAACGTCGGCCTCCAAAATTGTGGGGCGCACCTCGGTGATAGTGGGTTTCATCTCATCGGCCTTGTTCTCCTTTTTGCTGTCGGTCGATACAAGCACGCCGGCGCGTGAGCCGTCACGGTACACGGTGCAACCTTTGCAACCACACTTCCACGCAGTTATGTATAGCTCGTTTACAAGTTTCTCATCGACGTTGTTGGGGAGGTTGATGGTTACGCTTATTGAGTGGTCTACCCACTTTTGTATGCGTCCCTGCATCTCAACCTTTGCAACCCAGTCGATGTCGTTCGATGTAGCCTTTTCGTAGGGTGAGCGTGCCACGATGTTGTCTATCTCTACCTGTGAGTAGCGTTTGTTCGTGTCTATGCCGTTCTTTTTCATCCACTCGACGAACTTGTGGTGGTACACGATATACTCTTCGAATGTGTCGCCATTCTCGTCGGTAAAATCAACATGAACCTCCGGGTCGTTGGGGTTTACTTTGCGACGGCGTTTGTACACGGGCATGAACACGGGTTCTATGCCCGATGTGGTTTGTGTCATTATGCTGACCGTTCCTGTGGGGGCTATGGTGAGGCAGGCGATATTGCGGCGGCCATACTTCTTCATATCTTCGTAAAGCTGAGGATCGGCCTCGCGCAAACGGTTGATGAAGGGGTTGTTCTCCTCGCGTTTGTAGTCGAAAATCTCGAAGGCTCCGCGCTCTTTTGCCATGTTTACCGACGAACCGTATGCGGCAAGGGCTACTAGTTTGTGCACCTCAACAGAGAAGTCTATCGCCTCGGGGCTGCCATATCGCATGCCCATGGCTGCGAGCATGTCGCCCTCGGCTGTTATTCCCACACCTGTGCGACGGCCCATACTGCTCTTGCGGTAAATCTTCTGCCATAGTTTTCTCTCGGCCTCTTTAACCTCCTCGCTTTCGGGGTCGCTCTCAATCTTGGCCTGTATAGCCTCAATCTTCTCGAGCTCAAGGTCTATTATGTCGTCCATCATGCGTATTGCTTTGCGTGTGTGCTCGCGCAAAAGCTCGAAGTTGAACTTTGCCTCGGGTGTAAAGGGGTTCTCTACGTATGAGTAGAGGTTGATGGCTATCAGTCGGCACGAGTCGTAGGGGCAGAGGGGTATCTCGCCACAAGGGTTTGTAGATACTGTTTTAAAACCGAGGTCGGCATAACAGTCGGGTATCGACTCTCTCTCTATGGTATCCCAGAATAGTACTCCGGGCTCTGCCGACTTCCAGGCGTTGTGGATAATCTTCTTCCAGATGTTTGTGGCGCTTACCTCTTTTGTGTAAATTGGGCTGTCCGAGTCTATGGGGTATTTCTGCATGTAAGGCGTGTTATTGGTAACAGCCTCCATGAAGGCGTCGTCTATCTTTACCGATACATTTGCACCTGTAACCTTGCCTTCGGTCATCTTTGCGTCGATGAAGGACTCTGCATCGGGGTGCTTAATAGACACGCTGAGCATGAGTGCACCGCGACGACCGTCCTGAGCTACCTCGCGTGTTGAGTTTGAGTAACGCTCCATGAAGGGTACGAGGCCTGTCGATGTGAGTGCCGAGTTTTTTACGGGAGAGCCCTTGGGGCGAATGTGTGAAAGGTCGTGTCCTACACCGCCACGACGTTTCATTAGCTGTACCTGCTCTTCGTCGATGCGTATGATACCTCCGTAAGAGTCGGCTTTTCCGTCGATGCCTATAACAAAGCAGTTTGAAAGAGAGGCTATCTGAAAATCGTTTCCGATACCGGTCATGGGGCTACCCGAGGGTACGATGTACTTAAAGTGGTCGAGAAGGTCGTAAATCTCCTGAGCCGACATGGGGTTTTGGTATCTTGCCTCTATGCGTGCAATCTCATTAGCTATGCGCCAGTGCATCTCTTCTGGCGACTTTTCATAGATGGTGCCGAATGAATCTTTCACGGCATACTTGTTTACCCAAACTCTTGCTGCGAGTTCGTCGCCGTTAAAGTATTCGAGTGAAGCTTTGAATGCTTCGTCGTAGGTGTAGGTTTGCTTTTCCACTGTGGTTGGTTATTATGTTTTTGTTAATTAATAGGCTCTTTCAAATTTGCAAGCACAAATTTAATTAGCATTTATTTAATAACCAAATAATTTTATTTTTAGTTTTCAACAGGTTGCATAGTTTTCCAAAAATATTTTTAACATGTTGATTATCAGCGGTTGTTTTTCTAAAAAGCTTGGAAAAGTTTTCCAAAATGAGAATTTTATATTTGTTTTGTCGCTTTTTCGTTGTTCGTAAAGTTGAAGCCTGTGATGTCGTTGCTTGTTTTTGTTTTGTGCCGGTGCATGAACGTCTGTTCTCTTTTATGAACCGCTTTGTTGGTACGAGTAGCTACAAAAAAATCCGCAACCGAAAAGGGTTGCGGATTTTTTTATCGTAAAGTTGTCCGTTTTTATGCACTTTATAGCGACAAGTCTATCTCGTTGAGCTCGCTGCGGAACTGCTTGTCGGTCTCTGCAAGGTTGGCGATTGTTTTGCATGCATGCAAAACGGTTGCGTGGTCTCTGTTGCCTATGTATTGACCAATCTTGGAGGTAGACATGTCGAGGTGCTTCTTTGATAGGTACATTGCGACCTGGCGCACAAGTACCACTTCGCGTTTGCGCGAACGTGTGTTGATGCTTGCCACCTCAACTCCATAGTAATCGGCTACTTTTTTAATAATTTCGTCAATTGTTATGGGTTGTTTCTCGTAGTCGGAGAAGTTCCCGACAATTTTGCGAGCAAGGGCAACGTCTATATCGGCATTGTTAATGGTTGAATGTGCCATTATCGATACAATAATGCCTTCGAGGTCGCGAATGCTTGCGTTTACATGTTCGGCAATGTATGTTATAACCTCTTCGGGGAACTTTAAACCGTCTTTGCGTATTTTGTTTCTCAAAATATTTTTGCGAAGTTCAAGGTCGGGCTTCTCAATTTCGGCTGTCATACCCCATTTGAAACGGGTTATCAAGCGCTCCTCCATGCCTTTCAACTGTGCCGGTGTACGGTCCGATGTCATAATCAACTGCTTGCCGTTTAGGTGTAAGTGGTTGAATATGTGGAAGAAAGTGTGCTGGGTTTTCTCCAAGCCTGCAAACTCCTGTATGTCGTCTATTATGAGTACGTCGATACTCTGGTAGAAGCGCATAAAGTCGTTAAACTTCTTTTGCAGTATAGAGTCGGTATATTGTACCTGGAACAGGTGGGCCGACACATAAAGCACTCTAAGTTCGGGGTGCAACTCTTTTATTTTGCAACCGATGGCATTTATGAGGTGGGTTTTTCCCACTCCCGATGAACCGTGTATAAACAGTGGGTTGAATGCACGGCCGGGGCTGTTGGCAACGCTTGCTCCAACGGTACGTGAAAGCCTGTTGCTTATACCCTCGACAAAATTGTCGAATGTGTAACGGCTTATAAGCATTGAGTCCAACTCCTGAATGCTCTCCTGCATGTGTGCGGGTGCGCTGTTTCCCGAGTTACCTGTTCGTGTGGTGTTGCCCGAATAGTTGTTTTCGGCATCTACCTCCATGGTAAGGTTGTTGTCGGGGTCGGTGAGTATGCTGTACATCAGTTTGGTGCCGTTACCCATCACTTTGAAGAGGGTGGAACGCAAAAGACCTACATAGTTCTCCTCGAGATGCTCACATACGAAATTGCTCTTAACCTGAATGGTTAAGGTTGAATCGCTGTACTTGATAGCCTTTATATCGGCAAACCAAGTGTCGAATGTTGCTTCTGAAACATTGTCGCGAATGATTTCGAGACACTTGTTCCATTTTTCGGTAAGTTGTGAGTTCATCGAATAATTTTTTGCTGTTTGCTCTTTTTTGAGATTCGAACAACCACCGGCTTTTTGTCTTTAATGGCAATGCGCGATGGTTGTGCAAGGTGGTACATTGGGCATGAAGTGTGTTTGTGTACTCAACCTCTCCGTCTCTTTCTATTGCAAATATAATAAAAGAAAAAAGAAAAAAATATGTCATTAAACAGCCTGTTTTTTTTGTCTGTTATAAGATGCTGTTTTTCAGTGTTTTATAAATGTGTGTTTTGCAAAGGTTGTTGTTATGCTAAATTTTTTTATCTGTTTGTGTCTTAATGATATACGAGGCCTAAATATTATTGCTGATAACTTTTTCTTTTGTTATTATTGTGCTTTGGAGCTCTCACAGATTGTTTTTTACGGCTCTTGTTTTTTATTTTGCCAGAGTGTTTGCTTAATTAGAATAAGTCTAAATAAGGTGAAAAATTTTGTTATTAGATAAAATTTTCTTTGTCGATTTTTGGCTAAAAAATAGTTCGCTTTTTTCTTGCATTTTTCGTTTGCCCTGCATTATTCTTAAAATAATGGGCGATGTAATTAAACAGTTTATCTGTGTCGGTTTATATAAAATGTGATTTTCTACATAAAGGTCTGTATGCGGGTGGTAATTACTATAATTGGGCTTGGGGTGTCGGTTGGTATGGAACTTAGTAGGCGCGGGAGAGTGGCGTATAGGTTTAAACAGGTGGAAGGTTGTCTTGTGATCAGATGTTTAACTTGTTGTGTATAAATTATATCAGCGGTGAAAATTTCACCGCTGATATAAGATAGACTATATCTTTTTGCTTCTCCTTATGCAAGTTCAAGGTTTAGCCCTTGTCGCAGTTTTTCTATGATTTTATTCTTTTCGGCAAGAATCTCATACTGCTTTGTTCGGTCGTAGACATGTTTTTGCACAGCAACTTCATTAACTTTTATCTTCATCTTTAACATGGTGCCGTTAAGGTATCGGCTTATGCCTGTTGCGATGCGGTGCGATTGCTGTTCGAACATCTCTTCGACTATGCGGTTGTCCACCGATATTTCAAATGTTACCTTGTCGCACATGTGAGGTGCGATAATCTTCATGCGGTCGGCAAGTGCTCTCTCGCTTTCGGGTAGTTGCAGAGCAAACGAGGTCCATGCATTCACAAGCATCTCGTTGCTTATGTTGTTTACGGGAGCCTCTGCTTGCGTGTCAGCTCTTTCCGGCTCTTGTGTCGTTGCCTGTTTGGGGGCGCTCTCTATTGTGGTTCTCGACCTTTGAAACATACCGCCGATAGTGCGTGGCGTGTTGCCTGTTTGTTTCATGGAGTCGGGACGCCCCTGCATTATAGGTCGTTGTGCCGGAGTCTCCGTTCTCTTCTCTTCATCGATAACGGGCTTGTTTGCGCTTGTCTGCTGTGTGGTTGCAACGGGTTGCGCCCCTTCGGGCCTGCGGTTGGCAGGCTTGGGTATTGTGGCGGTTGCCACGTTTACGGGTGCGCTTTTCTCTTCTTTGTTGAATATGGGTTTTAAAATCTTTGGGCCACGCCCACCATCTTCGCTCTCGTCGGTTGTTGTCAGCTGCGAGAGTTGTATGAGGGTGAGCTCGGCAAGCAGGCGTTTGTTACGGCTCGTTCTGTAATTAACCTCACAATTACTGCATAGTTTGATGGCTCTGAATAGCATCTTTGGTGTACAGCGCGAGGCTTGCTCTATGTATCTCTTGCGCAACTCGTCGCTACCCTCAAAGAGTGGGGCTGTGATGGGGTCACCGTTTACAAGGAGGTCTCTCATGTGTGACGCTATACCCTCTATGAATATGTTACCCTCGAAACCTTTGCAAAGTATGTCGTTGAAAAGCATCAACATCTGTGCTGTTTCGCCGGCGAGCATGTGGTCGGTCAGGCGGAAGTAGTATTCATAGTCGAGCACGTTGAGGCTTTCTATCACCTTTGAGTAGGTGAGGTCGCCCTGCGTGAAACTTACCATCTGGTCGAACAGTGAGAGTGCGTCGCGCATGCAACCGTCCGACTTTTGTGCTATTATGCGCAAAGCGTCATATTCGTTGTTTATACCCTCTTTGTTTGCGATGCTTTCCAGGTGTGACACGATGTCGGCAGTCTCTATTCTGCTGAAGTCATAAATTTGGCAGCGCGAGAGTATGGTGGGTATAATCTTGTGTTTCTCGGTTGTTGCAAGAATGAATATTGCATGTGCGGGTGGCTCCTCCAAGGTCTTCAAAAAGGCGTTGAAGGCCGCTTGCGACAGCATGTGGACCTCGTCAATTATATAAACCTTGTATTTTCCAATTTGTGGCGGTATGCGCACCTGTTCGTTAAGCGAGCGTATATCGTCGACCGAGTTGTTGCTGGCCGCGTCAAGTTCATATATGGAGAATGAACGTTGCTCGTTGAATGAACGGCACGACTCGCACTCGTTACACGGCTCACCATTCTCGTGTGGGTTCAAGCAGTTTATGGTTTTTGCAAAAATTCTGGCACAAGTTGTTTTGCCCACACCGCGCGGACCACAAAAGAGATAGGCATGCGCCAACTTGCCACTTTGAATAGCGTTTTTAAGTGTTGTTGTCAGCGCCTTTTGTGCCACCACGGTCTCGAACGTGTCGGGGCGGTATTTACGCGCCGATACAATATAGTTTTCCATGTATTCTTTCTTTATATAGTGCAAAAATAACCCAAACGGGCAGTAATACAAAATAAAAAAACTATAAATAGTTGAAAGACGAAAAGTTTTTGTATCGGCAAAAAGAGAAACTGCACAATTACGCAGAGGGTTTGCCCGAATACTTTTTTGTCTGTTTTTCTGTATAAACGAATTTATACTCACTCACTTGTTGAATTTTCGCTCGTTTGTCACTATCTTTGAGGTAAACCTCGAAGATTTTCTGCACTCGCTGTAAAATAATCAAGCAAGGCTTGTTATTATTTCGCTCGTTTGTAACTATCTTTGTAATGATTAAATTTTATTTGCGAAAGGTATGAACGATAGTATAGGTTCTTTTATAAATTGGATACGAGCTCATAAATATATCTTTGTGACGGTTACTTTTTTGTTGATTATTGTTTTTTTCGACGAGAACAATCTCATAAAGCATGTTCAGAATCAGCATCAGATAGCCGAGTTGAAAGCCGAGAATGAGGCTTTGAGGGCCGAGTGTGAGGAACTTAAATATAAGTTCAACGAGTTGCATCGCGACTTGGAGATTACAGAAAAAGTTGCGCGTGAGAAGTATGGCATGCACAAAGAGAACGAAGAGGTGTTTATTATAGAGGATTAATTTATGAAAATTTTAAATGTATTATATATAGGTAGTTGGGTGGCTCTGTTTTGCGGTGCTGTGGGTAAGTTTGCGTTTCCTTCCGAAGCGTCGTACCTCTTCCTCGGGGCTTCGCTGTTGTTGGCTGTCACCCAGTTTCTTGGCCGTGTAAAGGGTGGTTCTGTAACATTGCGCCGTTTGGTTGTTCAACAGATGTTGGGTGCCTTGGCTTTCGTGGTTGCCGGCATACTCATGTTCACCCATGTGCGTAACGAGTGGATTGTAGCAATGTTTATCGGTTCGCTCATTCAGCTATATACGGCGTTCCGCATTCCCCAGGAACTTGAAAAGGGTGGTAGATAACAGAGGTGATTCATATAATATAATATAAAAAGAGCAGGCTTTGCAAAGCCTGCTCTTTTTATGTGTACAACCTTGTGGCTGTTATTTGTTTATAAAGTGTACTGTTTGGTTGTTGTCGCCCATCTCCTCTGTTTTTACAGTAAGGCGGTCGGCGTCTATGGCGTAACGCTCAATTAAGATATTCTTAACTTTGTTTGCACGGCTTTCTGCAATCTCAACCTTTGTTGCCTTTGTGTTACCCACGATGTCCATTTTGTATTCGGGGTTGTTTTTCAGCATTGTGGCAATGTTCGAGATGTTTACCATCTGCAACTCCTGGTTGAATGTGTCTTTGCCGTCGTAGAACACTACGAAAGGTACAAGAATCTTGTCCATGGGTGCAGGCAACACAACCACTTTCTCTTCGGGCTGGCCCTTCTCCATCTGCTCGGTATGAACGGCTACAATCATGTTGTTGAGTGCCGCATATTGGCTCTCCGATATTACGTAGGTCTTTTTGAAACCTTGTTTGCCGAACTTCCATTTGAGACCGAGCTTTGCCGAGCAGATACCATCGAAGTCGTTGCTCGATGTGTGTCCGTCGAACGAAGAACCCACCAAAGTTCCACCCAGGTCGAGGTTTATTCCAAAGTGTTTAGAGATGTTGTATGTGGTCGATACACCACCGCGTGCAGCGAAGAGTGTGCGGTCCACAATACCTTTTCTCTCTATTGTTGTTACGGCTCCAACACCTACATAAGCGTCGAGCTCCCACTTTCTGTCGAAACGTTTCTCGTTTGAAAAGGCGTTCAAGAGGTCAATCATAAAGTCGGCACTCAAAGAGTAGTATTTTATGTTCTGGTCGTAACCGTTGCTTGTATCTACACCTTTTGAGTCGAGGTAATCTTTGCGAGGGTCGGTCTGATAGTTGGGGTACGAACCACCTATACCATCGTTCCAGCCAAGCAACTTGTTACCTTCGATGCTTATTCTTGCACCGAATATGGGGGTAATTTTTTTACCAATAGTGAGGGCAAAGCCGGGTTTAACACGGTTGCCAAACGAGAGGTCGGCATCGTCCTCGCCCACCAACATGGTACCACCGAAAGAGCCTTGCAGGTAGAGATTGTCGAAGAACGACGATTTGTATTTTGTCTTGTAGTCTACACTCACTGTTTCTGTTTTTGTAGAGGTAACTACACGTTTTTCCTGTGCAAAAGCCGAAAGACTTGCCACAAGTATAAGAGATAATATTGTAAGCTTTTTCATCTTCTCCTTATATTTATTCTTGTTTATTCTTCAATGATAGTCATCACAACTACACGGTTCCAACGGAAATCTTCGTCGTATACACGCTCGGTATCACCCTTTGCGTTTGTCTCGATGCGGTTCTCTGCAATACCACATTGCTCCATGAGGTATTTTTTCACCGATTTTACTCTTCGTTCACTGAGTCGCATGTTGTACTCGGGGTAAGCGGTCTCTTTGTCGGCATAACCCGAAAGGTTCACCTTGGCGTTCTCGTTGTTTTTCAAGTAGTCGGCAACAAGGTCGATTTGGGGTTTCTGTCCTTTCTCTATATATGATTTGTCGATGAAGAAACGAACCACGACAGGTGCTATAACCTCTTTTGCAGGTGTTTGAATCTCTTTAATCTTTACAGGCTGGGGTATATATGTGTCTTGGTAGAGAACAGGCACATTTAGCTTGATATTAGAGGGCTTGCCAAAGTGGTAGGTCAAACCAACGGTTGCGGCACCCAGAAAGTCGAGCTTGCGGTAGTGGTTCTCGCCCTCACCTCCTTCAACGCCGTCGAACGACTCGTTGAGGAAGTTTGCCTGCAAGTCGGCCATGACAGACCATCTTTTAGCAATCTTGTAGTCTACTTGTGCGCCGGTCTTTAAACCAAGTGTGGTGTTGTGACCGAAGCCCTGCTTTTCGAAAGAGTATGTCATGGTAGGGCCGGCATATAGTTGGATACCCCACTTGCTCTCTTTGTCGAACCATTTAACTACGTCGGTCATGGCTGCTACGCTCAAATCCATGTATGTGAATTTCCTGCGGAACCATGCAAGACCGTCTTTTTCAATTATATACTGCATAGTTCCTGGATCGTAGTTGAAGTCGTTAAGATGCTTGCCGTATATTGCACCGGCCAAATAGTAGGCACTTACCTTGCCGACACCGAGCTGTGCTCTCAAACCAAAATAGTGGTTGAACCAATTACCGACAGTAATGTTCACACGGGCTCTTCTGCGGTCCCAAGCGTTGTTTACTTTGTTGTTACCTTCGGCAACAATGGTGTTTATACCTGCGCCAAAAGAGACAAACCAATTATCGCCATTAAGTGTGGCGTTGTCGGCAACGACAATCTCTGTGGAATCTCCAAGTGCGCTTGCAAGACTACTCAGACGCGATTCGCGTATGGTGTCGGTTTTTACCTCTTGTGCCATAGCCTGGCCCGAAACAAGTACAACCGTTGCACCAATTAACAGTGCTTTGAAAAAATTAATAAAATTCATGTCTGTGTCTGTTTATTGATTTTTTATTTATTTCTTAATTGTGTCCTATGTGAAGTAGGGAAACTTGGCAAAGTTACAAAAAAAGTGTAAATATCTATAAAACAAATCAATATTTTTAAAAGTTGTTCAAGTGTTTAAATAAAAATTTTTGTAGAAACCGGTAGCTTGGCTGTTCTTTATGTTCAAAATTGTCTGCTTATAAAAACTTGAAACCACACTTTGCTCTATTTAGCGTAGTTTTATGATGTCGCCAACTTCTATCCCTTTGCTCTCTATCCACGAGTTCTTTTTGTATAAATTATCGAGCCTTATCCCATATATTTGAGATATCATGTGCAGGCTCTCCCCCTCCTTAACGGTGTGTGTGGGGAACTGTTTTGTTGTTTTTTTGTTCTTCTTCTCTATGTAGATAATATCTTCGGCCTTAATATTGTAATCTTCGTACAGGTCGTTGTATTCTATGAGTTTGCGTTTCGATATGCCAAGCTCCTTGCCGAGTGATTTGAAGGTATCGCCTGTCTGCCCGACAACATACAACAAGCCGTTGGCACGGTAGATGGTTCTGCTGTTCTTTTCATAGGTCTCCATGGCTACACCGCTCTGTTTCTTTATATCCTTCATGGTGTAGCGGTCGTATCGGTCGAGCCTGTATCGCTCTATGATGCTTATCAACTTGGTGGGGTATGCCTTGTCCTCGGCATAACCTGCCTTTTTCAACCCTTTTGCCCAGCCTTTGTAGTCGTTTTTGTCGAGGTCGAAGAGTTGTTCGTATCTTTTACGGTGCGCAAGAAATTTTGAGTGGTCCTCGTATGAGTCGCGCACGTTGTCATATTTTCTAAAATAGCACATGTGCCCGTTGTCCATGGACGATGTGCGTTTACCCTTCCAGCTGTTATCGGCTTTTATGCCAAAATGGTTGTTCGAACTACGTGCGAGTTTGCTCTTCCCTGCTCCTGACTCCAACAGCCCCTGTGCCAGCGTGATACTTGCCGGTATCTTGTATTTTACCATCTGCTCCACAGCTATGGGGTAGTATGTCTGTATGTAGCTTTCGTAGCTGTCGTGTGGCGAAGTTATTGTGCCTGCCGTTTTAGTTACACTGTTTTTGCCTGTGGCGCAACCTGTTAAAAGAATAGTCGATATAAATAATACGATGTAAAAAAATCTCATGGTTATTTATTTTTTGTTTGTGATACAAAATAAGTGAATAAATTGCTTTTGAGCAACTATTTGCTTATCTTCGCAGTAAATAAAATCATTTGTGTTACATATTTGTTGTTATTGCAAGGCGTTGTGCCTTGTGGTAATAATGTTGAAACAAAAAAAGTGAAAGTATGGAAGAGATGATTTTGCAGACCAAAGTTAAGGTGTGCACATATGAGGAGTTGTCGCACGAGGATAAAAAAGTTGTCGATTCGGCACGCGAAGCAACAGCGAACAGTTATGCAGTATATTCGGGTTTTAATGTGGGTGCGGCGGTTTTGCTCGAGGGCGGTGTGATAGTAAACGGTAGCAATCAAGAGAATGCCGCATACCCGTCGGGTATTTGTGCCGAGCGCACAACAATATTTTGGGCAAATTCCCACTACCCCGACAAAGCCGTTCTCACACTTGCCATAGCGGCCCGCACCGCAAACGGCGAGCTTGCGATGCCCATACCTCCATGTGGTGCCTGTCGTCAGGTTATTTTGGAGACCGAAAAACGTTTCGATAAAAAGATAAAGATAATATTGTTTGGCACAAAGAGGTGCTATGTGGTGGAAGATGGCATAAAAGCCCTTCTCCCGCTCACCTTCGATGCCTCTTTTCTCGACGAATGAAAAAGATACTTTTTGTGTGTCATGGGAACATATGTCGTTCTCCCATGGCAGAATTTATAATGAAAGATATAGCCGAGGCTTTTAATGCCTCGGCAATGTTGCATATTGAGTCGGCCGCAACGAGTTGCGAGGAGATTGGCAACGCTGTCTACCCTCCTGCCGAGAGGGAGCTTGCCCGTCACGGAATATCGTGTGCAGGCAAACGTGCACGTCGCATAACAGCCGAGGATTTTACGCTTTTCGACATGATAATTGTTATGGAGGAGTATAATTTGCGCAATATGCGCAACATGCCTCTTGGCTGTGGCAAGGTGTGGAAATTGCTCGATTTTGAGAACTATAAGGGCTCGGGCGAGCCTCTTTCTCTTTCGGGTGCCGACATATCGGACCCTTGGTATCATGGTAATTTCTCGAAAACCTACGACGAGATAGAGAGGGGTTGCAAGGGGTTGATGAGATATCTTGGATTTTGATATGGAAACAGTTACTCCTGCCGACGACAGAGTGATTATGGGCATTGACCCGGGCACCAATATCATGGGTTATGCTTTTATAGGCGTGAATGGTAACCGTGCGAGGCTCATCGCCATGGGGGTTATCGACCTGCGCAAGTGTCACGACAGCTATATAAAGCTGGGCGAGATTTTTACTCGTGTGCAAGGGCTTATAAAATCCTTCTTGCCCGACGAGCTTGCCATCGAGGCTCCTTTTTTTGGAAAGAATGTTCAGAGTATGCTTAAATTGGGTCGTGCGCAAGGTGTTGCAATCGCCGCGGCTATAAGTCGCGATGTTCCCATACACGAATATGCTCCGTTGAAGATTAAAATGGCAATTACGGGTAACGGCTCTGCATCGAAGCAACAGGTTGCCGAGATGTTGCGTCGCATGTTGAATATCAGGGCCGACGAGATGCCACGCTTCATGGACGCTACCGATGCTCTCGGAGCCGCCTTCTGTCACTATCTGCAACGTAACAACCCCGTCGAGGGTAAAAAGTACAGCAGTTGGGCCGACTTTGCTCGTAAAAACAGCGACAAGGTTGTAAAGTAGTCCTCTGCCTGCAAGGGGCATACATAGAGCTTCCCCTTGCGCTACTATTTATAGAGCTTGTATGTCGTGCGAAGCACTTGGAACTCTGTGCGACGGTTCAGTTGGTTGCACATCTCTCTCTCCTCCTCGCTCTCCAAGCTATTTATAAATTCTTCGGTAAGAACATCGTTCTCTTTGAGGAACGGGTATCTCTCGGTAAGTTTCTTGTGAACAATCTTTGGGCTCTTCTCTCCATACCCTTTTGCGGTGAGACGCTCCTTCTCTATACCTTTGTCTATGAGGTAATTTACTACCGACTCGGCACGAGCCTGCGAGAGGCGTTGGTTATACTCGTCCCGACCCTTGTAGTCGCAGTGCGAGCTCAGCTCTATTGTCACATTCGGGTTCAGGTTCAGCAACTCCACAAGCTCGTCGAGAGAGGCCTCCGACTCTTTTGTGAGTGTTGCCTTATCGAACTCATAGAATATGTTGTCTATGAGCACCGGTCTTGTTATTGATGGCAAGGCAAAATCAATCTGATATTTTACCGTTCCTTCGCTGTTATCGGTCGAAAGCTCCTGCATGGTGTTGAGGTAGCCTTTGCATGTGCCTAAGAGCACATATTTCACGCCCGGTGTCACGCGCACCGAGTACGAACCATCTTTCATTACTCCAAAGCTGGTGTTTGTGCCATCTTTTCCCACCATGTGAATAACACCTTCGGGTAGCTCGTAACCATCTTTTTCATATATCCAGCCATACAAGGTGTGAACCGTTTCGGGTAGCAGGAACGAATAAATGTGGTCCCAACCGCGTGCATCGCCTCTGTTCGAAGAGAAGTAACCGCGGTAGAGGCCGGGGGCAAAGGTTATGCCAAAATCGTCGCCGTTTGAGTTGATGGGTGCCATGAGGTTGCTTATCTCCCACACCGAGTCGTTTTTCTGTATAGCGCTGTATATGTCGAGCCCTCCCATGCCGGGGTAACCATCGGAGGAGAAAAAGAGCTCCCCTTTTGGGCCAAATGCCGGAAACTGCTCATCGCCCTCGGTGTTTATGGCGTTGCCTAGGTTCTCCACTATGCCGGCTTTTGCCCGCGATGTGCCTATGTAGTAACGCCATAGGTCGAAACCGCCGTAGCCACCTGCCATGTCCGAAGTAAAGTAGAGCCACTCTCCGTCGTGGGAGACTGCAGGGTGTGCAAACGAGGATAGCGTGTCGCTCGAAATTTCTACCTTTTTTACTCCGCTCCACGATGCGTCGCTTCGTGTACTGCTGTAAATCTCGGCAAAGCGTGGGTATTGGTTGTCGGTTATGCAACGTGTAAAGTACATTGTGCGCCCGTCGGGGGTAAAGGCACAAGCACCATCTTCGTGGTTGCTGTTGATGTCGCTCTCTATAATCTCGGTCTTTTGCCACTTACCTTTGTCGTCGCGGCGGGTGAGAAAAATATCGGCAAATTTTTGCCCTGTCACCCCGCTGAGGTCATCGCCCTTGGCATCTTTGCGTGTCGAGGTGATGACTATCATGGTGGTGTCTTTTCCCACATACATGGGGCAGTAATCGCTTCTTTGCCCGTTGAGCTCCTTTGCTCTCTTCACGATGTAACGTGTGTGGTTTTTCTTCCATTCGAGCGATTGCTTGGCTGCTTGCAGGCCTACCTGTGCCAGCCTGTCATCTTTGTTGAGCTCCAAAAACGCTTCGTAGCTCTTTTGTGCAGCTTTGTAGTCGCCCTTTTCGAGCTGAGCATCGGCGAGGTGTCGCAAAGCAAGTGAGTCGGGGTATTTGTAGCGCACCGCGTTCATGTAGGCACCCACGGCTCTCACAGCGTTGTTGCTTTTGCGGTAGCACTCTCCAAGTTTCCATGCCACCTCGGCACGCCTTTTCTTCTCTTTGGGTGGAATTTTGCGGTATGCCTTTTTATACTCTCTTGCAGCCTCGTGGTATTCGTTTATGGCAGCATATTGGTCACCCTTTTTTATGGCCTTTTCGCTGCCACACGATATTACTGCCACAAAGGCAAGCAGTGCTGTTATGTATGTGAGTATTTTTATCATCTTATCAGTCATAGTAGAATTATAACCGATTTTTTGCCAAAATATTATGTGGTCACCCCATTTTTTCAACATTAACCATCTTGTTGTTGTCGCTTAACACGCTGACAACAATCTCATTGAGCATGGTTTTAAGCTCTTCTATGAAGGTCTTGGCTTCGTATTCTCTTTTTTCTATGTCGCGCAGTTTCTTCTCCCACTGTCCTGTGAGCTCGGCACTTTTTAGTAACTCGTTCTTTATTATGCCTATAAGTTCAATGCCTGTGGGGGTAGCCACTATGTTCTTCTTTTCGCGACGCATGTAACCGCGCTTGAAGAGTGTCTCTATTATGTTGGCACGTGTAGAGGGTCGGCCTATACCGTTCTCTTTCATGGCGTCGCGCAACTCCTCGTTCTCCACCAGCTTGCCGGCCGTCTCCATCGCGCGTAGCAACGTGGCCTCTGTGTAAGGCTTGGGGGGAGAGGTCCATTTTTCGGCAAGGTCGGGGGTGTGCTCACCGCTCTCTCCTTTTTCAAACTTGGGCAGAATCTTCTCTTTTTCCTCCTTTTCATCGGTGCTTTCGTTGGCAAAAACCACTCGCCACCCCGGGGTGATAATCTCTTTTCCTGTGGCTTTGAAGGGTACCTCGGCACTCTCGCCCATAACTGTTGTGGTGCGGAATTTGCAGTCGGGGTAAAAGACCGCTATAAAGTGGGTTGCTATGAGGTTGTACACCTTTTTTTCTATGTCGCTCAGCCCCTGGGGGTATACTCCCGTGGGGATTATTGCATGGTGGTCGGTAACTTTTTTGTTGTCGAACACCTTTTTCGATTTTATTAATGGCTTGCCAAGTAGTGGTGCCGTAAGTGGTTGGTAGTCGCGTAGCCCTTTGAGAATATTCTCGCATTTGGGGTAGATGTCATCGCTCAGGTATGTGGTATCTACACGGGGGTAAGTGGTGAGTTTCTTCTCGTAGAGCGACTGTATGGTTTGCAGGGTTACGTCGGCCGAGAGCCCGAATTTCTTGTTGCAATCGACCTGTAACGATGTCAGGTCATATAAACGTGGTGGCAACTCGGTGCCGTTCTTTGCTGTAATATCGGTAACGGTAAAGGGTTGTCCTGTAATGTTTTCGAGTGCCTTTTGTGCCTCCTCCATGCTCTCGAACTTACCCTTAGAGGCGTTAAATACGGTGTTGCGGTATGTGGTTTTTAGTTCCCAGTATTGCTTGGGCACGAAATTTACTATCTCAAAGTGGCGTTTAACCACGAGTGCAAGTGTCGGTGTCTGCACACGTCCTATGGAGAGAACCTGCCTGTTCTTTCCATATTTCAAAGTGTAGAGCCTTGTGGCGTTCATGCCAAGCAACCAGTCGCCTATGGCGCGTGAAAGCCCGGCCTCGTAAAGGGGCTTGTACTCCTCTTGGTCTTTGAGCGTGCCGAACCCCTCTTTTATGGCCTCTTCGGTGAGCGACGATACCCACAAGCGTTTAACAGGGCATTTGGCTTGTGCTTTTTGTATTACCCAGCGTTGAATGAGCTCTCCCTCCTGGCCTGCATCACCGCAGTTTATTATGCTGTCGGCGTTTTGCATTAGTTTTTCTATGATGGAGAACTGTTTTTCAATGCCCTTGTCGGCAATGAGCTTTATACCGAAGCGGGGTGGAACCATCGGCAAACTGCCGAGGCTCCACCTTTGCCACATCGGGGTATAGTCGGCCGGCTCTTTGAGTGTGCAAAGATGGCCGAATGTCCATGTTACTTGGTAGCCGTTGCCTTCGTAGAAACCATCGTGCTTGTTCTTCGCTCCTAACACATCGGCTATCTCTTTGGCTACCGATGGTTTCTCTGCAATACATACTATCATTATTTTTTCTCTTTCTCTCTTTTAATTACTCCTTGTCGAGAAATATGTTCATGAGCTCGCAGGCGGCTTTTGCAACGCTTGTTCCGGGGCCGAAGATGCCTATCACGCCGGCACGGTACAGGAAGTCGTAGTCTTGTGCAGGTATGACACCTCCTGCAAAGACCATGATGTCTTCGCGACCGAGCTTTGCGAGCTCTTCGATGAGCTGTGGAACAAGTGTCTTGTGTCCTGCCGCAAGCGACGACACGCCAACTGCATGAACATCGTTCTCAACTGCCTGTTTGGCTACCTCGGCGGGTGTTTGGAACAGCATGCCCATGTCCACGTCAAAACCGCAGTCGGCATATCCCGTTGCAACAACCTTTGCTCCGCGGTCGTGTCCGTCCTGGCCCATCTTGGCTATCATAACTCGGGGACGACGTCCCTCTCTCTTTGCAAACTCTTCGGTCAGTCGGCAAGCCTCCTTGAAGGTCTCGTCGTCTTTGCTCTCTGATGAATACACGCCTGAAATTGTTCTTATTATAGCTTTATATCGGCCTGCTACTGCTTCGCAAGCATCTGAAATTTCTCCCAAAGTGGCACGTTTGCCAGCGGCCTCAACAGCCATCTCAAGCAGGTTGCCTTCACCGCTTCTTGCGCACTCTGTTATCTTGTCGAGAGCCTCTTTCACAGCCTCTTCGTCACGGTTTGCGCGGTTGCGCTCAATAGCCTCCAACTGCTCTTTGCGCACTGCGGTGTTGTCAATTTCGAGAATGTCTATGGGTTCCTCTTCGTCGAGGCAATAGGCGTTGGTACCTACAATAATCTGTTTACCGCTGTCTATGCGAGCCTGTGTGCGTGCCGCTGCCTCCTCGATGCGCATCTTGGGGATACCTGTCTCGATAGCTTTTGCCATGCCTCCAAGCTCCTCAATCTCTTGAATGAGTTTCCAAGCCTTTTCGGCAATCTCTTTTGTGAGGCTCTCTATGTAGTATGAACCTCCCCACGGGTCGATAACCTTGCATATGTTTGTCTCTTCCTGCAAGTATATCTGTGTGTTACGCGCGATACGTGCCGAAAAATCGGTAGGCAGGGCTATGGCCTCGTCGAGCGCGTTTGTGTGTAACGATTGTGTATGTCCCATGGCTGCGCTCATAGCCTCAATGACGGTGCGTCCAACGTTGTTGAAGGGGTCTTGCTCGGTAAGCGACCAACCCGATGTCTGGCAGTGTGTGCGCAGAGCCATCGATTTGGGGTTCTTGGGGTTGAACTGCTTTATGATCTTTGCCCACAGCATACGTGCCGCACGCATTTTGGCTATCTCCATGAAGGGGTTCATGCCTATGCCCCAGAAGAACGACAGACGAGGTGCAAAAGCGTCGATGTCGATACCGGCCTCTACACCTGCACGAACATATTCCAAGCCGTCGGCAAGGGTGTATGCAAGTTCGATGTCGGCCGAAGCGCCGGCCTCCTGCATGTGATAACCCGATATTGATATTGAGTTGAATTTGGGCATCTTCTGCGATGTGTATGCAAAGATGTCGCTTATTATGCGCATTGAGAATGCAGGGGGGTAGATGTAGGTGTTGCGCACCATGAACTCTTTAAGAATGTCGTTTTGTATGGTGCCGGCCATCTCTTCGAGCTTGGCTCCCTGTTCGAGCGCAGCGTTTATGTAGAAGGCGAGCACGGGCAAGACAGCACCGTTCATGGTCATTGAAACCGACATCTTATTAAGGGGTATACCATCGAAAAGTTGCTCCATGTTCTCCATGCAACAGATTGATACACCGGCTTTGCCCACATCGCCCACAACACGTTCGTTGTCGGGGTTGTATCCGCGGTGTGTGGGTAGGTCGAATGCTACCGAGAGGCCTTTTTGTCCCGACGCAAGGTTGCGACGGTAGAAGGCGTTGCTCTCCTCGGCGGTTGAAAAACCTGCATACTGTCTGATGGTCCATGGGCGGAAGGTGTACATCATGGAGTAGGGGCCACGAAGGAAGGGAGGGAGGCCTGCCGCATAATCGAGGTGCTCCATCTCTTTGAGGTCGTCGGCTGTGTATATGGGCTTCACCTTAATCTGTTCGGCTGTTTCCCATGTGTTGTTTGCGGTCTCTTTGTTGCTTGTTTTCTCTTGTGCCGCAAAAATATCTATATTGCTGAAATCTTTTCTCATAGCTTCGTTGTGTTAAATGCCCAATTTTGCATTTAGAGCTTTTAAGGTCTCTAATACGTTTACTCTCACGTGAATGAAATTCTCGATACCGGCTTTTTTGAGCTCTTCGCTGCAAGCAGGTGCACCGGCTACAATGAAAATAACCTTCTCTTTGAGTGCCTCGTATGCGGGTATTGCATATTCGGCATACTCGTCGTCGCTCGAACATATAACCACAATGTCGGCTTTTGCCTCTAAGGCTGCTTTCACACCCTCCTCGACACTCTTGAAGCCTAAGTTGTCGATAACCTCGTAACCGGCCGTAGCAAGGAAGTTGCAAGAGAACTGTGCTCTTGCCTGACGCATGGCAAGGTTACCTATGGTGAGCATGAATGCTTTGGGGCGTTTGCCACTTGCTTCTGTGCTCAGACGCAACTGCTCGAACTCCTCGCCCAATCGTTGAGGCTTCAAACCGCCACACTCCTCTGTTCCGCATGCGCAAGAGCTCTCTTTTGCCTTTTTACCCTCCGACAACTCGTTGAAGTTGGGGTATTGGTTTGTTCCGAGCAGTATCTCCTTGCGACGGGCAAGAGCGGTGCGTCGCTCGTTGCCGGCCTCCTCGGCGCGCTCTTTAATCTTGCCGTCTTGCACAGCCTTGCGGAAACCGCCCTCTTTCTCTATCTCGAGGAATATTTTCCATGCTTCGGCGGCGATGGAGGCGGTGAGGCTCTCTACGTAGTATGAGCCACCTGCGGGGTCGGCCACAAAGTCGAGGTGGCTTTCGTGCTTCAATATAAGTTGTTGGTTTTTAGCGATTCTTTCAGCAAAGTCGGTGGGTGTTTCGTAAACCGAGTCGTAGGTTTTCACGGTAATCGACTCCACACCCGCTATGGCCGCGCTCATGGCCTCGGTCTGTGTGCGCAACATGTTTACATACGCATCGAAGAGTGTGAGGTTGAACGATGTTGTTTCGGCATGTATTATCATTTTGCATGCCTCCTTGTCGCTTGTGTACTGTTCGGCTATCTTGGCCCAAAGCATGCGTGCGGCGCGGAACTTTGCAATCTCCATGAAGAAGTTGCTCGATATTCCCATGTTGAACTTAATCTTTCTTGCCACATAGGAGCCGTCTATACCTGCCTCTGTTGCGGTAGCCAGATATTCGTTACCCCATGCAAGAGCATAACCGAGCTCTTGGGTTATGTATGCACCGCTGTCGCAAAGCAGGTGGCTGTTTACCGCCATGCAACGGTAGGCGGGGAGCTCCTTTGTGGCTTCGGCAACACCTTTTATAATATCGGTGTATATATCGATGTTTGTTCCCTTGCACAACTCTCGGCCTATGGGGTCGCAATTTATAGAACCTTTGAGGCTCGCCAAGTTGTAGCCTTGTGCCTTGAAGTAGGCTGTAAGCAGGCTTGCAAATTCCGCTGCACGCTTAATGCAGACATCGAAATTTAGCTCTATACCTGTGGCATCAATCTCTTTGAGCAGTGTTGCAATAAAGTCGGCCGACACCATACTGCCTTTTACCTTGAACCCGAGCGATGTAACACCCTCTTTTATCAATTTAAGAGCTTTGCTGTTTGCCTTTTCGGGCTCTTCGGTTGTGAGCTCTGTTCTCACAAGCCATATATTGTCGGTTCTGTTGCCTCTGGTATAGGGAAATTGTCCGGGCATAGCATCGGCAACACCTTGTTTAATATCTTCTTTGCGGTAGAAGGGATTGACATTGAACCCCTCTTGGGTTCTCCATATCATCTTTTTGTCGTAGTCGGCCCCTTTGAGGTCCTCTACAATTTTTTCCTTCCATGTCTCAGCAGTAACAGGCGAGAACTCGCTGAAAAGTTTCTCATTTTCCATGTCCATAATAGTGAGTTTTTGGATTAATTTTTATGTTCTTAATTTTATGTAATAAAACGTCGAATGCAGTATATATGCAAAAATCAAGGATTTAATATCCTTTTCGACGAAATTTTACTCGCAAAGATATAAATATATTTTAAATGGAGGCTCTATTCGAAATAAAAACATATTTTTGTATGTTCTTTAACGAGCAGGTTTAATCTTTTGGGGAATAATTATAATTAGAAGGTATTATGAAGAAATTTTTACTCTTTCTTTTGCTGGTGCAACTATGTGTCTTTACCTCTGTTGCACAAAAAGATTATTATACATCTGTCGATGGGGTAAAAGGTGGTGAAACACTTAAAACCGCGCTATACAACCTGATAAAGAATCATACCCGCATCTCTTACGGCTCGGGTTCTGCTTCTACATGGGGAGCGTTCTATTCAACCGACCGTAATCCCGAAAACAATCAAGTATATGATATGTATTCGCCCACGGTGCGCTATTTTGGTAGTAAAGGCGACGCCATCAGTGAGATGAATATAGAACACAGCCTACCCAAGAGTTGGTGGGGTAGTACCAAGAACGACGCATATTGCGACCTTCACCACCTTAACCCCTCTGACCAGGCCGCTAACAGCCGTAAGGGTAATTTCCCTCTTGCCGAGCTCGAAACGGAGACGTGGAATAATGGTGTAACTTATGTGGGCAAAGCAACCATTAACGGTAGCAGTGTGAGTGCTTTTGAGCCTTGCGACGAGTACAAGGGCGACTTTGCGCGTACATACATGTATATGTTCACATGTTATCAGGACCTTTCGTTCAAGTATACTTGGATGAACTATGAAAACAGCACCTATCCCACATTAAAACCCTGGGCTGTGGAGCTTTTGCTTAAATGGCACAGACAGGACCCTGTAAGCCAAAAGGAGATTAACCGCAATAATGCTGTTTACGAAATTCAGGGTAATCGCAACCCCTATATCGACTATCCGCAACTTGCCGAGTATGTGTGGGGCGATTCTGTTAATTATGCCTTTAACCTCGACGGAGCAATCATAGGCGGTGGCGATGTTCCGTCTGTCGAAGGTGATGTTCACATCATGGAGGCCTTCTCTTCCGATTTTGGAAGTTTTGTGCCCGTTGAAACAGTGGGCGAGTATCCATGGGTTATTAAGTATGGTTGTGCACGTGTAACATCGTATGAGTCGAACACAAACCATGATGCCGAGAGCTGGCTCGTGTCGAAAAGCATAGATTTTTCTGAGTCGGGTAGCGCGGTTATCTCTTTCGACTATGTAGCCAAGTATAACCAAACGGGCAAACTCGCCGAGCGTAATCAATTACTCATAAGCGATAATTATGCAGGCGATGTTGAGGCTGCGACATGGGTTGCAATAGATTTTGGTATAAAAGAGAATAGTACCGACTGGGCTTTCTCTTCGACCGGTGATGTTGCTATCCCTGTCGAGTTTATGGGTAAGTCGGGTGTAACGATAGCTTTTAAATACACAGGAACATCAACAAAGGCTGGTACATGGCAGGTGAAGAATGTGGTCCTTGCATCGACCAAGGCCGACGATGACAACACGGGTGACGATGACAACACAGGTGGCGGTACAGGTGGTGATAACACAGGTGGTAGCGTGGGCAACGATGGCAACTTCACAGGCGACAAGTTTACGTTGGTTACAGATGCCACACTGCTCACTCCCGGCGACTCTATAATATTTGTTTACACCGACTACACCATGGGTGCTCAGAACAAGAATTATCGTCTTAATATAGATGGTGTGAAGGTTTCGGACAACACCATAGTTTCCTACCCCGACGGAACATCTAAATTTGTACTCGAAGAGGGTGTGGTCGATGGCTCCTTTGCCTTTAACGAGGAGGGGTTGTATCTTGCATCGGTGTCGAGCAGTAGTAATTACCTGCACTCTCTTGCAACGCTAAACGAGGCTTCGAGCTGGGTTGTCACTATCGGTAGCGATAATTCTGCTGTTATCGAGGCGCAGGGTAGCTTTGCAAAGAAGTATATAAAATACAACCCAAGTGCACCGCGTTTCAGCTGTTATTCGGCCGGTCAGAAGAATGTGATGATATATGCAAAATCGCCCCTCTCTACAACCTCGGTCGATGATGTTGTTGCCGAGGCTCGTGAGTTTGTCGATGTCTACACTCTCTCAGGTGTGCGCGTCAAGGAGCAGGTTTTGCGCTCCGAGGCTTTGGATAATCTGCCCCGAGGTATATATCTTGTAGGTGGCGAAAAGGTGTATAAACAGTAGTCTATGATGCTTTTAAGGCTGTTCCCGCTTAGGAGCAGATAAATAAAAAAAGGTAGCAGTGCTACCTTTTTTATTACTATCGTTCATGTAGTTCTATCACCTCCACATCTTTAAAGTTACACCCGTCAATAGTAAATTTAACAAGTGTGCGCACCTGTTGCCACCCCTGCTTGCCGGCCGCTCCGGGGTTTATGTGCAGGCAACCTATGAGCCGGTCGTGCATTATTTTAAGAATATGTGAGTGCCCCGAAATAAACAACTGTGGCTTCTCGCTGTATATAGCCCGACGGATAGAGGCGTCGTAGTGTCCGGGGTAGCCTCCTATGTGTTTCATGAGCACGTTGCACCCCTCAATCTTGAACCTTGCAACCTCTTTGAATCTTTGTCTCACCTCGGTACCATCTATGTTACCGCACACGGCTCTCACAGGGCAATGTGTTTCGAGTTGCTCTATTATGCGCATCGAGCCTATGTCTCCTGCATGCCAAATCTCGTCGCAGTCGTTAAAGTGAATAAGGTACTTGTCGTCCCACCAGCTGTGCGTGTCGCTGAGCAAGCCTATTCTCTTCATCTCTCGAAACGTCTCTTTATATACTCGTATATATAGTCTACGGTTGCGTCGATGCCCAAGCGCGACGAGTTTATGCAAAGGTCGTATGTTGCCGAGTCGCCCCAAGGGCCCGTGGCATAATAGTCGTGGTATGAGCGACGTTTCTTGTCGCCTTTTTCCATGAGTTCACGGGCGCGCGTCTCGTCCACCATCTCTTTGTGGGCTATGCGTTTAATGCGTTCGTTGCTGTCGGCGGTAACAAAGATGCTCACCATGTTGGGATATTCGCGCAACACATATTCGGCGCATCGGCCGATTATTATGCACGATTCACGGCCTGCAATATCTCTTATGGCCTCGCTCTGAATCTGGAACAACTGGTCGCTCTCCATGCAACTGCCGTTGCCCGAAAGAAAATTGGACAAAGAACCGTGTATGCTGAATACACCGCCTAAGAAGCTGTTCGACTCTTGCTCGTCGGCATTTTCAAATACCGTGGTGTCGAGCCCGCTGTCCTTTGCCGCTTTCTCCAGTAATTTCTTGTCGTATATGGGTATATTGAGTTTCTGTCCAAGTTTTTCTGCTATAATTTTACCTCCGCTGCCAATTTGTCGGCCGATTGTGATTATGAACTTTTCCATGGTAATCTCTGTTTATTGTATTTTTAAATTACTCCGTTTTTCTTCCAGCTGTTAAACTGTATTTTAAGCATTATAGTAGTGAGCAGTGCCGCCACAAAGTCGGATATAGGCATGCTGTACCACACACCGTCCTCTCCATAAAAGTGTGGCAGAATAACCAATAATGGAATAAGAAAGAGCATCTGTCTTGTGAGCGATAGGAATATCGATTTTTTAACCATGCCTATGCTCTGGAAGAAGTTGGTGGTTACCATCTGGAAACCTATCAACGGCATCACAAGCGACATTATGCGCATGGCCTTTGCCGAGCCGGCTATAAGTGTTGCATCGGTGGTAAATGCTCGGGCGATAATTTCGGGCATAAATTCGTTCAAAATAAACCCGATAATCATAACAACGCTGGCGCAGATACATGTGAGCTTGAAGGCTTCGCTTACACGTTTGTGCAACCTTGCTCCGTAATTGTAGCCTACAATAGGTTGCATGCCTTGCGTGAGGCCAAGCACAATCATCACAAAGATGAAGGCTACGCGGTTTGCAATACCATACGATGCTATGGAGATGTCACCATTATCGCCGTAGCTTCTCAACCCCTTGTTCACCATAATAACCACCAGACAGGCCGCCGAGTTTATGAAAAACGGTGATAATCCGATGCTTAGTATCGACTTTACTATGTGTTTTTTTAGCCCGTATATACCGCGTTGCAAGTGGAGTAGCTCGTTGGGGTTGCTGAGCAGACGTATCTGCCAGAAGAGGGTGGTGCATTGTGCGATTATTGTAGCAAGGGCGGCTCCTCTTATCCCCCATTTGAAAACATAAATAAAGATGGGGGCAAGTATGATGTTGGCAACCACCGTTATTATGGTGGCTATCATCGCTTGCTTGGGGTGCCCCGAAGCGCGTAACGCGGCGTTTATACCAAAATAGAGGTGGGTTATGATGTTACCCAGCAGAATAACCTGCATAAAGTCGCGTGCGTAGGGCAGTGTAGCCTCACTTGCCCCGAAGAAGTATAGAATTTCGTCGAGGAAGAGCAACGATATTGTTGCAAACAGTGTTCCTACTATGGCGTTGAGGGTTGCGATGTTTCCAAGAATAAGTTTAGCCGAGTCGTAGTCGCGTTGCCCTAGCTTGACCGAGAGCTGTGTGGCACCTCCAAGGCCAACCATGGCACCGAAGGCTGCCGAAAGGTTCATAAAAGGGAAAGTTACGGCCAAGCCCGATATTGCCAGCGGTCCCACACCTTGCCCAATGAATATGCTGTCTATCATGTTATAGAGCGATGCTGCTGTCTGGGCAATAATTGCCGGGACGGCATACTGCACAAGCAGACGGCTCACCTTTTCGGTTCCGAGCTCGGTTGGAACTTTTCTGTTTGTTTTCTCGTTCATATTTTTATCTGTTTTTATTATCAACGGTTCATCTTTTCGGTGTCGAAAAGCTTTTAATGTACAAAAATAGTTTTTTTGAGGTAATCCTCGAAGATGTTATGCACTTGCTGTAAAAAACATTGAAGTAAACTTCATGTTTCTCGCTCGTTGTTGCTATCTTTGTGTTGGCGGGTGAAACACACATTAAGTTTCGTGGCAACCGCGACACGTTTTTAAAACGTGGTTTATACCGCGAAGATAAAGAAAAAACATAAAAAATAATTGCAAAAAGTAAAATAATTATGTCGGTCGATAAAAGTGTACTTGTAGGTATGAGTGGTGGCATAGACAGCACCGCGGTGTGCAGTATTTTGCTCTCGCAGGGGTATCGTGTCGAGGGGCTTACCCTTGTTACGTGCGAAGCCTCGTTAAAAGCGGTCGAAGATGCGGTCTCTCTTGCCCGTAGCTTGGGTATCCCCCATCATGTGGCCGACGTGCGCGAGGAGTTTGAAGAGGCGGTGGTGCGCCCTTTTATCGACGATTACTTACAGGGCTTTACCCCTAACCCATGCGTAAATTGCAACCCGTCGATAAAATTTCGCCTCTTAGAGGAGTGGGCCGACAAACTTGGTTGCACATATATATCCACAGGTCACTATGTCAAGTTGAAAACCATAAACGGCAATATTCATATATGTACGGGTGACGATAGCCGTAAGGATCAAAGCTATTTTTTGTGGCGTCTCACACAGAGCCAGCTGAAAAGGTTGTTGCTCCCCTTGGGTGAGTGCGAGAAGAGCGATGTTGTGGAATATCTTCGCAGTAAAGGCTTCGAAAAGGTGGCAAGTGGTGGCGAGAGTATGGAGGTGTGCTTTATCCCCGGCGACTATCGCGATTTTTTGCGTGCAAAGGTGCCCGACATCGATGCTCGTTATGCCGGAGGCTCGTTTGTCGATAGCGAAGGTCGTTTTTTGGGTAAGCACGCAGGTTTCCCCTTCTACACCATCGGGCAACGCAAAGGGCTTGGCATAGCCTTAGGCTACCCTGCTTATGTACTTAAAATAAATGCACCTAAAAACACTGTGATGCTGGGTAGTGAGGAGATGTTGCAGGCCTCTTATATGCTCATCAACACCCCAGAGTGGGTGGGAGATGTCCCCTCCGAGGGGCTTGTGGTGCGAGTGCGTTATCGCAGTCGCCCTGTGCCTTGCGAGCCCCCTGTGCAGGTTGCCGAGAACCTCTATCTGGTGCATCTCCTCGAAAAGGTTTCGGCAATAACGCCGGGGCAGTCGGCTGTTTTTTATAGCGATAACGCAATCGTCGGCGGTGCTTTCATCGCATCGCAACGCGGTATAAATCAATGGATAAAAGAATGAATATGAGTGAGATGGAACCTTTGTCGCTCTTTTCGCTCAACAACCTTGTGCGCCAAACCGTGGAGAGCGGTTTTCCTATGCCTTGCTGGGTGGTGGGCGAGTTGAGCGAGGTGCGCGAGACCTCGGCCGGGCATTGTTATATAGAACTTGTTGAGCGTCTCGAAGGACGTAACGACCTTGTAGCTAAGGCTCGCGGAACAATTTGGGCCCGCATATACTCTTTGCTCAAACCCTATTTTCAGGAGCAGACAGGTCGTCGTTTCGACGTGGGGTTGAAGGTGCTTTTGCAGGTCAAGGTGGTGTTTCACGAATTATACGGCTTTTCGTTGGAGGTGTGCGATATTGAGCCCTCATATACGTTGGGCGAGGTAGCAAGGCAACGACAACTTGTGATAAACCGCCTCACACAAGAGGGTGTGATAGACCTCAATAAAGAGCTGTCGTTCCCCGTTCTTCCCCGCAAGGTGGCAGTGATATCATCATCGTTTGCCGCGGGGTATGGCGATTTTTGCGATCAGCTGGCGTGCAACCCTTACGGCTTTAAGTTTTACACGGGGCTTTTTCAGGCACCCATGCAAGGGGCAAAGGTGGAGCAAGGCATAATATCGGCACTCGACAGAATAGCCGAAAATATAGATTTTTGGGACGTGGTGGTTATTATTCGTGGCGGTGGTGCCACAAGCGACCTCAGTTGTTTCGACACATACGACCTTGCCAATAATTGTGCGCAGTTTCCGTTGCCCATAATAACAGGCATAGGACATCAGCGTGACGATACGGTGCTTGATGTGGTGGCTCATACAAGGGTAAAAACCCCTACTGCCGCCGCCGAACTTCTGATACATGCTTTTGCCGAGCAGGCCTCTTTTGTGGAGACGGCGGGTCGCAACCTTGCAACCACTGCCACCGATATATTAGAGGGACACAAGAGACGTTTTTCTGCGTTATTGCAGGGGTTGCCCCTCTACACGACTCTCTGCATGCAGAAGGAGCATCATAAACTCGATATAATGCAACAACGTGTCGATTCGGCATCGCCGGCACGCATATTGGCTCTGGGATACAGCCTTACAACGGTAAACGGCAAGGTTGTGCGCTCGGCAAACGAGCTCTCTCCGGGCGACAAGGTGCTGACACAACTTGCCGACGGTGCTTTCGAAAGCGTGGTTGCCAAAATAGAAAATAATATCTGATTATGGAAATAAAATATACACAGGCGATAGAGCGCCTCGAGGAGATAATGAACGAAATTCAGAGTGGTAAAGTTGATATAGACAACCTCTCGTTGTTGCTTAAAGAGGCCGGCGAACTTATAAAAACATGTCGAAGCAAGCTCTATTGCATAGACGAAGAGGTGAAGGCGGTTCTCGAAAGCATTAACAGCGAATCGAACCTCCCTGAATAAAAAACGGCGAAGCTATCATCTTTTATAAGAAAATATTTTTTTGGAAATTTAAACGCCTTCTTATTAAATATGTTTATCTTTGCATACATTTGGTTGCTGTGGTAACCAACCAATTATAAGGCAGGCTATACTCGTGCGAATGTAGCCGGTTCTTTGTTGTTGATAATAAAAACAGATATAATATGAAAAATTTAGATTGGGCTAACATCGGTTTCGGATACAGAAAGACCGATTACAACGTACGTTGCTACTATCGCGACGGAGCTTGGGGCGAGATAGAGGTAAGCTCTTCGGAGCACATAAATATGCACATGGCCGCAACCTGCCTGCACTATGGTCAGGAGGCTTTCGAGGGCTTGAAAGCCTTCCGCGGTAAAGATGGCAAAGTGAGAATTTTCCGTCTCGAAGCCAACGCCGAGCGTTTGCAGAACACCTGCGACGGTATTCTCATGCCCCATGTGAGTGTGGAACTTTTCCGCGAGATGGTTACAAAAGTTGTAGAACTTAACAAAGATTATATACCCCCTTACGAGAGCGGTGCATCGTTGTATATACGTCCTCTGCTCATAGGTACAAGTGCCCAAGTAGGCGTACACCCTGCGTCGGAGTATCTTTTCATAATCTTCGTAACGCCCGTAGGCCCCTATTTTAAAGGTGGCTTCTCTACCAACCCCTATGTAATTATTCGTGAGTACGACCGCTCAGCCCCTCTTGGTACAGGCAAGTACAAAGTGGGCGGAAACTATGCGGCAAGCCTTCGTGCCAACAAAATGGCACACGACATGGGCTATTCGTGTGAGTTCTATCTCGATGCACGCGAGAAAAAATATATCGACGAGTGTGGCGCGGCCAACTTCATAGGTATAAAGGATAACACTTATGTAACACCGCTTTCAACATCAATCCTCCCCTCTATCACAAACCGCAGTCTGCAACAGATAGCAAAAGATATGGGCATGAAGATAGAGATACGCCCTATACCCGAGGAGGAGCTGACCACCTTCGAAGAGGCAGGAGCTTGTGGTACGGCGGCAGTAATTTCGCCCATCGAGCGCATCGACGACCTCGAGACAGGCAAGTCCTATGTCTTCTCGAAAGATGGCAAGCCCGGCCCTGTTTGCACCAAGCTATATAACAAGTTGCGTGCAATACAGTATGGCGACGAGCCCGACACTTATGGCTGGGTAACTGTGCTTGATATTTAATATTTAATAGACCTGTCGAGAATGAAGAGTGCGAAATTTTATAGAAACACAGCTTGGGACTGCTTGTGTGGCAGTTGGAAACCTATATTGTTGCAGACATTTGTTTTTAACGTAATATACATGGTGGCATCGGGTATCGATACCACAATATCAGCATGCGGTATAGTGAGCATATTGCTTGTAATTCCTGTGTCGTATTCCTACAATGTATCCTTGCTCGAGAAGATGCGTGGTGTCAAAGAGGTCGATACAAACGACCTGTTCAAAGGTTTCAACGACTACAAACGTATGATAGGTACATATCTGCTGATGTATCTTTATATATACTTTTGGACATTGTTGTTAATTATCCCGGGCATAATAAAGGCCTACTCATACTCTATGGTACCATATATTTTGCACGATGAACCCTCGCTCTCCTACAATGAGGCCATCGAACGCAGTATGGCAATGATGAAGGGACACAAATCGGAGCTCTTCTGGTTGCATCTCACGTTTATAGGTTGGAGTTTCTTGTGTGTTCTCACACTTGGTTTGGCATTCATTTGGGTATCTCCTTATCTCTCTCTTTCGGTAGCCCGTTTCTACGACGATGTAAAAGCAGAATACGAAGCAACAGTTGAGGGCGATAAAAAAGAAGAATGTGCATAATAAAGATTATCAACGCATTATATAGAATTTAAATACCATCTAATATGGGTAAAGGAAAATTGAAGAAATTTGCCGACATGGCGCAATATCCCAATGTGGTGGAGCATCACTACTCGGTAGCCGATGCCAAGCCTTTTGAGATGAAAGGCAAGTGGGGCAAGGACTTCTTTAAAAACGATAACCCCATCGTTCTTGAGCTCGGTTGCGGACGTGGCGAGTACACTGTGGCTCTTGCACGCCGTTTCCCCGACAAAAACTTCATAGGGGTTGATATAAAAGGTGCACGCATGTGGACAGGTGCCACCGATGCACTTAACAACAACCTCGGCAATGTGGGCTTTTTGCGCACCACGATAGAGGTTATCGACCATTTTTTTGCTCAGGGCGAGGTAAGTGAAATTTGGCTCACCTTCCCCGACCCACAGATGAAGAAGTTCACAAAGCGTCTTACATCGTCGCTTTTCCTGCAACGATACAGCCGAATATTGGCACCCGACGCTGTGATACACCTCAAAACCGACAGCAACTTCATGTTTACATACACCAAATATGTTACCGAGGTAAACAATCTGCCGGTTGTTAGTTGCATAAACGATATATATGCACAAGAGGAGGTGAGCGATATATTGTCGATAAAGACCTATTACGAATCGCAGTGGCTCGAACGTGGTATAACCATTAAATATATATCGTTCGGCTTGGGCGGGAAAGATACTTTTGTGGAGCCGGATATTGAGATTGAGCTCGACGAGTATCGTAGCTACAACCGTAGCAAACGCAGTGGTTTACAGACAAGTAAATAAATTGCCGTCTCGTTAATTCTTGCAGAATAAATAAAAGTTACTATGCTTAAACATATTGTTATGTGGCGCTTTGTAGAGGGTGCCAAGGGAAAAAGTCGCGTACAGCATGCGCAGTATATGAAAGAGCATTTAGAGGCTCTTGCGGGTGTGGTACCCGAAATTCGTTCCATGGAGGTAGGTGTAAATAATGCCCCCTCTGCCACCGCCTATGATGCTGTGCTTGTGTCGCTTTTCGACGACAGAGAGGCTATGGAGCGTTACAAGGTGCACCCTGCACACATGGAGGTTGCGGCCTATTGCAAAGAGGTGCGCGAGTTGCGTGCCGATGTTGATTTTGAAATATAAAAAAATATGGCATTATATCCTAAACTGATACTCGACGCGCTTTCAAAGGTGCGTTATCCGGGTAACGGAAAGAACCTTGTCGAGGCCGAGATGGTCGATGACAATATACGCATCGAAGGCAACAAGGTATCGTTCTCACTCATCTTCGACAAACCAACCGACCCTTTCATACGTTCGGTAGTAAAGTCGGCCGAGGCCGCCATACTCACCTATGTGGGTAAAGAGGTGGAGATTGTTGGTAATATAACGGTGGTGTCGCGTCAGGCGGCACGTCCCGAGGTTGGCAAGTTCCTTCCTCAGGTAAAGAACGTGATAGCAATATCGTCGGGAAAGGGTGGTGTAGGCAAGTCTACGGTGTCGGCCAACCTCGCTATTGCTCTTGCACGTCTGGGCTACAAAGTGGGCCTGCTCGATGCCGACATATTCGGCCCCTCTATACCCAAGATGTTCAGCGTGGAAGACGAGCGTCCTTACAGCGAGCACATCGACGGTCGCGACCTCATAATGCCTGTTGAAAAATTTGGTGTCAAGATTTTGTCGATAGGTTTCTTTGTAGACCCTGAGCAGGCTATCCTGTGGCGCGGAAGCATGGCAAGCAACGCCCTCAAACAGCTTATAGCCGATGCAAACTGGGGAGAGCTCGACTATTTTCTCATCGACCTCCCTCCCGGAACAAGCGATATACACCTCACCATAGTGCAATCTCTTGCACTCACAGGAGCTGTGGTTGTAACAACACCGCAGGAGGTATCCTTGGCCGCCGCAATAAAGGGTGTCAATATGTTTATAAACGAGAAGGTTGGTGTGCCCATTCTTGGTGTAGTTGAGAACATGGCATGGTTTACACCTGCCGAGTTGCCCGAGAATAAATATTACATCTTTGGTAAAGATGGCGGTAAACGCATGGCCGACGCTTTTAATATTCCGCTTATTGGTCAGATACCCCTTGTGCAGAGTATTTGTGAGAGCGGCGATGAGGGTATTCCCATAGCCTTGAAACAAAATACTCCCGACGGGCAGGCCTTTATGGCCTTGGCGGCATCGTTGGTCGAGAAGGTGAACAAACGAAACAGTGAGCTCCCCGAAACCAAGATAGTGGGAACAAAGTAGGTTGCTTATCTCCCCTAAGTATAAATACGACAAAAAAAACGCGGTTTTTAACCGCGTTTTTTTGTCGTAATTACATATCTTTTATCTTGTAATAGAAAAAGACAGCCGAAACGATAATCAACAACCCTGCTGTGCCATAAATTATTCTGCTCTTGGTGCGCCCGAAGCGTTTTACCGCAAATTGAGCGTTACGGGCGGTAAAAAACCAATCCCAGTCGAGCAACGATGCAAGGAGCGCTGTCGTGCCTGTCAATACAAAGATTGCCTGTATGATGTGGTGCAGGAACATCGCTGTTTACTTTTCGTTCTTCACCCAGCCTTGCGCCTTCAGCTCCATCTCCACGCCGTCGCGTGTGATGAGGGCGTTACCCATGTTCTCGCCCACGATATAACCTATCACATGAACATCTTTCATGCTTGCAACCTTCTCGTGGTCGGCTATGGGCACGGTGAAGAGAAGCTCGTAATCCTCACCACCATTTAGCGCACAAGTAGTTACGTTAAGGTTCAGCTCCTCGGCCATGATGGCTGTTTGGTAATCTATGGGGATACGCTCCTCGTAGATGCGACAGCCGGCCTTGCTCTGCTTGCATATGTGCATGAGCTCCGAAGACAAGCCGTCCGATATATCCATCATTGCGGTAGGTCTTATATTCTCCTCGCGTAACTTCTCTATGATGTCTTTTCGGGCCTCGGGCTTGAGCTGGCGTTCGAGTATATACTCTTTGCCCGAAAAGTCGGGTTGTATATCCTTGCCCTGTGTGGCAATCTTTTCACGTTCAAGCAGTTGAAGTCCCATGTAGGCCGCTCCGAGGTTGCCTGTTACGCATATAAGGTCGGTCTCCTTGGCACCGTTACGTCGCACGGCTGTGCCCTTGGGTGCTGTACCCACCACGGTGATGCTTATTGCAAGGCCGGTTAGCGAGGCCGATGTGTCGCCACCCACAATATCCACCCCCTGTTGGGTGCATGCCAGCTTTAAACCCTCGTAAAAGTCTTCGAGGTCCTCTATACATATTTTTTTGCTCACAGCAAGCGAGACGGTTATCTGTTTGGGTGTTCCGTTCATCGCGTAGATGTCCGAAAAGCTTGCCATGGCAGCCTTGTAACCCAAATGTTTCAGGGGAAAGTATGTGAGGTCGAAGTTTATACCCTCCATGAGCAGGTCGGTAGAGAGTAGCACCTCTTCGTCCTTGTCAAACGAGAGTACTGCGGCATCATCGCCCACCCCCAACACAGTCTCTTTGTTGGAGGGGGTGATGCCGGTTGTAAGGTGTTCTATCAAGCCGAACTCGCCGAGGGTGGCTATTTCGGTTCGTTTGTTTGTGTTCATATGTATCTTTATCTTTTATGCTCTGTTTATTATCTCGCGGAAGATTGTTGTCATGCGGGGTTGTGCCTCGTCGGCCGCTTTCTGAACCTCCTCGTGGCTCACCTCAACAACAATACCTTCAACGCCGAGGTCGGTTATTACAGAGATGCCGAAAACCTTTATACCGCAGTGACGTGCAACAATAACCTCGGGCACGGTGGACATGCCCACAGCGTCGCCACCCATGCGGTGGAACATTCTGTACTCGGCGGGTGTCTCAAAAGTGGGGCCTTGTGTGCCGAGGTAAACACCCTCTACCACGCGGATACCTTTCTCCTGTGCAATCTCTTTTGCAAGAGCAATAAGTTCGGGGCTGTAGGTCTTGCTCATGTCGGGGAAACGGTCGCCGTAGGGGATATTTTTACCACGCAAGGGGTGTTCGGGGAACATGTTGATGTGGTCGTTGATAATCATGAGGTCGCCGATGATAAAGTCGGGGTTCATGCCACCTGCCGCGTTCGAAACGAAAAGGGTTTTAATGCCGAGCTCGCGCATAACACGCACGGGGAAGGTTACCTCCTTCATCGAGTATCCCTCGTAAAAGTGGAAACGGCCCTGCATCGCCATAATATCCTTGTTGCCAAGCTTGCCGAAGATGAGCTTGCCAGAGTGTCCCTCTACTGTTGAAAGAGGAAAGTTGGGTATATCCTCGTACTTTATCTCGTATTTCTCTGTTATCTCATTGACAAGGCTGCCGAGGCCTGTACCTAAGATTATAGCAGTCTCGGGTGCTGTTGTCATCTTCGATTTCAAGAATTTAGCTGTTTCTTCTATTTTCTGTAACATAATCTAAAATTATTTGGTTAAACATATTTTCTTTATTATCAAGTATTTTTATCTCAATAGGCATAATGTGGGTGTTCTCCTTTATGCTTTGTGGCAACTGTGCTTGCCGTAGTCTTGTGGCATCTTTTTCGGTGGTTATTATAAGTTTGTTACCACCTAATTTGGCATGTTCGCTTGCGATGTCGGCAATATCGTCAGCGGTGAAGTTGTGGTGGTCGGCAAATTTTTTGAGCGTTACCCTGGCACCTCTTGCCTCGAGCTCTTTTTTGAGCGGTGAGGGGTTGGCTATGCCTGCAACAAGCAGAATCTCGGTGCCTTGCATGCTTTTTACCTCCTCGGCTCCCGGGAGCAGTGGGTAGGGCTTGCCATATACCACCGTAGAGAAAAACACAGGTGTCTCGGCTTTTGTTTTCAGCAGTGCTTTGCAGTTGTTCATCTGCTCCTCGGTGATAGAGGGGGAGCACTTTGTCATAATAACAACGTCGGCACGCCTTGCTCCCTCTTCGCGCTCTCTTAATCGCCCGAAGGGGATAACACAATCGTTCCAGATGGGGCGGTTGATGTCGATGAGCAGAATATACAACCCCGCTTTTATGTAGCGGTGCTGAAAAGCATCGTCGAGCACTATGGCCGTGGGCTTTTCTTCTTCTTTGAGAAGGTTTTCCACCCCTGTCACTCGTTTCTCGCACACAGCAACCGTTACGTCGGGGAATTTCTCTTTTATCTGGTACGGCTCATCGCCTATCAGGCTCATGGTGCTATCGGCATCGGCTTTAAAGTAACCATGGCTTTTTCGGCCGTAACCACGGCTTAAAACGGCAACCTTCTCGCTCTTTCTCAATAGTTTGATGAGATACTCGGTGTGCGGTGTCTTGCCGGTACCACCTACCGTGATGTTACCCACGCAAATAACAGGCAGGCCGAACAGCTTGCTCTCCAAACGTCCGCAATCGAACGCTCTGTTCCTTGCTTCCATAACCCAGGCATACGGGTTCATGGCATCGGCAATCTGTGTTAATATCCCCTTTTTCTTCTGCATTTGAGTTGTTGCGATATATGTTAAACGCAAATTTAACCAATAAATTAATATGAAATATAATTTTATCCCTAATAATCCGTTTTATATGTGTAAAAGTGTTAAAAAAGTGCCTTGTTGCAACTTTTTTGCTCTTTATGCAAAATGTTTTTTTATAAATGTTTACCGATTCGAAAAAAAAAATTACTTTTGCCGTGAAATAGTGCCGGGATTATGATTTTTTTCGTACCTTGCACGCCAAACAGGCGTTTAAATGCTTGGAAAGATGCTCGAGTGGTTGAAGAGGCACGCCTGGAAAGCGTGTATACGTCAAAAGCGTATCGGGGGTTCGAATCCCCCTCTTTCCGCAGTATTTAGGGAAATAATTAACTTAAAATATCAATTCTAAAAATTACACACAATGAAAAAGCTTTTTGCAATTGTTGCAATGTTGGGTATGTTCACATTCGGTACCCAAATGGTTTATGCACAGGAGGAAGCTACTCCTGTTACAACAGAAGTAAGTGATTCAACTGCTACCGAGGAGGTTGCTCCCGTAGAGGAGACTACACCTGCCGAGGAGGCTCCCGCCGTTGTTGAGGAGGCTGAGCAGGAGGGTTTTCACAAAGTATTGAAAACAAAGTTTATCGAGGGTGACGCTGCCTTCATGTCTTTGGTTGCCATTGCCATGGTTATCGGTTTGGCTTTCTGTATCGAGCGTATCATCTACCTCAGCTTGGCTCAAGTAAATACCAAGAAGTTGATGGAGGCAATTGCTGCGGCTTTGGAGGCTAAGGACGTTGAGAAAGCAAAAAACATCTGCCGTAACACAGCCGGTCCCGTTGCAGCTATCTGCTATCAGGGCTTGCTCCGCATCGATGAGGGCTTGGACACTGTTGAGCGTTCAGTAGTTTCTTACGGTAGCGTACAGAGCGGTCTTTTGGAGAACGGTTGCTCATGGATTACTCTCTTCATCGCCATGGCTCCTTCACTCGGATTCTTGGGTACTGTGATCGGTATGGTTATGTCATTCGACGAGATTCAGCGTGCAGGTGATATTTCTCCGACTATCGTTGCCGGTGGTATGAAAGTGGCCTTGATTACTACAATCTACGGTATCGTTGTAGCTCTTATCTTGCAGATATTCTACAACTACATTCTTGCAAAGATTGAGGCTCTTACAGCCGACATGGAAGACTCTTCAATCGTTCTTCTCGACTTGCTTACAAAGTACAACCTTAATAAAAAGTAATTTACAGCTCTAAATATTATAAATTATGAAAGCTGAAATAACTAACAAATTGTCGTCATACGTATTCTACGGCCTTTTGGTAATTACAGCCATTGTGCTTGTGATGTTCTACGCTGTAGGTTATGACAACGTTGAAACGGTTACCGGCGGTAAGGTAGCAAATTCGCCACTTTACACCGACCTTTTGATGTATTGGATGTATGCATTGATGGTAATAGGTACCATCTGTGTAGCTGTGTTCGGTGTGATGCAGTTCTTCACCGAGCTGGCAAATGACCCCAAAGGCGCAATAAAGAGCATTGTATCAATAGCAATATTGATCGCTCTTTTTGTAGTAGCATACTTTATGGCTTCTGACGAGCCTATACTCAGCAACGGTAAGGTTTTTGAGGAGAAAACTCCTCTTATAATCAGCGACGTGTGCATCTATGTACAATATGTTCTTTTGGCAGTGTCGTTGGTTTCTGCAATATTGAGCCTTGCCGGCGTGTTTAAAATGTTTAATAGAGTAAAAGCGTAATTATAATGGGTAAAAGAAAAGTTCCGGGACTTAACGCCAGTTCAACGGCCGACATCTCGTTCATCTTGCTCATCTTCTTCTTGGTAACCACTTCAATGGATACCGACCGCGGTTTGCAGGTACGCTTGCCTCAGCCACCCGACGAAACACAGTTGCAGGATCCCCCTAAGATTCGCAAACGTAACAGTTTGGTGGTTAATGTAAACATGAATAACGAGATTCTTATCACACAGGGAGAGAAAACTCCTTTCGTTATTCCTGTTACAGAGTTGCGTGCTTTGGCAAAAGAGTTTATTGCCAACCCCGAAAACCGTGCCGACTATCCCGAGAAGCATGCTGAAAAGTTGCCCGATCCCTTCGGAGTACAGATGGTTACCAGCAAGCACGTAATTTCGTTGCAGACCGACCGTGCCACAAACTACGATACCTACTTCCAAGTAGAGAACGAGTTGTACGGAGCCTATAACGAGTTGCGCGACGAGTTGGCAAGAAAAACTTTTGGACGTCCGTTTGATGAGTGTAACGAAGACCAGCAATTTGCTTGTCGTATGTACTATAAAACCATGATATCGGAGGCTGAACCCCGTAAGTATAATCAGTAATCACTATGAGTAAGTTCGGAAAAAAAAATAAGGCAGAAATGCCTGAGTTGAATACCTCGTCATTGCCCGACTTGATATTCTCTATCCTCTTCTTCTTCATGATTGTAACATCAATGCGTGAAGTTGAGCTGAAAGTAGAGTTCAAGATTCCTCAGGGTACCGAGTTGGAGAAACTCGAGCGCAAGTCTTTGGTGTCTAACATTTACATAGGTAAGCCCACACGCGATTATCGCGCAAAGTTGGGTTCTGCGAGCCGTATTCAGCTCAACGATAAATTTGCCGATGTATCGCACATACGCGAATATGTACAGGACGAGCGCGAGAGCTTGGCGGAGCGCGATAAGCCTTTCATGAAGATTTCTATTAAAGCCGATACTAATACCGAGATGGGTATTATCACCGACGTTAAAATGGAACTTCGTAAAGCATGGGCTTTGAGCATTGTTTACTCTGCATCACAGAGATAATATTTCAATAGAAATATACACAAATAAGAGAGGTTGCCACGGCAACCTCTCTTATTTGTGTTATAACCGACCGAGGAAATAAACCAGTCTTTTAACATCTCGGTGTTGTTCCCCGGTTGTTCTCACTATAAAGCAAAATTTTATATGTTCTTTGTCGCGTAAAGAACCAAACGCCCGGCTTTTAACGGTGCCTGTGTCTTTTTTGGAGATTACCTTTGCTTATAATTTGCTTTATAATCATAAGGTTGTTCATTGATGCGCAGAGGTCTTTGGTACTTTCTGTCGGCACAGAAAGTACGTAAAAAACGTCTCTTTTCGATGGAGCGACAGCGACGAGAAATCTCGAAAAAACAATATTTTTTCTTTTAACTCCTCGTGTTGTTCCTCGGTTATTCTCACTATAAAACAAGATTTTTATGTTCTTTGTCGCGCAAAGAATCAAACGCCCGGCACGCGAGAAAAAGCAGTCGTAACCGCCTTTGTTCGCAAGTTGCAAGCAACGTTCCTCAGTCGGCTGTTACTTGTCGCTCCGCTCTTGTCGTTAATTATTAGGTGCTCCGGAACTCGCTCGGTGTTGCGTTAAGGGGAAAATATAACGGCACACCTCGCTCTGCATGTCCTCGCTTTCTCCTAATAATTAACGGAGCTGTGCTCTGCTTTTTACGGTGCCGGTGTCTTTTTTGGAGATTACCTTTGTTTGTAAATACCTTCTTTATAATCATGAGGTTGTTCATTGATGCGCATTAAAGCTTTTAGAAAAACGAGCGTCAGTATTTTTGGGAAAAGTGGAGGACTGTTTGAGCGTCAGGTAAGAAAAATGGCTTG